>CANJUF010000003.1 GCA_947477745.1 Sphingomonadaceae bacterium | reverse complement strand
TCCTTCGTCACTGCGACGAAGCCCCAACCCTCCTTAAATCACAACCTCAAATCTGTGCCATTGGTCCTGACGGCGGACATTCCAAGGTTGGTATGGTCTACTCGCCATGATTTCGACGCACTCAGTTCATCGGGCTTCGCGGCTACAATGGCGTTAGTTCGCTCAATCTGCAATTCGGACTTTTTTTAACTCATGGGATAAGTGCCGCCACTCGCCGTTCCGCGTTTTCGTGCGAAAACGCTCCATGCGCTTCGTGGTCCTCCCCTGCGCGATGACAGGCTAAGCTCGGCTCGCTACAGGCTCGCCCACCCCCGGCCGGAATGATCGCTGGCTTCACGGTAGAGAGTAGCTGGATCCCGGATCAAGTCCGGGATGACGGTAGAGGGGCCTGCAGTCACTCCTCCCCCATCCGCAATGCCGCGATAAACGCCTCTTGCGGGATCGACACGTTGCCGTATTCCCGCATCCGCGCCTTGCCCTTTTTCTGCTTTTCCAACAGCTTTTTCTTGCGGCTGATGTCGCCGCCATAGCACTTGGCCGTCACGTCCTTGCGCAGCGCGGCGATGGTTTCGCGCGCGATCACCTTGCCGCCGATCGCGGCTTGAATCGGGATCTTGAACAGGTGGCGCGGGATCAGGTCCTTCAGCCGCTCGCACATGCCGCGCCCCCTCGCCTCGGCGACGCCGCGGTGGACGATCAGCGAGAGCGCATCGACCGGCTCGTTGTTGACGAGGATGTTCATCTTGACGAGATCGCCCTCGCGCAGGCCGATCTGCTCGTAATCGAAGCTGGCATAGCCGCGGCTGATCGATTTGAGCCGGTCGTAGAAATCGAACACCACTTCGTTGAGCGGCAGCTCGTAAGTGATCTGCGCGCGCCCGCCGACATAGGTCAGCTCGCGCTGGATGCCGCGCCTATCCTGGCACAGCTTGAGGATCGGCCCGAGATACTCGTCGGGCGTATAGATCACCGCCTTGATCCACGGCTCCTCGATACTGGCGATGCGGTTCTGGTCGGGGTAGTCGGCCGGGTTGTGCAGGTACATCTCGCGCGCCTCGTCAGTGCGCGAAGCGGATAGCTGCAGCCGGTAGACTACCGAAGGCGCGGTGGTGATCAGGTCGAGATCGTATTCGCGGCTGAGCCGCTCCTGGATGATCTCGAGGTGCAGCAGGCCGAGGAAGCCGCAGCGATAGCCCATGCCGAGCGCGGCGCTGGTCTCCATCTCGTAGGAGAAGCTGGCGTCGTTTAGCCGCAGCTTGCCGATCGAATCGCGCAACTTGTCGAAGTCGGCGGCGTCGACCGGGAACATCCCGCAGAACACCACCGGCTGCACTTCCTTGTAGCCTTCGAGCGCCTGCGTGGCGCCGTTCTTGACGGTGGTGATGGTGTCGCCGACCTTGGCCTGCTCGACTTCCTTGATCTGCGCGGTGATGAAGCCGATCTCGCCAGCGGCGATCTCGTCGAGCTGGTCGATCTTGGGGCGCATGCAGCCCACCCGGTCGACCAGGTGCTCGGTGCCGCCCTGCATGAATTTGACGCCGAGGCCCTTGCGGATCACCCCGTCGATAACCCGCACGAGGATGACCACGCCGAGATAGGGATCGTACCACGAATCGACCAGCAGGGCTTTCAGCGGCGCATTGCGGTCGCCCGTGGGCGGCGGGATGCGGGTGACCACGGCTTCGAGCACGTCCTCGATGCCGATGCCGGACTTGGCGCTGGTGAGGACCGCGTTGGAGGCGTCGATGCCGATGATGTCCTCGATCTCGGCGCGGACCTTTTCGGGCTCGGCGGCGGGCAGGTCGATCTTGTTGATGATCGGGACGATCTCGTGGTCGTGCTCGATCGACTGGTAGACGTTGGCGAGGGTCTGCGCCTCGACCCCCTGTGCGGCGTCGACGACCAGCAGCGCGCCCTCGCAGGCGGCGAGGGAGCGCGAGACCTCGTAAGCGAAGTCGACATGGCCGGGCGTGTCCATGAGGTTGAGTTCGTAGGTCTTGCCGTCCTTCGCGGTGTAGGTGAGGCGCACGGTCTGCGCCTTGATGGTGATGCCGCGCTCTTTCTCGATGTCCATGTTATCAAGGACTTGCTCGGACATTTCACGGTCGGAGAGGCCACCGGTGAACTGGATCAGGCGGTCGGCCAGCGTGGACTTGCCGTGGTCGATGTGGGCGATGATCGAGAAGTTGCGGATCAGGGCGAGGTCTGTCATGCCGCGCCCTTAAAGCTTCATGCTCGATATGGGAACCTCGCTGTCACCCTGCCTTGCGCAGGATGCTGCGTTCGCTTCCCTCTCCTCCCCTGCGCGGCAGGGCGATGATTACCCTGCCCTCGCTGTCGAGCGCGAGGGGACGTTCGAACTCGACCCCCATGCGGTCTTCCCGCGACCACCGCGAGGTCACTTTCACGACGTAGTCGCGCGTGAAGTGCAGGTCGAAGACGGTATCCTTGGGCACGTCCCAGAGCCCCTCGACCATGGCGCCGCTCACCGAGATGTTGCGGATCGTACCCTGATAGCTGTGCGGCCCGTGTGTCAGTTGGACCTTGCGCAGCATGGTCTGGCGCGGGGCGCGTGCGGACTGCGGACCGCTGGCTATCGCGGTAAGCCCCGTGGCGAGCCGCTCGCTTGCGTCCTTGGCGGTCAGCGCGTGTTCGTAGATGAAGCCCTGGATGTGGCTGCAGCCCAGCGAACGGATCAGATCTAGCTCGTCCAGCGTCTCGACGCCTTCGGCGGTCGTCTCCATGTTGAGCGCTTCGGCGAGGCTGACGATCGCGGAGATGATTGCGCCGTTGCGGCTTCCCTGCAGGGTCGCGCCGCGCACGAACGACTGGTCGATCTTGATCTTGTCGAACGGCGCTTTCTTCAGGTAGCCGAGCGAGGAATAGCCGGTACCGAAATCGTCAAGCGCGAGCCGCACGCCGATCCCTTTGAGCGCGGCAAACATCGCATCGGTCGCAGAATCGTCGTTAAGGAAAACGCCTTCGGTGATTTCCAGCTCGAGCCGGGCAGGATCGATCTGCGCACTGGCAATCGCATTGGTGATGATCGCGGGCAGGCTCGGGCTTGCAAACTGCAGCGGCGAGACGTTGACCGCGATCCGCACGCTGTCCGGCCACTGTGCAAGCTGGTTGCAGGCCGCGCGCAAGGCCCATTCGCCGATTTGCGTGACCAGCCCCGATTCCTCGGCAACCGGGATGAACCGCGCCGGCGAAAGATAGCCATGCACCGGATGGTTCCAGCGCAGCAGCGCCTCGAAGCCTGTGATCTTCTCGGTCGTGGTCGAAACCACCGGCTGATAATGAAGCTCCAGGTCGCCGCCGATCATCGCATCGCGCAGGTCCTGCTCAAGCTGGCGGCGCTCCTTTGCTTCGCTGTGCAGGTCGTCGGCATAGAAGTGATAGCGGCCGCGCCCGCCATCCTTGGCGGCATAGAGCGCCAAGTCGGCGTTTCGGATCAGCTCCTCGGAGCTCGTGCCGTTTTCCGGACAAAGCGAAATGCCGATCGACGCTCCAATGGTGACGCGCGCGCCGTCGATCGAATAGGGCTGCGACAGGGTTTCGATGATGCGGTGCGCAAGGTGCTCGAGTTCGTCCTTCTTGTGCCTTCCCGGCAGGATCACCTGAAACTCGTCGCCGCCGAGCCGGCCGACATTGCCCGATCCGTTGACCGCGGAACGCAGCCGGTCGGCAACCTGGCGCAGCAGCGCGTCACCTGCCGGGTGGCCCATTGTATCGTTGACCTGCTTGAAACGGTCGAGATCGAGCAGGAACACCGCGCAGGCGCGCCGCTCCACCTGCACGGCGCTCAGGATCTTCTCGAGCCATTCGGCCATCTGGAAGCGGTTGGCGAGCTTGGTGAGCGAATCGAACCGCGCAAGCTGGGTGACGTGGTCTTCGGAACGCTTGCGGTCGGTCAGGTCCGCGCCGGAACCGCGAAAGCCCAGGAAATTGTTGAAGCCGTCGAGCACAGGCCGGCCGGTGATCGACCACCAGCGCTCTTCTTCTTCCTTGGTCGCGGCAAGCACTTGAAGTTCGGAAAAGCTCGACCGGGTTGAAAGGTGGAACTGCAGCGTTCTGCCGCTTTCCTTGTCCATATCATCATCGAGCAGGAACAGGCTGGTGAAAGGCTTGCCAACGAGGCCGCGGGCCGAAACGCCGAGCAGGCTGGCAATTCGCACCGAGACATAGGTAATGTTGCCGCGCCGGTCGGTTTCCCAGAACCAGCCCTGCCCCGACTGTTCAAATTCGCTGAGCAGCGATTCTGCGCGCATCTGCCGGCGATGTTCGGCGTTTCTTATATGCTCGGCTTCGCGAACTCGCCTGAGATAGGCATTGCCGAGCACGGCTTCGCCGATGACCGAAAGGACAAGTATCATCGCTGCCAGCGTCGGCGCGGGAATTATCACGCCGCCAGCAGCCATGCCGGTCATCGCCACGACCATACCGGGCAGACGTCCGTGCAGCGACGCGATCGACACCATGTTCGCGATCAGGCAGGCGCAGGCCGCGATCACCACCGCATGAACCGGCAAGCCGTGAGTCCAGATCGACAAGCCGAGCGCATATATGAACATCGGAGTCCCGACCACGAGGTTCAGAACCACCAGCTTGCGGCCCAAGGTACTGGCCAATTTCCGCTCGAGGAACAACAGCTTGCGCGACAGGGCGATCAGACCGATCGAGGTCGCCATCAGGCCGCAGACAAGCGGCGATGGATTGAAACCGGTCAGCAGCCAGGTGGCCACGGCTGCCGCCAGGAATACCGGCGCCGTGTAGACAAAATCGTTGCCAATCAGCGAACTGGTGACATCAGCGTCGGACCGGCCATGTGCGCTCGCCTCACCTTTCGGCGCGATGCGAGCCTTGCCTGAATTTCTGCGCCGGTCTTCTCCGGAGCGCGCCGGAGCATCTTCGGCCATGCCCGCATGCGAAGGACGCGCGTCATCATCTCCCCGAGAGGAAGGCGGCCCCTTGGTCGCAGCGCGGACACCACTTGCATTCATACTGCTCGTCTTGCCCGGTTTCGCTTGAAATTCCGTTAAGTATTCCGCGCTTGCAGGCCAATTCCGGCGACTGATCACTCGGCGCGGGTGTTATCGACGTGGGGACAAGCAACCCCGCCTGCCGATAGACGGTTGCCAAGCTTTCAAATCCCGGCAAGAGACCAGCCAAAGCAGACGGGAGACTATGCGCGTGAGGCAAATTGCGGTCGTCGGGTCAGGGCCGGCGGGATATTACACGGCGGAAGCGGCTCAGAAGCAGTGGGGCGACGGCGTCGAGGTCGATATTTATGATTTCCTGCCCGTGCCTTACGGCCTCATCCGCACGGGGGTCGCGCCCGATCATCAGTCGATCAAGGGGGTCTCGCGCCGCTACGAGGCGACTTCGCTGAGCGACAACGTCCGCTTCGTCGGCAATGTCATGGTCGGAACCGACATTTCGGTCGAGGAACTGCGCGGCCTTTATGATGCGGTGATCTTCGCCACCGGCGCGCCGAATGACCGCGAATTGGGTCTCCCCGGTGAGGAGCTGGCCAACGTCTATGGCAGCGCCGCCTTCGTCGGCTGGTACAACGGCCACCCGCACTTCGCGAACCTCAACCCCGACCTTTCGGGCAAGACCGCAGTCGTGATCGGCGCGGGCAACGTCGCGCTCGACGTCGCGCGGATCATGGCCAAGACCCGCGCGGAATTCGGCGGCAGCGACATCGTCAACCATGCGCTCGACCTGCTGGATGCCTCGGGGATCGAGCGGATCGTCTTCGTCGTGCGCCGCGGACCGCACGAAATAGCGATGACCCCCAAGGAACTGGGCGAACTTGGCCACCTCGAACAGGCGAGCCCCGTGGTCGAACCCGCGGACCTTCCGCCCGAGTCCGACGACGCCGCGCTTGAACCGGGTCAGCGCAAATCGGTCACGCACCTGCGCGCATTTGCAGCGCTTTCGGACGCAGACCGCGCCGCCAAGCCCCGGCGTGTCGAATTCGATTTCTTCGCGTCGCCTATTGCGTTCCTTGGCGACGGCAAGGTCGAGGCGGTGGAAGTAGAGCGCACCAAGCTTGAAGGCGGGCGCGCGGTTGGCACCGGCGAGACTTACAAGATTCCGGCCGATATCGTCGTGGGCTGCATCGGCTATCGCACCTCACCCGTGGCGGGTGTTCCCTTCGACGACAAGGGCGGCATCTTCGCCAACGATGAGGGCCGGATCAGCGAGGGGCTCTACTGCGTCGGCTGGGCGCGGCGCGGCCCTTCCGGGACAATCGGCACCAACCGGCCCGATGGCTTCGCGATTGTCGAAAAGGTCGCTGCAGACATCGGCGAAGGCGCAGGCAAGGCTGGATTTGACGGGTTCGCGGCGCTCGCCGCCGAACGCGCCATCGATTTTGTCGAATTCCACCATTGGCAGGAAATCGACAAGGCCGAAGTCGCGCGCGCCCGCGAAGACGCACCGCGCGAGAAGTTCGTGACAATGGAAGCGATGATGTCGGCGGCCGGAAAGGCCTAAGCCGGACCGCCGCCAAGCGCGCCGAACGGATCGGGGCCCGTCTCGTGGTCCCGGGTCTGTCCGCCCATGTCCATGTAGCGGCGCATGATCCCGATCGCGGACGGATCGCGCGCTGCCTGTAGATAGGCGCTGGCCTCGATTTCGAGAGCTTGTTCGAGCGTGCCTTCGTGCCCTGCGACGTGCTTGGTCAGACCTACTGCGTGCGGCGGGAAGCTGGCAATGCGGCGGGCCAGGCCATCGACGAACGCATCGAGCTCGGCGGCGGGCATGGCGCAATTGACCATGCCGTATTTCTCAGCGGTCGCACCGTCGATGTCCATGCCCGACAGCAGCAGTTCCGCCGCGCGGGGATAGCCGATCAGGCGCGGCCAGCGGCTTGACCCGCCACCTGCCGGAATGATCCCGAGCGGCACCTCGGGCTGAGAAAGCCGCGTGTTTTCCAGCGAGCAGAACCGCATGTCGAGCGCAGCAAGAAACTCAAGCCCGCCCCCGCGCGCGATGCCGTCGATCTTGCCGATGGTCGGCTTGGACATCGAGCGAAACAGGCTGAGCGCGTGCTGGAACGGCGATGGGCCCGAGCGCCCCGCCGAAGGCCCCAGCACCAGATTGATATCGGCATGGGCGATGAAGAATTCAGGATCGCCGCTTTGGAATACCACCGCACCAACATCGGGATCCTCGCCCAGATCGATCGCTGCGCGAGAGATCTCGGCAATCATCGCAGCGTCGAGCAGGTTCATCGGCGGATGTAGGATCGTCACCAAGGCGACGCGGTCGGCGATCGTGATGGTGAGGCATTGGCCCGTCTGGTCATTCACGGCGTGCAATCTCCCCTTCGCGCCCGTTCAGATCTCGATGCAGATTTTCCCGAAATGCCGTCCACTTTCCTGATGCCGATACGCATCGGCCAGCCCGGCCAGCGGGAACGTGCGGTCGATCACCGGACGGATGCCGTCGCGCTCGATTTGCTCGATCATCGCGATCTGGTTCTCGCGGCTGCCGACCGCCAGCCCGAACACGGTGATCTGCTTTACGAACACCTTGGCAAGCGGAACATCGCCGCCCATGCCGCCCAGGATGCCGATCAGCGAGATTCTCCCGCCGGTCCGGCAGGCCTCGACCGATTGCGCGAAAGTGCCTCCGCCGCCAACTTCGATCACAAGATCAACGCCGCGCCCGCCGGTGATCTCGCGCGCCGCCCTGCCCCAATCGGAGACCTGGCGATAATTGATGCAGTGATCGGCACCAAGCTGTTTCAGCTTCTCGATTTTTCCGTCCGATGAGGATGTCGCGATCACGCGGGCGCCAAGCGCCTTGGCGAATTGCAGCGCGAATATCGACACGCCGCCGGTGCCCTGGACCAGCACCGTGCTGCCCGCATCGATGTTGCCGTCGCGCACCACGCCCGCCCACGCGGTGAGCCCTGCACAGGTCAGCGACGCGGCTTCGCAGAAGTCGTATCCGGCAGGCATGCGGGTGACCCAGCTTGCCGGCACGGCGACATATTCCGCGCCGTAACCGTCACAGTTCTCGCCCGGCTTGAACTTGTTGTAGTCATTGTCCGGCGCGCCGGCTTGCCAGTTTGGATAGAACAGCGACATCACCCGGTCGCCCGGCGCGAATTGGCTGACACCTTCGCCGAGCGCCGCGATCTCTCCCGCCGCATCTGACATGGCCACGACGCCGTCCGCCACAGGCATGATCCCGGCAGCGACGACGTAATCGTGATAGTTGAGCGAGCTTGCCCGCACCCGGATAAGCACTTCGCCGGGGCCGGGCTGCGGGACCGGGCGCTCGACTAGCTCCAGATTGCCCAGACCGCCCGGCGCGCGCACGGTCATGGCTTTCATCGTTTGGGCGGCAGCGCCCGTCACACCCGCATCGGCATCAGCACATAGAGCGAGGGGCTGCCTTCGTTCTGGCGGATCAGCGTCGGCGCGCCGGCGTCGGCAAGGTGGATTTCCACGGTATCGCCCTCGATCTGGCCGAGGATGTCCTTGAGGTAATTGGCGTTGAAGCCGATTTCGATCCCTTCGGAGGAATATTCCGCGGCGATTTCTTCGGCAGCGTTGCCGTTGTCGGGTGAAGTGACCGACAGCGTCACCTTGTCACCCTCGACTGCCATTTTGACCGCGCGGGTCTTTTCGGTGGCGATCGTCGCAACGCGGTCAACGCCCTCGAAGAAGCTCTTGGGATCGAGCCTGAGGAGCTTGTCGTTGCCGGTCGGAATGACGCGGGTGTAATCGGGGAACGTGCCGTCGATCAGCTTGCTGGTCAGCACCACGCCGTTCTCGCCGCCCAGCGTGAAACGGATCTTGGATGCGGAAAGATCGACCTCGACGTTCTTGTCGAGCGCTTCTTCGAGCAGCTTGCGCAGTTCGGCGACGCATTTGCGCGGGACAATCACGTCCGGCATGCCTTCGGCGCCATCGGGCCGCTTGATCGTGTAGCGGGCGAGCCGGTGCCCGTCGGTCGCCGCGGCTTTCAGTTCGTCGTCGCTGACGTGGAGGAAAATGCCGTTGAGGTAATAGCGCGTTTCCTCGGTCGAAATGGCAAAGCGCGTGCGGTCGATCAGCTGGCCGAGCGTCGCCGCCGGAATTTCGAAACTGGTCGGCAGTTCACCCTCGACGATCACGGGAAAATCGTCGCGCGGCAAGGTCGGCAGGGTGAAGCGGCTGCGCCCGGCCTTGACGACCATGCGGTTCTCGGCGGCATCCAGGCTGACCTGGCTGCCCTCTGGCAACTTGCGGGCAATGTCGAACAAGAGGTGCGCCGAAACCGTGATCGCGCCGGCGGCTTCGACGGATACCGCGCTCAGCCGTTCGACCACCTGCAGGTCGAGATCGGTCGCCATGATGCGAAGGGTGCCGTCCGCCGCAGCCTCGATCAGCACGTTGGAGAGGATAGGAATGGTGTTGCGGCGCTCGACGACGGACTGGACGTGAGAGAGGCACCGCAGCAGGGTCGCACGCTCGATAGTAGCCTTCATGACGTGTCTTCGTCCCCCTTCTCGGCTCGGAATCGTTCCTTGTCGAAAGCCTGGACCATTCTCCTTAGCGACGGACTGGACTGCGGCAAGGCGAACGTCTGTGGAACGAGGAGATTCTGGGGATAATTCGCCCGATTCGCGCCGTTTGAAGTTGGAGGCTGCCCCGGTTCCTCAAGACATCATCGCCATGCCGCCGTTGACGTGCAGCGTCTGGCCGGTGACATAGCCTGCCTCGCGGCTGGCGAGATAGGCAACGGCCGCGCCGATGTCTTCGCCCTCGCCCATGCGCCCCATCGGAATGCGCGCATTGAGCGCCGCCTTCTGATCGTCGCCCAGCACTTCGGTCATCGCCGTACGGATGAAGCCGGGGGCGACGCAGTTGACCGTGATTCCGCGGCTGGCGATCTCCTGCGCAAGGCTCTTTGACATGGCGGTGAGCCCGCCCTTGGCGGCCGCATAGTTCATTTGGCCCGGATTGCCGGTGGCCCCGACCACTGAGGTAATGGTGATGATCCGGCCGAAACGGGCCTTCATCATCGGCTTGGTTGCAGCGCGCATCAGCCGGAAAGCGGCTTCGAGGTTGATGCGGATCACCGCGTCCCACTCCTCGTCCTTCATCCGCATGGCAAGGTTGTCGCGGGTAATCCCGGCATTGTTGACCAGAACATCGAGACTGCCGAGCGTATCAAGCGCGGCCGGGATCAGTTTTTCCACCTCCTCGCCCTTCGAAAGGTCGCAAGCGATGGCTACGTGATCGACCTGTTGCAGGTGCTGCGGGGTATGTTCATCAAGCTCGTCGCGGAAAATGCGCAGTTTCTCGGCGTTGGAGCCGGATACGGCCACGCGCGCCCCCTGCGATGCGAGCGCACGGGCAATCGCGGAACCGATCCCGCCACTCGCTCCGGTGACGAGGGCGTTCATGCCGGAAAGGTCGAACATTCGCGGTTCCATCTGCTTACAATCCCTTGATGAGAGTTTCGATGTCTTCCATCGTTACAACACTCGCCGTATCGACATCGCCCGCGCTGCGCTTGATCATCGGTGCGACGACCTTGCCGCCCAGTTCGACGAAGTGGTGCACACCCGCGCCGGCCATGGCAATCGCGCTCTCGCGCCAGCGCACGCGGCCCGTCACCTGCTCGACGAGAAGACGGCGCACCTCGTCAGGGTCTGAAACCATCGCGGCAGTAACATTGGCGAACAGCGGTACCCGCAGAGCCCCCGGCGGAGTCCTCTCCAGCGCCTTTGCCATGGCATCGGCCGCTGGCTGCATCAGCGAACAGTGAAACGGCGCGGACACGGGCAGCGGCACGCCGCGCTTGATCCCGAAATCCTTGACCGTGGCGATTGCCCGTTCGATCGCGGCGGCATGGCCTGAGATGACGACCTGCGCGGTGTCGTTGTCGTTGGCGACGGTGCAGACCTGACCTTCTGCGGCAGCGTCGGCCAGCGCCGAGGCAGACTCGATCGTCGCGCCAAGCAGCGCCGCCATGGCCCCCTGCCCTACCGGCACTGCGGCCTGCATCGCCTTCCCGCGGGTCTTGAGGAGGCGCGCCGTGTCGGCGAGCGAAAAGCTGCCCGCAGCACACAGCGCGGTATATTCACCCAAGCTGTGCCCGGCGACAAATTCGCACTTGTCTGCCAGCACGATTCCGCCTTCACGCTCCAGCACCCGCAGCACCGCGATGGAGTTGGCCATGATTGCTGGCTGGGCGTTTTCGGTCAGGGTCAGCTCGTCTTCGGGCCCGTCGCGCATCAGTTTCGACAGCTTCTGGTCGAGCGCGTCGTCGACTTCCTCGAACACCTCGCGCGCGGCGGCGCTTGCATCGGCAAGGTCTGCGCCCATGCCCTGTTTCTGGCTGCCCTGCCCCGGAAACACGAATGCCCGCATTGTTCTCTCCCCCATATTCAATGTGGCGCGGGGCCTATTGCCCCATGACGCTTCTCACAACCCCGAAGGGCACAATCCTGTTGGCCGCATCGTGCCCGATGTCGGCACTTCCCAGATACGGGATCGCGTGCCGCTCGCACCAGTAGCGCGCTATCTGCTCTGCGTCTGAACCGAATTCGCGGTCGTTTTCGGGCACGTCGCTGACCCGTCCGAGGCGTATCCCGACAATGCCGCCAAGATGCGCCGAAACGTGGAAGCATAGCCGGTCTACCGCATAGAGATGCTCGCTCACTTCCTCGAGCATGACGACATGGCCAGCCAAGCCCGGCATCAGCGGGGTGCCGCAGACCATGGCCAGCGTCGTCAAATTGAAGGCGACGGTGGGCCGGTGATCGAGCGAAGCTTCGAGGCCGGACATGTCCCCCGAAAGGAATGCCAACGCGCGGCGCACTGCTGCCTCTCCGCCGTCACGCGCCATGTCCATCGGCATCGGCGCGTGGACCGGTCTGCCAATCCCGGCGCGGTAAAGGCCCGCCAGAAGGTATCCGGCGTCCGAATAGCCCAGATACGCCTTCTGCGTCGCGGCATGGTTCATTGCCGCAAGCGCAGCTTCGGCAATGCGCCCGGCACCGTACCCGCCGCGCGCGAACCACACGGCATCGAACAGGGGATCGTTGGCACATTCGAGCAGGGCGGAAAGCCGCAGTTCGTCCGATCCGGCGAAGTGACCCTCGCTCGCCTCGCATTGCGGGTGGAAATGCAGTTCGACGCCGGGAAACTCGGCGAGTGCGAGATCGCCGACGCGGGCGATGGATTCGGCCTTTAGCGGCGTGGACGGGGCGCAGACGGCAACACGGATCATGACCCGTGATGTAACCGCCTTGTTGCGTCGTGGCGAGAGGCCGAATAGGCCAAGGCGCATGACCGATACGCCTTCCGCCGCCGAGCTTCTCGCCCGCCCGTTCTTCTTTTGCGGCATTGGCGGCTCGGGCATGCTGCCGCTCGCGCAGATCCTTGCCGGACGCGGGGCAACTGTCGCCGGATCGGACCGCAGCCGCGACCAAGGCCGCACGCCCGAGAAATTCGCGGCTCTCGAAGCTCAGGGCTTCGCGCTGTTCCCGCAAGACGGCAGCGGTGTGGTCTCCAAGGATCAGGTGCTCGTCGCCTCGGCAGCGGTGGAGGATACCGTCCCCGAAATAGGCCGCGCGAAGCAGCTTGGCTGCCTGCGCATGTCCCGCGCGGAACTCAACGCCCTGCTGTTCAACACCTCCGGCACGGGGCTTGCGGTGGCTGGCACCAGCGGCAAGTCCACCGTTACCGGCATGATGGGCTGGATTCTCGAAGCGACCGGCCGCGAGCCGACGATCATGAACGGCGCAGTGATGAAGAATTTCGTCACGCCCGAACGCCCGCTGGCGAGCGCGGTGGTTGGCTCGCCCAGCCTTTATCTCAGCGAAGTCGACGAAAGCGACGGCTCGATCGAGCTTTACCGCCCGGCGGTGGGCGTGCTGCTCAATGTCAGCCTTGACCACAAATCGATGGAGGAATTGCGCGACCTGTTCGGCGACTTTCTCGAACGCAGCGCGGTTGCCGCAATCAATGCCGACGACGGCGAAGCACTGGCGCTGCTGCCGCGTGCTCGAGAGGCGATCACTTTCGGGATCGCGCAAGGCGCAGCACAGATCGGCGTTGTCGCCGGCTCAGTCCGCGACGAGCCGACGCGCCAGTCCGCAACGGTGATCGACCGCCGCGACGGCAGCGAACATGCCCTGAGCCTCGCAGTGCCGGGGCGGCATAACCTCTCGAACGCGCTTGCCGCTATTTCGGGCGCGGCGGCTGCGGGCGTTTCCGTGGCCGAGGCAGTCGCGGCGCTGGCTGGCTACCGGGGCCTGGCCCGCCGATTCGACATCATCGGCACGAGCAGCTCGGGCGTAACCGTGATCGACGATTTCGGCCATAACCCGGAGAAATGCGCTGCGACCCTGCGCACGCTGAAAGCGCATCCGGGCCGCGTGATCGCCTTTTTCCAACCTCATGGATACGGCCCGCTGCGTCAGATGGGCCGCGAACTGGCCGAGACTTTTGCCCGCGGACTCGGGGCCGACGACATCACAATTCTGTGCGATCCCGTTTATTTCGGCGGCACGGTCGACCGCTCGCAAGGCAGCGAGCGGATCGTCAAGATGATAGCCGACGCGGGCGGACAGGCGATTCATATCCCGGAACGCGAGCACTGCGGCGCGCATATCGCGCAGGTGACCCGCCCCGGCGACCGCGTGGTGGTGATGGGCGCGCGCGACGATACGCTGACCGCGTTCGCTCGCTCGATCCTCGATCAACTGGAGAGGGAAGTCCGATGATCAAATCCGTATCACTGCTGTTCCGCAACCCCGCGCTCAGCCCGGAAGAATTCCGCGCCTACTGGGAACAAGTCCACGCCCCGCTGGTCAAACGGCTGCTGCCGGGCCTCGTCCACTACTGCGGCAGCTTTCCCGTTCCAGGCGTGGGAGCCTCTCCGCACGGCGGCGGCATCGAATGCGACGGTATCGTCGAACTCGGCTGGCCCGACCTGGCGACCATGCAGCGCGACATGGCCTCGCCTGCATTCAACACGCCCGAGCGTGAGGCAAGCAGCGCGCGGCTGATGGACCTTTCGCGCACGTTGGTGCGCGTTGTCGAAGAAGTGAAGGTCGAGCTCTGCTGATCGGGACAAGCCCTGGTCGACAGGCCTGACCAGCGGCACGACAAGATGAACCGTGCACAACTCTGGCGTTCAGAATTGCGTCACGCCAATTGAACAAAAGTGCACAGACCGGGGGCAAGACAATCAGACCAAAGCCCTCAGCGTTTGATGGAGGATTGTCATGAAAAGCATATCGATCTCCAAGTGGCTGTTTGCCGTTCCCGCCCTCGCGCTAGGTTTCACCAGTCCCGCGCTCGCGCACAAGGTCGTCCACGTCCAGGGCACGCTTTACGTCATCATCTGCGAGCCTGATGGCAGCGCCTTTACCTTCAACGGCACCTCGACCGGTGCGGGCGAGATCGGCGGTCTGCTCTGCCCCGGCGCGATGGTCGGCGGCGGCACCGATCCTGCGACAAGCTGGCAGACGATCGAAGCACGTCCGGCCAAACAGGCGCTTGCAATCAAGACCAAGGGCACCAGCGCGCAGCGTATCAGCGCGCCGACCGAGGCTGCTCCCGCGCATGAAGCCGCACATACGGTCCAGCAGGGCGCGGGCAAGTAATACCAAGAGCGTGACTTGTCGCGCAGGGCATGGCAGCTTTCCCGCCTGACCGCGGACAGGGGAGAATTCGCATGCTGCGCACGCTTGGCTTCGGGCTGCTGGGTTTCGTCCTGGCGACGATCGCGACTTATCTGATTGTCGTCGTCGGGACCACGGTCGTTTGGGACATCATGGACGTCCACGATCAGGATGGCGGCGGCGCGATGGTGCTCGGCCTCTTTATCGGCCCAATTTGCGCCCTGATCGGTGGCATGGTGGGCGCGGTGCTGCTGCCAACGTGGCTTGCAGGCCGCTCCACGCGAAAGCCTCCGCAAGAGCGGGAATAACCGCGACGCGATTGTCAGTGCGCGCCCAGCTTCAGCACCTTGTGCAGCACCACGGCGATCACGGCGCCCAAGATCAGGCCGAATAAAGCTGACATTCCCGCGTAGCTGAACCAGCCCAGCACGCCGCCCAGCGCGCCTGTCGTTTGCTCGATCACCTGTTGTGCCCCGTCGGCAAGGTCCGAAGGGCCGTGAAGGCCAACCTCGTGCAAGCCGTGGAGCACGATCCCGCCGCCCACCCACAACATCGCGACGGTGCCCACGACCGACAGAACCGTGAGCAGCACCGGCATCGCTCGCAGCAGCATTCGGCCCGTCGCCCGCGCCGCCGCGCTCGTCCGTTCGGCCAGGTGCAGGCCGACATCGTCCATCTTCACGATCAGCGCGACCGCGCCGTAGACCAGGATCGTGATCGCAATACCCACCAGCGCCAGCACGCCGGCACGGGTCAGCAGGGTCTCGGCCGCCACCGAATTGAGCGTGATCGCCATGATCTCGGCCGAGAGGATGAGATCGGTGCGGATCGCGCCCGACACGCGCTCCTTCTCGAACGCGACCGGATCCTCAATCACGTCCTCCAGCGTTTCGCCGTGCTTTTCCGCGCCGAGTTTCTCCAGCACCTTTTCCGCGCCTTCGTAACACAGGAACGCGCCGCCCAGCATCAGCAGCCAGATGATGGCGGACGGCAGAAATTCGCTGAGGATCAAAGCGCCGGGCAGCAGGATCAGGAGCTTGTTGCCGAGCGAGCCCAGCGCAATCTTTCCGATGATCGGTAATTCGCGCGCGGGCGAGAGACCGGTGACGTAGGACGGTGTGACGGCGGCATCGTCGATCACCACGCCCGCCGCCTTGGAACCGGCCTTAGCTGCGGCAACGCCGACGTCATCGATAGAAGCAGCAGCGGCGCGCGCAATCACCGAAATATCGTCGAGAAGTGCAACGAGACCGGATGGCATGGATCATTCCCTTTCGCGTTAGCCCCTCGGCAGCCCTATGTGCGACATGAGGGCGCGCCTGAACAGCCTTGCAATTGCGACGAATTGCGCTAATGGCCGCGCTCCGGATGCGAGAGCGCCGGAAAAAGAAAGCCGGAGGGGCCCCGCTATCCGGGCGGATCAGCCAGCGATCGGTATGGAAATGAAAGGATTGCTTCGTGCCGCTTTATGAGCACGTGTTCCTGGCACGCCAGGATCTGAGCCAGGCGCAAGTTGATGCGCTGGCCGCCAACGCCACCCAGATTGTCGAGGCCAACGCAGGCAAGGTCACCAAGACCGAGACCTGGGGGCTCAAGAACATCGCCTACAAGATCAAGCGCAACCGCAAGGCGCACTACGTCCTGCTCAACATCGACGCGCCTGCTGGCGTGGTCGCCGAGCTTGAGCGTCAGACCGCGATCAACGAAGACGTCGTTCGCTTCCTGACCATCCGGGTCGACGAGCTTGAGGAAGGCCCCTCGGAGCAGATGCGCAAACAGGACCGCGAACGCCGCGGTCGCCGTGAAAGGGAGATGGACTGATGGCCCGCGCTTTTTTCCGCCGCCGCAAGACCTGCCCGTTCTCCGCGAAGAACGCGCCGAAGATCGATTACAAGGACGTTCGTCTGCTGCAGGGCTTCATGTCCGAGCGGGGCAAGATCGTCCCGAGCCGCATCACCGCAGTTTCCGCAAAGAAGCAGCGTGAGCTTTCGCAGGCCATCAAGCGCGCCCGCCACCTGGGCCTGCTGCCCTACATCGTGAAGTAAGGAGCGCGCACAATGGATATCATTCTTCTAGAGCGCGTCGAAAAGCTCGGCGGCATCGGCGACATCGTCTCGGTCAAGGACGGTTACGCCCGCAATTACCTGCTTCCCAACCGCAAGGCGCTGCGCGCCAACGCGGCGAACAAGAAGGTCTTCGATGCCAACCGCGAGCGGCTTGTGCAGGAAAACGCCGATCGCCGCGTCGAGGCAGCCAGCTTTGGCGATAAGATCGACGGAACCGAGATCGTGCTGATCCGCGCCTCGTCGAACTCGGGCCAGCTTTATGGCTCGGTCAACGTGCGCGACATCGTCGCCGGCCTGGCCGAACAAGGCCACGAAGTCGACAAGCGCCAGGTCATCATGGGCGCGCCGATCAAGACCATCGGCATGTTCGACGTCACCATCTCGCTGCACCCCGAAGTGCAGGTCAAGGTCAAGGCCAACGTCGCCCGCTCGCCCGATGAGGCGAACCAGCAGGCGCAGGGCATCGACGTGATCAAGGCGATGTTCGAGGAAGAGACCGCACCGACCGGCTTCATCGAAGCGATCGATCCGACCCTCGAGCCTGGTGAAATTCCGGCCGACCGGCTCACCGATGCCGACGAGGGTGCCGACGGCGACGATAGCGCCTGAGGCCAGCCAACATCGTGAAACAACGGATCAGGGGTTGCTTAGGCAACCCCTTTTTCGTTTCAGCTACCCTGTTTGCGTCTTGCCAGCACCGGCCACGCGCTTAACCTGCGGCACACAGCAGGAGGGAGCGCCAATGAGCAAGGACGCCGCAGGATCATGAGGGCCTGGCAAGTCGTCCGCCACGGCCGTCCGAGCGAGGCGCTCGAACTGTGCGATGTCGAGCCGGCCAAGCCCGGCCCCGGACAGATCCTCGTCAAGGCGCGCGCCAGCGTGCTTAACTATAACGAGGTCGATGGCTGCCACGGCCGGTACCTGACCATCGATCCGCCCCTGCCCTATACGCTCGGGATGGAATGTGTCGGCGAAGTGGTGGCCGCAGGACCCGGCGAGGAAGCGTGGCTTGGCCGTCAGGTGACCACGAGCGGTTTCGGCGCGGTCGGCGCTCATGCCGATCTCGTGCTGGCCTCTTCTGCCATGACCTTCGACATTCCTCCCGGTCTGAGCGACGTCGAGGCGGCTGCTTTCTTCTACCCGTTTCACCTTGCGCACCTCGGCCTGTTCGAGCGCGGCCGCCTGCAAGCAGGCGAAACGGTGCTGGTCCATGCTGCCGCTGGCGGGGTCGGATCGGCAGCCGTGCAGCTCGCCGTGGCAGCCGGAGCAGAGGTGATCGCCACCGTCGGCAGCGACGCGAAGGCGCAACTTGTACGCAATCTTGGCGCGCAGCATCTTATCAACTACCGCGCCGCAGATTTCGCCGAGGCCGCACTCGAAATTACCCAAGGCAAGGGCGTCGATGTGTGCTTCGACGGAGTCGGCGGCGATGTCATGCTGCAATCGCTGCGCTGCCTGGCGCGCGGCGGGCGTCATCTCACCATCGGCTTTGCCAGCGGCATAGAAGCCGAGGAAGTGCCCTTGGTGACGGGCCGCATGCTTTGCTTCGGCAATTTCGACATGCTCGGCGTGATCCTCGCCTACACGCCGCCCGAAATATCCGGGAAGATCGCCGGGGCCAGCGGGATGCCGGTGCCGCGCTTCAATCCGCCAACCACCGACATTGCGCAAAGCGTCCAGCAAAGCCTGCTGTCGCTGCTCGCCGCGAGGAAGATCCGCCCGATCGTCGGCGCAACGGTGCCTTTCGAGGAACTCCCGGCGGCGCTTGAAGAAATGGAAGCGCGGCAGACCAGCGGGCGCATTGTCCTTCTTCGCTGAATAACGCCCCGGCGCTTGCACCTCGGCCATTGTCACGCCAGACTTTGCGCAATCAAAATACGGGAGAGAGCTTTCATGTACGATGTGATGCAGGGCGTGCTCGTCGTCGAGGTTTCCGAGCATACCTTCATGCCCGCCGCAGGCATGGCGCTGGCCGATTGGGGCGCGAACGTGATCAAGATCGAGCGCACCACCGGCGGCGGCGATCCGATGAGATCGCTCAATATCCCTAACCTCGAAGCCGGCGGCTTCAATCCCTACTTCGAGGCGGGCAATCGGGGCAAGCGCGCGATCACCCTAGACCTTTTGCAGCAGGCGGGCCGCGAGGTGCTCTACAAGCTGATCGCCAAGGCCGACGTGTTCATCACCAATCTGCGCAAGAACGCGCGGGTGCAAATGGGGATCGAACCCGAAGAGCTGTTCGCGCATAATCCCAAGCTGATTTACGCGCGCGGCACCGGCAACGGCCTGCTCGGCCCGCTCGCGCCGCAAGGCGGTTTCGACGGCGCGACGACTTGGTACCGCGGCGGCCTTGCCTACCTGCAGAGCAAGCCCGGCAAGGAGCCGCCCGGCCCCGGCACGAGCTACGGCGACCTGATCGGCGGCCTCACCATGGCGGGCGCGATCTCGGCCGCGCTGTTCAAGCGCGAGCGCACCGGCAAGGGCACGATTGTCGACAACTCGCTCTATTCTGTAGGCGCTTACCTCTCCTCGCAGCATGTCGCGATGGCAAGCCTCGGCAATGCCCGCGTGCCGACCGAAACACCGCGCTCGGAAAACTTCGACGCACTGGTCATGACCTATCGCACCAAGGACGATCGCTGGATCAACCTGTGCCTGCTGATGCCCAAATGGTGGCCCGATTTCTGCGCGCACATCGACCGCGACGACCTCGCAGGCGATCCGCGCTTCACCGATCAAAAGGCGCGCTACATCAACCGTTCGGCGCTGATCGCCGAGCTGGACGAGACCTTCGCGCGCCACACCATGTCGGAATGGGCGGCCAAGCTGGAACCGATGCAGGGCGTCTGGGCGCCTGCCTTCAGCCCGCAGGAAATATCCGAAGACCCACAGGCTCTGGTCAACGGCTTCGTCGCGCCGGTCGGCGATCCATCTTCGCCGGACTACATGATGGCCGTGACCCCGCTCCAGTTCGACGAAAGGCCGGTTGGCACGCTCAGGCGCGGCCCGAAATACGGCGAGCATACCGATGAAGTGCTCGGCGAATTCGGCATCGACAGTGCCGAGCGGCAGCAATTGAGAGAGGCCGGCGTCGTGCTCTGACGCTTGGAGGACGGCCGGCAGGGAGAGCGCATGCAAAGCGACGTCATTATTGTCGGCGGCGGATCGGCGGGTTGCGTCCTTGCGGCGCGGCTGTCCGAGAAGCCCGGCAGGCGGGTTGTCCTCATCGATGCCGGGCATAGCGGCGGCGGCATGTTCGCCAGGATGCCGGCAGGCAGTTACAAACTGCTCAACAATCCCCGTGCCGACTGGATGTATGGCACCGAGCCCGACCCAAGCGCGGCAGGGCGCAGTTTCACCTGGCCCGCCGGGCGTTTGCTTGGTGGCGGCAGCGCCATCAACGGCCTCGTCTACACGCGCGGCGCCCGATACGATTACGACGACTGGGCCGCCAATGGCTGCCCTGGCTGGTCTTTCGACGAGATCGAACCCTATTTTCGGCGCGCGGAACACTTCGTTGGTGAGCAGCCCGGCGGGCTTGACGTGCTCGGGACGAATGGCCCGCAACGCCTGTCGCAATTTCCCGAGCCATTGCCGGTAACGCAGGCATTTGTGGAGGCGTGCTGGCAGGCGGGCCTGCCGCGAAAGCCCAGTTACTGCGATGGCGATCCGGAAGGCGCATTCCACACCATTGGCACGATCGCCGATGGGGAGCGCTGGTCGACGGCGCGGTCCTATCTTGAACCGGCAATGGACCGGCCCAATCTCAAAGTGATGAGCGACTCAGCGGTCGAGCGGGTGCTGATGGAAGACGGCTCGGCGGTTGGCGTCGTGATCCGCCGGGGCGGCGAAACCACCGAGCTGCTCGCGCCGCATATCGTGCTCAGCGCAGGGACGCTGATGTCACCCACGATCCTGATGCGCTCGGGCATCGGCCCTGCGGAGCACCTTTCATCGCTGGGGATACCGGTCCTCGCCGACCTGCCCGGCGTCGGTAGCAACCTGCAGGAGCACAACGGTTCGGGCTTACGCCGCTACGTTTCGGCGCAGACCTATAACAGCGCGATCAGGCCAATCCGCCTCGCGGGGCACTTTGCCAATTACCTGTTCAACCGGCGCGGGCCGCTGACCTCGATCTCGGTTCACGCGATGGCTTGGGCGAAATCCCGGCCGGACGTGCCAAGCCCCGACCTTATCTACAGCTTCCTGCCGATAAGCTTTGGCGAAGGCGTCTATCCCGGCACGCCGCACAAGCGCCACGGCGTCACTTTCGCGCTCAACGTCGCCAAGCCGTCAAGCCGGGGCGAGATCAGACTGCGCGATGCCGACCCGCATTCGCGGCCACTGATCGACCACCGCCTGCTGAGCGTGGAAGACCTCGATCTGCTCGTTACCGGGCTCGACAAGTTGCGGCATATTCTTGGACGGCCCGCGCTTGCCCCGATGCTTCAGGAAAGCATCGATCCCGAATTCGAGCAGGCTCGCGGTGATGAGCTCAAGACCATGCTGCGAGCCGCGACGGGCACTGGATATCACCCAGTCGGAACCTGCCGCATGGGCAGCGATTCCGGCGCGGTCGTCGATCCATCGCTGAGAGTCCACGGCCTGCGCGGACTTTACGTGGCGGACGCCTCGATCATGCCGCGCATTACTTCAGGCAACACCAATGGACCGACGATCGCCATCGCCGAAAAGGCCGCTGACCTGATCGACGCTACGCTGGCCTGACTCACCAACCGCAGCGCTTGCCCACGTTCTGCTTCTTCAACCATGCGTCGAGCGGCGCGAAATACTTGCGCAGCGACTTTCCGCTCATTTCGCGGGTGCCGGTGAAGGCCTCCAGGGCGTCGGGCCAGGGCTTCGATGCGCCCATCGCCAGCATCTGGTTCAGCTTCGCGCCGACCTTCTTGTTGCCGTAGAAGCTGCAGCGGTGCAGCGGACCCTTCCAGCCCGACATCTTGCAAGCCGCGTCATAGAGCTGGAACTGCAGGATAAAACTGAGGAAATAGCGCGTGTAGGGCACATTTGCAGGGATGTGATACTTGGCGCCCGGATCGAAATTGGCGCTGGTACGCTCCGCCGGCGGGACAATGCCCTGATACTCGCGCTTCAGGCGCACCCATTCGCTGGTGTACTGGTCGGGCTGGATCGAGCCGTCGAACACGCCCCACCGCCAGCGATCGATCAACAGGCCGAAGGGCAGGAACGCCACCTTGTCGAGCGACTGGTCGAGCAGCAAGCCGATGTCCTTGTCCGCGCTGGGCACTTCCGAACGCTTCAGAAGGCCGATCTGGACCAGATATTCCGGCGTGATCGAAAGCGCGATGAAATCGCCGATCGCTTCGTGGAATCCGTCGTGCGCACCGGTCTGATAAGAGAAATCCAGCCCGTTGTAGGCGCGCTGGTAATAGTTGTGCCCAAGCTCGTGATGCCATGTCTGGAAATCGGTGGAATTGATCTTGGTGCACATCTTGACGCGCAGATCGTCCTTGAAATCGATGTCCGTTGCAGAGGCGTGGCACACAACTTCGCGGTCCGCCGGCTTGACGAACAGCGAACGCTTCCAGAACGTGTCAGGAAGCGGCGCAAAGCCCAGCGACGAGAAGAAATTCTCGCCAGCCTTCGCCATCTTGGTTGCATCGTAGTTGTTCTTCACCAGAAGGCCGGTGAGATCGTACCCGAGGTCGCCCGAGCCAGCAGGTGCAATCACGTCATAGATGGTCGACCATTGCTGCGCCCACATGTTGCCCAGAAGGTCGGCGCGGATTGGCCCGGTCGCGGCCTGAACCTCGTCGCCGTATTTCTCGTTGAGCTTGGTACGCGTGTAGCAATGGAGCTGCTCGTATAGCGGTTTGACCTCCTGCCACAGTCGTTCGGTCATCGCGGCGAATTGCTCGGGCGTCATGTCATAGTTGGAGCGCCACAGCGCGCCGGTATCGGCATAGCCCAGATCGCGCGCGCCCTGATTCATCAGTTCGACGAACTTGATGTAGTCATCCTTGAGCGGCGTGCCGACATTGTCGTGCCAGCTCACCCACATTTCCTTGAGCTTCGCCGGATCGCGCTCGGTGAGCATGGCATTCTCGATGTCGTTGCCGCTGATCGGCTTGCCGTCGAGGGTGCCCTGCCCCTTGCCGTAGATGCCCTGCATCCGGGCCTGAAGCTCGGCCACGGCATCGGCGCCGCCGGGAGCAACCGGCGCGGGCGTGCTCAGGCCGCTGCGCGCCAGGCTGAGCTTGCGCGAAGTGTCATAGTCGAGCCCGGGCGCCGTGGCATAGCGCGCGGCGTCGACAGCGACGGCGACCGCCTTTTCGGTGTACCGAGCGCTTGCATCGGCAGTCATCTTCTCGGTGTCTTCGGTGATGAAGTTCAGATAGACCCAGTCGGCCCTTCCCGCCTTGATCGCGAGATCGAGCAGCTCGGCTTCGGCCTTTTCCATGAAGGCCTTGGCGTCGGCGGCGCTTGGCTGCGCCTGCGCCAGCGCGGGTTGAGCGGCCAATGCGAGCGAGAGAGCCATCGACGAGGCGATGGCCCGAATTGTGTTCGTTTTCATTTTTTGCGACCCTTTTTAGGGAATTTGTGATTGCCTGTGCTGGCGCAGGATTGTGGCGAAATCAACCCCCCAGAAACTGCGCAATCGCTTCGCCGAATTCGGCCTGCGTCACCGAGGACATGTGAGTTCCGGGAATTTCGGCATAACGGGCATTGGGCAAGGCGGCAGCAAGCGCTGGCGCAGAGCCGTTGTCATGATCATCGGCCCCGCAGACCACCAGCGTCGGCATGGTGATGCGCTCAAGTTCGCCGAGGGGCACGTCCTGTACCGAAAGCAGCAGCAGGCGCGCCGCTGCGCGGTCGATCTTCATTGTGCGCATGAAGCTCTTGGCCATGTAGGCGGGATCATCAGCTGAGCGAATCTCGTCGAACCGGTCGATCGCATCGATGAAGAAGGCGCTGCGGCGCTGCCATTCGCCCAGCCCCTCGAGGCCAATACCACCTAGCACGAGCCGGCGCGGGGCTAGCCCGGCAAGCACGGCCTGGACCGCGGTGCGCGCACCGAGCGAGAATCCGGCCAGATCGAACCCGCCCGGCTCGAGCCTCAACGAATCGCGCAAAGCCAGCACATCCGAGACGAGCACGTCGGGCGGATAGGCATCGGGGCCTTGCGGAACCTCGCTGCCTCCGTGCGCGCGAAGGTCCGGCATGATCGCCTCGAAGCCCGCATCAGCTAGCCGTGCAGCGTGGCCAAACTTGATCCAGTTGACCTGGGCGCTTGAAAACAGGCCGTGAAGCAATAGCACGGGCCTTCCCGTACCCGCGCGGTGTACGGCGATACGCACGCCGTCGGTAACCTCAAATTGTTCGACCATTGCGCAGTGATAGCATCCGGTCCGGTCCGCGCAACTTGAGCCTGATCGGGGACTGATCGCAGTTGCTGTTGCCGTTGCTAAGCAACCTTACTATGGCCGGACGATGACTTCGACTCTCCCCGACACGGCAGGACCGGCAGGACATGGCTGACGCCGACCCTGCCTTCGAGACTGAAACCGCCGATGCCGGGCAAATTCGCGCGCCGCGCGCCAAGCGCCTGCGCGGGCGGATCATCATGTTCGGACTGCCGCTGCTGGTGCTGCTCGGCGGCGGCTATTACTGGTACAGCCTGCAAGGCAAGGTCTCTACCGACAACGCCTACCTCCGGCAGGAAAAGGTCGCAGTCGGTGCCGAAGTCAGCGGTCCAATTGCGGAGGTTATGGTCAAATCCGGCCAGGACGTGGCTGAGGGGCAGGTGCTTTTCCGCATCGATCCGCGCCCGATCGAATTGCAGGTGGCGCAGGCCAATGCCGCAATCGCCTCGGCGCAGGCCAACATCACTGCACTGTCCAACTCGTCCGACTATTCAGGCGTCGATATTTCCGCCGCGCAGGAAGACATCGCCTTTGCCCAAGCTAGGCTGGCGCGCCAGCAGTCCCTCTGGCAGCGCGGTTTCACAACCAAGGCGGATTACGAAGCAGCCGAGCACTCCGTGAGCCAGGCGCGCGAGGAACTGCGGCAGGCGCAGGCCAGCCAGCAGGAAGCCCGCGCGAAGCTGGCGACAGGCGAAGCGGTCCCCGGTCAAAACCCGCAGGTCGCCGCCGCCATGGCGCAACGCGAAGCAGCGCTACTCAATCTTTCACGCACAACCGTGCGTGCGCCGCTCGCCGGACGTGTGGCTCAGGCGGAACGGTTGCAGCCGGGTCAGCAGGTGATCACGGGGCTTCCGGTGCTCACCATCGTCGGCAACCGGCGCAGCTACGTCGAAGCGAACTTCAAGGAAACCGACCTTGCCGACATGAAAATCGGTCAGCCTGCCAAAATTACGTTCGACGCCTACCCTGACCTGGAACTCAAGGGCCATATCGCCTTTCTCGGCGCAGGAACGGGCTCGGAATTCTCGGTCATTCCCGCCCAGAACGCGACGGGCAACTGGGTGAAGGTGACCCAACGCGTGCCGGTGCGCATCACCATTGACGAGAAAAGCCCGCGCCAGTTGATCGCCGGGCTTTCGACGCACGTAACGGTTTATACCGACGGCCGGAAACATTAGGAAATGGCAAGTACCTCTGCCAGCGAAGGCAGAAGGCTTCCCTCGCACGACGCCTCTCCTGCCGGCCAGTTGGGAGACGAGCCGGCGATCCAGACCGATAATTACGCGCTTACCATTCTTGGCCTGATGCTCGCTTCGGTAATGCAGGTCCTCGACACGACCATCGCCAATGTCGCCCTACCCCATGTCCAGTCTTCGCTGGGGGCGACAACCGATTCGATCACCTGGGTGCTGACCAGCTACATGATCGCTTCTGCCGTGGCGACGCCTGTCACCGGCTGGCTCGCGGAGCGAGTGGGCGCGCGGCAGCTGTTTATTGCTGGTGTTACCGTGTTCATCGTTGCCTCGATGCTGTGCGGTGCGGCTCGAAATATCGAGCAGATCGTCATTTTCCGAGTTTTCCAAGGCGTCGCCGGCGCTTTCCTGCCGCCACTCAGCCAGAGCTTTATGCTCGATACCACGCGGCCAAGTCGGCATTCGCACGTGATGTCGATCTGGAGCGCGACTGTCATGGTCGGGCCGATCATGGGGCCGGTACTCGGCGGCTGGCTGACCGAAAGCTGGAACTGGCGGTTCGTCTTCTACATCAACCTGCCAATTGGCCTGATTTCGCTGTTCCTGTTGATTACCTATCTGCCCAACCGGCCCAAGACCAGCCGGCGCTTCGACCTGTTCGGCTTCGCCTGGCTGGCGATCGGGTTGGCGTCGCTCCAGCTACTGCTCGATCGGGGCAACCGTGCCGACTGGTTTGAAGCAAAGGAGATCTGGATCTACGCGGGCTTGGCGATATCAGGTTTCTGGATAACTGCTGTCCATTTCAAGACGGCCAATAATCCGCTTCTGGACATGTCGCTGTTCAGGGACAGGAACTACCTTATCGGGTTTTTGGTCATGGTGTCGCTGAGCATGGTCGTGTTCTCGACCATGGCGCTGGTCCCGCCGATGCTCCAGCATCTGCAGGGCTATTCGGTGATCGGAACCGGCATGGCGTTGATGCCGCGCGGTGTCGGCACGATCATCAGCACGCAGCTTGGCGGTTGGCTAATGAAGAAGGGCGTGGATATCCGCGTCATCATGACGATGGGACTCGTCGTCACCGCCTGGTCGCTGTGGGACATGGCGCATTGGTCGCTCGAAGTAGACATGTGGAACATACTCATCGCAGGGTTTCTGCAAGGTCTGGGCACCGGGATCGTCTTCATACCGATCAACATCCTGGCTTTCTCGAGCCTGAAGCCGAGCCAGAGAACCGATGCCTCCAGCTTGATGAACCTCACCCGCTCGCTGGGCTCCTCGTTCGGCGTATCGATGGCCACGGTGACGCTCGCCTACAACATGCAGGTAAGCCACTCGGACTTGGCCGCGCACGTCACGGCAGACTCGGGCGGGGGAATAATCGATTTCAGCTCGGTTGACCGGTTTCAGGCTTACGGCGAGGCCGGAATCGCCATGATAAATGCAGAAGTCACGCGGCAGGCGTCGATGGTCGCCTATATCGACGATTACTACCTGATGTTCTGGCTCACCCTGCTTTCGATGCCGCTTATGTTGTTCATCCGGCCGAGCAAACCAGAGTGAGCGACGCACCCGACAATGCCGCGCAAGGCCGAATGATCGGCGGTCAGTCTCAAGACGTGCCCAGCCTTCCTGTCGAAAACCACTCGCTAGTGATTTTCGGGGTGATGCTGGCATCCCTGCTTCAGGTGCTGGACACTACCATTGCCAACGTGGCGATCCCGCACATGCAGTCCGCGCTCAGCGCCACGCCCGAATCGGTGACATGGGTGCTGACGAGCTATATGATCGCATCAGCCATCGCGACGCCTCTGACCGGATGGCTGGCCGATGCGATTGGCGGTCGCCGCCTGTTCATGATTTCAATCGCGACTTTCATCCTAGCATCCGTACTGTGCGGACTGGCGCAGAACCTTGAGCAAATGGTGTTCTTCCGCATCCTGCAGGGAGTCTTCGGGGCCTTCATGGCGCCGCTGAGCCAGAGTTTCATGCTCGATACCACCCGCCCGAGCCGCCACGCCTCGGTGATGTCGATCTGGAGCACCGGCATCATGCTCGGACCAGTCATCGGACCATTCGTAGGCGGCTGGCTGACAGAGAACTGGAACTGGCGATTCGTATTCTACATCAATCTGCCGGTGGGTCTTATCGCGCTTGTTATCCTGTTCACGCAGTTACCCGAACGGGAAACAATTCGCCGCCGCTTCGATATGTTCGGATTCATCTGGCTTTCGATTGCACTTGCCGGAACGCAGCTCTTGCTCGACCGCGGTAACCATGTTGACTGGTTCGATTCTGGCGAGGTGTGGACCTATTCAATCATGCTCTTATGTGGCGGATGGATCGCTGCGGTCCATTTCCATAGTTCGCCCACGCCTTTGCTGAACTTCGGGCTTTTCAAGGATCGCAATTTCGCCCTGGCGACGAGCTTCATGGTCGTGCTCGGAGGCATCCTGTTCTCGACGCTGGCTCTCATCCCGCCCATGATGCAAAACCTTTTCGGTTATACGGTAATGGGTACGGGTCTTGCGCTGATGCCGCGAGGATTCGGATCAATCCTAAGTACGATAATCGGCGGAGTGCTGACTCGTCGCGGTGTCGATCTGCGACTGACAATGGGCGCGGGCATGATAATCACGGCCCTGACCATGCGCTCAATGGCTCAATGGCCGCTTGACGTCGACTCCACCAGAATCGTGGTCACGGCATTCGTGCAGGGCATGGGTTTCGGCCTGGTTTTCATACCAATCAACATCCTGGCTTTCTCCACTCTGCCCCCGATCCACCGCACCGAGGCGTCGAGCATCATGAATCTTTGCCGAGGTGTCGGCGGCTCGATAGGCATTTCCATCGTAATCGTAGCGCTCGCCCGAAACATGCAAATCAGCCACGCCGACATTGCCTCCAACGTGACGGGCGAGTCGGGGGGTGCAATTATCGATTTCAGTTCGATGGACCGATTTCAGCAGCTGGGCGACGCCGCGATGACCATGGTCAACGCGGAAGTCACACGACAGGCGGCGATGGTCGCCTATGTGGACGACTTCTATTTGATGTCGTGGGCCACGCTGCTGATGGTGCCCCTCCTGCTGTTGCTGCACGTTCCCAAGCCGCAGGCCTGATCGCAGGCAAGCCGGCTGGCGTCAGCCCTTCTTGAGGTGCCTGCGTCCCAGCAGCTCGGCGATCTGCACCGCATTGAGCGCCGCTCCCTTGCGCAGGTTGTCCGAGACGCACCACAGCACCAGGCCATTGTCCACCGTGGGGTCTTCGCGCACGCGGCTGACATACGTGGCGCTGTCGCCCGCGCATTCGACCGGAGTGACGTATCCGCCGTCCTCGCGCTTGTCGATCAGCATGATCCCGGGCGCTTCGCGGAGCAGGTCCTGCGCTTCGGTGGCCGAAATCTCGTTTTCGAACTCGAGGTTGATCGCCTCGGAATGGCCGACAAACACCGGAACGCGCACGCAGGTCGCGCTCACCTTGATCTTCGAGCCCATGATCTTCTTGGTTTCGACCACCATCTTCCACTCTTCCTTGGTGGAACCGTCGTCGAGGAAATCGTCGATGTGCGGAATGACGTTGAAGGCGATCTGCTTGGTGAACTTGCGAGGCACTGCCGGATCGCCGACGAAAATATTGCGGCTCTGCTCGAACAGCTCATCCATGCCTTCCTTGCCCGCGCCAGAAACCGACTGGTAGGTGGCGACGACCACGCGCCTGATCGTCGCGGCGTCGTGAAGCGGCTTCAGGGCGACCACCATCTGCGCCGTCGAGCAGTTCGGATTGGCGATGATATTGCGCGCCTTGTAGCCATCAATGGCATCGGGGTTGACCTCGGGCACGATCAGCGGCACGTCGGGGTCCATGCGGAAGTGTGAGGAGTTATCGATCACCACGCAGCCCTGCGAGGCAGCCCGGGGCGCATGAAGCTTTGCCACGGCCGACCCGGCAGCGAACAGCGCGATGTCCCAACCGGTGAAATCGAAATGGTCGATGTTCTTCACCTTGAGCATCTTGCCGGTATCGCCGAATTCGACTTCCGAGCCGGTCGAGCGCGCGGAGGCGACTGCCGCGACCTCATCAATCGGAAACGCGCGCTCCGAAAGGACCGCCAGCATTTCGCGACCGACATTGCCCGTCGCGCCGACGACAACCACCCGATAACCCATTTAGTTTAACTCCACCGACGTTGCGCAGTCCGTTAGTCAAACGTGCCGAAACCACAAGGTAATTGACCTTGGCGCGCGATCGCGCGTTCCGACATTTCGCCAACGCGGCATTCTGGCAGAACATTCAGCCGACGTAGGACCGGCCCTGCCGCATCTTGGGCATATCCATGCTGAACAAAGCACCCGCGGAAACCCTGCTCGATCGAACCACAAGGAGAATCCTGTCTCCTTCTTCGATCCGAACATCTTCTGCCGGGTGAGCGATCGACTGGCCCGATTTCCGATCGATCTGAACCACAAAAAAGGCACCGCTCGATCGGCGCTCGGCTTCGCCGACGGTGCCACCGGTCAGCTCAGCCTTGGGCGAGGCGGTTACCATTTCGAGCGCCAACCCGATCTCCGCCAGCCGCCGCTTCATGTCGCGCATCGAATCCGATCCGTCGAGCATCGTCGCGGTTGCCGGGAACAGGATCATCTCGGCAATCCTCTCCGCACCGATGTGCGTGGGCATGACGACATGGTCGGCACCCGCGCTGACCAGCTTGCTTTCGGTCGTCGGTGCCTCACCGCGAGCGATGATTTCGATCTTCGGGTTCACCGACCGCGCAGTCAACGTGATGAAGACATTTGCCGCATCGTCGGGAAGGACGGTCGCGAGCAGGCTCGCACGGTCGATCCTCGCGCTGGCAAGTCCGAACTCTTCAGTCGCATCAGCGCGAAGTGCGAGGTAGCCCATCGCCTGGGCCTCAGCGACCTTGTTCTCATTGCGGTCGAGCACCACGAACCGGCGACGGGCCTGGTGAAGTTCCTTGGCAAGCTGCACCCCGATCCGCCCGAAACCGCAGATGATCACATGCCCGCTCAACCGTTCGATATCTGCTTTCATCCGATCAATCCCCAGGATTCGGCGAAGCTGGACCGCCGAGAAATATTGCACCAGCGCGCCGGTCAGAAAAATCATTCCGGTGCAGCCGAGCACCATCGTGCTCAGTGTAAGCACGCGCAGCACCGAAGTGTCGATTGGCCGTACCTCGCCGTAACCGACCGAGAACACCGTCAGGGTGACCATGTAGACGGCATCGGAGAAGCTCCAGCCAGCCAGGACATAGCCCAATGCAGCAATAGCAAAAACGACACCAACGAAGATGATCGCCCCGATCAACGTGCGGCGAGGCGAAGCAAATACTGCATCGCCAGCCGACCACATATTTACGCTTTCGACCATTTTTGCCCCCCGGCTCGCCCCAACTTTCAGCTACGTGGCAAAGGTTTCAACTGGCAGAAACGCGAAAAGGCGCCCCGGCTGGTCTGCCAGAGCGCCCTATCAAAGAACAGAACTTCGGTTCGCGTTCGGTCGGCGGCCTCAGCCTTCCTGACCGGACTCAGTGGTCCGCGTGACCTTGCGCTCGGCGATGCGGGCGCGCTTGCCGGTGCGGCCGCGCAGGTAATAGAGCTTGGCGCGGCGCACGACGCCGCGGCGCACCACGGTGATGCTGTCAATATTCGGCGAATAGAGCGGGAAGACGCGCTCGACGCCCTCGCCGAAGCTCATCTTGCGCACGGTAAAGTTGGAGCCCATGCCGCGATTGTTGCGAGCGATGCACACGCCTTCGTAGTTCTGCACACGGGTGCGCGTGCCTTCGACGACCTTGACGCCGACACGCAGTGTATCACCCGGACGGAATACCGGAATTTCCTTGCCGGCTCCGGTGGTCGCCTTGGCGATTTCCTCGGCTTCGATCTGCTGGATCAGGTTCACTGGCCCAAGTCCTTATTTTCATGCCGCGCGCCAGAGGCAGGCTGGCCCCGAACGTCCCTGTGACGCTCCCAAAGGTCCGGCCTGCGTAACCGAGTGTCATCGACCGCATTTGCTTGCTCAAGGCGGCGATGTTCGCATGATCCCCCGATCGCAGCACTTCGGGGATCGTGCGCCCTTCCCATTAGATAGGTCGGGTGACGTGCGGATGGGCGAAACGCCCGTTCAAAGGACTTTCCGGTACCGCTCGAAGGCGCGGCCATTACGCCGGGAAGCAGGCGAATGCAAGCATCAAGCGCGATCAGGAGCGCCTTGCCGAAAGGACGACGGTCGGCGCGCCGATAAACCATCATTAACCAAAATCGGGCAAAGCGGCAGCAAGGAGATTCCATGTCCAACGCTCTGGCAATCGACATCGCCCAGCCGTTCGAGCCGGCGGCCCCGGCGAAACGCAGCGAGATTGCCGCCCTGCTCAATTGGCTGGCGTGCTGGATCATGCTGCCCAACCTGCCGTTCCTGCCGATTACACTGATGGGCGGACCGCCCCGGTTCCAGGATTTCCTGCTGTGCGGCTGTGTCGGCCTGATTGCGCGGCGCTTGCCGTTGTGGACCCAATTGCCCGCATTCGTCGCGCTGATGACCTATCTCGTGATCTCCTTCATTGCCCGCATGTTCAACATGCACATCAAGATGATCATGTCGGTGGCTGGACTTGTGCTCGACATGAATCCGGCAACGTCGATCGAATATGTCGTCGGGGCCGTGCTTCTGGTGCTGACCTGCGGCGTCGCGATCTGGCGGTTGCGGCATGGCTGCGATTTCAGGCAGCCGGGATCGCTGCTTATCGCCACGGCCGTGGTCTTCACATTCAGCGCAGGCGACTACGCGATTTCCAAGGACACAATCGGCGCCTATTCGCGGCTGGCACCGGCCGGTGCGCCGTTCACCTCCGCGACCAAGCAGAGTGGCCTTTTGGCTCTTGCTGACGGCAAGATCAACATCATGGTCGTCGTGGTCGAGGCGATGGGGCAGCCGAACAATGTAGAGCTGAAAGCCCGGTTCGACAAGATATGGCAGCACCCCGAACTGTCCGGCAAATATGAAGTGAGCCACGGCGACACCGATTTCTATGGATCGACCACCAGCGGCGAATTTCGCGAACTGTGCCAGCGCTGGGGTAATTATGACGAAATAACCGCGCCTGATCCGCGATGCTTGCCTGCAATCCTTGCGAAACGGGGCTATCGCACAACCTCGTATCACGCGTTCCAGCCCGACTTTTTCGAGCGGGACCGCTGGTATCCGCTCCTCGGCTTCCAGCACATGGTGTTCGGCGAGGATATGCTGGAGCGCGGCGCGTCGTTCTGCCCCAACGTCTTTCCCGGTGCCTGCGACCGCGACGTGCCCGGCCTGATCAGGAGCGACCTGGCCAAGAGCGAGGGCCCCCAATTCGTCTACTGGCTGACGCTCAACTCGCACCTGCCGATCATCGAGAACAAGGAGCTGGGAACCAGGGATTGCCACCGTCTGGGCCAGACAATGGATACGGACTATCCGATGGTCTGCCGTCTGTTCTCGATCTGGAGCGATACCGCCGATGCACTGATCAAGGTCGTCAACCGGCCCGACTTCCCGCCGACACACATACTTATCGTCGGCGATCACATGCCGCCGTTCACGCATCAGGCAAGCCGGCTTCAGTTCGACTTCGAGCACGTACCGTGGGTCCTGCTGAAGTACAAAGGCGGCCAAGGTCCGGAGCAAGACTGACCGCAAGACCTAGTCCCGCTTGTAGCGTTCCCAAAGGTCAGGTCGGCGCGCCCGGGTGTCTTCTTCCGAGCGCTGCTTGCGCCAGGCCGCGATCTTCGCATGATCGCCCGATCGCAGCACTTCGGGGATCGCGTACCCTTCCCACTCGGCAGGCCGGGTATAATGCGGATATTCGAGCAGGCCCTGTTCGAAGGACTCCTCGGTGCCGCTCGAAGGCGCACCCATCACGCCCGGCAGCAGCCGAATGCAGGCGTCGAGCAGCATCAGTGCGGCGGGCTCGCCTCCCGACAAAACGATATCACCGACGGACACTTCTTCGACCTGCCGGCCCAGGAAGATGCGCTCATCGAAACCTTCGAAGCGGCCGCACAGGATCATAACGCCCGGTCCCGCAGCGAGCTCGCGCACGCGCGACTGGGTGATCGGCTTGCCGCGGGGGGTCATTGCAAGGACAGGGCAATGCGGTTGCAGGGTCGTTGCATGGTCGATGCAGGCAGCGAGCACATCGGCCTTGAGCACCATTCCGGCGCCGCCGCCGGCCGGGGTTTCGTCAACCGTGCGGTGCTTGCCGGTTGAGAAATCGCGGATTTGCAGGGTCTTCAGTGACCAGCGCTGCTCTTCAAGCGCCCTGCCCGCGAGGCTCACACCCAAAGGCCCGGGAAACATTTCCGGATAAAGCGTGAGGACGGTTGCAGCGAAGGTCACTCAAACCGTCCAGTTCTCGACCTTGAGCCCCGGAACGTCGGCGAAATCGATTTCGTTGTTGGTCACAACCGTCGCCCCAATGCTCAGCGCATGGGCGGCAAGTAGCCGGTCAAAGCGGGCGCGTTTGAAGGGCAGTTTCGCATATTCCCGCGCTGCCGCCTCGTCATAGGGAACGATTGGAATGGCCGAGATGAAAGCGTCCAGCACCTTAGGCGGTGGCGGCTTCTGAAGCTGAGTGCCAAGTGCGATCTCTGAAAAGCTGATTGCCGAAATGGCGATCTCGCCCGGCTCGAGCTCGCCAATACGGCTGTTCACCGGAGATTTTGCGTCGATCATGGCAAAAATCGAGCTGTCAGCGTCGATCAGGAAACGGATCACGCCTTGTCGTTCCCCTCTTCAAGCCTCTTGCGAGCCGCAATTGCGCTCGGACGCTCATCGAACTCTCGCAGTTCAGGCGGCAGTGGCCTCAGCCAAGGCGCCTTTCCAGCAAAACCGCTGACATCGATCTTCCTTTTCGGTGCATCCTCAGGCTCTATCACGAAGCCAGCGCGTTCCTCGCGCAACACCATGGTAGAACCTTCCTTGAGGCCCAGAGCCTTCGGGAGGCGCAATGCCAACGAATTGCCCGATTTGAATATCTTGGCCTTGAATTCTCTCGCCATTACAGCCTCCGTATATACGAAATGTATATACTAATCCGCCCAGGCCGCGTCAATTACGATCCGCAGATCAGTCCATTCCGGAACAGCTTGCGGCGTCATCGGCACCATGAAGCGCTTACCGTCCGGCTTCTCGACTTCGAGGACGTCGCCAGCGCCGAAGTTCTCGACAGCGATCACCTTGCCTATCGGTTCACCCACGTCCGAAACGGCGGGCAGCCCGATCAGGTCGGCGTGGTAATACTCGCCTTCTTCGAGCGGCGGCAATTCGGAACGCGGTACGGTAAGTTCGGTGCCGCGCAGCGCCTCGGCAGCGTTGCGATCGGTCACTTCGGCGAAGCGCGCGATCGCACCACCCTTGCCGTCGTCACGCAGCTTGGCAAGTGTCATCGCTGAATCGTTGAAGGCGCGGAATCGCTTGAGCGACGCCACGCCTTCACTGAACAGCTTGAGCCGAACCTCGCCCGTGACGCCATGCGCGCCGGTGATGACGGCAAGCGTAACGGGACGGTCCATGGCGCAGTCTTAGCCTTCGGCCGGTTCCTCGCCAGCTTCGGCAGCAGGCGCTTCTTCTGCGGCAGGCGCTTCGTCTGCAGCAGGAGCTTCCTCAGAAGCCGCAGCTTCCTCAGCGGGGGCGGCTTCTTCAGCAGCCGGAGCTTCTTCGCCGGCAGCCTCTTCAGCGGGAGCGGCTTCTTCCTCGGCAGGCGCGTTGGCCGCTTCCTCGGCTGCGGCAAGCTTGGCCGCCCGGTCTTCGGCGCGGTCCTTGGCCTTCTGGCCGGGTTCTGCCTTGTTGGGGTTGCTGCGCGCAGCGCGTTCCTTGATCCCGGCGGCATCGAGAAAACGGGCCACACGGTCCGACGCCTGTGCACCAACGCCCAGCCAGTAACGTGCGCGCTCCTCGTTAAGCTTCACGCGGTCAGGGTTGTCCTTGGCGAGTACCGGATTGTAAGTGCCGATCTGCTCGAGATACTTGCCATCGCGCGCCGCGCGGCTGTCAGCCACCACGATGCGATAGTAGGGACGCTTCTTGGCGCCGCCGCGCGAAAGACGAATTGCAACTGCCATTGAGATAACCTTCCTTGTGAAATGTAAGAATCAAATACCGCTATTTCTTCAGTAAATTCGTCAAATCCGGAGGCAGACCCCCGCCGCCGCCGAGGCCCGGCATTTTTGGCCCGCCGCCGATCAAACCCGGCATCACCGCGTCCATTCCGCCAGCGCCGAACAATGCGCCAAGGCCTTTTAGGCCGCCCATCTTCTTGATCTGCTTCATCGCGCGGCCCATTTCCTGGTGCATCTTGAGCACCTTGTTGACCTCTTGCACTTGCGTGCCCGAGCCGTTGGCGACCCTGATCTTGCGCTTGGCGTTCAGCAGTTCAGGACGCGCGCGTTCCTTGGGCGTCATCGAGCCGATGATCGCATCCATGCGCACCAGCACCTTGTCGTCCATATTGGCCGAAGCCATCGCCTGCTTGGCCTTTTTCATGCCCGGCATCATGCCCGCCAGAAGGCCCATGCCGCCCATGTTCTGCATCTGGCGAAGCTGCATGCGCAGGTCGTCGAGATCGAACTCGCCCTTGGCCATGCGCCGTGCGAGCCGCTCGGCGTCTTCCTCCTTGATCGTCTCGGCGGCCTTCTCGACCATCGAGACAATGTCGCCCATGCCGAGAATGCGGCCAGCGACACGGCCGGGGTGGAAAGCCTCGATTGCGTCGAGCTTTTCGCCGGTGCCCGCGAACTTGATCGGCTTGCCGGTGACGGCACGCATCGACAGTGCCGCGCCGCCGCGCGCATCGCCGTCCATGCGGGTAAGGATGACGCCGGTAAGATCGACCTCGCCGCCGAAGCTCTGCGCGACGTTGACCGCGTCCTGGCCGGTGAGCGAATCGACGACCAGCAACACTTCGCGCGGTGTGGAAATCGCCGAGACCGCCTTCATCTCGCCCATCAGCTGCTGATCGACGTGGAGGCGGCCCGCCGTATCAAGTAGCAGCACGTCAACCGCCTGCAACTTGGCCGATTCGAGCGCGCGCCGCGCGATGTCGACCGGCATCTGGCCAGCGACGATCGGCAGGGTCAGGACATCGACCTGTTCGCCCAGCACCTTTAGCTGTTCCTGCGCGGCGGGACGGTTGACGTCGAGCGACGCCATCATCGCCTTCTTGCCGTGCTTTTCCTTGATCAGCTTGGCAAGCTTGGCGGTCGTCGTGGTCTTGCCCGAGCCTTGCAGGCCGACCATCATGATGACCACCGGCGGCGCAGCGTTGAGATTGAGCTCGGCGACCTGTTCCCCGCCCAGCATCTCGACCAGCGCGTCGTTGACGATCTTGACGACCTGCTGACCCGGCGTGACGGAGCGCAGCACCGACTGGCCAACCGCCTTTTCGGTGACAGAATCGATGAATCTGCGCGCAACGGGAAGCGCAACGTCGGCTTCGAGCAAAGCAATGCGCACTTCGCGCATGGCGTCGCGGACGTCCTGCTCCTTGAGCGCACCGCGCCCGCGCAGCTTGTCGAACACGCCGCCAAGGCGGTCTGACAGGGTATCGAACATGTCCGCGCCCTTTCAAACAGGGGTTAAACGCCAAAAACGCCGGCGGACGAAACCTCGTCGGCCAGCGTGAAGCTCAATTTATGGCCGCGCACTTCAAACGCGGCATCAAACGGATGAATGGTGGAGCCTAGCGGGATCGAACCGCTGACCTCTACAATGCCATTGTAGCGCTCTCCCAGCTGAGCTAAGGCCCCGTTCCATTCGGTTTCCGGCAGGTCCTGGGAGGTCCTGCAGGTGCCCGGCCCACGCCGTCGCATGAGCCGGGAGGCAGCCATCTAGTAGCGACGCCATGCCTTGGCAAGAGCAATTCGCTTCGGATCAACGCGGCCGGCAACCTGGAGCGCAATGCCGAGTCAACCCGCTAGACGTCAGGTGTCTTCGCCCTCGCCGTCGTCTGTCCTGACGCCGAGATCGTCGTCTCCGCCAAGATCGACATCGTTGTCAGGCGACACGTCGTCGTCGTCGATGTCGAGATCCTCGTCCTCGAGATCGACCTCTTCTTCTTCCTTCTTTTTCTTCTCGATTTCCTCAAATGGAATCGGCTGCTTGGTCTTTAGGACCGGCTCCGGATACCACTGGTTGCCGCAATCGATGCAGGCGACCGGATCGTCCTTGCCCAGGTCATAGAAGCGGGTGCCGCATTTCGGGCAGCTGTGCTTTGTGCCCCATTCAGGCTTGACCATGAAATTACCTTCGATTGAACGGCCTTGGCACATCGCGCCTCGGACCGGTGAATACGCTTGATGGGCATGGCCGACCTGCAGTTCAAGACTTCGGCCATCATCAGGGCGCGCGCCTTGCCATAGCCATTGCGCGCTGTCAAAAGCCGCCGCGAATTTCTCCCGCCGAAGATAAGGCACCGTTTTCGTGAGCACAGCCGATCCATCCGCCATGCGCGCGCGCCGCTTCCTGCCTGCCGGGCCGCTGAAGGGGCGGATTCGCGTGCCCGGCGACAAGTCGATCAGCCACCGCGCGATCATGCTCTCGGCGCTCGCGGTGGGGGAAAGCCGCATTACCGGCCTGCTCGAAGGCGAGGACGTTCTGGCAACGGCTTCCGCGATGCGGGCGATGGGCGCGACGGTGGAGCGCCTTGGCGAAGGCGAATGGCAGGTATACGGCGTCGGAGTGGGCTCGTTGCTCCAGCCACAGTCGCCGCTCGATATGGGCAATTCGGGCACCTCGACGCGGCTCTTGATGGGCCTGGTCGCCAGTCATCCGATCACGGCAATGTTCACCGGCGACGCCAGCCTGTCCAAGCGGCCGATGGGCCGCGTGATCGAACCGCTCTCGCAAATGGGCGCGGCGTTCGAAGCCAGCGAGGGAGGGCGTTTGCCTCTGACCCTGCGCGGCGCATCACCCGCCGTGCCGATCACCTACCGCCTGCCAGTCGCCTCGGCGCAGGTGAAAAGCGCGGTTCTCCTCGCGGGCCTCAATACGCCGGGCATCACCACGGTGATCGAGCCAGTTCCGACCCGCGACCATTCCGAACGGATGCTGGCGGGTTTCGGCGCGGAGCTGAGTGTCGACCTGGATGCGGACGGCGCGCGGGTCATCACCATTCGCGGCGAGGCCGAACTGAAGCCGCAAGCAATCGAAGTGCCCGGCGATCCCTCGTCGGCTGCGTTCTTCATCGTTGCCGCCCTGATCGTGCCGGGAAGCGAACTGTTGATCGAGAATGTCGGCCTCAATCCGACGCGCTCAGGCGTGATCGAAGTGCTGCGCGCGATGGGCGGCCAGATCGAGGAGTTGAACCTGCGGCTTGTTGGCGGCGAGCCGGTCGCCGATCTCTTGGTCCGCCATTCCGCGCTCAACGGCATCGAAGTCGATCCCGCGCTCGCCCCCTCGATGATCGACGAGTTTCCGGCGCTGTTCGTTGCCGCCGCCTTGGCGCAGGGGCGCACCGTGACCAGCGGCCTCGATGAGCTGCGCGTCAAGGAATCAGACCGGCTCTCTGTAATGGCGGCCGCGCTGGCACTGGCAGGCGCGCGGGTCGAGGAACGCGAGGACGGGCTTGTCATCCAGGGCACCGGCGGTGAGCCACTCTCCGGAACAATCGAAAGCGGCGGCCCCGTCGCCACCCACCTCGATCACCGCATCGCCATGTCGATGGCGGTGGCGGGCCTCGCCAGCCGCAGCGGTGTAGAGGTAGACGACACGCGCCCCATTGCCACGAGCTTTCCGACGTTCGAGGCGCTGCTCGACGGAGCGTTAGCATGACCGGCTTGGCAGCTGACATTGTCGGGCTCATCGGAACCGCGCTCTTCATCGGGGCATTTGCCTATGCCAATGCAGCCGAGCGGCTCGACAAGCTGTGGTTCAACTTCGCCAACCTAGTTGGCGCCGTGCTGCTGCTGATCAGCCTGACGGTGAAGTTCAATCTCGCTGCCTTCGTGCTTGAGTGCGCATGGGCCGTGATCGCGCTCTTCGGACTGGTCCGGGCACTGCGTGAGCGTGGCAAATGATCATCGCCGTCGATGGCCCCACCGCCTCGGGCAAAGGCACGATCGCAAGGGCGCTTGCCGCGCATTTCGGCCTGCCGCATCTCGATACCGGGCTGCTTTACCGCGCGGTCGGACGGCAGTGCGCCTTGAACGGAGGCAATCCCGATGATCCGTTCGATGCCTTGACCGCCTGCGCCTTTCCCGACTCGCTGCTCGCTGAACCCGAGCTGCGCAGCGAGGCGAGCGGCGGGCTTGCCAGCCGCGTCTCTGTCCATCCCGAAGTGCGTCAGGCACTGTTCCGCCGTCAGCGCCAGTTCGCCTTGCAGACCGGCGGCGCAGTGCTTGACGGGCGCGATATTGGGACTGTGATCGCGCCCGAGGCCGATGTGAAGCTGTTCGTCGTCGCCAGCGTCGAGGCGCGCGCCGCGCGCCGCTTCGCCGAGATGCGCGCGACCGGCCGCGACGTCACGCTGGACGAGATTGCCGCGGACCTGGCCGAGCGCGATGCACGCGACACCAGCCGCAATGCCGCGCCGCTTGTCGCCGCGAAGGACGCGGTCACGCTCGACACCAGCCATCTGGACCGCGATCAGGCCGTGGCGCGGGCCATTGCCATTGCCGAGGAACGCGTGCGAAGCTGAGCGCATCGACGAAGGGAGTGAACCGTCAATGAGCATCACTGCCGGACCGCTGCGCGGTATCCGCGTCGTCGATCTGTCCACCATCGTCGCCGGCCCGATGGCAACCCAGATCATGGCGGATCAGGGCGCGGACGTGATCAAGGTCGAGGCTCCGCCGCGCGGTGACGGTACTCGCCATCTCGGCCCCTGCAGGAACGGTTATGGAGCAGCTTTCCATATCTACAACCGCGGCAAGCGCTCGGTCGTGCTCGATCTCAAGACCCCGGACGGCATGGCGGCGCTGCGCAAGCTGATCGCGCGCGCCGACGTTCTGCTTCACAATTACCGGCCCAAGGTCACCGAGCGGCTCGGGATCGACTATCTTAGCCTCGCGGCGGACCACCCGGACCTCATCTATGTCGCGATCAGCGGTTTCGGCGAGGAAGGGCCTCTCGCCGACCGGCCGGCTTTCGACCACATCATGCAGTGCTACACCGGCTTTGCCGCTGCTCAGGCGATCCAGGACAGCGGCGGCAAGCCCGCGCTCGCGGCCAACATCGTGTGTGACAAGCTCACCGCGATGACCGCCTCGCAGGCGGTGACCGCCGCGCTGTTCGCCCGCGCACGGGGCGACGGTGGGCAGGTGGTGAAACTGTCGATGCTGGGTTCGGCGATCGCTTTCCTGTGGCCCGACGCCGCCGGATACCTTCATCTTCAGGGCGAAGGCGTCGAAGCGCGGCCCAACCTTGCCGACCGGGTGCGTCTCTACCACTTCCGCAACGGCTCGGGCACGTTCAACGGCACCGATACGTCTTATGCGGCCCTCGTCGAATTGCTGGGGTCGGAGACGGGACGCGATCCGCGACTCGCGACCGCCGCGAGCAGATCCGCTCATCCCGAAATGATGAAGCAGGTCGAGGCCGAATGGGCCGACGCCGTCGCCGACATGGATATCGACGAAGGCATTGCCGCAATCGCGGCGACCGGCGCGCCCTGCGCCAAGGTGCGCTCGCTCGCCGAACTGGTCGGCGATCCGCAGGTCGATGCAATGGCCTATCTGCGGCTGGTCGACCATCCGCTTGCCGGCACGATCCGCGAACCCGCGCCTGCCGCAAGCTTCTCTGCGACTTCCCTTGAGCAGGGACCGCCCGGCCCCACGCTTGGCCAGCACAGCGACGAAGTGCTCGGTGAACTCGGCTACGACGAGGCGGAACGAACCGCGATGCGCGAAGCAGGCGCGCTCGGCTGATCCGCTGGGTCAGATGCGCTTGCAATCGTCCGGCAAGGGCGCACCTGCAAACCGCGCGTCGATCCAGTCCAGCGTCTCGATGCTGCTGTCCCGCGCGCTGTGTGCGTGATCACCGCCTGGCAAGGATACGAACCGCAGCGGCAAGCCCGCCCGGCATCGCTTGCGCAGGAATGCGCGCGTCACCGAAGGGGCGACGACAGGATCATCGACGCTCTGCGCCACCAGCAACGGACCTGAAACCGCAAGCGGATCGACCGAATTGCTGCGCGCTATTCCCGCCCATGGCGGCGTGCGGGTGATATCCTTTCGGGCAAGCTGGTTGCGAACGGAAAGCACGCCGAGGATCGTCGTCAACCTGGGGGACTTGCCGAGTTCGACGCAGTTGTTTTCCGCAAGGCGCGTGACCACGCCCTGGTTCGCCCGGTCGAACAGGGTGCGCAGGTCGGCGCCGAAATGGCGCGACCAGCTGTAGGCGGCATAAGCGGTAAGCATTGCGCGAACGCTTGCATCGCTACCCTTGCGAAGGTTCTCCGGAAGATCGGTGGGAGGCGCCGCGGCTGCGGTCGCCACCAGGGCAAGCTCGGGCGCATATCGCGGTGCCGACATCGCCGTCCAAAGTGCAGCATGCCCGCCCTGCGATTCGCCCCAGACCGCGAAATGCCGCCCTGCCCCAGCGTCGGCGATTGCTTGCGCGGCGCGAACGGCATCGAGGAGCGAGCGCGCCGTATCTTCGCCCACCAGATAGGGGTGCGCACCCGGAGAACCGAGCCCCGGATAATCGGGGGCAACGACAACGTATCCGCGTGACACCATTTCGGCGAGCGCGGGTGTCACCTTGGCAAAATCGGAGACGCGGGACGGCGCACACTTCTCGACGACGCCGCTGGTCCCGTGCGCCCATGCGATGACCTTCCGCTTGCCGGACGATCCCGACCTCGGCGCAGCAACCATGCCGGTCACTTGCCGTAGCTGGTTCGTCCCGTCGCGCATCCAGTATGCGATGCGCCAGAGCCGCATATCGCCGCTCTGGTCCGCCGGCTGCGCGGACACAAGATCGCCGGCCTGCTGCGCGCTTGCCGCTGGCGCAACGGCGATACTGGCGGCGATGATCAGGGCCGGCAGCGCGATGTTCCGGAAATTTGCCTGCATGTCAGTCAATGCCCCCTGCTTCATTGTACCGTCTCGACACTGCCGATGCGGGCAAGAACCTCCCCTCCGCAGCCGACAATGATCTCGCGGTAGGCAGGATAGACTGCTGCGCCATGGTATCGCGCCGGGGTTGGGGTGACGATCTGCGCCGCCATGCCGCCGGGCGGCCTTGCCACGAGTGAAAAGCGCTGGCCGGGCGGCATCATCCGGTCTGCCGGTCCAGGTATGAGTTCGACAGTATAGCCAGGCGTCGGCAAATCGACTTCACCGGTGATATGCAGCGTCCGGACTGCGCCCGGCCCCGGCATGGCGTTGATCCAGGCGCTCCAGCCCCGGCTGCCAAGTACCGGACAATCACTTACTGGCCTGCCCGGTTCCGGAAGGTTGGCGCTTCCGGAGGGAGGCATAGGGGCACAGGAAACAACGGCAGCACAAGCGGGCAATAGCGCCGCCCATCGTAAAGACAGGTTCATCGCGCAATCCTTTTGCCACCCGGCGCTGTGCACTAAGCCACACTTGCGATAAATTTGCAAACGTGGGCGGCGCTGGCCTGCGCGATTGCCACCGGCACGCCGGTTTTCCTTGCCTTGACAGCCTCGATAGCCTAAGCGCCCGGCCGTCCGACGGACTTTTTTCCGACGATGTGACAGACCCAACGCGCCAAGGCGCGGGGTTCGCGCATGGGGAAATCGGCCCAAAGGACGCCGCGGAGGGCATTCGGCCCCCGTGGCAGTTCGGCCCCCTTTTGGCCCGCCAAGGCAATGGTGCCGCAGCGGAGAAAAGACCGGCGGAAAAACCGCCTGGCCGGTAAAAATAGATTTGGGATCATACTCTTATGGCAAGTTCGCCAAACCCCACGCGCGACGAGTTCGCCGCGCTTCTTGATGAATCATTGGGCGGAGCCGCTGACGAAGGCTTCGAAGGCCGCGTCGTCAAGGGCACCATCACCGCCATCGAAAACGACAAGGCTGTCATCGACGTCGGCCTCAAGAGCGAAGGCCGCGTTTCCCTGCGTGAATTCGCGCGCGGCGAAGGCGGCGAGCATGGCCTTTCGGTCGGCGACGAAGTCGAAGTGTTCGTCGACCGGGTCGAAAACGCCGACGGCGAAGCGATGCTCAGCCGCGACCGCGCCCGCCGCGAAGCCGCATGGGACAAGCTGGAAAGCGAATTCGGCGAAGGCAAGCGCGTCGATGGCGTGATCTTCGGCCGCGTCAAGGGCGGCTTCACTGTCGATCTCGACGGCGCCGTGGCGTTCCTGCCCGGCTCGCAGGTCGATATCCGCCCGGTGCGCGACGTGCAGCCGCTGATGGACATTCCGCAGCCCTTCCAGATCCTCAAGATGGATCGCCGCCGCGGCAACATCGTCGTCTCGCGCCGCGCTGTGCTCGAAGAAACCCGCGCCGAACAGCGCAGCGAGCTGATCGACAAGCTGGCCGAAGGTCAGATCATCGACGGCACGGTCAAGAACATCACCGATTACGGCGCTTTCGTCGATCTCGGCGGCATCGACGGCCTGCTCCATGTCACGGACATGAGCTACAAGCGCGTCAATCACCCCACCGAGGTCATCAACATCGGTGACGTCGTCAAGGTGCAGATCGTGCGCATCAATCCCGATACGCAGCGCATCAGCCTGGGCATGAAGCAGCTCGACAGCGATCCGTGGGAAGGCGCCAGCGCCAAGTACCCGGTCGGCTCGAAGCTTTCAGGCACGGTCACCAACATCACCGAATACGGCGCTTTCGTGGAGCTGGAAGCAGGCATCGAAGGCCTGGTCCACGTCTCCGAAATGAGCTGGACCAAGAAGAACGTCCACCCCGGCAAGATCGTCTCCACTTCGCAGGAAGTCGAGGTCATGGTGCTCGAGGTCGATGCCGACAAGCGCCGGATCAGCCTCGGCCTCAAGCAGGCGCAGGGCAATCCGTGGGAAGAGTTTGCCGACAAGCATCCGGTGGGCAGCGAAGTCGAAGGCGAAGTCAAGAACGCCACCGAGTTCGGCCTGTTCATCGGTCTCGATGGCGACGTCGACGGCATGGTCCACATGTCCGACATCGCCTGGGGCATTTCGGGCGAGGACGCGTTGGCGCTTCACCGCAAGGGCGAGATGGTCAAGGCCATCGTGCTCGATGTCGACACCGACAAGGAGCGCATCAGCCTCGGCATGAAGCAGCTTGAACGCGGAGCTCCGACTGCTCCAGCGGCTGGCGGAGCGGCGAGCAGCGGTAGCTCGCTCAAGCGCGGCCAGGTCGTCACCGTCACCGTGCTCGAAGTGCGCGACGGCGGGCTCGAGGTTCAGGCCGGCGAAGACGGCTCGACCGGCTTTATCAAGCGTTCGGACCTTGGCCGCGACCGCGACGAGCAGCGTCCCGACCGCTTCCAGGTCGGCCAGAAGGTCGATGCTGCGGTCACCGGTTTCGATCGTTCGAAGAAGCCCAACTTCTCGATCAAGGCGCGTCAGCTCGCCGAGGAAAAGGAAGCCGTTGAGCAGTACGGTTCCTCCGATTCGGGTGCGTCGCTGGGCGACATCCTGGGCGAGGCGCTCAAGGGCAAGAGCTGAGAGCATCGAGCCCCTGCGCAGGCAGGGGCCTCAAGCGATCCAGATAAGGCCCGTCCGGAGCGATCCGGGCGGGCCTTTGTCATTCCACCAGCTGTGAACAAACTGGCGGAGCCGCGCGTTTCGGGGTTATATGCGCGGCAAGGAGAATCCCATGCTCGAAGTTCACCAGTTCCCCTGCCTCGACGACAATTACGGCTATCTGCTGCACGATCCCGCCAGCGGCGAGACCGCCTGCATCGACACCCCAGATGCCGAGGCCTATTTGCGCGAGGCGGCAGCCCGGGGCTGGCAGATCACCCAGATCTGGAACACGCACTGGCACCCCGATCACGCCGGCGGCAACGAGGCGATCAAGGCGGCTACCGGCTGCACGGTCACTGCCCCGGCGGGTGAAGCTGGCAAGATCGCCGCGATCGACCGCACGGTGGCGCACGGCGACAAGGTGAGCCTCGGCGCATGGCAGGCGCAGGTGATCGACGTGGGCGGGCACACCATGGGCCACATCGCCTATCATCTGCCTGAGGCGAGCATTGCCTTCGTTGGCGATGCGGTGTTCGCGCTGGGCTGCGGGCGCATGTTCGAAGGTACCGCGCCCCAATTCTGGGCGAGCCTATCGCGCGTCAAGGCGCTACCGCCCGAGACGCTCCTGTACTGCGCGCACGAATATACGGCCTCGAACGCGCGGTTTGCCGTCCATGCCGATCCCGACAATGCGGCGCTGGCGGACTATGTGGCGGAAATCACTGCGCGGCGCGCCAAGGACCAGCCGACTGTGCCTTCAAAGCTTGAGCGCGAGCTCGCAACCAATCCCTTCTTGCGCGCTGACGATCCCGACATGCAAGCGCGCTGGGGAGACGGCGGGGACGCTGTGGCAACCTTCGCCGCGCTGCGCAGCGCCAAGGACAGTTTCTAGCCGCTTACGCCGGGATAGGTCTGCGCCTTGAGAAGTCCGGCCAGATGTGCGGCATTGCTGGCGAGCATCTCCGCTGTTTCAGTCACCTTGTCGGGCGTCTTGTCCAGATCCTTGAAGTCGACCGATCCCATCGCCTCGCCAACCCAGTAGCACGAAGCATTGGCCGGGATCGTCCAGCCGGTGTCATTCAGTGCCTGGAATAGTTGCGAGGTCGACCAGTGCGCGCCGTCTTCGTTGCCGACGATCGCCGCGACCGCGACCTTGCCGGCGCTTGGCATCCGCCCCTTGTCGTCGGTTTCGGAAAGGAAAGCGTCCATACGCTCGAGCACGCGCTTGGCGACAGAACTGATCTTCCCGAGCCAGATCGGCCCGGCGAAAATCAGGATATCATGATCGAGGATCTTGCCGCGCAATTCGGGCCAGTCATCACCCTCTCCTTCATCGGAGGTGACGCCGGGAAGCACGTTGAAATCGGTGATCCGCAGCGTTTCGGCGATCTTCACGCCATGCTTGCCGAACGCCTCGCTAAGCACGGCGATCATCGCGTCGGTGGAACTTTCGTCCTCACCGCTGGCCTTGAGGGTACAATTGATTGCAATCGCGGATACTGGCATTCGGCGGCTCTCCTGCTTCGGCAGGAAGAACGCGCTAAATGCCGTCCGGTGTCCGCTCAGACCAATTTTCTTGCGTCAGCCCTCAGATCGAACTGATCGCCTTGTCGACCAGCGCCTTGTCGGCACTCGCCGAATGGTTCGCGGCGATGAGGCTCTGCGCCGCCTGGCTGGCGGCATCAGCCGCCCTGGCGCGCAGTTCGGCAACCGCTGAACGCTCGGCCGCGCCGATCTTGTCTTCGGCAATCTGGCGGCGGCGCGCGATCAGGGTGGCTGCATCGCTCTCAACCTTGGCGAGGATCGCATCGGCTTCCTCGCGGGCATGCGTCAGCATTGCTTCGGCGTCCTTCTCGGCGCCAGCGATCTTGTCGGCATATTCCTTGCGCAGGGCTTCCGCTTCGGCGCGCAGGGCCTTGGCCTCGTCGAGTTGCTTGCGGATCTCGGCGATACGGCCGTCAAGCATGCCGGTGACCATTTTGGGCACGCCCGCGCGCCACATCACCAGCAGCACCGTGAGCATCGCCAGAGCCACGACCATGCCGGGGGTCAGAAAGCCGAATGCCATGGCCTCGGCGTGGTGCTCGCCGCCTTCGGCACCGTGCGCGGCCTCGGCAGCGAGGATCAACAGCTCATGCATGACCAAGCGCTCCCGTAACTGCGGCGCGTGCCTGTGCCTGATCGACGCTGGCGCCGGTCAGGCGTTCGACGATCTGCTGAGTCGCCTCGACAGCGACGCTTTCAAGCTCTGCCATGGCGGACTTGCGCGCAGTATCGAGCTCGGCCACGGCACTGTCGGTCCGCAGCGCAATCTCGGCATCTGCCGCGGCAAGCCTCGCCTCCAGCTTGGCCTGCGCATCGGCCTTCGCCGAGGCGGTGACGCCCTGAGCCTCGGCACGCATGGCATTGACGCGGGTGCGCCATGCTTCCTCGTCGGCCTCGGCCTCATCCTGAAGGCGCTGCGCCTCGGCAAGATCAGCCGCAATGCGGGCGTCGCGATCGTCGACGGTCGACTCGACCTTGCCGACGATGCCGCGACCGACAACGAAGTAGATCGCGCCAAGAACCAGCAGCAGCCAGAACCACTGTGACTGGATGACCAGGGCAAGTTGCGAAAGCTGAGGCATCGTCGTTCAGACCTGCTTCGTGTGCTGCTTACGCCGGCGGAGCGTAAAGGATGATCATCGCCACGGTGAAGGCGATCAGGCCGAGAAGTTCGGCAGCCGCAAAGCCGACGAACATCCAGATGCGCTCGTTAGCGGCAGCACCGGGGTTGCGCAGCGCGCCCTGGAGATAGCTGCCGAAGACGGTGCCGACGCCGGCCGCCGCAGCGCCGATGCCGATGGCAGCGATACCCGCGCCGATGACCTGTGCAGACGAAAGTTCCATTTGTGAGTACTCCCTTTCAATAACCAGAAATCGTTGAAAAAAATCAGTGAAGGTTCTCTGCGTCGTTGATGTAGATCGCAGTAAGCAAGGCGAAAACATAGGCCTGGATCGCGCCGATCAGCAGTTCGAGCCCGCTCATGCCGACGATGAAGACGAAGCAAAGCGCGGCGATGAAGCCGCCCGCTGCTGATCCCGCGTTAAGGCCCTGGACGATGAAGTTGCCGAACACCTCAAGCAGGATGTGGCCCGCGAACATGGCGACGAAAGGCCGCAGCCCAAGGCTGAAAGGCCGCACCAGGAACGAGACGAATTCAATCGGAGCAATGAACAGCTTGATCGCCAGCGGCGCGCCCTTGGGCACGAACAGCGAGAAGAAGTGCAGGCCGTGCTTCCAGAAGCCGACAACGAGGACGATGGCGAAGCTCATCACCGACATCGTCCAGGTCACGCTGAACTGGCTGGTCACGGTAAAAGGATGCGCGCCCGCCAGCGCCAGTGGCATCGCGCCAATCCAGTTGGCGGCTAGGATGAACATGAAAGTGGTGAACACCCAGGGCAGATACTTGCGCCCGTTCGCGCCGATCGTCTGCCGGGTAATGTCGCCCAGGAAATTGGTGATGATCTCCGCCAGCGCCTGCCAGCGGCCCGGGACCAGCTCGCGCTTGGTTCCGCCCCACATCACCAGCACGACCACGGCCAGCACGATCAGCATCCACAGTGCGGAATTGGTGAACTGGAAGGGCGAGGCAATCAGTTCGTCCGCACCGATCGGCGCGATCTGGAACTGGTGCATGGGATCGATCTTGGGGGCAGCCACGGTCGGTTCTTCTCTGCTCTTGCCTGCGCCTAACCGGCGCGGTTCTGGTTTGTGCGGATGACTTGAAGGCACGCACCGATGAACGCGAGGAACATCAGCGCGATAGTGATCCACGGCAGGGTGCCGAAGAGATTGTCGAGCCCATAGCCAATGATGATGCCGCCGAGCGGATAACCGACCATGGTCGATGCGATCTGGAAACCGGCGCTGCGTCCGTCACGGACAGGCGCCTGATCGCGCGCCAGCCGCTCGTCCTCAGCCTTGCGCGCAGCCGCAATCCGACCCTCAAGCGAGCCGATCGCCGGGTCTTCCTTGACCTGCGCGGTGTCGGGATCGTCGGCCACGATGGTTGCGTTTCCTCGCACGAGGGGGGTTGAAAAACGACAACGGTCGGGAGGCCCCGACCGAAACTGCGCTGCCCTTAGGCACAGCCCTTTGTCGAGTCAACCGCTGGCCACCCGGCATCTTCGGGAAATCGCTGGCGCGTCAGGCGCACAGCCTCATGCGCTCCAATTCAGGGGCAGCGTGCGTCGCGCTCGGGGGGAGCGCTGGTGCGCGTCTTCCAGGTGCCGTCGGGCGCCTGATACTTCTCGCCGGGCGCGGTCTTCGCGATCAGCGTGCAGCCGGTGGCGAAAGCATATTCCTCGATTGTGACGTGCTGAGCCTGCGCCTTTTCGGAATAGACCGCCTTGCGCTTGATGTTGGTGTCGTCGGCAACGCGGCGCAGTTCGGCGCTGCCGCCCCCCACGACCGCGACATAGCCATCGATCTTCTCGCCAATCAGCCCGGCGGACTTGGCCGTAGCATAGTCCTCAGCCATTGCAGGAGCAGCCATTACCCCCAGCGAAAGCACGGCAGCGCCGCAAAGCGCAACGCCGCGCAGCAGTATCTGAGTGGTCTGGATCATAGTCTTGGTCATCAAAAAATATCCGGGTTAGCCTCGACTGTGTTCGCCGCGTCTGCGGCCAGCCGGTAAATCACTTCCTGCTTGATGTTGATATTAAGCTCGATAACAATTGGCTTGTCCGGCGCCGAAACCGAAACACATCCCGCCAGCGCCATCGCTCCCAAGGCCAACACCGCCAGCGCAGCTTTCGCCCGCCAGCCTGACTGTCCCGTTTGGTGCCCCCGTGCCTCCATGAAGCGTCTTGTTGCAGGACCTCGCTGGACGGTCAATCTTGCAAGTATCATGGCTTTCCATCGCTTTCTGAAGGCTGAACGCCGGATTTTGGCGGGACCGGCGCCTGCCCCGCCGCCGGATCGTCGATGATCCCCATGAGGCGCGGATCGCGGATGTATTCGGGATCGTAAAGCGAGCGCATCGAGGAAACGAGCTGCATGAAAGGCGCGCGAATATTGAGGCGGAAGCGGATCGGCAGCTGCGCGATGCGTTTCGTGAGGAAGTTCCTCGAAGCACCTTCCCCCTGACTGATGCCATCGAAGGCGACGCGCGTTATGATTTCGCCGTCGAGCGGACCATCGAGCTGGATCGCCATGTGCCGGTAATCGATCGAGCGCAGCGCATCGAAGGCGAAATTAGCCATTGGAGAAAGGTCTTTGTAGGTGAGTTCGCCAACATAGGAGATATTGCCGCCCGGCGGACGCGATACGAGGCGCCCTTCCTCGATCCGCCCGCCATCCTTGTCGAAGATCAGCGGCAGGCTTCCGTCGAAGGTGCCGGTCGCCGCAAGATTTCCGAGGTCGAGATGCTGGACGAAGCGCGCCGCGTCGATGCCATCGATCACCAGCACGTAGCGAACAGGCTCGCCCGACCCGATCGGAATATTTACTGGCGAGAGCGTGAGTGCGCCGTCGAGGAATGGCCAGCGCGCGCCCGCGACTTGCAATATCCTGCCGGGAAGCAGCGCGTAGGTCACGAGGCCGTCGTTCACTTCGATACCCGGATTGATCGCTGCGACCTTGAGCGTCTGTCCGGGAGCGGTGACAAGGCCCAGAAGGTCGATGAACTCGATTGTCCCTGAAGCGCCCGAAACCGGGCCGAAAGCGGCAGCAAAATCGAGCCTATCGGTCGTGAACCGCCCTGTGCTGGTCACGCCGGCCGCGTTCCAGTCGATCCGCCCCGCCCCGCGCATCGTGCCCTCGGCATTGGCGATCACGCCAAGCGCGAGCGGCGTTAACGTGTCGGGCTGAACCATCTGATCGAACACCAGCGCATCGACGAAGAGATCGGCGTTGCCCGCGCCAGTCGCGAGATCGTGGCGAATATCGGCTCGCACCACCTCGCGCTGACTTTGCGGCTCGCGCAGCAGGGCATTGGCGGTGATATGGCTGTTCTCCATGCGGAGCATGGCTCCGCTGGCAACCAGCGGCTCGAAGCGGTCGACCTGTTCGCGGTCCGAAACGCGCAGCACGCCTTGCGAAAGCGTCAATGCGCCGCCTGCATAGCGCCAGCGCCCGGACATTTCCGACATGTCGAGTGGCACGGCATCGAGCGCGACAGACGCATTGGCGAATTCTCCGGCTACTTCGCTGCCAAGCCGCGCCGACAGACGGTCTATCCGGAATTTCGACGGGCTGCGCACCGGGCCGAGCGAGACGTCGATTGCGCGGGCATTGAGGTTTCCGGGCCACGCAAGACCGAGCGGACCGCTAGCAATGCGGACGGGAGTGCCGCCAAGCCTGCCGGCCAGGTCGAGCGAAGGAGCGCCCGCCGCGATGCGCAGTCCCTGCGGACCGGCTCGCACGATTGCCGTGCCGCGCGGCGGACACAGCGCAAGCGAGCGCTTGGACAGTTCAAGCCCGGACAGGCGCAACGTGTCAAAACTGACGGTCGCGCAATTTCTCCAGATTGCTAGTCCAGCCCTGTCCGACCAGTCGCCGATAACCGGCATCGCAAGGTTACGCGCCTGGCCGCCCGGAATTGCGCCGCTCATGCGCATCTCGCCGGCAAAGCCCAGCCTGCCGCCGCGCTGCACCAATGCCAAGCGGGGTAATGCGAGGCGTGCATCGCCCGCAGCATATTCGGTCATCGAGAGGTCCGCCGCGAGCCCGCCTTGTCCGGTGCTCCGCGCGCTGCCGCCGATGCGCGGCAGGCCCGGGCCGCCGGTCAGGAAGCTCCCCGCAAGCAACTGTGGCCCCTCTTGGCCCAGAGTGATGTGCAGGCGCGACAGTGACGCCAGCGCCAAACCGCTCTTTCCACGCAGCACCGCTCCCGGAACGATCACACTGTCACCCTCGGGCCTGCGCCGCGCGGTGACGCTGGCCGAAAAGGTCGCACCGTTTGCCTCGCGGCGCAGGGCAGCGCTCGCCTTGCTGCTCAAAGCGCCAAGGAAGGTGCCCTGGCTGTCCTTCGCGAGCGCATCAAAGGCACTTAGCAGCGGCGCTCCAGGTCTCGCCCCGGTGCCCTTGATCTCGCTTTGAAGGTCGGCAGTGGAAAAGCCGTTCGCCGCGCGCAACTGGCCAGCAATTGCGATGCGAGGCGCGTGCAGCTGCGGCGTATCGACCATTTTCGCGGCCAGATCATAGCGTGCCAGCAGCTTTTCCGGACGCCAGTCGAGATCGATTGTTCCGGCCGCGCTCGCCATGCGATAATCCTGCCACGACAGATTGTTCGCTTTGGGCGAGAGCGATCCGGTCACCCGATCGAAAGCGGAATTCGCGGCGACATCGGCGGCAATCTCCGCATTGGCGAGCCGCACGCCAGTCTTGGCGCAGGTCAGTCCGGCAAGCCGCAACGGTCCGGCAAAACGCGGGCGTTCGCTCGAAACCGAAAGCCGCCCATAGGCGGTGAGTTTACGCAGCCCGCAATCGCCATAGGACAATCCGGGCGCATTCGCCGCGAGATGTCCCGCGAATCCGCCGCGCAGATTGCCGCGCCCCTCAAGCTTGATCCCAACGGCGCCATATTCGCTTTGAATAAGACCGCGCCCGTCCTTTATCGCAACGTCCATGTCGGGCAGGCGGATTGGCTCCTTGCTATCGGTGAAGATCAGCGGATCGAGCGCGCCGAAGCTGAGCTTGCCTTTGAGGTAAGTGCCGTAAATTCTTGGCCTCAGCACTGTCACCGCGCCAATCTCGGGAAAGCCGAAGCGCGGCCCTATCGAGACAACCAGCCGCTGCGCGGTGAAATCGGGCCGCCGAGGATCCCCGATCACGAGATCGGTCAACACCTGTTCGCGCGGACCGATCGATTCGATGCGGTACGTCGCGGGGATGCCGCGCTTTTCAAGTTCCGAGGCGATCAGGTTGTCGGCAATCCGTTCGCGCGACAGCCACACGGCCACCAGCGCCGCGACCGCAAGCAACAGTAGGCCGATCAGGCCGGTCCGCCGGCGCCTCCGATACGGCGCTGCAAAGGGCGGATCGCCTGACGGGCCTTGCTCACCAGGATCGTCGCTCGCGTCGCTTGCCATCACACCCTCACTTGCGCCCGCCGACAGGGAAAGGCAATGCAGGCGTTGGATGGAAGAATTGTTTGAAACCGGTCCTGAACGGGCGAAATCCGCAGCCGGCCACGATGCCAGCGGCCACCGCGCGCGGCTGCGCAAGCGGCTGGTCGAAGGCGGGACCGACGCGCTCGCCGATCACGAGGTGATCGAATACCTGCTGATGACCGCGATCCCCCGCCGCGACGTCAAGCCGCTGGCGCGCACGCTCATCACCCGTTTCGGCTCGCTCGCGGGCGTGCTCAATGCCGATCCGCACGCGCTCGCCAAACATCCCGGTATGGGCGAGGCCTCGGCCGCCGCGCTCAAGATCGTCGCGCTCGCGGCCGGCCGGATGGCGCGACAGCAGGTTCGCGACCAGCCGGTTCTCTCAAGCTGGCAGGCGCTGATCGACTATCTCACAATCGACATGGCGCACTTGACGGTCGAGCGAGTGCGGGTCCTATTCCTCAATACCCAGAACATGCTGATCCACGACGAACATGTGGGAGATGGTTCGATCGACGAGGCGGCGATCCATCCTCGCGAGGTGATCCGCCGGGCGATGGACCTTGGCGCAAGCGCGCTCATCCTGGTTCACAACCATCCGTCCGGCTCGCCGCAGCCCAGCCGCGCCGACATCGAGATCACCAACCGCATCGCCGAGGCCGGGAGGCTGCTTGGCATCGTCGTCCACGATCACGTCATCATCGGCCGCGAGGGACATACTAGCCTGCGTGCCAAGGGCCTGATCTGATGTGCGTCGCCGCAGTGGCATGGAAGGCGCATCCCGACTGGCCGCTAGTGGCGATCGGCAACCGCGACGAATATCACGATCGCCCCGCCGCTCCGCTTGCGCGCTGGCCCGACGCGCACGGCGTGATTGCCGGGCGCGACCTCAGGTCGGGCGGAACCTGGCTGGGTATTTCCGAACATGGCCGCTTCGTGCTGGTGACCAATCGCCGCGGGTTTGGCGACCCGCAGCCGGATCGCATCTCGCGCGGCAAGCTGGTGACCGACATGCTCACCGCAAAAGGGGACTATACCGATCCCGCGCAAGTGCGGCTCGGCGATTTCAATCCTTTCAACCTGTTCGCGGCAGCGGGCGGAGAACTCCATTTCCTGGCGAGCCATCCCGAACCGGTCCGAACCACGCTGATCCCCGGCATCTACGGCTTGTCCAACGGCGCGCTCGACGAACCCTGGCCCAAGACGCTGGCGCTCAAGGCGGCGCTGCTGGACTGGCTCGGACTGGATGGCGGTGACCCCACCTCTTTGTTCACGCCGCTCGCCAGCGAAGCGCGGCCGGACATCGGCCTGCATCCGGACGAACCTTCGGAAATCACCGCCGAGGCGCGCGATACCTCTCCTTTCATCCGCCATCCGGTCTACGGCACGCGCTGCAGCACGGTCGTCGCGGTCGATGCACAGGGGCGCGGGACCATAGCCGAGCGGCGCTTCGATGCTGGCGGAAACGAAACCGGACTTACCGAACTGGCCTTTCGCTGGCCGGTTTGAGGATAATTGGGAGAAGGCACAATGACTGAAGAAGACCTGCAGCGGATCAAGGACGAACTCGAAATCCGCAATCTTGTCGGCAAGCTGGCGACGATGGCCGACCTCGCCGACGATCTTACCGAATACTTCACTTTGTGGACCGATGACGGCACCTTCGACATGCGCGAACCGTTTGGCAAGCTGGACAGCGATCCGCCCTCCGCCTGGAAGGTCAGCGGGCTCGATGCGCTTCGGGTAAACCGCAAACAATTGCGCGACACCGGCTTTCAGGGGCCGGGCACCAACGTCTGGCACGCCAACACAACGCTGCACATCACCATCCACGATGCCGCCAATGCCGAAGCGCAAAGCTACTGGGTGCTCTATGGCAGCAAGGACAAGGTCGAGGTGCTGCGCATCGGCCATTATCACGACCGTTTCCGCAAAGCAGACGGCCGCTGGAAAATGGCCTACCGCACGGTGACGCCGGGCCGGGCCGGCACCGTGCCGCCGGACAGCGCGCGGGGTTAAGGCCAGCGCCTCGCTTGCCTTGAGCGGCGCAGGCTCTTAGCGGCAGCAAGCAAACGCCAACCGGAGTCGAAAATGGTCCCTCGCTACGCCCGCTCCGCCATGACCGCGATCTGGGATGCAGAAGCGCGCTTTAGTATCTGGTTCGAGATCGAGGCCCATGCCGCCGTGAAGATGGGCGAGCTTGGCATTGTCCCGCCAAGCGCCGGCAAGGCGCTGTGGGACTGGTGGGCGACCAATCCGAAGATCGATGTCGAAGCCATCGACGCGATCGAGGCGGTCACCAAGCACGATGTGATCGCATTTCTGGACTGGGTGGCGCAGCAGGTCGGCCCAGAGGCGCGCTTCATGCATCAGGGCATGACCAGCTCTGACGTTCTCGACACCACACTTTCGGTGCAGCTTGCCCGTGCCTCCGACCTGATGCTCGCCGACATGGATGAGCTGCTCGCCGCGATCGAGCGGCGCGCGCGCGAGCACAAATACACGCCCACGATCGGACGCAGCCACGGGATCCACGCCGAACCGACCACCTTCGGGCTCAAGCTGGCACAGGCCTATGCGGAATTTGCCCGCTGCAAGGCGCGGCTGACCGCGGCGCGGGCCGAAATCGCTACCTGCGCCGTTTCGGGCGCGGTCGGCACCTTTGCCAATGTCGACCCCTCGGTAGAGGAATACGTCGCGCAGAAACTGGGACTCGCCATCGAGCCGGTATCCACGCAGGTGATCCCGCGCGACCGTCATGCGATGTTCTTCGCCACGCTGGCGGTCATCGCCGGTTCGATCGAGCGCCTCGCGGTCGAAATCCGGCACCTGCAGCGCACCGAGGTGCTGGAGGCGGAGGAGTATTTCTCGCCCGGCCAGAAGGGCTCCTCGGCCATGCCGCACAAGCGCAATCCGGTGCTCACCGAGAACCTTACCGGTCAGGCCCGGATGATCCGCGCCTATGCCCTGCCCGCGCTGGAGAACGTCGCGCTGTGGCACGAGCGCGACATTTCGCATTCCTCGGTCGAACGGTTTATCGGCCCCGACGCGACAATCACGCTCGATTTTGCGCTCGCGAGGCTGGCGGGCGTAGTCGACAAGCTGCTGATCTATCCTGAGCGGATGCAGGCCAATCTGGACCGGATGGGCGGGCTCATCCACTCGCAGCGGGTGCTGCTGGCGCTTACCCAGGCGGGCCTTTCGCGCGACGAGAGCTACCGCCTTGTTCAGCGCAACGCGATGAAGGTCTGGGAATCGGATGGCAGATTGTCGTTGATGGAATTGCTCAAGGCCGATCCCGAAGTATCGGCGGCACTGAGCGAGGCTGAAATCGAAGAACGCTTCAACCTCGACTATCACTTCAAGCATGTCGACACGGTCTTCGACCGGGTGTTCGGCCGGAGTTGATCAGCGCACTTCCCTTGCTCGCTTATCCCGCCTAGCATTGGCCAGAGGACCGAAGGTCGGATTACAGGAGGAGACCGTGCAGATGCTGCGCACAATCGTCTGGGTCACGCTGGTGATCATCGTCCTGTTGTTCATCCTGTTCAATGCGGGCAATTCGGCCGATCTCAACGTGTGGCCGAAGGTGGGCGAAGAGCAGCCGGTAATTGTGGCCGGACCGATCTGGGCCTTCGCGCTTGGCTTCTTCCTGCTTGGCTTCGCACCGCTGTGGCTGCTCAACCGGGCGCAGGTGTGGCGCCTGAAGCGCCGCATTGCCTCGCTGGAAAACAGCCTGCGCGCCGCTTCCGCCGTTGCGCCGGTCGTGGCCACTGAAACGGCCAGCACGCCAGCGACCCCACAACCAGCAAGCGAGGAAAGCAATCGCAGCGATGTACCGTAATCCCATCTTTCTCGCGCTCGACCTGCCGCGCTTCGATGCCGCCCAGCAGCTTGCCCGCAAGGTTTCGGGCCATATCGGCGGGATCAAGCTCGGCCTCGAATTTTTCTGCGCGCACGGCCATCACGGCGTCCACGAACTGGCCAAGCTCGGCCTGCCGATCTTCCTCGATCTGAAATTCCACGACATTCCCAACACGGTCGCCGCAGCCATGCAGGCGATCCACGTGCTCGAACCCGCCATCGTCACCGTCCATGCCAGCGGCGGGCGGGCGATGATGGAAGACGCGAAAGCAGCGGCGGGCGAGAATACCAAGGTGGTGGGCGTCACCGTGCTCACCAGCTTCGACGACAAGGACCTTTCGCGCATCGGCATCAACGACACCCCGCACGATGCCGCGCTGCGGCTCGCCGACCTGTCGCACGAGGCCGGGCTCGATGGCATCGTCTGCTCGGGACAGGAGGTTGGCGATATCCACAAGCGCTGGAAGGACGGCTTCTTTGTCGTCCCCGGCCTGCGGCTGGCGGACGGGAAGAAAGGCGATCAGAAACGCATCGTCACCCCGCGCGAGGCGCGTGATGCGGGAGCGAGCGTGCTCGTCATCGGCAGGCCGATCCGCAGCGCCGAAGATCCGGTGGCGGCAGCACGCGCCATCGAGGCGACGTTGTAGCGCAAATATTCGTTCAGCTTTTCGTAGGTTAAAATGAACGAAATGGCGCCTCCAGTTCTACGCCAAGGAGTTCGTGCATGAAATTCCTGCCTATAGCATCGACATTCGCTCTGCCCGCGCTCGCGCTAGGCCTTGCCATGGCTGCGCCGGCCGCGGCGCACGACTTGTCGAGCGGCCCGGTGATCGCGCCGGGCAACACCATGCTCAGCCTGTCGGCACAGGGACAATCGTTCTCGGCTCCCGATCTCGGCGTGTTCACCGCTGGCGTTACCGGTTCGGGCAAGACCGCTGGCGCGGCACTGGCGGCCAATTCGGCGAAGATGAATCAGGTGATCGCCGCGCTCAGGAAGGCCGGGATTGCCGACAAGGACATCCAGACCAGCAATCTTAGCCTCAATCCAGTCTACGCCGACATGTCGAATCAGCGTTCGGTCGATCCCTTGGAGCAGCAGGTGCCGCCGATCATCGGCTATCAGGTGTACAACCAGGTTACGGTCAAGCAGCGCAAGCTCGACCGCATGGGCAGCACGATCGACGCGCTGGTTTCGGCGGGCGCAAATCAAGTCAACGGTCCCAGCTTCCAGATAGAAGACCCCGACGCGGCCGCCGATGAGGCCCGCGCCGACGCGATCAAGAAGGCGCTGGCCCGCGCGCAGATTTACGCCCGGGCATCGGGACTGCGCGTCGTGCGGGTGCTGACGATCACCGAAGGCGGAGGTTACAGCCCCTTGCCGCCGATAATGTACGCCCGCGCGGCAATGGCCGACATGGCAGCGCCGCCCGCGCCTCCGGTCGCTCCGGGCGAAGTGCAGAGCGGCGCGAGCGTCACGGTCACCTTCGAGCTGGGCAAATAGCCTCCCACTTTCGCGCATGATGCTCTAAGGGCCCGCTATGCCCGGCCCAACCATCAAGATTTGCGGCATCTCGACCGCCCCTGCGCTCGAAGCGACAATCCGTGCGCGCGCGGACCATGTGGGCTTCAATTTTTTCCCGCCCTCGCCCCGGTTTGTCGATGCGCGGCAAGTCGCCGAGCTTGGCCAGCGCGCTGCCGGGCGGATCGCTCGGGTTGGCGTGTTCGTCGATGCCGGCGATACCGCGATAGGCGAGGCTGTCGCCGCAGCCGGCCTCGACGCGGTCCAGCTCCACGGCGAGGAAACGCCGGAGCGAGCCGCCCAGATCAGGGCGCGCTTCGGCCTGCCGGTGTGGAAGGCGCTACCAGTCGCCAGCGCATCTGACATAGCGCGCGCCGATCTTTACCGCGACGCTGCCGACCTGATCCTGTTCGATGCCAAGACTCCCAAGGGCACCCTGTCCGGCGGCATGGGCCTTTCGTTCGACTGGTCTCTGCTCACTGCCTATCGCGGGCCTCTTGCGTGGGGCCTCGCCGGGGGCCTCACTCCCGCCAACGTGGACGAAGCCGTGCGGCTCACCGGGGTATCCATGGTCGATACATCCTCGGGCGTGGAAAGCGCGCCGGGCGTCAAGGACGTGGACAAGATCGCCGCGTTCTGCAAAGCGGCCAGACTTTCCTGAGACACAGCCATGAACGACATTCCCAACACATTCCGCAACCAGCCTGACGAGCGCGGCCATTTCGGCCAGTTCGGCGGTCGCTATGTCGCCGAAACGCTGATGCCGCTCGTCCTCGAATTGGAAAAGGAATACCGCCGGGCGAAAGCCGATCCCGCCTTCCAGGCAGAGTTCGACGATCTGCTCGAACACTATGTCGGCAGGCCCAGCCCGCTCTACTTCGCGCCGCGCCTGACCGCCGAATTCGGCGGCGCGCAGGTCTGGTTCAAGCGTGACGAGCTCAACCACACCGGCGCGCACAAGATCAACAACTGCATCGGCCAGATCCTGCTCGCGATCCGCATGGGCAAGACCCGGATCATAGCCGAGACCGGTGCGGGCCAGCACGGTGTCGCCACCGCTACGGTTTGCGCGCGCTTCGGCCTGCCTTGCGTGATCTACATGGGCGCGACCGATGTCGCCCGCCAGCAGCCCAACGTGTTCCGCATGAAGCTGCTCGGCGCAGAGGTGATCCCGGTGACGAGCGGCGCGAAAACGCTCAAGGACGCGATGAACGAGGCGCTGCGCGACTGGGTCGCCAACGTCCACGACACCTTTTACATCATCGGCACCGCGGCAGGCCCGCACCCCTACCCTGAGCTGGTCCGCGACTTCCAGTCTGTGATCGGCAAGGAAGCGCGCGCGCAGATGCTGGAGCGTACCGGGCGGCTGCCCGACCTGCTGGTCGCGGCGATCGGCGGCGGCAGCAATGCGATCGGGCTGTTTCATCCCTTCCTCGACGATCCCGACGTTCGGATGCTGGGTGTCGAGGCAGCGGGACACGGCCTCGACAAGCAGCACGCGGCCAGCCTCGCCGGCGGACGGCCCGGCATCCTTCACGGCAACAAGACTTACCTGCTGCAGGACGAGGACGGCCAGATCGCCGAGGCGCACTCGATTTCGGCGGGTCTCGACTATCCGGGAATCGGGCCGGAGCATTCGTGGCTCAAGGAGATCGGACGGGTCGAATATACCTCGGTCACCGACGACGAGGCCTTGAGCGCGTTCCAGCTTCTGTGCCGCACCGAGGGAATTATCCCCGCGCTCGAACCCAGCCACGCGATTGCGGCAGTGGCGAAGGTCGCCCCGACGATGCCCAAAGACTCGATCATCTGCGCCAACCTGTGCGGGCGCGGCGACAAGGACATCTTCACCGTCGCGGAGCATCTGGGGGTGGCGATTTGACCCGCCTCTCCAGCGCATTTTCGCGCGGCCCTTCGCTCGTCTGCTTCATCACCGCGGGCGACGGCGATACCGCCGCCAATCTTGGCGCGCTGGTCGAAGGCGGCGCGGACGTGATCGAGCTGGGCATGCCCTTCACCGATCCGATGGCCGATGGTCCCGCCATCCAGAAGGCCAACCTGCGCAGCCTTGGCGCTGGGACTACGACCGCCGACATTTTCTCCATGGCGGCCGCGTTCCGCGCGCGCCATCCGCAAGTGCCGCTGGTGCTGATGGGCTATGCCAATCCGATGACGATCCGCGGCGCAGACTGGTTTGCGGCGCAGTGCGTGAAAGCCGGCGTCGACGGCGTGATCTGCGTCGATATTCCGCCCGAGGAAGATCCCGAGCTCGGCCCTGCCCTGCGCGGCGCGGGCGTGGCGCTGATCCGCCTCGCCACGCCCACCACCGATGCGGCGCGGCTTCCCGCCGTGCTCGATGGATCGTCTGGTTTCCTCTATTACGTATCGGTCGCCGGGATCACCGGGATGCAGCAGGCAGCGATCGGCACGATCGATGCCAATGTCAGCCGGATCAAGCAATCGACCGATCTGCCAATCGCGGTCGGCTTTGGGGTGCGCACGCCCGAGCAGGCGGCAGAGATCGCCAAACTGGCCGATGGCGTCGTGGTCGGATCGGCATTGGTCGAACTGGTCGGCGAGCATGGCAAGGCCGCGCCCGGTCCGCTGCGCGATCTGACGAAGGCGCTTGCGGATGCGGTGCATGGGGCGCGTTGAAATCCATTTCGTCTTTGCGAGGAGCGTAGCGACGAAGCAATCCAGAGCGGCTAAAAACCCGGAATGGATTGCTTCGCTTCGCTCGCAATGACGATTCCATGAAAGATTTCGCCAGTTCCGAAAGCCCCAAGGTCCAGGCGCAGCTTGACCGGCTGGCGGCGCTTTCATTGCCGCAGGGGCGTATCGGCATCGACGCGGTCAAGGTGCTGCTGGCGCGGCTAGGGGATCCGCAAGACCGTCTCCCGCCAGTGTTCCACGTCGCCGGGACCAACGGCAAAGGCTCAACCTGCGCCTATCTGCGCGCAACGCTCGAAGCCGAGGGGCTGCGCGTCCACGCCACCACAAGTCCGCATCTGGTCCGCTATAACGAGCGCATCCGCATTGCCGGAGAGCTTATCGGCGACGACGCACTTGCCGAGTTGCTGGGCGAAGTGCTCGACAGCGCATCGAGCCTTGAAATCAGCTTCTTCGAGGCGACTATCGCCGCTGCCTTCCTCGCCTTTTCGCGCGCGCCTGCCGATGCCTGCGTGATCGAGGTGGGCATGGGCGGGCGCTTCGACGCCACGAACGTGATCGCGCGTCCCGCCGTCTGCGGGATCGTCACGCTGGGGATCGATCACGAGCGCTTCCTGCTCGCGCCCGAAGCTGGCACCCCACGCGAACCGCTGGCGAGGATCGCCTTCGAAAAGGCCGGAATCGCCAAACATGGCGTGCCGCTGGTGACGCTCGATCATCCCAGCGCCGCCGCGCGAGAAATCGCCGCTGCGGCGCATAGGAGCGGCGCACGCCTTGTCATGCGCGGCAAAGACTGGGACGCCAAGATTGGCGAGACAGTCGATTATAGCGATGCAAACGGCACGCTATCGCTGCCGCTCCCGAACCTGCCCGGCGCGCATCAGGCCGACAATGCGGCTCTTGCGATCGCCATGCTGCGGCATCAGGATGCGGTGGAAGTCTCGGCGGAGGCCATGGCCCTCGGCATAGGCTCGGCGCGGTGGCCAGCCCGCCTGCAATTGCTTGGTAATGGTCCGCTCGCCGCGCTTGCCCGAGGCCGTGAGATCTGGCTCGACGGCGGACACAATCCCGATGCGGGTGCAGCCATTGCCCGGTATTTTGCAGGGCAGCGCCTGCACCTGATCATTGGCATGTTGGCGAACAAGGATCCGGGCGCGCTGATCGCCCCGCTGGCGGGGAACCTGGCCAGCGTCACCGCCGTTCCCGTGCCCGGTCACGAGCATCACGGCGCCGCCGCCTTCGGGCCGGACACGATAGCCATGCCCGATGCGGCGAGCGCGCTTGCTGCTGTGCCGGATGACGGCTTGCCCGTGCTGATCTGCGGCTCGCTTTATCTGGCGGGAGACGTGCTACGCCTCAATGGCGAAGTGCCGGTTTAGTTACCGCGCCGTCTCGGCATTGCCGTCCGCGCCGCCGCCCGCCGTGCCGATCGACGCATCTATCAAGCCCGCACGGCTCATCCACCAGAACAGGACGATCCCGGGAAGCGCCAGGACGGTCGTCATCAGATAGAAGTTAGAATAGCCCATGTGTTCGATCAGACCGCCAGCAGTGGTCCCGGTCACGAAGCGCCCGACGATACTCGCGCCCGCCGAAATCAGGGCATATTGCGTGGCGGTAAAGCGCAGGTCGCACAGCGCCGAAAAATAGGCGACGACGACCACTCCGCCAAAGCCCGAGGCAGCGTTCTCGAACCCGATCGCCGCGGCCATGCCAAGGTTCGAATGCCCTGCATTTGCGAGCAGCGCGAAGCTGAAGTTCGATATGCCCATCAGCACCAGCGCCAGCAGCACAGAACGCTTGAGCCCGAACCTAGCGTAAATCACGCCGCCCACGAAAATACCGATGAGATAGGCCCAGAAGCCCACGCCAACGTCCCAAGCAGCAATCTCGTCGTTGGAAAATCCAAGATCATCGAACAGCAGGCGGAAGGTAAGGTTGGCGAGTGTATCGCCAATCTTGTGGACGAGGATAAACAGCAGCACCAGCAGCGCGCCCTGCCGCTGGAAAAATTCGGCAAAGGGGCCGGCGATTGATTTCCACAACTCGCCCAGCCCCTTGCGCTGAGACGCTTCGCGGTGGCGCGAAGGCTCTCCCAGCCACAGCGCCGTCAGCATGGCGGGCAAGGCGAACACGGCGCAGGCCATGTAGGCCGCAGACCACCCCGAGCGCGCCGCCACCACGAGCGCGAGCGCGCCCGCGCCCGCCGATCCGATCCGCCAGCCATATTGCGACATGCCCGAGCCGGTTCCGAGCTGGTACGGCTTCAGCGTCTCGATGCGGTAGGCGTCGATGACGATATCGAAGGTCGCCCCGGCGATACCGACAAGGATCGCGCAAGTTGCCGTCCACGCGATGTCGGCCTTGGGATCGACCAAGGCGAGGTTGATGACCGCCGCCATTACAAACAGGCCCGCCACAAGCATCCACGACACGCGCTGCCCGAGCCGTCCGATCAGCGGCAGCCGGACCCCATCGACAATCCAGGCCCACAGGAACTTCAGATTGTAGACAAGAAAGGCGAGCGTGAAGGCAGTGACCGTCTTCTTGTCGATCCCGTCCTGCGCCAGCCGCGTGGTCAGCGTCGCGCCGATCATCGCAAAGGGAAAGCCGGATGAGATGCCGACGAAGAAGGCTGCGAGCGATTCCCTCTCAAGATAGGGCCTGATCGAATTCAACAGGCTGCGCTCGGCCGCTTCGCTCATCGTCATACCCCGTCCCGTTTCGCGTGGCGGCAAAGTTAGCGGCAATTTCCTCGCTGCCATAGCGACTTTTGCCATCGATCCGTCGATATGTCTCTTGCTGCACTGCAATGACATGGTAACATCTGCAGGAGAGAGGATGACTGATGCCCTCGGAAGGGAACGTCCTCTATGTCCTCGATCATCTGCCGGCTGACTTCGCACAAGATCAACCGCAATCGGGTCTGGTACGACGGCCTCCACAACCGCACCAATTGCGAACGATGCGGCCTGGCGATGATCCGCAGCGTATCCGGATGGCGGGCGTTCGACAGCGAGAGCGATGACGATCCGCGCCGCACCGCCCACCCCAGCGCATCGCCCAATTGACGAGCTTTCACCAGTCGCCGCGATGCTCTAAGGCCCCGCGATGACCAAGACCGAACCTCCCAAGGGCGAGAGAATCGCCAAGCTGCTCGCGCGCGCCGGGATTGCGAGCCGCCGCGAGGTCGAGCGGATGATCGCCGATGGCCGGGTGAAGATCGGCGACATCGTGCTGACCACGCCCGCCACTGTGCTCGAAAACCTCAAGGGTGTGATGGTCGACGGCAAGCCGGTCGCCGCGCCCGAGCCGACCCGGCTGTTCGCCTTTCACAAGCCGCAGGGGCTGCTGACGGCAGAACGCGATCCTGCCGGCCGCCCGACCATATACTCCGCACTGCGCAACGCCTTGCCCAAGGGTGCGCCCCGGCTGATGCCGGTGGGCAGGCTCGATCTCAACACCGAAGGCCTGCTTCTGCTCACCAACGACGGCGAATTCAAGCGGCAGCTTGAGCTGCCCTCCACCGGGATCGAGCGCACCTATCGCGCCCGCACTTTCGGCGAGATCAGCCAGGCGCGGCTCGAAGACCTGATCGAGGGCATCGAGATCGACGGCATGCGCTATGGCGGGATCGACGCGAACATGGAGCGCAGCACGGGCCGCAACCAGTGGATCGTGCTCACCCTGACCGAAGGCAAGAACCGCGAGGTGCGGCGCGTGCTCGAGCATCTCGGACTCAAGGTCAGCCGCCTGATCCGGGTGGGGTACGGTCCCTTCGCGCTGGGCGACTTGCCGCGCGGCGCGGCAGTGGAGCTCAAGCAGCGCGATCTCGAAGCGTTTCAGACCTCGCTTGCAGGCGGAGGCAAAGGTCAGCCGCACCGGGCCCGCCCGAAAAAATGAGGATCATTGCCGGACAATGGCGCAGCCGTCCGTTAGTGGCTCCCAAGGGAGATACCACGCGCCCGACCGCAGACCGCACGCGCGAAACCCTGTTTTCGATGCTGACGAGCCGCCTCGGCACGTTCGAGGGCCTGACAGTCGCCGACCTGTTCGCCGGCTCGGGCGCGCTCGGGCTCGAGGCGCTGTCGCGCGGAGCAGCCAAAGCGATTTTCGCCGAGCACGATGCTGCCGCCTTGCAGGCGCTGCGCACCAATGTGGCGAACCTTCGTGCTCAGGCCCAATGCGATGTGCGGGCAAGCTCGGTCATGACGCTCGGCCCGGCGCGTGGGCCGGTCGACCTGCTGATGATGGATCCGCCCTATGGCACCGGCGCGGGCGCGGTTGCGCTCGAAAAGCTGCAACGGTTGGGGTGGATCGGCCCTGCCACTTGGGTGAGCGTGGAAACCGGGCGAGACGAGATAATTTCAGTGAAGGGCTTCACGCTCGAAGTCAACCGCGATGTCGGCAAGGCCCGGCTGCACATCCTGCGCCGGGCCTCGCTCGAAACTTAGCCTGCGGGCTTAGGCGTAGCGGCCTCGCGTTGCGCCATCTGAGCTATGATCGATTTCCAGGCTTCCGCGCGCTGCTCGGCGGTCATAGCCTGGATCTGCGCTCGCTGTTCTGCGGACAACGCCCAATACCCCTTGCGCTGATCGGCATCGAGCGTCCAGAAATAGGTCTGCTGTTCGGCCGGCCAGGCATCGAAATCCTCGCGCAGGTCGCTCATCCAGGCGTCGTATTCGGTGCGCTGCTCAGTGGTCATCGAGGTGCTGGTTGAGGATGGCGCAGCAGGCATTTGTGCCTCAGGGGTTTGCGTAGGAGGCGTCTGAGCCGAAGTCTGCGCCGAAGTAGTTGTCGTGGAACTGGTCTGGCCCGCCTTGGCGGCGGGGGTTGCTTCGGCGTGGGCTACGCCTGCCGCGCCGACAAGCGCGAGCGCTGCGATCGGGCTTTGGAATATCTTTTTCATGTCCTGGGCCTTTCGTGATTGAGGACTGTGCGCGAACGACCATTCGGCCCGTCGAAAGTTCCGGCATATGCGGCCAAGCAACCTTGCAAGGCGGTGGACCGTTCTCTACCTGTTCGCTTGTGCACCCTTTTCCAACCTCCCCCGCCCCAGCCGACGAAGCGCTGATCGCCGGCCTCAACGCGCCGCAGCGCGAAGCCGTGCTGACCACCGAAGGGCCGATGCTGATGCTCGCCGGCGCGGGCACGGGTAAGACCGCCGCGCTGACTGCCCGGCTCGCCTGGCTGATCCAGAACCGGCTCGCCTGGCCGTCCGAAGTCCTGTGCGTCACCTTCACCAACAAAGCCGCGCGCGAGATGCGCGACCGGGTCGGCAAGCTGATCGGCCCGGCGGTCGAAGGCATGCCGTGGCTCGGCACATTCCATTCGATCGGCGCGAGGATGCTGCGCCGCCACGCAGAGCTGGCGGGCCTGCAATCGAACTACACGATCATCGACACCGACGATCAGTTGCGCCTGCTCAAGCAGCTCATCCAGGCGAACGACCTTGACGAAAAGCGCTGGCCCGCGCGCCAGCTTGCCGGATTGATCGACCGCTGGAAGAACCGCGGGCTCAATCCGGCGGACCTCGACGCCGTCGAAAACGAACTTTACGCCAACGGGCGCGGCCAGCAATTCTATCAGCTTTATCAGGACCGCCTGAAGGCATTGAACGCCTGCGATTTCGGCGATCTGCTGCTTCACGTGCTCAATATCCTGCGCACGCACCGCGACGTGCTCGAGCAGTACCAGAGCCGCTTCAAATATATCCTGGTGGACGAATACCAGGACACCAACCAGGTGCAGTACCTGTGGCTGCGCCTGCTCGCGCAGCAGCGCCAGAACATCTGTGTGGTGGGCGACGACGACCAGTCGATCTATTCATGGCGCGGCGCCGAAGTTGCCAATATCCTGCGCTTCGAGAAGGATTTCCCCGGAAGCAAGATCATCCGGCTGGAGCAGAATTACCGCTCCACCCCGCAAATCCTTGCCGCCGCCTCTGGCCTCATCAGCGAGAACAGCCAGCGGCTGGGCAAGACCCTGTGGACCGAGCGCCATGCGGGCGACAAGCTGCGCATCATCGGCGTGTGGGATGCGCCCGAGGAAGCGCGCCGCGTGGGCGAGGAGATCGAGCGGCTGGAGCGCGAAGGCGCGCCGCTCGATCAGATGGCGATCCTTGTGCGCGCGCAGTACCAGACCCGCGAATTCGAGGATCGTTTCATCACCATCGGCCTCAATTACCGGATCGTCGGCGGCTTTCGCTTTTACGAGCGTGCCGAAATCCGCGATGCGCTCGCTTACTTGCGGGTCGTGGCGCAGCCAGCCGACGACCTTGCCTTCGAGCGCATCTATAACACGCCCAAGCGCGGGCTTGGCTCGAAAGCGCTCGAAAAGCTGCACGTCCACGCCCGCCGCCGCGGCATCCCGCTGGCCGCCGCCGCGCTGGAGATTGCCGACACCGACGAGTTCCCTGCCCGCGCCCGCAACACCCTGCTGGCCCTGATGCGCGATTTCGCTCGCTGGCGCGATCTGGCGGGCACGGTCAGCCCGGCGGAACTCGCGCGCACCATTATCGAGGAAGCAGGCTACACCGCCATGCTTCAGGCCGAACGCAGCGCCGAAAGCGCTGGACGGCTGGAGAACCTGGCCGAACTGGCCCGCGCTATGGAGGAATACGAGACACTCGGCGATTTCCTCGAGCATGTCGGCCTCGTCATGGACAACGATGCCGCCGACGATACCGAGAAGGTCACGATCATGACCATGCACGGCGCCAAGGGCCTCGAATTCGAGCATGTGTTCCTGCCCGGCTGGGAGGAAGGCGTCTTCCCTTCGCAGCGCGCGCTCGACGAAGGCGGCCTCGCCAGCCTCGAGGAGGAGCGCCGCCTCGCCTATGTCGCGATCACCCGCGCCCGGAAGCGCTGCACCATCCTGCACGCGGCAAACCGGCGGATCTACGGCCAGTGGACCAGTTCGATCCCAAGCCGCTTTATCGCCGAACTGCCTGAAGAGCATATCGATCAGGAAACCACGCTGACCGGCGGCGCATCGCTATGGCGCGCGCAATGGTCGGAGCATTCCGATCCCTTTGCCGACGTTGCCCGCGCCCAGCCTTCGCGCACGATGACACGCGGTCCCGGCTGGCAGCGCGCCGCCGCCACGGCTTATGACCCGGCGCCTAAGCGCGTACAGGAGGCGACTCGCTCCGCGGCGAGCTTCGCCGCCAAGCCGCGCAGCGACATTGCCGCCGGCTCGCGCGTATTTCACGACAAATTCGGCTACGGCGTGGTCGCGGCACAGGAGGGCAACAAGCTCGAAATCGATTTCGAGGGCACCGGCCGCAAGCGCGTAATCGACAGTTTCGTCAAGCTGGCGGAGTGACGGGCACCGCATTTGCAGGAACTGCTTCCGATGCCCGGCCCCGCTCGATGCGCAGGCTGACAAGCAGCAGGACCAGCGCCAGCAGACTAACCGCCACGAGTACCTCGAAGGTCGTGGCATAGCCGCCGGTCCGGTCATAAAGCTCGCCCGCGCCGCGCATCGCCACCGCCCCGAGAAAAGCCGTCATCAGCATGGCAATGCCATTCGCCGAACCGAACGAGGCGGCACCGACAGCATCTGCCACCAGCGCCATGATCGCAGGCGAGATCGAGCCCACCGCCAAGCCCAGCAACGCGCATGAGAACAGCAGCATCGGGAAGGTATGAGCGAACACGAGAATACCGCTGACCGCTGCCGTCGCTGCCGTCATGACGGCGAGCGAAAACGACCGACTTACGCGGTCGCCTACCCAGACCAGCAGGAATTTTCCGGCGATCGAAGTTATTCCCATCATCGACATCAAAGTGGCTGCCTGGGCCACGCCGATCCCCGCTTCCTGCGCCAAAGGCACCAGCGAGATCGCTATCGCCTGCGCCGCGCTGAGCGCCAGACCGGCCGCGATGGCGGGAATCACGAACAGCGGAATGCGCAGCAGCTGCAAAGTGCTGAGCGGCTTGCCCAGTTCCTGCGCGGCAGCAGGCTGAACCGTGATTGCCGAAGCATTGAGCGAACCGGGCTCGACGTCATCAGGCCCAGGACGTTCGCGCAGCAAAGCGATTGCTATCAGGAATATCGTGCCCATGCCGGCTCCGAGCGCCATCAGGGTGTAACGCCAACCCAGCGATGCGATTGCAATACCGACCATCGGCGTCAGCAGGATAGTGCCGAGCGACATGCCCATCATCGAGATAGCCATGGCGCGGCCGCGCTGCACCTGGAACCAGCGCGCGACGATCGCCATCGAACCGATCGTGCCCACCCCGCCCATTCCGGCAGCGACTGGAATGGCCAGCATGGCGGCGCTCAGCCACACGTTCTCGGAAAGTCCGACCGTGATCATGCCAACTGCAAAAAGCAGGGCGCAGGCCAGCATGACCTTCCGCACCGGATATGTATCGATCAAGCGGCCCAGGAACGGCGCGATCGCCGCTCCGCCCAGCACGGTTAGGATGTAGCCGGTGTTTACGTCGGCACGCGATAGCCCGAGATCCTGTGAGACAGGAAGCACGAACAGACCAAAGGCATTAGATGTGCACCCCACCAGCAGCATGAAGATGACCATGGTGATGGCGACGATCACCCAACCGTAATAGGATCGCATTAGCTGGAGAACCTCAAATTGACTGAATTGGTGAAGGCAGTTTGGCTCATCCTGCTGTCGCAGGTTGCCGGGAAGATGCCGAGCGCCTCATCCGCGCCACCACCATCATCAGGATCGATGCAGCAAGATAGGCGCCGCCCAGCATGGCGAACAGCACGTGGTAGGTTCCTGACAAATCGTAGAGATCGCCCGTCAGCCTGATGGTCAGCGCGCCCACGGTCGCCATACCGAGCGACGCGATGCCGTTGGCAGATGCAAATGAATTGGCTCCTACCACATCGGCAAGCACGGCCATGAAAATCGGCAGCAGGCATCCACCGATCAGTCCGAACACGCACGCAAGTGCCAGCAGAACCGCCGCATTGCCCGCGAACGGCAGCAGCGACACAACCAAGGCCATGAGCAGCAGACCGATCGAAGCGAACAGCGGCTTGTCGATCCTGTCCCCGATCCACACGACGATGAACCTGCCGGCAAGGCCCGAGAGGCCCATGGCCGAAAGCAGGCCAGCAGAGGCAGCGACGGTGATCCCGGCTTCCTGCGCCATCGGCACCAGGGAGATCGTTACTGCCTGGCTGGTACCCATCCCGAAGGCCAGGGCGATGGCAAGAACGCGGTACGCGGGAATGCCAAGTAGTTGGCGCGTGCTGAGCGGGCCGCTCGTCTCAGATGAGGCAGAAGCCGCATGGGCGAAGTCTTGCGCGTCCAAACCTTTTGGCAAAGGCTCAACATCGTTTGGGCCGGGCCGTTCACGCAGAAACAGCAACGCCACGGTGAAGATCAGGCCTACCACGACGCCTTGCGTGATAAGTGCATTGCGCCAGCCAAAATCGGCGATCAGCCAGCCGACGATCGGTGCCATGACGATGGTTCCCATCGACATACCCATCATCGCGATTGCCATCGCGCGGGCGCGCTGCGCTTGGAACCAGCGGGCGACAATGGTCATCGCACCGAACGAGGAAATTCCTCCCAGTACGAAGGGCAAAGCAAACGCCAGCAGAGCGCCGCTGATCCACAGGCTGTCGGACAACCCGATCCCGACGAACGCGGCGATGTAGCATAACACGCCAAAGCCCATAACGCGCCGCGTGGGGAACGTATCGGCAGCGCGGCCAATCAGCGGCGCAAGCAGCATTCCCCCCAGGTTGTTGAGTGCAAAGCCGGTGTTGACGTCCGCACGTGACAGACCGAGATCCTCGGCAACAGGAATTACGTAGAGGCCATAGACGGCGACAGTCGTGCCCATCGCAAGCATCATGATGATGCCGGCGAGCACGACGACGACCCAGCCAAAATAAATGCGCATCGCTCTCTCCCGCCCCCAGCTTCGAGCCTAGGGCGCAGTATGCGCTTGGCAAGCGTTAATCAGCAGACTGCGCGCGGCGCGTAGGAGCAGACGGTCATCGCGGCGCCATCCTGATCGCACCGTCGAGCCGGATGACCTCGCCGTTCAGCATCGGGTTGGCAATAATGCTAGCCACGAGCTGCGCATATTCGCTCGGCTTGCCGAGGCGGCTGGGATGCGGGACCTGCGCGCCAAGCGCTTGCTGCACGTTTTCCGGGAACGCCTCGAGCATCGGGGTGAGAAAGATGCCCGGTGCGATCGTCATCACCCTGATCTTGTGCTGCGCGAGGTCGCGCGCAACCGGCAGGGTCAGCCCGACCACGCCGCCCTTCGATGCCGCATAGGCCGCCTGCCCGATTTGCCCTTCGTAAGCGGCTACCGAAGCGGTGTTGACGATCACGCCGCGTTCGCCGTCGATCTCGTCGAGCTCGCCCGCTCGCGCGGCGAATTTCGAGATCACGTTGAAAGTGCCGATCAGGTTGACCTCGATGGTCTTGCGAAAGGTATCGAGCGGGTGCGGCGCATTGCCCTTGCCCACCGTTTTCACTGCCGGTGCAATGCCGGCACAGTTGACGAGCAGGCGCGCCGCACCGTGCGCCGCTTGCGCAAGATCGAGGCCTGCGGCGACACTGGCGTCATCGGTGACATCGACGGACACGAACAGCCCGCCGATCTCGCGCGCCGCCGCTTCTCCCGCCTCGGCGTTGAGATCGAACAGCGCCACCTTGGCACCTTCCGCCGCGAGCATCTGTGCGCTCGCCTTGCCGAGGCCCGAAGCACCGCCCGTGACAATTGCGGACAACCCGCTGATTTGCATTGAATTTACTCCTGAATTCAGCCCTCTGCAGGCCCCCAAAGCGCATCGGCGGCCGACCGCGCATGACCCGCCGCACCGCCAAGCTCGCCCGCCAGCAGCTTGAGACGATAAGTCCACAGGTGGAGCGGATGCTCCAATGTCATGCCCATCGCGCCGAGGAACTGGTGGAAATCGTAAGTGCACATGCGCGCCGTTTCAGCGGCATGAAGCGCGGCCAGCGCGGCCTGCCCCGGATCGCAGCCTGCCGCAGCACTCATCGCCAGCCAGTAGGCGCCGTTGATCCGCACGTGCGCCTCGGCAAGACGGTGACGGATCGCCTGGAAGGTGGCCAGCGGCCGGCCGAACTGCTGGCGATCCGAAACATGAGCGGCCGTGCTCGCCAGTGCGCCCGCCAGCAATCCGGCGCATTCCGCCGCGAGGCCCACCTGCCAACGCGCCCGCAACTGCGCGGGATCGATGGGCAGAGGCTCCAGCGCATCGGGCAATTCATGCAGGCTCGCGACCGGATAAGCGAACAGCGCTTTCGGCTCAGCCCGAAACTGCCCGGCGCTGGCGGTGAAGGCAGATACGCCGGCATCCTCCAGCACCACCACGCGCGCATTTTCGCGCAGGTACCGCACCGGTCGCCGCCACTGGCGTGTATCAACGAGGCAGATTGGCCCCGCGGGATCGTCGCCCAGCAGCGGACCGATCAGCGCACTCGCCGCCGCTTCGACCGCATAAGGTAAGCGCGCCAGCCGCTCGATCACCAGCGCGGCGGTCACCGTTCCAAGATCGGGATCGGCGGTAACTTGCAGGAATCCAGCTTCGGCAAGCGCCGCCTCGAGCGCATCGTCGCTCGCGAACAGCGGCGCGTCGTGAATCGGTGCGCTTTCCCACGGGCGCAGCATGGCATCAAGCGCATCAAGGATGGTGCGTTGATCGGAAGAGAGTGACAGGTCCATCAGCGCGGCTCCCTTGGCAATTGGAGCACGTCGCTGGCAACGATGTTGAGCTGGATTTCCGCCGCTCCCGCCGCGATGCCGGCAACGATCCCGCGCTGGTGGTGCATCTTGAGGAAAGGATGGGTGCCCGCCAGCGCCTCGGGCAACTGTTCGGCGACGAATTCGGCGACGCGGCGCTCCGCCATGATCGTGGCGAAGCGGGCGGAAGAAGCCTCGGCCCCGACCGTCTCGCCCTTGGCCCGCCGGTCGATCAGTGCATAGTTGGCCAGCCGCGCTGCCTCGCACAGCGATGCTACCTGAGCCGCCGCGATCCGTACGGCGTCATCGGCAAAATCGCCGCGTTCGGACAGGATCGACACCGCACGCTCCAGAGCCGCACGCGCGAGTGCATAGCGCGGAATGCCGAGCCGCTCGTTGGTCAGCGAATAGGCGATGATCTCCCACGCCTGCCCTTCCTCGCCGAGCCGCGCGGACAGCGGCACTTCGACATCGTCGAAAAACACCTCGTGGATATCACCGCGGCCGATGATCGAAGGGATTTCACGCACGGTGATGCCGGGCGTGTCCATTGGCACCAGCAGGATCGAGATGCCGCGCTTGCGGTCTTCCCCGGTGCGGCACAGCAGGAAGCAGGTTTCCGCAAGGCCTGCATAACTGGTCCAGACCTTCTGGCCGTTGATCCGGTAGGATTCGCCCACCGGCTCGGCGCGCGTCCGCAGCGAGGCAAGATCGGAGCCCGAGCCAGGCTCGGAAAATCCCTGGCACCACAGCGCCTGGCCAGAGGTGATGCCCGGCAGGTAGCGCGCCTTGTGCTCCTCGCTGCCGTATTTCATCAGGGTCGGGCCGATCCAGTTGACATTCATGTACTGGCCGCCGCGCGGTTCGCCCGCGCTCCACATCTCCTCGGCAAGGATGGTCTGGTGCCACGGATCAAGCCCGAGCCCGCCGATTTCGACCGGCCAGTGCGGGGTCAACAGGTCATCCTCGGCCAGCGTGCCGCAGAACTCGCGGGCGAACTCGGTCAGCGCGGGCGAGCCTGGCCCATGCTCGGCAAACCGCTCCCAGTCCTCGGGCACGTTGCGCGCGATGAAGTCTCGCAGGCGCTGGCGAAAAGCATTCTGCTCCTCCGTCCATTCGAAATTCATGGCTTCAGGTTGCCTCCCAGCTGCGCTTGCAGAACATGCTTGAGTACCTTGCCGGCCGCGTTGCGCGGAAGCTCATCGCGCAGCACGACCTGCTCCGGCCATTTGAATTTCGCAATGCCTCGCTCACCCAGAAAGTTGGCCAGGACAGCACAGTCAGGCTCTTCGTCTCCGGCTGGAACAATGATTGCGCAGGCCCGCTCGCCTGTCCGCGCATCGGGCACGCCGACGATCGCGATGTCGGCTATTGCTGGGTGATCGAGCAGTAGGTCCTCGATTTCCTTGGGCGCGATGTTCTCGCCGTTCCTGATGATGATGTCCTTGGCCCGGCCAGTGACGACGAGATAGCCGCCCGGCTCCTCGCGGGCGAGATCGCCCATCCGAAAATAACCGCCCGATGTGAAAGCGTCGGCCTCGTCCACGGCATGGAGATAGCCGCGCAGCATCTGCGCTCCGCGTGCGGTTACCTCGCCTTGATCAAGGCGCACCTCGGCAATGCCGATCCGGCCATCGGTCTCGGCGGCCTTGTCCTCCTCGCCAGTCTCGAGCGCGCCGACCGTCAGCACCGGAACCTCGGTCGAACCGTAGACGCGGCTGACGGCGGCCTTGGCGAAAGTCTGCTGCGCACGGCGGATCAGCGCCGGCGGCACAGATGCGCCGCCGCAGATGAATACCTTGAGACTGGGGAGCCGGGTGCCGCTCGCCTGCGCCGCACCAAGCAATCCGTCGAGGAACGGGGTTGCACCCGCCATGTGCGTGCACCGCTCGGCATCGATCAGGCGGGCTGCGCCCTCGGCGTCCCACTGCGCCTGAAGCACGGCAGAAGTGCCGCACAGCAGCGGCATCTCAAAGGCATAGATCGAACCGCCGATGTGGCTGATCGGCGACGGCACGATGAAACGGTCGCCCGGCGCAACGTGCCAGTGCCGCTCGATCTGGCGGATCAGCGCATGCAGCGAATTATGACTGTGCAGCACGCCTTTGGGCCGACCTGTCGTGCCCGAGGTATACATCAGCATCTTGACGCTGTCGGGATCGACGCAGGGCAGCGGCTTAGGCGACGGGGAGGCTTCGAGCAGCGCAGAGAAAGCCGTGTGACCAGCGGGATCGCCGCGCAGCACGACAGTCTCGATCGGCTGGGCGAGGCTGGCGTTCACCCGGTCCATCATGGCGCCGTAGTCAAATCCGCGAAAGTCTGCCGGCACGAACAGGATCCGGCTGCCGCTGTCGGCCAGCATGAAGGCAACCTCCCTGTCGCGGAGCTGCGGTACAATCGGATGAGCGACCGCACCGGCCAGCGTCGCAGCAAGATATATCGCGGCTGCCTCGTGCCAGTTGGGCAGCATGAACGAGAGGACCTTGCCGGGTCCGATCCCGCGAGCAAGCAAATGCTGGGCGATGTGTTCGGCATCGCGATATAGGTGGGCCCCGCTTACCCTCACCTGGCCATCGATGACGACGATGCGATCCGGCTCGGCTTGCGCGAGACGCCGCGCCACGTCGCCTGCTGTCTCGTCGCACCACCAGCCGTGCTCGCGCCAACTTTGCGCAAACACATCGACGCTGCGCAGCGACCAGCCGTGAGCTTCGATGCGCGGAGCGGTCATTCAGTCGTCTTCGGATCCGGCGGCCACGACATGCGGGGCGAGGTATTTGGTCGTGGTCCAGCCGCCATCGATCGCGAGCACCTGCCCGGTAATGAAGCGGGCATCGTCGGACAGCAGGAACCGGATTGCCGCTGCCGCGTCTTCCCCGGTGCCGGTGCGGTTGAGAGGGGTCATGTCCATGTTCATGCGGCGGAAGACGTGCGCATTCCAGGCATAGGCGGTCATTTCGGTTTCGAGGACCCCCGGCGCTATCGCATTGGTGCGAATGCCGCGCTGGCCATATTGCGCAGCCATGTGCTTGGTGAGCGCGACGATGCCGCCCTTTGCCGCAGAATAGGCGCCGCCGCGCATACCGCCGATCATTGCGAAGCTGGAGGCCATGTTCACGATCGCGCCGCCGTCCTGCATCACCTTCAGCGCCTCGCGGCAGAAGCGGAACGGTGCGCGCAAATGGACATTGAGGAACAGGTCTAGGATCTCGTCGGTCGTCTCGTCGACCGGGTGCGGCTTGCCCATACCCGCATTGTTGACCAGATAGTCGAGCCTGCCGAATGCGCTGATTGCGGCCTGCGCAGCGCGTAGTGGGGCATCGTCCTCGGTGACATCGGCGGCGAGGACCGCGACCGGCACCGTCCCGGCCAGATCGTCGCGCAGCTGCTCAAGCGGTTCGGCCCTGCGCCCAACCGCGACTATCGCGACATTATCGCGCGCAAGAGCAATTGCGGTCGCCCGGCCTATGCCAGTTCCCGCGCCGGTAATGATGGCCACCCTGCCTTGGTGCATGTTCGCCTGTGTCATCGCTGCTCCCTCTCGCCCTGTCTAAGTTCTGGCGCCGGGTCCGGCAAGGTTTGGGGCATGGCGCATCGCTCCCATGATACCGGGCGCATCAATGCGGACGGAGAGAAGCGCCATTGCTATGATTATCCCCAATCGATCGGATCGGGAGAATAAGGTGCAGCTTGCAGGCAAGGTTGCGGTCGTCACGGGCGCGGGTTCAGGCATCGGCCGCGCCATTGCGCAGCGCTTTGCGCGCGAAGGCGCAAGCGTCGGCGCGTGGGACATTGACGGCAAGGGCGTGCGCGAAACGGTCGATGCGATCACTGCCGCAGGCGGCACGGCCATCCCCGCCCGCTCGTACGGCCTGGACCTCAACGTTTCGTTCTGACTTCTTCGGCCCGTGGCATTGAACGCCCGATCTGCCTTGCAGGCCGGGCGTTCGTGTGTTCAGATCAGGCCAGAGGAGAGTGCTCATGGCGAAGATCGTCCGATATGAGAGCGGCGGAGTGATCGGTTACGGCGATCTGCGCGGCGGCGAGGTTCATCCGCTGGCGGGCGACTTTCCCGAACTTGCACCAACCGGGCAGGATCCCGTCGCTTTATCAGCGGTAAAGCTGCTCGCGCCGGTCCTGCCCAGCAAGATCGTCGCAATCGGCCCCGGCTACAGGGTCTACATGCAAGGCGGCCCCGAGCCCGAGCGGCCCTATTACTGGATCAAGCCCACCAGCACCGTGCAGGACCCGGAAGGCGAGATCGTCCTGCCGCCGGGCATCACCGTCAACCACGAGGCAGAGATTGCGATCGTCATCGGCAAACGGGCGCACAAGATCTCGCCGCAGCAGGCGATGGACCACGTGTTCGGCTATACTTGCTGCATCGACGTTACTGCGGGCGATATGGCCGACATGCGTGCCTACCAGCAGTCACAGCTGTTCCTCGACGGCAAGATTTTCGATACGTTCGCGCCGCTTGGTCCCTGTATGGTGACCGATCTCGACACCTCGGACCTGCGCATCAGGTTCCGGGTCAACGGCGAGACGCGGCAGGATCACTCCACTTCCGACAAGCTTTGGGAATACAACAAGCTGGTCTCGATGATTTCGCATGTCCTGACGCTGGAGCCGGGCGACGTGATCACCACTGGCTCAATCCCCGGCGTCGCGCCGATGGCTCCCGGCGATGAAGTCGAGCTCGAAATCGAGGGGATTGGGGTGCTGCGAAACCGGGCCGTCGCCGGCTAACCCGGCAAGACTCGCATCGGACCGCGAAAAGGCGCACAATCGCCCTTGAGATAAACGGGAGACGACACATGGCCACAGACGCCAAGGAAGCGAAGAAGCTCGATACCGATCTCGGCGCGTTGATGAAGGCTGAAGCCAACGACGCCGCGCGCTACTGGCTGGCCGAGGGCTGGGCGCCGGGCGGCTTTGTCCGCGAGGTCGATTACGAGGCCAACTCGCGCGGGCTAGATCCGCTGTTCGAGGGCATCAAGATCGTCGATTGCGACACCCATTACACCGAGCCGCCCGACCTGTTCTCTGCCAACGCGCCCGCTCACCTCAAGGACAAGCTGCCGCGCGTCGAGCGGGTCGGCAACATCGATTACTGGTTTGTCGGCGACAAGAATTTCGGCACGCTGGGCGGCAACGTGATCGCCAAGGATCACAACAAGCTGCTCGGCCGGCTTGCCTATGGCACCTATGACGAGATCGATCCCGGTTCCTACCAGGTCGCGCCGCGAATTCAGGCGATGGACGACATGGGCGTGTGGGCGCAGATCTGTTTCCAGAACGGCGGTCTTACGCAGGCCGGATCGCTGGTTGCGCTAGGTGACGAAGAACTCGCGATCACCATTGTGCGCATGTACAACGACGCCTGCGCGGCGCGGATGCACGAATCCGGCGGGCGCATCAATTGCATGGCCACCCTGCCCTATTGGGACAAGGCCCTGCTCAATGCCGAGATGCGCCGGATCATCGATCTCGGCATCAAGGGCGTGGTCCTGCCCGACCGACCCGAGCGTCTGTCGGAAGGCTACATCGGCAAGGACGGCAAGGTCTCGCATTTCTGGGAAGGCGTGTTCGACCTTTGCAATTCGACCGGCACGCCGATCAATTTTCACCTCAATTCGTCGCTCAACGCAGAATCGGCGATGTGGGACAATCTGGGCTTCGATCAAAGACTGCCGATGACCGCGCTGCTCCACCACATCGGCTGCGCCGCGACGATGATGAACTTCATCGTCTCGGGCCTGCTCGATACCTATCCCGAGATCAAGATCGGCCTGATCGAAAGCGGCGCTGGCTGGGTGCCATTCTGGCTCGAAGGCATGGAGCACCAGAACGACGAGTTCCGCACCGGCATCAACCGCGGGCTGAAGATGCGGCCGACCGAATATTTCAAGAAGCACTTCTGGGTCACGTTCTGGTTCGAAACGCTCGCGCCCACCAAGCTGATCGACGATATCGGCGCAGACCGGCTGCTGTTCGAGACCGACTATCCACACCCGACTTCGCTCTATCCCGGCGTGCAGGACAAGCTGGTCGCCACGCTCGGCCAGCACGAATACGCGGTGCGCAAGCAGGTGCTTCAAGATAACGCCAACACTCTGTGGAACCTGGGGCTGTAGACTCTCAGCCCAAGCCCAGCTCCGCCCTGCGCCGCTGCTTCAGCACCACGCGCTGGATCTTGCCACTCGGCGTCTTGGGCATGGCATCGACGAAGTGCACCGCGCGCGGATAGGCGTGCGCGGCATAGCGTGTCTTGACCCATTTCTGGAGCTCGGCGGCCAGTTCGGGTGAGCCTTTCGCGCCGCTGCGCAGCACGACATAGCATTCCATGACCTCGCCCCGGATCGGATCGGGCACTGCAATCGCCGCGCTTTCGACCACGTCGGGATGAGAGGAAACGACCGATTCAATCTCGAAGGGACCGATCCGGTATCCCGCCATCATGATGATATCGTCGTCGCGCGAGGAGAAGAACACATAGCCTTCATCGTCCACATGGCCGACGTCGCCGGTATAGTACCAGCGGTCATCGGCGGAGAACTTCTCGGCGCTTTTTTCCGTCTGTCCATCATAACCCGAGAAGAACGAGAACGGGCTTCGCGATAGTTCAATCGCGACGCGACCCACCTCCCCTGGCGCGGCAGGTTCGTCGCGGTCCTCGGCGAGCACCACGGCGCACCATCCGGGCATGGGATGACCCATCGAGCCTGTCTTCACCGGGCGCTTGAGAGAGGAGTGATGGTGGTTGTTGATGAACATCCCCATCTCGGTCTGGCCGTAATGGTCATGAACCTGCAGGCCGAAAGCCCTTTGCGCGTACTCGTTGATATCGGGGGTAAGTGGCTCGCCCGCGCTCGATAGGCAGCGCAAGGCAAGGCCCGAGGGTACGGGTACATCCGAAGAGCTCAGCGAACGGTAGACAGTCGGTGCCGCCGCGAAATTGGTGACGCCCAAGCGCGCCAGGACATCGTATGTCCGCGCGGCATCGAAGCCGCCCTCCATAAGCACGCTGGGCGTGCCGGTGGTCAGCGAGGCGAGAATGCCGCAGTACAGGCCGTAAGCCCAGCCGGGATCGGCGGCGTTCCAGAACACATCGTCCGGCCGCAAGTCATAGCCGAATTCTCCATAAGCGCGAAATGTCGCGAGCGCGCGGATCGGCACCACGACCCCCTTGGGATCGCCAGTGGTGCCCGAGGTGTAGATGTGGATCAGCGGGTCATTGCCGCTGCGCAGCGCAGCCTTTTCCTTGGGCAGTTCGCCCGATAGCAGCGAGGCAAGGCTCACATTGCCGCGCCCGCCTGCGCCGGTGGTAACAACCTGCCACGGCGTCTCGGCGGGAATGGCTTCGCTTGCATCGAGCTTGAGTTCCTGTTCTTCGTCGCAGACGACGACCTTTGCACCGCTGCCGTGAAGGCGCAGGGCTATCGCGGGCGGCGCAAAGGCGGTGAACAGCGGAACGTGGACCGCGCCCAGCCGCCATATGCCGACCAGCACAAACAGCAGCTCGCGGCTCTTACCCATCAGCGTCGCGACACGGTCGCCCGCCCCTACCCCCAGCGAGGCCAGAGCCGAGGCGCAGCGTTCGGATTGGCGCTTCAGTTCGCCATAGGTCAGGGTCTCGCAGGTCTGGTCGGCCGCAACAATGTGGTAGGCGATATGCCCGGGATCTTGGCCGTCGCACAGCAGGTCGGCGGTGCGGACGTCGCCAGCGAACGGCGCCAGCAGCTCTGCCACCCGCTCGGCCATATCCGCTGCTTCTCCGGGCGCGTCCATGACAATCCTCCCTGCGCCGAGACCATCAAGCGCGTCCCGCCGCTTATCTGGAATGTGGCTTTTCCGGGCAAGCTCGATCAAATCATATCGCGTGCCCGAAGCGCGGCGGATCAGGCGCTGAACAGCACCTTCGCAGTGCCGTTGGCGAGCCTGCGATCGTTGTTGTCTTCGGTCCACAGTTCGAGCGAAACGAGCTTGCCCTCGGCCGTGTCTTCCACCGCAATGATCCGGCCACTTGCGGTGACAATGGTGTTCTTGAAATTGGGCTGCTGCCACTGAATCGTAAAATTGCAGATCCGTCCGCCCTCACCCATCCAGTCGCGGATCAGGTTGTGCATATAACTCGACTGGAGGTTCCCCATGCCGAAGGCGCCGGGCATTCCCGAAATCCTGCCATCGTCGTCATCCATGTGATGCGGCACGAATTCGTCCATCACGGCAGCAAAGCGATTCCAGTTTTCCATGCGGGTCTCGCGCACGAACGGCGGCAATTCGGTTCCGACTGAAAGGTCCATGTTTCTAGCTTCCCTGCTTCAGAGCCGAATGACGGTGCTGGTGGTGCGCTTGACCATCTCGCCGCGTTGGTTGGTCCATTCGTCCTTCATCGATGAGAACAGCAACAGCCCACGCTTGCCCTGCTTTTCGGTATAGTTGTCGAGCCGGTTTGTGGCGGTGATGACATCGCCTTCCATCATCGGCACGCCATATTCCACCACGGTTCCGCCATTGAGGACGGTGCTAAGCGGGGGCGGCGTGATGCCGAGCTGGTTTTCGAGAAATCCTGCCGTTACGTCGGGCTTCTTCGGCTTCTTGCCGGGCGCGGCCCAGGCGAAGGGGTTGAACTCCTCGGGCGCGGTGAGCGGCGCATCGGGTCCGCCAGCGCCCACAAAGCGTTCGGGCGGCGATTCGGGAAAGTAGACCGCGATGGCCCACTTGCGGATGTCCGAAGCCGAAATCGGGTAAGAGGTGCGCGTAGACAGTTCCCTGCCGATCGCGTTCCTCATCTCTTCGGATATATTGGTGACGGTTTCGGTGGCTTCACTCATCGCCTATGGTCCATCCATGTCCGGGGCCTGCTTTCGGAAACGGTAGATAGGATTAGCTCTTTGTCAACACGGCAGCGGCCACGTCGTTGTCGCGGTTGAGATCGATCAATCCCCTGTGAGCCACCGATTGTCATAAGCGCCGCGACTCACTAAAAAGGGTGCATCACGCTCGCCGTCTGCACTTCCATTGCCGGGAGCCGTCAGGGAACCACACATGAACGTCCAAGCCGATGTCCTCAAGGACAACACCTACCGTCTCTCGCCCAATGCCATCGAAGCGATCGAGCAATGGCAGGCGGCCAATCCTGACAAGGTTCCGGTCCATACCAAGGCGTGGGACGTTGCCGATCCAGCGATCTACGCTGAGGACCGCTGGCAGCCGATCTTTGCCGAAATGCGCGCCAAGGCTCCGCTCAACAAGGTCACGGACACGCCAAACGGCGACTACTGGAACGTGACCACGCTCAAGAACATCCAGCATGTCGAGGCGCTTCCGCTGATCTTCTCCTCGGACATGCGCAATGGCGGGTTCGTGCTCTCCAATGTCGAGAATTCTGCCGTCGATCCCGCTGCCGGCACGAACTTCCTGGGCATGGACCCGCCCGAGCATACCTCGCGCCGCCGCACGGTCGCCCCGGCGTTCACGCCTGCCGAGATGGTGCGCCTGACAGAGCTTGTGCGCGAGCGAACCGCCAGCGTTCTTGATGCGCTCCCCCGCGGTGAGCAGTTCGACTGGGTACAGCGCGTTTCGATCGAGCTAACGACATCGATGCTGGCGACCCTGTTCGATTTCCCGTGGGACTATCGTCATTTCCTGCCGTTCTGGTCCGACTGGATGAGCGACAGCCGCTTCGGCGAAACGCCCGAGCTTGCCCAGATGCGCATGGATGCGATGATGGAAATGGCCGATTGCTTCTTCAAGCTGTGGCAACAGCGCGCCGATGCCCCCGAAGCGCCCGACCTGCTGTCGCGGATGATCCATTCCGAGGCGATGAGCAACCAGGACCCGATGGAATTCATGTCCAACATGGCGCTGCTGATCGTGGGCGGTAACGACACAACGCGCAACACCATGACCGGTATCGTCGAGGCGCTCGACAAGTTCCCCGAGGAACGCGCCAAGCTGGAAGCGAACCCCGCCCTGATCTCCAACGCGGTGCAGGAATGCATCCGCTATGTCACCCCCGTCGCGCACATGCGCCGCACTGCAATGGAAGACTACGAGCTGGACGGCCAGACCATCCGCAAGGGCGACAAGGTCGTGCTGTGGTACATCTCGGCTAATCGCGATGAGACAGTCTTCGACCAGCCCGACCGGCTGATCGTGGACCGTGAAAACGCCCGCCGCCACATCTCTTTCGGATACGGCGTCCATCGCTGTGTCGGTGCGCGCCTTGCCGAGCTGCAACTGCGCATCCTGATCGAGGAAATGCTCAAGCGGAAGATGCGCGTCCATGTCACCGGAAAGGTGGAGCGGCTGCGCCAGAACTTCATCCATGGCTTCAGCAAGGCCGAAGTGACCATCGAAAAGGCATGACTTCATCCTGCTTGGCAGGCGCGTCAGCTTTGGCCTATCAGACAGCCATTGCCCAAGTCCGGGAAGAGGAAATTCGATGAACGATCAGACCGACGTGCTCTCCGCCGGCGATTACCGCCTGTCGCCCTCGACGGCAGAGGCGCTCGAAAAGTGGCTTGGTACAATTGCACAACCCGTTCACGACCAGCCCTGGGACGTGAGCGATCCGAAGCTGTTCGGCGATGACAGCGTGCATGAGATTTTCCGCGAGATGCGCGCGCGATCTCCGATCAACAAGCTGACCGGCACGCCTCAGGGCGATTTCTGGAACATCACCACGGTCAAAAACATCCAGCATATCGAAGCCCTTCCCAAGATCTTCGCGTCGGGTTTCGAAGTGGGCGGCATGGTCATCCAGGATTCGACTGAAGAGGCGAAAAAGGAAGGCCGCGGCAAGACCTTCATTGCGATGGACGCGCCCGAACATACCAAGCGCCGCCGCGCGGTAGCCCCTGCCTTCACGCCCGGCGAAATGGTTCGGCTCAGCGAGAGGGTGCGCAGCCGCACGATCGAAGTGCTGGAGAACCTCCCGCGCGGCGAGCAGTTCAACTGGGTGGACAAGGTCTCGATCGAGCTCACAACCGGCATGCTCGCAATCATTTTCGATTTTCCATGGGAACACCGCCACGCGCTCACCTACTGGTCAGACTGGCAAAGCGACCTGAGGCTCGGCGCGACCAAGGAACTCGAAAGTCTCCGCAAGGAGATCACGCTCGAGATGGGCACCTGCATGTACAAGCTGTGGCAGCAGCGGATGAACGCGCCGCCCGCCCCCGACCTGCTCTCGCGCCTGATCAATTCCGAGGAAATGCCCGAGATGGACCCGATGGAATTCTCGGCGAACATGTCGCTGCTGATCGTCGGCGCCGTCGATACCACGCGCAACACCATGTCCGGCATTGCCGAAGGCTTTGACCGCTTCCCGCAGGAGCGCGCCAAGCTGGAGGCCGATCCTTCGCTGATCCCCAACGCGGTGCAGGAATGCATCCGCTTCGTCACGCCCGTCGCACACATGCGCCGCACCGCGATGGAAGACTACACTCTGGACGGCCAGACCATCAGGAAGGGCGATAAAGTCATCCTGTGGTACAAATCGGCCAACCGCGACGAAACAGTGTTCGACGATCCCTACGCCCTGAAGGTCGACCGCGAGAATGCCCGCCGCCACGTCGCTTTCGGCTACGGCGTGCATCGCTGCGTCGGCGCCCGGCTGGCTGAATTGCAGCTTCGCACGCTGATCGAGGAAATGATCCGGCTCGACATCCGTCCGCGCGTGACCGGCAAAGTCGAACGGCTCGAGAACGTCTTTATCAACGGCTTCAGCAAGGTCGAGGTGACGCTCGACCCGGCCTGAGGAAGGGCGCATGTTCGACTGGGACACATTCGCGCGGCTGGTCCTCGCCGACCGCGAAGTGCGGGTCCGGCTCGGCCGGCTCGATGCGCGGGTGCGCTTCGGGCCTGACGACAGCGCGGTTGACCTGACGATTGCAAGCGGCGAGGTACTTTCTGTCGAGCCAGCGGGCAGCCTTGCCCCCGATCTCGTCATCGCCGCGCCCGAAAGCTTCTGGCAGGGCAGTCTCGTCCCCCGCCCCGGCTACGGCCATGCATCGCTTACGGCGGGCGGCGCGCGTTTCGAGGGCGATTTTGCGAAGTTCGGTGCGCCATACTTCCCGGCCTGGGAAAAGCTGCTGGTGCTGATGCGCAGGGCCGCCTGCAGCGCTGTCGAGCAGCATCCCCCCGTTCCCGACCGGCGCGAGAGCGACGATGCCGTGGGCCGCTATGTTTATGTGCACAATGGGGAGCGCGAGGCACGCATTTATTATGAGACCGCAGGGTCTGGCCCGGTGCCACTGATGCTCTATCCCACGGCCGGGGCGGATACGCGGCAATGGAGGCACCTGCTCGCCTATCCCGCGCTGCGCGAACGCTTCACCATGATCGCGGTCGATCCGCCGGGCCACGGCAAATCGCTGATGCCGCTAGGCGAGCCGTGGTGGGAGCAGACCTACTCGGCCACGCGCGACGAGTTGATGGGCTGGGTGACGGGGCTGGTCGATACACTCGGGCTTGACCGGCCGGTGTTCATGGGCTGCTCGGTTGGCGGCCAGCTTGCGCTCAGCCTTGCTGCCTACCGGCCCGAGCAATTCCGCGCGTTTGTCTCGATGAACGGCTGGCTACGCTCCCCGCCCTCGATGCAGAACTTCGATAACTGGCCTTATCGTGACCCGGCGACGCCGCTCGATTACCTGATGGGCCGCGTGCTGGGGACGACCTCGCCGATTGCGCCCGAAGACCGGCGGCAGGAAACCGCATGGATTTACATGTCCAACGCGAAGGGCATGTATGCGGGTGACAACGACTATTTCATGAACGCGCACGATCTGGCCAAGGACGGCCATCTGATCGACACGGCGGCAAGGCCGTTGTTCGTGCTGGCAGGCGATTTCGACCGCACCTCGCTCTCCGACGAGGACGGCGCGGCGGCTGTGCCGAAATACGTAGCGGGCGCGCAGTACCGCCTGTTGAAGGACCTTGGCCACTTCGCCCCGTCGGACGATCCCGAACTGCTATGTCAGGCGCTGGTCCCGATCATGGACGAAGTGCTCGCCTCTTGCGAGGCAGCGGCAGCGCGCTGATGTTCGACATCCACGCCCCCGATCATATGCAGGTCTGGGCGGCGCAGGCGGACGCGATCCGTGTCTCGGGTGGCGTCGGCTGGAGCGAGGCGACCGGCGGTTACTGGGTCGTCGTCAATTACGAGGACGCGGTCGCGGCCGCAAAGAACTGGCAGGTATTTTCTGCCCGCCACGACCCCACCGGAATGGACCCGCGTGCGCGCGGCATCTCGATCCCGCCGTACGAATTTCCTTTGATACTTTCGGAAAGCGATCCGCCGCGCCAGCAGAAGCTGCGGCTGCTTGAAATCCCGTTCTTCACGCCCTCGAAGATCAAGGCCCAAATCCCGGTGGTGCAGGCCAATGTCGAGCGGTGTCTCGATGCGATGCAGGACCGCGCGGAGGTCGACCTGTTCCGCGATTATGCCATGCCGCTCGTATCGCTGACTTCGATGGCGCTGGTCGGGATCGAAGTCGCCCGCTGGCAGGACTACACCTTGGCCGCACACCGGGGCGGGCCTTCGGGCAGCCTCGACATCTCGCAGGATACCGAGCGGGTTCACGCCATGCTGCTCGACATGGCCCAAGAGCGCCGCGCAAATCCGCGTGGTGACATTGCCTCCGCGCTCGTCACTGGCGAAGTCATGGGCGAGAAGCTGCGCGACGAGGAAGTCGTCTCGATGCTCTCGGCGCTGGTGCTCGGCGGCTTCGACACCACGTCCTCGCTTGTCACCAGCGCGCTGATCTGGCTGAGCGAGAACCGCGAGTGCCACGCCGATCTCGTCAGTGACGATGCGCTCGCGGCCAACGCCGTGCATGAATTCCTGCGCATGTGGCCGCCCTCGCTTGGCGGCGCGCGCAATGTGGTGGCCGATACCGTGCTTGGCGGGCAGGAAATGAAGGACGGCGACCGCGTGTTCCTGTCATGGGCGGCGGCGAACCGCGATCCCCAGGTGTTTGCCGATCCGCACAGCATCCGCCTCGACAGGCTCAACGCCAGCGACAACCTCGCCTTTGGCATGGGCGTGCACCGCTGCCTCGGCATGGAACTGGCGCGGCTTATGGCGCGGCTGGCGGTCCAGACGCTGCTGCGCCGCCATCCACATTTCCGCGTGCTGCGCGAGCGGTGCGTGCCCTATCGTTCCAAGGGATTGGTTGCGGGCTGGTCTGCGGTTCCGGCGATGCTAAGCTAGTCCCTCGCGAACCCCGCAATATCGCGCGCCGCATCGCGGCTGACGTTGGGACAGGCCAGGAAAATCTCGGTGCCGTGGATCGTGCCCAGCACCTCAAGGCACTGCGCGGGAACGCCTGCGCGCACCAACCGCCGATAGAATTCCACGCCCTCGTCGCGAAGCGGATCGCATTCGTTGACCGAAATCTTGACCTTGGGCAGGCCCCTGAGGTCATCTTCGCTGGCGAATGCCGGCCAGGCCAGCGGATCGCGCGCGTTGAAGCTTTCGATCCCGTAGGCGACCGCGCCATTGTCGAAATGAAGATCGAGCAGAATGCCGCGATTGCCGGTGACCGAGCCGCCGTCCTCGTCAGACCATCCGCCCTTGATGTAAGGGCACAGAGCATAAAGCCCCTTTATCCGGGCGATCTCACCGTCGCGCTTCATCGCGAGGCCCGTCGCCAGGGTCAGGTTACCGCCGCCGCTCTCGCCCGCCACGATCACGCGCGACGCATCGATCCCAAGGCTCGCCGCATTATCGAGCACCCAGCGCAGGCCCGAAAGGCAATCGTTCAGGCCCGCCGGATAAGGCGCGACCTCGGGCAGCGTGTTAGGCACCGCGGAATTGCGGAACTCGACCATCGCCACGGCGACACCCTGCCGCGCGATCATGCGGCCCCATGCAGCATAGTTGAGATCGTAGGCGCTCATCATCATCATGCCGCCGCCGTGAATGTAATAAACGCAAGGCAGCACTTCATCGCCCTCGGGCCGGATCACCTGTACGCTGATCGTGTTTCCGTCCGGCGCGGAGACAAGCTCGTGCTTGGTGATGGTGAGGCCGTCGGATGGAGCGATCCCGGCCAGATCGAGGCTCTCGAACAGGGCGCCGATGTTGCTCTGCCCGGCCATCGCCTGCATCGCCGCGATAAGCACATCGCGGCTTTCCACCCGCGCTCCGGCGCTGGCCGGCAGGTCCTTGAACAGGTTCTTGATGCGCGGATCGATGCGCGGATCCTCGACGATCTTGTTGGCCATGGCGTTTTTCTCTCCCTCGCAAGATTTGGGCTTCGATAGGCCAACGGCGCGGCACCTGCCAGACCCTTTGACAGCGCGCGGGGCTTCGGTATGGAAAAGCAAGAACGGACGGTTACGCGAACGATTGTTCGCAGTAGCGAACCCACACGGGAAAGGATCAACACCGATGGCGGATACCGGGATGCTCGCCATGCCCCCCAGCCGAGGCGAGTACAGCCGCAAGGTCTCCATCGTCGGGGTCGGCGAGACCGACTACGCCAAGGATTACCAGGCCGAGCGCAAGCGCCCCGAAGGCTGGGAGCCGCCCACGATCGACGATTTGTGCAAGCTCGCATTTGACCGCGCCGTTGCCGATGCGGGGATCAATCCGGCAAGCATCGACGCGCTTGCCCTGCATTACACTTTCGGCGGCCCCGATCCCGAAGAGATGACCCGCCACCTCGGCATCTCGCCCGAAAAGGCATGGGTCAACGGCCATATCTTCGCAGGCCCCCTGCCCAACATCGCTGGGCGCATCATGGGCGGCGAGGCAAAGACCGTGGCGATGCTGTTCGGCATTGGCAATCGCTCCTCCGGCCGTCAGTTCGGCGGCAATACCTATAGCTCGGGTATGGCGGGGCCATCGTCATACTATTATTACCACCCTTGGGGCTGGAGTTCGCAGGCGGCGCACTGGGCGATTATGGCGACGCGCTATTTCGAGAAGTTCGGCAAGCGCGAAGAAGACCTCGGCCATGTGCCGATGACTGTGCGCCAGCACGCCGGGATGAACAACAACGCGATCATGCGCGCGCCCTTCACCATCGATGAATACATGGCCTCGCGCTACATCGTGCGGCCGCTGCACCTTTACGACATCTGCCTGGTCAATGACGGCGCGGTCTGCCTGATCGTCACCACGGCAGAGCGCGCGCGGGACACCGCGAAAGTTCCGGTCGACGTCGCGGGCTGGAGCGAAAGCTACATCACGCAGGACAAGATGCGCGTGATGGTCGATGAGCGGCTGCGCCCGCAGATACAGGCGGCAGGTCAGGAGGCGCTGGCCATGGCCGGGCTGTCTATTGACGATATCGGTCATTTCGAAGGCTACGACGTCGCCTCGATCCATCTGGTCAACCAGCTCGAAGGCTTCGGCTTCACGCCCGACGGCACCGGAATCGATTTTGCCATCGACGGGCAGATGACGCTTGGCGGGCGCATTCCCACCAATATCGCCGGCGGCAACATGTCGGCCAATTACATGCAAGGCTGGGGGCAGGTGCCCGAGATCGTGCGCCAGCTTCGCGGCGAGGGTGGAGAGCGGCAGATCGCCGGGCTGAACGCATCGCTATCGGCGATGACGCAAACCGATTGCGTCCATCCGGTTATCTACACGAGGGGAGAGTGACCATGGCCGAAAAAAGGCCGCCTCGCACCACTGGGCCCGGCAACGATGAGTTCTGGCAGGGCTGCGCCAAGGGCGAACTCCTCATCCAGAAATGCGGCAAATGCGGCCACCGCCCCTGGCCTGTCGTTCAGGCCTGCGAGCAATGCGGCTCGGATGCGCTGATGTTCGAGGAAGTGTCCGGCAAGGGCAAACTTGCCAGCTGGTGCACTTTCGAACGGCCCTATTACGGCGAACTCATGCCGGTGCCTTACGACACGATCGTGGTCGAACTCGACGAAGGGCCTTGGTTCATTGCAAATCCCCTCGGCTTTTCGAACAGCGAGGCGCAGCTGGGCATGCCGGTGAAGGTCTCCTTCATCGACTGCGAGGACACCCAGGGCGCATTCAAGCTGCCCGTGTTCGAGAAGGCATGATGAGCCCGCCGGTCACACCGGCAGGTTGTAAACTCGCTCCGCATTGCCCGAGAGCACCTGGACCTTTTCCGCCTCGGTCAGGTCGGCCATGGCCGATTCGACGTCATCGATCGGATAGAGGCAGGTTGGGTGCGGGAAATCGGTCTCGAACATCACGGTGTGGACGCCCAGTTCCTTGATCGTCCATGAGAGGTTCTTGCGTTCGAACCAGAAGCACGAAAGGAAGTTGCTCGAGAAATACTCGGACGGCAGCTTCCTCAGCTTGCGCGACGAGGGGTGCGCTTCAAAATATTGCGCATCGAGCGCCTCGAGCGTGAAGGGGATCCACCCCAGCCCGCTCTCGACTGAAACCAGTTTCAGCTTTTCGTAGCGGTCCAGCAAGCCGGACATGATAAGGTTGATCATCACCCGCCCGTTGTTCACGAAGATCATCGTGCTGCCGATCCGCAGCGCGATGTCGGGATCGACATCCGGCCAGGCCTGATCGCCGAACCAATCCATCACCTGTTCGCTGGCGCCGATATGGAAATTCACCGGCAGGTCGAGCGCCTCACAGGCTTCCCACATCGGGTTCCACTTCTCGCTGCCAAGAGTCGGCAGCCGCTCACCGTCGAGGCCGACATGGTTATGCGGATCGGAATTGATGTTGATGCCGCGCAGGCCCATCGCATGGCAGCGTTCGATCTCGGCGACCGACTGGCCGCAATCCCACCACGGCAGCAGCATCATCGGAAAGATGCGCTCGCCGCTGTCGGCCTGAATCTCGGCCATGGCGTCGTTGTAGATCTTGATGCAGGCCAGGCGCAGTTCGGGGTCGACCTTGGCTGCGTTCTGCCCGCCAAAGCCGAGGATGTTGGGATAGATGATCTGTGCCGCGATCCCGCAGGCATCCATCAGTTCCACCCGCTCCCGGGTGCTGTAGGACGAAGGATGGACATCCTCGATCTGCGTCCCGAAGAAATCCAGCCCCAGCAGCTTTCGTCCCTGCGTGTCGATCGTGCTCGACGGGCTGGCATTCTTGCCGATCATGACGTCGCCATCGATTACCCATGACCTCACGCCGTCGATCACCTTCACTTGCGGCACCCGATCCCTGAGCGAGGCCGGCGCACGGCTGGTCCACAGGTCGTGCGGCTCGGTCAAATGAGTATCGACATCGACGACCTTGCGGCCGCCAAACGGGTTATGCGTGTCCGTAAACAGGAGCGACTTATCGATAGCGTTCATTGATCAATCCACTTTTCAATGGCTTATAATGGAAGGTTATAGACCCGCTCGGCATTGCCTGAAAGCACCTTGACTTTCTCGTCCTCGGTCAGGCCGCCCATCGCCGTATCGACATCGTCGATCGGATAGAGGCAGATCGGATGCGGGAAATCGGTCTCGAACATGACCGTCTCGGCGCCCAGCCGTTTGATTGTTTGCGAAAGATCACGCCGCTCGAACCAGAAGCACGACAGGAAATTGGTCGCATAGTATTCGGAAGGCATGCGCTTCAGCTTGCCCGCGCGGATGCCCACTTCCATGTATTCCATGTCGAGCGCCTCGAGCGTGAACGGGATCCAGCCCAGCCCGCTTTCGACTGAAACGAAGGTCAGCTTCTCGTAGCGGTCGAGCAGGCCCGAATAGATCAGGTTGGCCATCACCCGGCCGTTGTTGACGAACAACATCGCTCCGCCAAGGCCCATGCGCAGGTCATAGTCGATATCGGGCCAGGCCTGGTTGCCGAACCAGTCCATCATTTGATCGCTCGCGCCGATATGGAAATTGACCGGCATGTTGAGCGATGTCGCCGCGTCCCACATCGGGTCCCACTTTTCGCTGGCGAGGCTTGGCAGCATTTCGCCATCGAGACCGCGGTGCGTTTGCGGATCGGAATTGATGTTGATGCCGCGCAGGCCCATGCCGTGGCAACGCTCGATCTCGGCAGCGCTCTCTTTCGCGTCCCACCACGGCAGCATCGCCATCGGGAAAATGCGCTGGCCGCTCTCCTCCTGCATTTCGGCCATGGCATCGTTGAAGATGCGCACACAGGCGGCGCGCAGTTCAGCATCGACCCTGGCCGCATTTTGCCCGCCGAAGCCGAGGATATTGGGATAGACGATCTGCGCGGCCACCCCGAGCGCATCCATCAGTTCCACCCGCTCCCTCGTGGAATAGGAGGCCGGGTGACAGTCCTCGATCTGCTTGGACATGAATTCGAGGCCCGGCCACTTCGTGCCGTCACGCTTGACCGTGCTCGACGGATTTGCGCCCTCGCCGATTACGACATCGCCGTCGATCACCCACGATCGCTTGCCGTCGATCATCTTGACCTGCGGTACCCGGTCCTTGAGCGAGGCCGGAGCGCGGCTGGTCCAGAGATCGTGCGGCTCGGTCAGGTGGGTATCGACATCGACCACCTTGCGCCCGCCGAACGGACTGGCGGTGTCCTTGAAAAGGTTGGCGGGATCGAGTGCGGTCATCGTTTCTCTCCGTAGTTCTTGACGTCAGGCCGGGACTCTTGCGCTCTGCCGCCGCGGTGACTTGAACGCGTCCAGCGTCTCCTCGCGGCCGGCCAGCGGTACGCCCCTTGCCTTGGCCATCTCGGCAACGCGGCCGATCATCTCCTCGTTGCTCAGGGCGCGCTCAGGATGGAAGTAGGGCTCGATCCCCACCAGCACATGCCCGCCCTGCTCGATGGCAAGCTGCGGCAGATTGCTGTCGAAGATGTCGCCGCCCCAGACCGAGACTGTCCACGGCAGGTCGACATCGCCGAGAATGTCGAGATAGGCGCGCAGCGATGCCTCGGTCGGCCTCAGTCCGAAGGGCATCGAGCGTTCGCCGCCAAGCCCGTAGTCGCCACCGAAGTAGAAATTGCAGACCGTGCCTTCGGGCAGCGCGCCCGCGTTGTGGAAGGCGAGCACGATGCGAAGATAATGCGGCTCATAGATCGCGAGCTGCGGGCCAATCCCGCGCGCCTTGAACGTGGCGAAATCTGCGCGGATCGATTCGAGCGAATTTGCGTAGTAGCGGCCAACCGGCAGGCCTTCGTCATCGAGATTTGCGAAGGGCACGGTACCCGGATCGACGCAGCCGAATTCGATGCCAACCTCGTCGTCGATTGCCAGGATATGGCGGATTTCGCCGCCGAGCGCGCGTGTCAGCGTGGGATACCAAAGCGAGCCCGGCCGCGCTTCAAGCACGCGCCGCCATGACTTGAGATAGTCCTCGGCGGCTTCCTCGGCGATGAGGCCCATATTGGTCGCGTGGGCGTGGATCAGTGAGGCGCCCGCCGCATAGCTGGACAGCGCGGTCTCGACGATTTCGTCGTAAGTGCGCGGGCTGTGCCGGTTCTGCTCCTTGGTCCGCTCGCCGTTGATCGATGCGGTGATGACCAGTGGTTTTCTGCGTGCCATCGTCTGCTCTCCCGTTATCCTCTGCCCGCAGCTTACCCTATCGCGCCCGGCGCGCCACCCCTCAATCGCGCCGAGGGCAAGCCAGCACGTCCAGCGCTTCACCGCGTCCCGCCACCGGGCGTCCCGCGGCTTTGGTCATCGCGACGGCACGCTCGACCAGCTCGACATTGCTGGGCGTGCGCTGGGCGTGGAAATAGGGCTCGAGACCGACCATCAAGTGCCCGCCCAGCGAAATGGCAAGCTGCGGCAAGGGCGTGTCGAAAATATCTCCGCCCCAGACAGAGACAGTCCACGGCAGGCCTGAGTCTCCGATCAGTTCGAGATAGGCCCTGAGAGCCGTCTCGGTTGGCGGCAGGCCGAACGGCATCGAATTGGGGCCGAACACGCCGTGTTCGCCGCTGAAATAGAGGTTGATCACCGCACCCTTGGGCAAGAGCCCGGCGGCGTGGAAGGTGAGCACGATGCGCAGGTAATGCGGCTCGAAAATCGCAAGCTGCACCCCCAGATTCCGCTCGCGTAGGGTGGCAAAATCGGCGGCGATGGAATCAAGCGAATTGGTGTAAAAGTAGCCTTTGGGAACGCCCTGCGCGCCGAGCCTTGCGAAAGGCACCCCGCCCGGATCGACGCAGCCGAAATGCATGCCGATCACGTCATCGAGCGCGAGGATATGGCTGATTTCGCCGCCAAGCTGCTTGGTTAGCGTGGGATACCAGACCGCACCGGGGCGCGCTTCGCGAACCTTTCGCCACGAGCGCAGATAATCTTCGGCGGCAGCGGCTCCCGTGTTCGCCCTGCTTACAGGATGCGCGTGAATTATCGCCGCGCCCGCATCGTAGCAGGCAATCGCGCATTCGGCGATTTCCTCATCGCTGCGCGGCACATTGGGATTGTCGTCCTTCGAGCGGTCGCCATTGATCGACGCGACGACAACGAGCGGCGTCGCAGCAGTCATCGCGCTGGCCGGGCGACAATCCCGGGCTGCTTGAATAGCACGTAGAAATCGGGATCGTAGGCGCTTTCGGGATCGGCGCGAACCTTGGCGTCGAGTTCGAAGGCGTCCTCGCCGACGAGCACGCGCCATTGCTCCTTGCGCACCCCGTCGAGGATGATCGTCGCGGCTTCTGCAGCAGTGGTCGGCGCGGTTGTGCGGTAAGCGTCCGAGGTTTTGGCCTCGAGCGCAATCACCTCGGCGTCGCTCATCGCCGCCTCGTCCATGCCGCGCCTGCCCACGCGCAATCGCATCGCTGCCAACTCATCGACGCTTGGCACTGCTTCATCGTCGCGGCCAACCGCAATCCGTGAGGAGTTGGCGAGAATGTCAGTGCCGATCACGCCGGGCATGACCAGCGAGCAGCCAACATGCGGGGCATTTACCCGCAGGTCGCAAACCAGCGATTCGGTAAAGCCCTTCACCGCGAACTTGGCGCTGCAATAGGCGGAATTGGGATTGCCGCCGCCCGAAGTCGCCCAGAAGCCATTGACGCTGGATACATTGACAATCCAGCCCTCCTCAGCCGCGACGACAGCGGGAAGGAACACCCGCGTACCGAGATAGACCCCGCCAAAGGTGATCGCGAATGTCCGCTCCCACTCCTCGCGGCTGGAGAGGAACATCGATGCGCCCGCACCGATGCCGGCGTTGTTGATCAGCAGGTTGACATGATCGGCGCCAAATTCGCGCGCCACCTTGCCGCGAAGCTCTTCAAGCTGGTCTTCCTGCGAGACATCGGTGACCACGCCGATGATCCGAGTGCCTTGCGGCGTGCCGTCCTCGCGGCACAAGCGCTCCGTCTCGGCCATGCCGCTGGCCGAGACATCGGCCGTCGCCACATGACACCCCTCGGCTACAAGCTGGCGCACCAGTTCGCGCCCGATACCCGAGCCGCCGCCTGTCACGACCGCGATCCTGCCTGAAAAATCCTTCACGTATCCTCCCGCGGCACCGCTTTTGCCGAGTGCCTGCAGGGAGCATCTTCAACCCAATCGTTGCACCGCGCAAGGCTGTTCAGGGCGTTCCGCAGAACTTGTCGAGCATCGTGTGGAAATGGCGGATCTGCACTTCCTGGCTGGGGTTGAAGATTGCGCCCTTGAACCCGCGCGACTTCATGCCCTCGTTGACCGCCTCCATGTTGTCGAAGTCTTCCTCAAGGAATGGATTGTTGCCCCTGAAAGCCTCGAACCCTTCGAAGCACGCAGGCTCCTCGGGTCCGGCGTAATCGTCGGGGTAGCGGCCAAGCGACCAGATATCGACATAGCACTTGTCGCGGTCCTTGGGGTCGGGCAGCGCGCGGTAGACCAGCGCGCCGTCAAGCGCGGGAAGGATGATCATGTTGGGGAAGATGTGCCAGTCGGTCCCGGCATTCTTCCACTCGGCCAAAGTGAGGCCGCGCGGAAAGCTCGCGCCGGTCTTCTCGGTTTCTTCGACTACCGCAGCATAGAAGACATTCATCACCTCCTCAGGCGGGGTGCCTTCGGGAAGATTACGGATCCGGTCGGCCGCGGTCATCGTCGGATCGAGCGTCAGCGCGAACAGGGTGTCATACTGGTGCGCCATGTTTGCCCAGAGGTTTTCCTGCACTGTCCTGGCGGTCTTCCAGGCGTTGGCGCCGCGTACCTTGTAGCTGGTGAGCCCTCCACTTTCCGACCAGAACATGCCATGGGCGCCGTGCGCCGCACCCGGCGAAGTGCCCGGCCGGTAATCGACGCCGAGCTTATGAGTCTCGCCGGCGTGATAGGCCTCATCGAACGCCTCGACGAAGACCTTCCAATTGATCGGGGCGTGAATGCGCGCCCAAAAGCGAGGCTTGCAGTCCTGCAAGTGAAACGGATCGAGCGCATGGGCGACCGGCGCGAGCCATGTCTCGAGCGGCTCTCCATCGGGATCGAGGTTTACGAAGACAAACCCGCCCCAGCGCCCGACGCGCATCTGCGGGATCGAAAGCTTTTCCTTGTCAAATGCCGGGCAGCCGTCCCAATCATCCTCGTTGGTGGCGGTCTTGAGCGCGCCGTCCCAGCCAAACCGCCAGCCGTGGAACCGGCAGGGAATCTCGTGGCCGAGCGTGCCATGGCTGCGGTCGACCAGCCTGCGCCCGCGATGCTGGCATACATTGTAGATTGCCGAGAGATCATCGGGCGCCTCGCCGGTACGGATCACCAGCACCGGATCGTTCATGATCTCGTGCGCGACGAAGCTACCGACGCCGGTCAGGCGGTCCTCCCGGCACACCATTTGCCAGGTTTTCGGCCAAAGTCGCTCGCGCTCCGCCGCATCGCGCTCCGCACTGGTCCACCGGTCTGCCGGGACAAAAATGTCAGCCCTGAAAGTATCCTGACCCTGCGCCTTGTTCATGGCCTTGCCCTCTCCCCATTGCCGCCTGGCTCCGGCGGACTGCGACCTTCCTCAAAGTGTGACAGCGCCTGACGCGGCAGAAATTGATTCAGCGCAATCGCGCGCGTCAGCGTGCCGGGCCTCACCATGCCAACAAAGAGTCAGGGCGTGCCGCACCACTTGTCGAGCATGGCGTGGAAATGGCGGATCTGCGATTCCTGATACGGGTTGTAAGTCGCGCCCCGGAAGCCGCGCGACTTCACGCCCTCGTTGACCGCCTCCATATTGTCGAAATCTTCCTCGAGGAACGGATTGTTCCCGCGAAACACCTCGAAATTGTCATAGCAGGTCGGCTCGACCGGCCCGACATAGTCCTTAGGATAGCGCCCCAGCGACCAGATATCGACCACGCAGGCATCGCGGTCTTTCGCATCGGGAACCGCGCGGTATACGAGCGCGCCGTCGAGCGAGGGCAGGATGATCATGTTGGGGAAGATGTGCCAGTCGGTCCCCGCTCGGTTCGATGCCTCCATGGTCAGGTCCGCCGGGAATGATGCCCCGCTTTTCACCGTTTCCTCGACCGTGAATTCGTAGAACTTGGTCATCACCACATCGGGCGGCGTATCGTCGGGCAGTTCGCGCAAGCGCTCCGACGCCTTCATTGTGGGTTCGAGGGTGAGCGCGAACAGCGTGTTGTACTGGTGCGCCATGTTGGCCCACAGATGCTCCTGCAGCGTCGTGCTCATTTTCCAGGAATTCTTTCCCGGCACTTTGTATTCGCCGAAACCCGCCGCCTCGGACCAGAACTGGCCGTGCGGCCCGTGCGTGCCCGAAGGCGATTTCATCCCGCGATAATTGACGCCGATGATGTGGGTCTCGCCCGAATGATAGCCCTCGTTGAAAGCCTCGATAAAGGTCTTCCAGTTCACCGGCGCGTTGATGCGCGCCCAGAAATGCGGGCGGCATTCCTCGAGGTGAAAGGGATCGAGATGCTCGGCCACCGGCGCGAGCCAAGTCTCGAGCGGTTCTGCATCGGGATCGAGGTTGACGAACACGAAGCCGCCCCAGCGCCCGACGCGGATCTGCGGGATTGAAAGCTTCTCCTTGTCGAAAGCCGGGCAGCCGTCCCAGTCATCCTCGTTGGTGGCGGTCTTGAGCGCGCCGTCCCAGCCAAAGCGCCAGCCGTGGAACCGGCAGGGAATCTCGTGCCCCAGCGTGCCATGGCTGCGATCGACCAGACGGCGGCCGCGATGCTGGCACACGTTATAAATCGCGGAAAGATCGTCTGCGCCTTCGCCAGCGCGGATCACCAGCACCGGATCGTCGAGGATGTCGTGAGTGACGAAGCTGCCGACTCCCGCCAGCCGGTCTTCGCGGCAAACCAGCTGCCAGGTCCGCGGAAACAGCTTCTCGCGCTCGGCGGCGTCACGCTCTGTGCTTGTCCAGCGATTGGCCGGCACGAAGATATCGGCCTGGAAAGTGTCCTGACCCTGCGGCTTGTTCATGCGGTGATCTCCAGATCAGGCGAGTTTGTAAAGTTCGCGCACATTGTCGCGCAGGATCCAGCGACGCTGGTCCTCGGTCAGGTTGGCGAACTGCTCGGCGATTACGTCCTGGCTCCACGGCCAGGTCGAATCCGAATGCGGAAAATCGCTCGCCCACATCAGACGGCGCGGGTTCATCTGATCGACGCTGCGCAGCGCGGAGAAATCGTCCTGGAACGTCAGATAGACATTCTCCATCAGGAACTCGCTCGGCATTTTCGAAAGCTCGGCGCACTTCTGCCAGTACCGGTGCCGCTCATAAGCATGGTCCATGCGGTAGGCGAAATGCGGAACCCAGCCCGCATCGGCCTCGACGCAGACCATCTTGAGATCGGGATTGCGATCGAACACACCCGAATAGATGAAAGTACCGATGATGTCCTGACAGCCGCGAATGATCGCCTGGAAGAAATTGATCCGCGGGCCGCGCACGTTGGTTCCGGTATCGGTGCGGGCAGTGAGAATGTGGAAACTGATCGGCAGCTCCATGTCGATCGAGGCCTGCCACAGCGGATCGAAGCGCGGGTCGTCGTAATCGAATTCGGTGCAGGGATAACCGGGCATCATCACGCCCTTGAAGCCCACGTCCTTGATCGCGCGGAAATCCTCGATGGCTTCCTCGACTGAGCGCACCGCCGTCTGGCCAAGGCCATAGATTCGGTCGGGCGCTTCGGCGCAATAAGTCTCGAGCCAGCGGTTGTAGGCCACCATGCAGGCGTGCTTGTAATCGGGATCCATCAGGTTGCAGATCAGCATGCCAATGGTTGGATAGATGAATTCGGCGGCGACGCCGTCCTGGTCCATGTCGGCAAGGCGGAACTTGGGGTCCCAGCCGCTGCGATGCAGCTCGGAGAACTTGTCACCCTCGACCTTGATGTCCTCCGGCGCCTTGCCCGCCGCCGCCAGCGAGTTGAGCCCGATGAGGTTGGGGAAACCCTCGATAAAATACTTGTCGCCACCGCTCTCTGGATGTTCGACAATGCGCGGCGCGCGATCACGATAGGCCGGATCGATGAAATCGACATAGCAGTGCGGCGGCTCGACGATGTGCGAATCCGCCGAGATCGGATCGATGCGGGTGCCTGCCTCGGCAATCGGACTCATTTCGGTCATGGCAACTCTCTCCAGGCTCGCACTTTTGCGCGTTGTTCTGGCGCAGCGTGTCTCCAGCATGCGTCGCGCGGTAGAATGTGGCCGGTGCCGCGGCTTGTCAACGCAAAGGCGGTGCCGCAAGCGCCAGCCCGGCAATAAATCCAACTCTATTGCTTTCGCGGCGCGATCGGTGTTCTGCATTGCCCCAAAGCGAGCATCGCGGCACCGCCGGATGCGCAAGGAAGGCGAGAGAGCATGAGCGGCAATGCCATCGATGTCGGAGCGGCGGACGCAGCCCCTCAGGTGCCGCCTGCGCTCAGCGCCGCCTATCGGCGCTATGCCATGTTCCTGCTGCTGCTGATCTGCATCATCAACTACCTCGACCGGCAGGTCGTCTATATCCTTGGCGAGCCGATCAAGACCGAGCTGGGCCTGGCGGACTGGCAGCTTGGCTTGCTGAGCGGGCTTGCCTTTGGCCTGCTTTATACGTTCCTCGGCCTGCCGATCGCGCGCCTTGCGGAACGCGCCAATCGTCCCCTCATCATCGCTGCGGCAACCGGCGTGTGGAGCGTATTCACGGTGCTTTGCGGCTTCGTCACGAGTTTCAACCAGCTGCTGCTCGCCCGTGTCGGCGTGGGTATCGGCGAAGCGGGCTGCACGCCGCCCGCCCATTCGTTGATCGTCGACACCGCGCCGCCCGAAAAGCGCAGTTCGGCGCTGGCATTCTATGGCATGGGGCCCCCGCTGGGCGGCCTGCTCGGCATGGCTTTTGGCGGGCTGATCGCCGATGCCTATGGCTGGCGCACCGCGTTCCTGCTGGCAGGCGCACCGGGCCTGGCCTTTGCCATTCTCGCCGCCACGACCCTGATCGAACCGCGCAAGCGCCTTCAAGAGGCCGCCGCGCAGGTCCGCGAGGCCGCACCGAGTCTGATCGCGACGCTCAAATACCTGTGGTCGAAGGAGAGCTACCGCTTCATGGCCCTGGCGCAGATCCTCAAGGTGTTCATCCAGCTCGGCTATGCGCCGTTCCTGGCCTCGTTCTACCTGCGAAACCACGCGCAGGAACTCGAATCGAACGCCGCCAGCCTGGGCGAATGGCTGGGCTACGATCTGGGCGCGATCGGCCTGCTGGGAATAGTGCTCGGCTTCAGCAACGGCCTGGGCGGCGCGCTTGGCGTCTGGTTCGGCGGCGCGATGGCGGACCGTTTCGGCAGCCGCGATGCACGCAATTACGTGCGCATTCCAGCGTTTGCCGCAGTCGCGGGCATCCCGGTTTTCGTGACCGCGATGCTGGTCGATAACGTGGTCGTGTCGCTGCTGCTGGTCAGCGTTCACGGTTTCATTGTCTCGATTTGGTATGGGCCCGCATTCGCTGCTGCCTACTCGGTGTCGCCGGGCAACATGCGGGCGACCAATTCCGCAATGCTGCTGTTTCTTTCCAACCTGTTCGGGCTGGGCCTTGCCCCCCTTGGTGTCGGCATTGTCAGCGACGTGCTGGGCGCGAGCATGGGGGCGGGCGATGGCCTGCGTTGGGCGCTGATCATCCTGTCGATGATCGGCCTCGTCACCGCCTGGCTGTTCTGGCGCAGCGGACGCACGCTGCGCGAGGACATGGTCGCTTTCTAGCGCCCCTTCTCGTCCCGGCCCGCGCGGTGCGCCTTGGGATGCGCATAGGGATGATGCGCATAGTTTTCGTGCAAGGGACGAAACTCGACCGCTTCGACCGCCGCGACATAATCGCGGTAGAGCGCGATCAGCTTGTCCTCCGCTGCATAGTCGAACACGTCGGTGCGCCGCTGTTCGTATTCGCCGCCGTATTCCAGAGGATTTTCGCGGTACCACAGCACCGTGCGCGCAATCGCCTCAGCCGCCGGGACGAGGTCGCGGTAGCCAAGGTCAGTGCGGATGGCATGGACGTCGCCAAGGAAATGATAGGGCACGGGCTGGATCAGCGCGCGCCTGGCATGTTCGGAATCGGGGACCGAAATCAGCTCCATCTCGGCGCCAAGCGCGCGCGCGCCGATCTCGATGAGCTGGCGCTGGTCTACCTGTTGGTCGTCGGCGCAATTGTAGGCTTTTCCCTGAGCAACCTGGGGTCGGTCCACTGCGAGCAACAGGGCATGCGCGGCGTTCTCGGAGTAGATATGCGAAAACAGCGTCATGCCCCCGTGCATCACCACGATCGCGCGCCTGCCATCGAGCACGCGGCGCACCAGCGACCATTCGCGCGGCGTCACCTGACGCGGGCCATAGACATAGGGATAGCGAAACAGCGTCGCAGTGGGGACCGCCTCGAACAATGCCCTCTCGGCGCGCGCCACCTGCTGCTCGAACGCGTGGTCGCCCTCGCCCGCCATAGGCGCATCCTCGCGCACGGGCACCATCATCCCGGTCGGGAAATTCTCGCGCGGATCAACAAAGCCGCGGTAGCCGACGCAGCCGCCGACTGCGATGAAATGCCCGGTGCGCTCGCGCATCACCTGCGAAGTGACGCGCAGCCGTCCATACATGGCGACGGTCATGTCGAAACTGCGGCCGGCAAGCGCCGCTTCCATCTGCTCGGCAAAGTGCGGATCGCCGACAATCCGCTCGACGTCGTCGGGGAAAGGATAGGGGTGGACGCCGCGATTGAGCACGCTGACCCGGAAGCCGCGTTCGCGCAGTCCTTCGACAACGTGCGGCCCGGTCGGGCCGGAGCCTCCGATTACAAGCGCGGTTGCACTCATTTGACGTCCACCTTTCGCCCCGCGTCAAAGCCGCTCGCTGGCCGCGTGTCAAACCGGCTGCTTGCGGCCCGCACCGTTTCGGGCAAGAGCGGCCAACAAGTTCAGGCGCGAGGGCGGCAATGGCAACAGACGAGGGAATAGCCGCACTTCTCGGCGAACTGCGGCCGGGCATATCGGTCTATCTGCCCGGTGCTAGCGGCGAGATACTCTCGCTGGCCGAGGCGCTCGCCAGTGAGTCCGACCGCGCGCGAGGTATAAGTTTCACCAGCTGCCTAGTGCCAGGCATCAACGAGACGCTCGACTATGCGGGGCTGACCGAGAGCACCCGCATCACAACATTCATGCTGCCGAAGGTTATGGAGCCAAGCCTTGCCGCGCGCCGCGTCTCATTGCTGCCACTCACCTATTGTGGCGCGGCGCGGCACATCGCGGCGCATTCTTTCGACCTGGCGTTGGCCCATGTCGCGCCGCCCGATGCGCAGGGGCGCTGCTCGCTCGGCATCGCCAGCGATTTCGCGACCCTAGCTTGGCAGGGTGCCAAACGCCGCGTCGCCGTGGTCAACCCGGCAATGCCCCGGCTGCCAGGCGCATTGTCGATCCCGGCCGAAGAAGCCGACCTGATTGTCACGCTTGAAGGCAAACTAATTGAGCAGGAGGAACGGGTGGGTGGAGCGACCGCCGAGGTCATCGCTGCGGGCATCGCCGAACTGGTGCCCGATGGCGCTCATGTGCAGGCCGGGATCGGCGGCGCGCCGGGCGCGATCTGGTCACACTTGGCCGGCCACCGCGATCTCGTGCTGCGCTCGGGCCTTGTCACGCCCGGCTTTCGCACATTGGCAGAAGCAGGCGCTTTGGCGGCAGGCGGCGATCATGTCGCCGGGATCGCGCTCGGCCCGCGCCCGTTCTACGACTGGCTCGCCAATGCAGGCTTGGTCCGCTTCGCCTCCACCCTCGAAACCCACGGATATGCCGGGCTGTCCAGCCTGCCGCACCTCATCAGCGTAAACAGCGCGCTCGAGGTCGATCTGTTCGGTCAGGTCAATGTCGAGTGGCAGGGGCAACGCCTGACAGGCGGAGTCGGCGGCGGGCCGGACTTCATGCGCGCCGCGCGAAGCTCCGAAGGCGGCCGCTCGATCATCGCCCTGCCCGCCACGGCCAGGGGCGACAGCATTTCCCGCATCGTGTGCCGCCTGGATAGTCCAGGCACCAGCATCGCCCGCTCCGATATCGACATGGTTGTCACCGAACACGGAACGGCGGACCTGAGTGGCAAGGGCCTGGACGATCGCGCCGAGGCGCTTATTGCCGTCGCCGCCCCCAAGTTTCGCGAAGGTTTGTGGGCCGAATGGGAAGCGCTTCGCAGCCGGATATATTAGCCCCGACACGTCCATTTATCCGCATAATTATGGATAATATTAAGGCGTTTGCCTCAATCGCTGCAACTGTCATAAAATGACCCCGCAGAGCAATTCAGATAACTAAAATAACAATTGAGAGAGGGGCATATGACTGGAAAATCCACGCAGCGATTTCTGCTGCTCGGCGTGTGGGGCAAGAACATCACCAACGAACGATACGTCTCGCGTTCGGTCGATTTCGGTGCGCTCGGTTTTGCCACGGCGATTTGGAGCGATCCCGCCACTTACGGCATCGACGTTGAATTCACCTTCTGAGATAGTGGCCTGAACAATCACCGGCAGCGCGCTTGCACAGGCCTGCGTGCTGCCGGTACGTCTTACGAGAGGGATCAATGGCCGTGCGCTTCCACTTCGCCGAATCGATGACCAATCCGGATTATTTCATTCCGCTCGCCAAGGCGGCCGAAGCAAACGGCTTTTCCGGCACCCTCATCCCCGACAGCCTCGTCTATCCGCAGCATTCCGACACGAAATACAGCTACAATTCGGACGGTAGCCGCGATTTCCTTGAGAACAAGCCGTTCATCGAAACCTTCGTGCTCGCCGCCGCGATGGGCGCGGTGACCGAAAAGCTCGAACTGACCACCAATGTCGTCAAGCTGCCGATCCGTCCGCCGGTCTATTCGGCCAAGCTGGCGGCATCGATCGCAGCGCTAACGCACAACCGATTCAACTTCGGCGTGGGGCTGAGTGTATGGCCCGAAGACTACCAGATCGTCGGCCTGCCCTATGAAAAGCGCGGCAAGCGTTTCGACGAATGCATCGAAATCGTCATCGGGCTGTGCGCGGGCGGCTATTTCGAGTTTCACGGTGATTTCTACGATCTGCCGCCGATCAAGATCAATCCGGTGCCGAGCAAGCCGCTGCCGATCCTGATTGGCGGACATTCCGAGCAGGCGTTCAAGCGCGCCGCCGCGCATGACGGGTTCCTCGTCGCGGGCGGCGGTCTCGACGTCGTGCGCCCGATCGCTCAGTCGATCCGCCGCTACCGCGAAGAGCTTGGCACTCAGGGCAAGCCGTTCCGCATGTTCGCCCCGTTCATGCCCGACATGACGCCGGACATGTTCAGCGAATATCTCGAGCTTGGCATTACCGACTTCATCACCGGCTTCCGCGATCCCTACCGGAACGAACAGGACAGTCAGCCGCTTCAGGAGAAGCTCGACATCATGAAGATGTTTGCAGACGCGGTGATCGGCAAGTTCTGACAAGGTAGCCGCGCGATGACCTCGAACGTATTCCCCCACCTCCTTTCGCCGGGCCGCATCGGCACGTTGAAAATCAGGAACCGCATCGCCACTACCGCGATGGGCGTGTCCATGGCCGAGGAAGATGGTTCGGCGGGCGAACGCCTGATTGCTTACCACGAGGAGCAAGCCAAGGGCGGTGTCGGCCTCATCATCCTGGGCGCAACCGCGGTCGCCTGGCCGGTCGGTTGCGTACAGTGGCAGCAAGCCGCCATCTCCGATGACCGGTACATTCCGGGCCTCAGGAAGCTGGCCGACCGGGTCCACGCCCACGGCGCCAAGATCGCGGCGCAATTGCACCATGGCGGGCTCGTGGCGGGATATGGTTTTCAGGAATGGGGCCATCCGCTGTGGGCGCCCTCGGTGCCGCCGCCGCCGCGCGGCGATTTCTCGCAGTACTTCCTCATGGAGGAACTGGCGGGAATGGCGGGCTACAAGGTGCCCGAACTCAAGATCCTCGAGCAGGCTGACATCGATCTCGCCGTTCGCCAGTTCGGCGAAGGTGCGCGCCGCGCCAAGGAGGCCGGGCTCGACGGTGTCGAGATCCACGGCGCTCACGGGTACCTGATCCAGTCTTTCCTCTCGCCCGCGTCCAACACCCGTACCGACCAGTACGGCGGAAGCCGCGAAAACCGGGCGCGGCTGATGCGCGAGATCATCGCCGAAGTGCGCCGCGTGGTCGGCCCCGACTATCCGGTCTGGATCAAGCTCGACCTGCGCGAGGAAGGGCGCATCGGCGGCCTCACAATCGAGGACGCAATTTTCAATGCCCGCGCCGCGCAGGAAGCCGGCGCTGACGCGATCACAGCCACCGCCGCACATGAAAACGGCCAGGGTAAGCTGCACACCCAGTCGCACACCCCGCACGAAGATGCGCTCAACCTGCCCGGCGTCGCCGAATTGAAGCGCGCAGTGACGATCCCCGTCATCGGCTCGGGCCGCGTCGAGCCGGAGATTGGCGACCGCGCCATCGGCAATGACGAGGCGGACTTCATCTCGATGGGACGCAAGCTGCTCGCCGATCCGCACCTGCCGCGCAAACTGGCCGAGGGACGGCGCGACGAGATCCGCCCATGCATCTATTGCTACACCTGCATCAGCGCGATCTACATGGGCGTGGACACCCGCTGCGCGGTGCGGCCCGAATGCGGGCGCGAGTACGAGTTTCCTGCCCCTGCTCCTGCGGCGAGCCCGCGCCATTTCGTCGTGGTTGGTGGCGGTCCCGGCGGCATGGAAGCGACCCGGCGCCTGCGCGAACGGGGCCACAAGGTGACGTTGATCGAGAGCGGGGAGCGCCTGGGCGGCACGCTGCGTTTCGCTGCACTGGCTTACGAGCCCAATGAACGGCTACTCAAGTGGCTTATCCGCGAAGTCGAGGATTCCGGCGCGGATGTTCGCCTCTCCACCAAGGCCAGCCCTGCCCTGCTCGCTTCGCTCGCGCCCGACGCAGTGATCGTCGCCACCGGCGCGCGGCGCGACATGCCCGCCATTCCCGGTGCGCAGCAGGATCATGTGCTCTCGGGCGATGATTTGCGCGGCATGATGTTCGGCGAGAGCTCAGACGCGATCAAGCGCAAGACCAGCCTGTTCACGCGCCTCGCCACCAAGGTCGGCGCGGCTACAGGAGCGAGCGCCAACATCGATCTGGTGCGGAAGGCGACCCGCGCCTGGATGCCACTGGGCGACAAGGTCGTGATCATCGGCGGCGAACTTGTCGGCATCGAGCTGGCCGAGTTCCTCCATGAGCGCGGCCGCGAGGTCACCTTGGTGGACGAAACGCCGCGCTTCGGCGCGGGCCTGACCCTGCTTCGCCGCATGCGCCTTCTGCAAGAACTGGACGAGCACGGCGTGCGGTTTGTTCCAGGCGCGCAGAATATCGCGATCGGCAAGGACGCTGTGACATGGGCCGACGCTGGAGGCGCAGCGCAATCGGCGGCCTGCGACACCGTGATCGTCGCCAAAGGCGCGTCGGGAGATACCGCGCTCGCCGACGAACTGACGGCGGCGGGCTTTGTCGTTCACACCATAGGCGACGCGACCGGCGTCAGCTATATCGAAGGCGCGATGTGGGGCGCGGCTGAGGCCGTTCGCCAGATCGCAGGAGAGAAAGTGGAAGCAGCATGATCCTGAAAGACAAGGTTGTTATCGTCACCGGGGCCGGGCCGGGCATGGGCCAGGCGATGTGCCACGGCGCGGCAGCCGAAGGCGCGAAGGTCGTTGTCACCGCCCGCTCTCAGGAGCGTATCGATGCCATCGTCGCCGAGATCACCGCAAACGGCGGCGAAGCGATTGCCGTGCCCTGCGATGTGTCGAAGATGGAGGACTGCCAGGCGACTGCCAAGGCCGCGCTCGACAAGTGGGGGCGCATCGACGGCCTCGTCAATTCGGCCTATTTCCACCCGGACTGGAAGCCGCTCGAGCATCATTCGATCGAGGAACTTACAACAGCTTTTGACGTGATCGCCACCGGCGCGCTGCGCATGACGCAATCGGTGCTGCCGACCATGCGCGCGCAGGGCAAGGGCTCGATCGTCAACGTATCGACGCTCGCCTCGCGCAAGCCGTATCCCAACGAGGGCGGCTATGCGATGGCCAAGAGCGCGCTGAACCAGATGACCCGGCACATGGCGGTCGAGCTGACTGGCTCGGGCATCCGCATCAATACCACTGCGATGGGCTGGCTGATGGGCGCACCGCTCCAATCGATGTTCACCTCGATGGGCGAAGCAGGTGAGGCTTTCCGCAAGCAGCGCGAATCCGAAGTGCCCGTGGGCCACATCCCGCCCGAGGAAGACTGCGCCAAGGCGATCTACTTCTTCCTGTCGGACTATTCCTCAGAAATCACCGGCGCGATTCTCGACGTCAATGGTGGCGATTGGGTGGCGCCCTGATGGCTTACACACTGCAACAACTGTCCGATATCGAGGACATCAAGCTGCTCAAGCACCGTTATTTTCGGGGCATGGACACCGCGAACTGGGACTTGCTCAATTCACTGTTCGCCGATGATGTAACGGTCGATTTTCGCGGCGGCGGTTACCGCGTCACCTTCACCGGGCGCGAAAACTACATGACCTTTCTCAAGAACAGCTTCCATTCGGACGCCGTGGCCATGCACTATGGATCGATGCCCGAGATCACGCTGACCGGCGACGACGAGGCTGAGGGTTACTGGTATCTCTACGATATCTTCATCCAGGCCGACACACGCTCGCAGACCACGGGCACCGCGCTCTACAAGGATCGCTACAGGCGGATCGGCGGTGAATGGAAGATCGTCACCACCGAATACGACCGCCTGATCGAATTCGTCGGGCCGATGGATGCGAGCACCCAGGTCACCGTGCAATACCTCGCGACACGCGGCCTCAAACCCGAAGAGCGGCAGGACATCCGGCACCTGATAAGCTTCGACGCCAGCCATGGTTGATCTCACCGGCAAGACCGCGATCATCACCGGCGCAGGCCAGGGCGTGGGCTTCGGCATCGCCTGCACTATGAGCAAGGCCGGGGCCTCGGTTGTGCTCGCCGGGCGCACGCTCGCCAAGGTCGAGCAGGCCGCCGCCGAGATCGCATCACGCGGCGGAAAGGCGATTGCCGTTGCCTGCGACGTCAAATCGCCCGCGGACATGCAAGCAGCGATCGATACTGCCCTAAGGACGTTCGGCGGGCTCGATATCCTCGTCAACAATGCGCAGGAAGTGCCGCTGGGCACGCTCGACGAAGTGACCGACGAGGCGTTCACCGCAGGCTTCGAATCGGGGCCGCTCGCGACGTTCCGGTTCATGAAGCTGGCCCGCCCGCACCTGGCGGCGCGCGGCGGCGGGGTGATCGTCAACATGGCGACCTCGGCCGGGGTGCGCTGGGACATGGCAGGCTATGGCCCCTACGGTGCGGTCAAGCAGGCGATCCGCGTGCTCGGCCGGGCGGCGGCTTCCGAGTGGGGAGCCGAAAACATCCGCGTGCTCACCATCGCGCCGCACGCGCTTTCGCCGGGGCTGGAGTGGTGGACCGAAACCTATCCCGAGGAAGCGGCGGAGTTCGTCAAGTCGATCCCGCTGGGCCGGGTCGGCAGCCTCGAAACCGATATAGGCAAGGCGGTCGCGGCGCTGTGCGGACCGGAATTCGGCTATCTTACCGGCACGACAATCCCGCTCGATGGCGGCCAGGCGAATTTCGACTAGGCTTTGATCGTCCTTGCGCTAGATTGCATTGAGTAAATTCAATTGCGCACCGGGAGGACAAGATCATGACCAGCGTCAACCAGCTTCGCCGCATCGGCATGGTCGGGCTCGGCGATCAGGGGCAGCCGATGGCCCGCCTCTACATCGAACAGGGATGGCCCTTCGCCTTCTACGCTCGCCGACATGAGGTGATCGAGGAGTTTACCGGACGCGGCGGGGTGTTTGCGCCAACCATGCCGGAGCTGGGCGCGGCTAGCGATATCCTGCTGGTCATCGTCGACACCGACGATCAGGTGCTCGATGTCTGCATCGATCAGAACATGGCCTCGGGTATGGCGCCAGGCAGCGTCATCGTCATTCACAGCACGACCTATCCAGAAACCTGTGAGAAGGTTGCCGAGGCAGCCAGGCCTTTCGGCGTCCACGTCGTCGATGCGCCAGTCAGCGGCGGTCCGCAGCGCACGCATGACGGCGAGCTGACCATGCCGATCGGCTGCGACGATCCCGCCGTGTTCGAAGCGATCAGGCCGGCGCTCGAAGTGACCTCCGCCATGCTCCAGCGCATGGGCGGGCTTGGCGCGGGGCAGATCGCCAAGCTGCTCAACAACCTGTTCTATGCCGCGCACCTCGTGACCGCCCGCGACGAGGCGCAGCTAGTGTTCAAGCTGGGCCTCGACGTCGAGGCTGCGGCCAAGCTGCTGCCCACATGTTCGGGATCGAGCGACGTGTTCCGCCAGAGCGCGATTTCGCCAGACCCGTTCCGGCCCAAGGGACACCTTTATCGCGGCGTCCACCAGCCGGGCGGAACCGGCAAGCAGATCGAGCAGATCCGCAAGGTCTTCGCGCAGAGCGGCATCGATATCGAGGCGATGTTCCCGTTCACCCACTTACTTGTCGAAGAATCGATGAAGCGCGGGTTTACCTATGGCACGGTGGACGATCCGCCGACCGACATCGTTCAGTAGGAACAATCATGGACCCCCGATTGAAGAGGTTGCTCGATGAGGCAGCGATCCGCGACGTAATGGCCTCTTACGCACGCGGCATTGACCGGATGGAGCGGACGCTGATCGAAGGCGCCTACTGGCCGGACGGCTATGACCGCCACGCTCATTTCGGCGGCACTCCTGCCGAGTTTACCGACTGGGTGATGGGCTTGCTGGCTAGAGACAGCGCTTCGTCGCATCTGCTCGGGCAGTCGCTGATCCGCTTCGAGGGAAACCAGGCCGCGGTCGAAACGTACTACTTCGCGCGCCACGTCCGGATGGAGGGTGGCGCCGAAAAGATACTTCTCGCCAATGGACGTTACGCCGACCTCTTCGAGGAACGTGGGGGCGAATGGCGAATCCTTACCCGCGAAGTTATCGTCGACTGGGGCCAGATCGTTCCCATGGGCGAGAAGCAGTCAGACGACCTGCTCCTGGACCTTCAGGCGAAAGGCCAGCGTTCACCAAACGATTTTTCGTCATCCCTGCTTGGCGGCGCGCTTGATCGGGGTGCGGCGGGCTAGTCCGCGCTATTAATCTACACCGTCAAATCGCCACCGCCCCGCCGTCGATTACCATCGGGTGCCCGGTGACGAAGCTCGCCGCGTCGCTGCACAGCCACACCACCGCCTCGGCAATTTCATCCGCTTTGCCGCTTCTGCCCATCGGCGTCATGCTGTCGACCACCTTGCGCATTCCCTCGTCTGCAAAGAGCGGCGCGGTCATCCCCGTTTCGATCACGCCGGGGCAAACGGCGTTAACCCTGATCCCCTGCTTCGCCCAGCGCAGCGCGCCGTGGCGCGTGAGGCCGACGACGCCGTGCTTGGCGGCAGAATAGGCTGGCTGCGCCGGATTGCCGACCAGCCCGTTGATCGAAGCGGTGTTGACGATTGCGCCGCCGCCCGCAGCCAGCATCACGCGCGCTTCTTCCCGCATGCAGCGCATCACCCCCGACAGGTTGACCGCGATCGCGCGCTCCCACACCGCGTCTTCGTATTCGTCGGCGGCGAGGCTGTTGATTCCGGCATTGTTGAATGCGCAGTCGAGCCTGCCGAACGCGGCGACCGTCGCATCGACCAGCGCGGCGATATCGTCGCCATTGCCGACATCGCAGCGCTGGAACCGCGCCGTGCCTCCTGCCGCATCGATCAAGGCGACGGTTTCAGCGCCGCCCGCCTCGTTGACGTCGCTGACCATGACGCTCGCTCCCGAACGCGCAAATGCCAGGGCGGAGGCCCGGCCGATACCGCTGCCCGCGCCGGTGACGAGTGCTGCCCTGCCGTCGAGACCATAGTGAATCATGCTGAAAACCCTCCCTTTTGCTCACCCTAGCGCGCCGCGCGCGGATGGCCATTGCAAAACGATCCGGCTTGGTGTAGCTCCTTAAATGTTACATAGTGTAACACCTAATCGAGTCGGACGTGAGCGTACGTGATCCGGCCAAGCAGATCGAGGAGAGGGACGATGGCAGGCGCACTGCAAGGCTTGAAGGTGCTCGACCTTTCATGGGGCATATCCGGGCCGATGGCAGGGATGATGCTCGCCGACAATGGCGCCGATGTCGTCAAGATCGAACCGCCGGGCGGCGATCCGTTCCGCGACAATGACCGCACCCGGCTGGGCTATCGCACCTGGCAGCGCGGCAAGCGCAGCGCGGTCCTTGATCTCAAGGACGCGGACGATCTTGACACTTTCCTGACGCTCGCGACTCATGCCGACATTCTCATCGAGAGCTTCTCGCCGGGCACCACCGAGCGGCTTGGCATCGATTTCGCAGCGCTCAGCAAGCTCAACCCGCGCCTTGTCTACGCGAGCGTCACCGCTTGGGGCAGCGACACCAAGGATGCCCAGCGCCCCGGCTACGATCTCCTCGTCGCGGCGCGCTCCGGCCTCAACTGGGAGCATCGCGGCTGGCCCGAAACCGGCAACATCCACATGTCGGGCGGTGACGATCCGCTCGAAGGCTTCGAAGCGCCGTGGAACTGGCTGCAAGGTCCGCCGCGCGAAGGCCCGATGACTACTGCCATGCCCGCCCCGTCAATGGGCGCGTTCTATGCGCTGACCTGCGGAATCGAGGCTGCGCTCGTCGCGCGCGAGTCCACCGGGCGCGGCCAGCATGTCGAAACCAGCCTGTTCCAGGGGGCGTGTGCCGCTGCCCTGATGGCCTGGCAGCGCGCCGAAAACCCGAACGCGGAAGACTTCAACACCTGGATCAATTGCTCGCGCACCCCCAAGGGCCACTTCGAATGCAAGGACGGGCGCTGGATCCACGCCTGGGTGCCTAATCCGCGTTTCATTATCGAAGCCTCGGAAGGCGATGTGATCGAGCACAATCCCGATCTATCGGTGATGAACGATCCCAACCGCTTCGGCTCCGGTGTCGATGAGGCTTGGGTGATCGGCCATTACCAGCCGATCCTGACCGAACGCATGGCGAAGTTCGGCTGCGACGACTGGCTTTCGGCCGCCGCCGCCGCCGACGTTCCGATGCAGGAAGCGCGCTCGCCCGAAGCCGCGCTCGCCGATCAGATCATGCTGGCCGATGGCTGCGTGCGCGAGATCGTCGATCCCGAATACGGCCCGATCCGGCAGGTCGGCCGCGTGCTTGAAATGGAAAAGACGCAAGGCGAGGCTGGCGGGCCTGCCCCCGCCGCCGGACAGCACACCGCTGAGGTCAAGGCCGAGGCGCACGCGCTTAAGGCGCGCCCTGCGCCCACCGGCGGGACCGGCTCGCTCAAGGCACCACTGGCGGGCATTCGCGTGCTCGATCTTGGCCTCGCCATCGCCGGGCCGTTCGGCTGCCAGGTGCTCGCCGATCTTGGCGCCGACGTCATCAAGGTCAACGCCTTCTATGACACCTACTGGCACAAGAACCACATCGCCTACACCTCGAACCGGGGCAAACGCTCGGTCGCGCTCAACCTGAAGGACCCGCGCGCGATGGAAGTGCTGCGCGACCTGGTGAAGACCGCCGACGTGGTCCAGCACAATATGCGCTATGATGCAGCAGTGCGGCTCGGCGTCGATTACGACAGCCTCAAGGCGATCAAGCCAGACTTGATCTACTGCCACACCCGCGGCCATGAACGCGGCCCGCGCGAAAAGCTTCCGGGTAACGACCAGACCGGCGCGTGCCTTGCAGGCGTGCAGTATGAGGATGGCGGCATGGCCGATGGCGGCAAGCCGCTGTGGTCGCTCACCTCGTTCGGCGATACCGGCAACGGCTTCCTCTCGGCTGTGGCGATCATGCAGGCGCTCTATCACAAGGCGCGGACCGGCGAGGGCCAGTTCGTGTCCACTGCGATCGTCTATGCGCAGTTGCTCAATGTCTCGCACGTTCTGGCCCGGCCCGACGGCTCAGGCTTCGACCGGCCCCGGCTCGACGGCGACCAGCGCGGCATGGCGGCCATGGACAGCCTCTACGAGACGGCGGACGGCTGGTTGGCGCTGGTCGTCGCCAACGATGCGCACTGGCAGGCGCTCAAGGGCGTGGTGCAGATTGCAGCGCTTGACGAGGCGAGGTTCGCCGATGCGAAATCGCGCCTCGCCAATGACAAGGCGCTTCGAGCCAAGTTGCAGGAGAAATTCCTCGCAAAGCCGGCCTCCGAATGGTTCGCCGCGCTAGACGGAGCGGGCGTCCCGGCCGAGATCAGCAATCCCGAATTCGGACGTCACATCCACGAAAATGCCGACTTCCGCCGCCGCCAGTGGACTGTCGGCTACCAGCACGAACTGGTCGGCAAGTTCGAGCAGATGGGTCTCGCCTTCGATTTTTCGGACACACCCGCCACTATCCAGCGGCCGCCGCTGGTGGTTGGCGAATGCACCCGCGAGGTGCTTCGCGAACTGGGCTATTCGGACCAGAAGATCGACGAGTTGCACGAGGAGAATATCGCCGCCGTCTGGAATCCCGGCGAGCCGCTCATCATGGGACCGCGCAAGTTCATGGGATACAAGCAGGCCGAGGAAAAGAGCGTCGCCGAAAGCGCCACCGCGCCTGCCTCGCAAACTCCGGTAACCGGCAAATGAACCAGCAACGTCAATCGAAGCGGCTCGACCCGATGTCGACCCGCAACACCGACTGGTTCTGGGACGAGGCCGCCGAAGGGCGGCTCTCGATCCAGAAATGCGGCAATTGCGGCGCGATGCACCATCCGCCTCGTCCGATCTGCCCTGAGTGTCACTCGGCTGAACGGGTGCCAACACCGATGTCGGGGCGCGGCACGATCTACAGCTTCATGCGCGTGTCCTACCCGCCGCCGATCGGCTTCGACGAGCCGCCGATCGTGGCGCTCGTCGATCTTGAAGAAGGCGGCATTCGCCTGATCACCAACATCGTCGATGCCACTCTGGAAGAGCTTGTGAATGACGCGCCCGTGGTCGTCGATTTCGAGAAGACCGCCAGCGGCAAGAGCCTGCCGGTATTCCGGCTCGCCGGAAAGGCAGGCGCGGCATGACCAACCTGATGACCCAATGCGCCATCGCCGGCATCGGCCAGACCGAGTTTTCGACCGATTCGGGCCGCAGTGAACTTCGCCTCGTTTGCGATGCTATTCTCGCCGCGCTCGACGATGCCGGCCTGACCGCCAAAGACATCGACGGGATCGTTACCTATACCATCGACAACAACGACGAAGTCTCGCTGATGCGCGCTCTCGGCATCGAGGACCTGAAATATTCGGTCCGCCTGCCAATGGGCGGTGGCGGCTCCGCCATGACGATCCATCATGCCTGCGCCGCTGTCGCCTCGGGCGCGGCGAGCACGGTGGTGATCTGGCGGGCGATGAACGAGCGGTCGGAATATCGCTTTGGCCAACCCAACAGCACGCCCAAGGGCAGCCGCATCAATGACATGACCTATACGATCTGGGGCATCCCCTACGGGCTGCAGTTTCCCGGAGCATGCTCGGCGCTGGGCTTCCAGCGCTATATGGCCAAGTACGGCGTGACCAACGCAGATCTGGGCCACCTCGTCGTCCAGCAGCGCGCCTATGCGGCCACCAATCCGCTGGCGCGGTTCTACGGCAAACCGATCACGCTCGACGACCATCAGAACTCGAAATGGATCGCGGATCCGGTACTGCGCTTGTTCGACTGCTGCCAGGAGAGCGATGGCGGCGTGGCGCTGCTCGTCACCAGCCGCGAGCGCGCACGCGACCTGAAAGGCGAGCACGTGCGCATACTCGGTTCGGCGGCTTCGATACCCTATAATGTCGAGCCGCTGACGCCTTATTACACCGATGATCCGATGGTCACTCAGCAGACGGTGAACTCGGCGCGCCGCGTGTTCGAGGCGGCGGGCGTCGGGCCGAAGGATATCGACGTGGCGCTGCTTTACGATGCGTTTTCACCCGAAGTGGTGCGGCAGCTTGAGGCATTCGGGTTTTGCGGACCGGGCGAGGCGCTCGATTTCGTCAAGTCCGGCGCGATCGCACTCGACGGCGAACTGCCGCTTAACACCAACGGCGGTCTGATCGGCGAGGCCTATATCCACGGGCTCAACATGGTGACCGAAGGCGTACGCCAGCTCCGCGGTGTCGCGTCCAACCAGCGCAAGGATGCCGAACTGGTGCTGTTCTCTTCCGGCAATGGCGCGGTGATCTTCGCGAAAGACTGACATTTCAATAAGCTATTCCATCTGAAGGGAAAATCCATGAACGTCCAGACCTCGATTGATCGCAGCAAGATCGAGCTTCCTGAAAAGCTTGTTTCCGTCGACAGCCACGTGTTCTTCACCGATGAATGGGTGACAGCCCGCCTGCCCGAGCGGCTGCGCGAGATCTATGTCAACGCCAACCGCCAGTTCAAGGCCGACGGCGTCAAGGCGCGCGGTGGATGGGAACCCAACATCAACGACATGTTCGACGAGGTCGCCTGGTCCGATCCCGGCCATTTCGATCCCAACGAAAAGCTCAAGTCGATGGACAAGGACGGCGTCTGGTCGGAAGTGATCTTTCCCGAAGTCGGCGCGGCCAAGGTCTGCTCGCCGCACTATTGCGGGGATGACTGGAAGGAAATCCTCTCGGGCTACAACGACGCCATGGCCGATTTCGCCTCGGTGGATACCGACCGGCTGTGGACCGCATACCAGATGCTGCCGTTCGACATCGACTGGTCGGTCAAGGAAGTCGAGCGCCTGGCGGCCCGCGGCGCGCGCTGCATTCAGCTGCCGCCCTTCCCCAGCGAGGTCGGCCTCAAGGACTATTTCGATACGCACTATGACAAGCTGTGGGGCGCATGCTCGGAAATCGGCATCACCGTGCTCAACCACCTCGACACCAACAACCAGTATATGGACCTGATCAAGCGCGATCCGACCGAACAGCGCGCCGTCGCACTGGGCATGCCGCCGTTCCAGATGGCAGAGACTATCAGCCTGTGGATTCTTCCCGGAACGCTCGAGCGCTTCACCAAGCTCAAGGTCGTGTTCGTCGAGCCCGGCCTGGGCTGGCTGCCGTTCCTGTTCGACGTCATCCTCGACGGGCGCATCATCCAGGGCCACTACAAGTTCCCGCAGCTCTCGATGCTGCCGAGCGAATATTTCAAGCGCCAGATGGGTGCGACCTTCATGTACGAGCCGCATGGTCTCAAGGTTGCTTACGAATATTTCGGCCCAGATTCGCTGATGTGGTCGACCGATTTCCCTCACCCGGCAACTTCGTGGCCGAACTCGATCGATCATATCGACAAGCAGTTCACCGCAGCCAACATCCACGGCGAGGACCGCATGAAGATCCTTGGCGGCAATGGACTGCGTCTGTTCGGCGGAGGCTGAACGCACTACGTCCGGCACATGGAAACGAGTACCGCGCAAAGCGTCATACGCCGCTTCGATTGCACCGTCCCGGCTGGCGAAATCCGGCCGGGCGAGGCGCTGCTTGTCGGTCTGCGAGTGGTTCTGCCGACCGAGGACGCACCCTCGCCCCGGGCCGTGTTTTACTGCCTGCCGGGCGGGTACATGAATCTTTCCTACTTCGACCTGGGTGATGAGGCCGACCGCCGCTTCAGCATGGCCGAGGCATTGGCACGGCGCGGCTTCATCGTCGTGCTGGCCGATCATCCCGGCATAGGCAGCTCCGGCGAACCAGACGACCTGTGGGCTGTGACGCTGGATTTCCTCGCCGAGACGCATTCAAAGGCTGCAACAGCTGTACTAACGGGCCTGCGCGAAGGCAGTCTCGTGCCCGGCCTCGATCCCCTGCCCGATCTGGTCGCGCTGGGTTGCGGCCATTCGATGGGCGCGGTGGTGACGATCGAGATGCAGGGAACGGGCGGGGTCTTTTCCGGCCTGGTGCTGCTGGGATACGGCTCGGGCGGCCTGCCAGACGTCCTGCCTGCCGATGCCGTGGACAAGGCGCGTGATCCCGAATGGCTGCGCGCCTACTTGCCCGAACTTGCGCGCGAGCGCTTCGGAACCGCGCGGATCGATGCGCAAGCCGGCCGTGACAAGCGGCGCGGGCGCGGCCAGGGCAGCCCCTCGTTTCATACCGATAATGCCGACCCTGACGGCAAGCTCACACTGCGCGCAGCGGGTGCGCCGCTGCTCACCCAGCCGGGCCTGTTCTCGATGTTTCCCGGAGCCAGCGACCGGCCCAGCGCCGCGATCGATGTGCCGATCCTCGTCGTCACCGGCACTCACGATTTCGTCGATGCTGGCGAGGCGCTGCACGCGCAATTTTCCGCCTGTCCCTCGCTTGAGATTTTCCGGCCCGAGGACACAGGTCACAACCTGTTTATCTTCCCTTCGCGCCACGCCAGCTTCGAGCGGATCGCCGATTGGGCTGCACGGTTGACCGCCTAGCACTCGGACGCGGAACCGCGTAGTGTCGCGGATCGTTGATGCAGTCACGCCGCGCGAGGGAAATGATGCCCCGACAGCAGCCGGGCGCAAACCGGCCGAACCTATCGCTTCACGTGCCCGAGCCGCCTTACCGGCCCGGCGACGCGGTCGACTATTCGTGGCTCGATATTCCCGAGCCCGACGCGATTCCCCGACCCGACGAGGCTGCCGACCCCGCCGCGATCCGTGAGCTTCCCGCGCTGATTTTCGCCAATTAAGTTTGCCTTGAAATTGGGCGCCGCCCCGGCGAAGGCCGGGGTCCACAAGCAAAGACAATAGCTGGATTCCGGCTTAAACTGGAATGACGAAGAACAGATCGAAGGGAGAGAACATTGACCATGACCGACCTGCACCGCCCGCTCTACGGCGCGGACGTTCTGGCCAATGCGCTCAACAATTATCCCGACCTGCCGTTGCTGCGCCAGCTTGACGGACCGACGCTTTCGGTGCGCGACATGCGCGACGAGACCAGCCGTTTCATGCAGGCGCTGCAAAGCGTAGGTGTAACGAGCAATAGCTGCGTCTCGATGCTGGCTTCAAACCTGCCCGAAACACTGCACATCGGCCACGCGACGTCGATGATCCCCTCGCTGATGGTGCCGATCCACGCGATGAGCTCGCTGGCGGACCAGCTTACCATCGTGCGCGATGCCGGTGTCGATGTGCTTATTTTCGAGGCAGAGCGTTTCGAGAAAGCCGCCGCCGATATCAAGCGCGAGGAGCCGGGGATCACGCTGCTGTCAGTCGGACCGAGCACAATTGCGCCCGATATTCGCGAGCTCGCGGCATCGTTCGAGCCGAAGAAACTCGTGCCCCCGGTGATCGACGGCGACTATATCGGCCGCCGTTCATACTCCGGCGGCACCACCGGCAAACCCAAGGCGATCCCCAGCGCCGCGCGCAGCGGCCAGCAATGCGCGATGATCATCCAGTCCGAATGGGAATGGCCGCTCCAGCCGCATATTCTGTCGTGCGCGCCGCTGACTCACGCCGGCGGCACCATGTTCATGCCCGCGCTGCTCAAGGGCGGCACTTTCCTGATCCTGCCCAAGTTCGATCCCCTGCAGGTTCTGCAATGCATCCAGGATTACAAAATCAACTGCATGATGCTGGTGCCGACGATGATCTATGCGCTGCTCGATCACCCGCGCATGGACGAATTCGATCTCTCCAGCCTCGAGACTATCTTCTACGGCGCCTCGCTGATGAACCCGGTGCGCCTGAAAGAGGCCATCGAGCGGATCGGACCGGTGTTCGCGCAGTTCTATGGCCAGGCCGAAGCGCCGATGGTGCTGACCTACTTCCGCAAGGGCGATCATGACGTGAACGACATGCGCCGCCTCGCGAGTTGCGGTCTGCCGTGCCCCTATGTCCGGCTCGAACTGCACGATGCCGATGGCAACGAAGTGCCCGACGGCGAGCCGGGTGAGATCGTCGCTCAAGGCCCGCTTGTCATGAACGGCTATCTCGACGAGGAGCTGAACAAGGAGGTGTTCAAGGGCGGATGGCTGCACACCGGCGATGTCGCGGTGCGCGATCCCGACGGCTTCCTGCGCATCGTCGACCGGGTGAAGGACATGATCGTATCGGGGGGCTTCAACATCTATCCGCGCGAGGTCGAGATGGTGATCGCGCAGCATCCCGCCGTCGCCGAAGTCGCGGTGATCGGCGTGCCCGATGCAAGGTGGGGGGAAGCGGTCAAGGCGGTCGTCGTCGCCAAGCCGGGACAGGAGGTTCCAGGCGACGAACTGATTACCATGGTGGCACAAGCCAAGGGTTCGTATCAGGCGCCCAAGTCGGTCGATTTCGTCGATGCCATCCCGCAGACGCCGGTGGGCAAGCCGGACAAGAAGGCGCTGCGCGCGAAATTCGCGAGCTGACCTGAACCACCCGTCCCGAAAATCGAACGCCTCCCGGCTGAACGTTTTCGGCGCGGGTTCGGCGCCGCTGCGCCTAAGGGCCTAACGATTGCTTTATTCGTCCTTAAGATCAAAATAACCATGCCCGGTAATTCGGTAGTTACCACGGGTAAACAAAGTGTAACGGCCCTGGCTCGATCTCGGCCGTGAATACAGATCATTTCGGGGAGCGAGATAGCTTCTGGGATCGTGACGATTCCAGAAGGCTGTCGAGTGCTGCACATTTGAAATGGAGGTTTCGATGAACTTCACATCGACACTAAAGATCGCCGCTGGTGCGGCGGTGTTCTTCGCCGGATCAGCAACTCTGGCCAAGGACAATCAGTCGGGCGCGAATGCTGTGCGGGATGTTCGGCCCACGGACGCCGCGATACAGGTCAGCGCCAAGAACCTACCGACATCATCTGCTTCCGACAAATCGCAGGGGCTACCCAATGCCGATGGCGAAAAGCCGGGCAACGGCAACGGTTACGGGCACTTCAAGGATATCGGACTGGGACATGAAAATGGCCACGGGCACGATTCCGATCCCGAGAGTCCCTGACCCGTTCAGGTCGTCATTGCATGCCCTGATCGGTTGACGTTTCCTTCACGCGGTCGATCGCCGGATCGAGATCGCCGCTGCACTTGTCGGGCGGCGGCAATCGGCTCTCGGCCTTCAGGTTGTCGCCCGCGTGCGGATCGATCAGGAACTCGCGCAGGCGGCGGTGGAAATTGGCGATTGCGCGTTCTTGATAGGGATTGGTCCGCGCCGCCCTGAATCCGCTCGACTTCATGCCCTTCTGGACCCTGGGTATGTTCTCGAAATCCTGCCGGTAGATAAGCGGATAATCGCCGTCTTCGGGACGCGCGAAAACCTGATGCTCCCATTCAGGCTGTTCGCCGGGAGCAAAGCGCTCGAGCGAATAGGTGTCCATTACGGTCTTTTCGAAGTCGTCAGGATGCGGGCGGAAGCGATACCACAGCACCGATTCGATCGCGGGATGGAGAAACACGGTGTTGGGAAACACTGCCCAATCAAAGCCGGTCTCGGCCATGTATTCGGGGGTGATGCCCTCGGGCCAGCCCGCCCCGCTCTCGATCGCGGCGGTGTAGATATTCGCGCCCCACTGCGCGAGCACTTCCTCGGGCGGAGTATCGGCGGGAAGTTCTCGCAGCCTCTGGATTGCCTGGAACCCGCGCTCGGTCTGCATGGTGCCGAGGTCTTCCTTGAACTGGCGGCCATATTCGTAAAGATATTCTCGGAAATCAGCGACTTCCTTCGGTTCGAGCCGCTCGGAACGGCCGACCGGCAAGCCGGTGTCGAATTCGTAGCTCATCCAGCCATGCCGCCCCATGCCCCGGCTGGTCGAATAGTCACGGGTATAGGTGAGCATCTGCCGGTGCGTGGTCTGGACATGGTAGAACTCCATGAACGCTTCCATGGTGGTCTTCCAGTTGGCCTCGACCGTGGTGGTCTTGTACCAGGCGAGGCGCAGCTTCTCGAACTCATGCAGACCGCAGCGCGAAGCCATCGGCTCGAGGAATTCGGCAAGCGGCTGGCAATCGGGGTCCATGTTGATCCACACCCAGCCGCCCCATACGCCATGCTGGATACGGCTCAGGTTGGTGTCGGCATCGGCAAGGCAATTGCCCCAATCGCCCCTGTCCACCACTTCCAAATTTTCGCCGTCGAGGCCGAAGCGCCAGCCGTGGAACGGGCAGAGGAATTCGCGCACATGGCCAGTGCCCTCGGCCAGCAAGGTGCCGCGATGCGGGCAGACGTTGTGCATGGCGGCAATATCCGCCTCGCCTTCGCCGGTGCGCACGACCAGAATCGAATCATCGAGGATTTCATAGACTACGAAATCGCCGACCTTCTCGATCTCCTCGAGCCGACACGCTTGTTGCCAGACCTTGGGCCAAAGGTTCCTCGCCTCCAGCGCCGCAAAATCTCGATCGAGATAGTCGGCGAGCGGGATCAGGTCGTCGCGCACTTCTTCGACGGGAAAGGCCGGCTTGGTCATGATCATTCTCCTGTCCTGGCTGGCTGAGTGAATTCCAGCACGTCCACAAACCCGCCTTCGCGGGCGGCGCGCACCAGATCGAGATATTCGTGCGGGCCGCCGCCGAAGGGAATGTTGAGCTCGAACTCGGGCTGGGGCTGGCCTTCCTGGTTGAAATAGCCCGGGGTGCAGGCTTGCAGGAAGGCCTTGCGCGCACCGCTCAGCGATACGATCCGCTCAACCCAGGCGTCCTCGGCCTCGGCGGTCGGTCCCACGGTGGCAACATGTTCCCTCAGGCAATGCCCGATCACCGACGCGATATAGCGCGTCTGCGCGTCCGCAATGTGCATGTAATTGATCGAGACGCCCGATTGCAGCAGGCTCATCAGGAAGAAGTTGGGAAAGCCGCGCGTTTGCATGCCCCACAGCGTGTGGGCGCCGTGCGACCAGTGCTCGTCAAGCGACAACCCGTTCCTGCCGGTGATGGCGAAGCCGGCCTCGCGCGTATAGCTGGTCATGAATTCGAACCCGGTGGCGAAGACAAGGACATCGACCGGATATTCAGTGCCGCCGACCACCACTCCGCTCGCGGTAATTCGCTCCACCCCCTGCCCGCCCGTATCGACCAGGGTGACGTTCGGCCGGTTGAAGGTTTGCAGGTAATCGTCGCTGAAACCAGGGCGCTTGCAGAAATAGTGATACCAGGGCTTGAGCGCTTCGGCTGCGGCCTTGTCCTCGACGATGGTATCGACGCGCTGCCGCACCTTTTCCATCTTGAGCAGTTCGGCGCGCAGCATTTCGGCCGGATCGACCTCGCCGACCACGCCGCCGGCGACCGCCGTCGGCTCGCCGAGCAGGTTGGTCCAGCTATCGGCGATCAGATCCTCGCCCTTCTGGATGCCCGAGGTCCAGTTGGTGAAGTTCTCAACCCGCTCCTGCCACCATCCGGGACTTTGCGAAGTGAACCACTCGACATCGGTGGGGCGGTTACCGCGCACGTCGATAGAGCAAGGCGTGCGCTGGAACACGTAAAGCTGCTCCGCCCACTCGGCCAATGGCGGCACGCACTGGATGCCGGTCGAGCCGGTGCCGATCACGCCCACGCGCTTTCCGGCAAGGCCCGTCAATTCGCCGTCAGCGTCGCCGCCGGTAACGCGGTAGTCCCAGCGGCTGGTATGAAAGCTTGGTCCTGCGAATTGCTCGATTCCGGGAATGCCAGGCAGTTTGAGGCTGGAATAATGCCCGGTCGCCGAAACGATGAATTTCGCGGCGATCTCGTCGCCCCGGTCGGTCCTGACGATCCAGCGCTGGCGGGCCTCGTCCCAATCGAGCGTTTCGATCGATGTCCGGAACAGCGCGCCGCGATAAAGATCGAAATGCTCGCCGATCAGGCGGCACTGGTGCTGGATTTCAGCGCCCTTGGCGTATTTCTCGCTGGGAACGAAACCGGTTTCCTCCAGCAACGGCACATATACATAGGCTTCCACGTCGCAGCGCACGCCGGGATAGCGGTTCCAGTACCAGGTGCCGCCGAAATCCCCGGCGCGGTCGACAATGACGATGTCCTCCACGCCTTCCCTGCGCACATGCGCGGCAGCGAGCAATCCGCCAAAGCCGCCGCCGATAATCAGCACATTGGCATCTCGCCGCACCGGATCGCGCGCGAAGTCAGGGTCAGAATTGGGATCCTGCGCGAAGCGGGCGAACTCGCCCTTCGCTTCCCGGTATTGGCCGAGCCCCTCGGCCCGCAGGCGCTTGGCGCGCTCTTCCTCATACTTGCGGGTCAGCGCGTCGAGGTCGATTTCGGGCGTTTCGCCGCTGATTGAGCTCACGACAGATCCTCATTCCCGCTTCGGCAAATTTTGCGCAATCTGGCCTATCCCCGCGGGGATTTCCAATTACAAATGCACATTCGATAATTAAACCGGGAGAGACAAGAGCCATGACAACACAGGGCAACACCGACCAGCGGCTTGCGGGTCGCCGCATTTTGATAACCGGCGCGGCATCGGGCATCGGCAGGGCCACGGCAGAACTGTTCGCGGCCAAGGGCGCAAAGCTGGCGCTGGTCGACGCCAATGCTGAAGGCTTAGACCAAATTGCCTCGGCGCTGGGCGCGCACGCCTTTCCCTATGACCTGACCGATGTCGAGAACGTCGGCGCGATGGTCGAGCAGGCGGCGAGCGCGATGGGCGGGCTCGACGGGGTGGTGAACTGCGCCGGGCTCGGCACCGCGAAACCACTCGTGGAGATGGACCTTGCCTTCTTCCGCAAGGTTTCCGCGATCAACTTCGAAGCGCCGATCATGATCTGCAAGGCGGCGCTGCCGCTGATGCAGGCGGCGGGCGGCGGCACCGTGGTCAACATCGCCTCGGGGCAAGGCATCCTGCCGAATGCGCCCAACAATACCGCCTACTGCGCCACAAAGGGCGGGCTGATCGCCTTCACCAAAAACCTCGCGGTCGAAGGCGCGGGCTACGGCGTGCGCGCCAACGCGGTCGCGCCCGGCGTCACCAACACACCGATGGCCTCGTTCACCTTCAAGGATTACGCGAACCCGTCCGACGCGCCCTTCGTCCAGCAATATGCGCTCAAGCGGGTTGCCGATCCAACCGAGATCGCCAATGCGATCCTGTTCCTGACCAGCGACGAAAGCTCCTATGTCACCGGTTCCGCGCTCGCGGTCGATGGCGGCAGGTGCTTCCATTGACCCTGCGGGCAATGGCGCTGGCTCTCACCGATACCGCTATGGACAGCCAGGCCGCGCAGTGCGATATTTGACCGCATATCGAAAAGCTATGCGGGAGCAGAATGCACATGGCTCAGTTCACTGTGGAACCGCTTCGCGGCGATCTCAGCTTTGGCTCGAACGTGCGCGGCGTCAGCTGGGACACCTTCAAGGACGAAGCGCAGTGCCAGCAATTGCGCGAGCTGTTCAAGCAGCGCGGGCTGCTCGTGTTCAAGGACATGGAGCCCACCGCCAAGATGCAGGTCGCACTCAGCAAGGTGTTCGGCCCGCTCAAGGACCATCCTACCAAGACCACGCCGCGCGACGCGGAAACCGGCGACGATGCCGATGGCGTGATCGACATGCATTATGACCCCAACGATAACGAGGGCGATTATTCGGGCGGGCTGGTGCGCATCGATGGCGAGGTGCTGACCCGCTATTCGCCGTGGCACTTCGACCATTGCTACAACGACGAGCTGAACTATGCGGGCGTGCTGCGCTGCGCCGTCGTGCCACCCGAAAAGGGCCGTACCGGTTTCATGGACGGCATCGAATGCTATCGCCAGTTCCCGGCAGAACTGCGAGATCGGATCGAAGGAATCAACGTCATCTACACGCTCGACACCCGGCTTTCGCGGATGCGCTACGGCGTCAATTTCGAGATGGCGAGCGGCGACATGCCGATGGCGGTGCAACTGCTCAAGGAAGTGGCGATCTTCCCGCGCGCGATGCACCCCGCTGTCTGGACCCGCGAGACCGGCGAAAAGGTGATCCACGTCGGATCATGGATGGCCTGGGGCCTCGAGCACCACGAAGACCCCGAGGGCGACAAGCTGCTCGACGATGTCTGCCAGCAGATCAACGCCATGGGGCACGGCACCAGCGCCTACTGGCACGACTGGTCGCCGACCGACATGCTGATCTGGGACAATCACCGCATGCTTCACGCGGTTGAAGGCTGCGACCCGAAATACGAGCGCCACACGATCCGCTCGACCATCCAGGGCGACTATGGTCTTGGCTACTTCGAGGACGGCAAGAAGATCGGCGAAGTGTTCCGCGCGGAAGTGCTCGAAGACGTCGACTGATCGGGCGGCGTTAGCGGCAAGCGGCTATCGCTGGTCCCGTGCGATGCAGCGCACCGCCATGGTCACACCGCTTCCCGCCAGACCATTGCTGATCTGCGCCTTCCAGTAGAGCTCGCCATTGAAGGTTGTCATCACGATCTCGGCTGCTTCGCCATAGCCGTTGAAGCGCCCGCCGACTTCGGCAAGGCCGCACAACGCCTGAGATACAGGGACCAACATCCTGTCAGGTGTCGCCAGCGATACCGGCGTGATGTTCGCCTTGCCGGGCGCAGGATTGTCGAGCGTGGCGTAAAACCGAGCCACGCGATCATCGGTCGTACGACCGGTCGGCCCGAGATACTTTACCGGGCCGCTTTCGATCATATGGATCGCGCTTGCCGATCCGGCGGCATAGCCGGCGCAGGCCGACACATAGAGCGAATTTCCAGAAGTACGAACGAAGTCGCCCAGCCCGTCGAACTTGCCACCGAACTCGCGAACGAAATAGCCGTAGTCAGGCCCGAGCTTGGTGAAGGCTTTGCGGGCAGTGCTGCAACCAAAATGAATCATCAGCGGCTGGGCTGAATGCATGATCCTGGAGTTGTCGGCTGTAATGGCCGGCGTGAAGCGATCCTTGCGCACGCAGACCGCGTGTGCGCGCAATTGGCCCTGCCCGCTGCTTCCCCTCAGCACATATCGCGGCCCGCCCGCAGCCGCCATGTCCATGTTCAGTTCGACGCGCTCGCCTGCCCCCCGGAAATTGCCTGAAACGCCGGTAAGAACGCACAGGTGAGTGGCGGCGGGCTGAAGCTGCACCGTCCCCTGCCCCGCCTCCCACTGATAGACCGACGGCTGCATCGGCATCTTCAGCGCGGCGTCGATCATCTTGTTGATGTCGACGCCCTTCAACCCTTCGGCCCCAACCGGCTTCGGGGTTGGAGTCGGCGTTGGCGCGGGTTTGCCTATCTTGATCGGCGCCTGGGTGGCGGTGGACGTGGGCTGTTCCAGCTTGATAGGCGGCGGACGCGTTGAGGTCGACGTGGGCGGCGGCGGGCGACCATTCTGCGCCAGCGCCGGGTGGATCAGCGCTAATGCCAGTCCCGACAGTACTGCTGCAAACGCGATCGATCTGGCCATCCTGCCTTGCCCCTGCTGTTCACTTGCGGACGAGCGCTAATGCAAATTTCCGCTTGATACAGTTGCCATTTGGAGGGAATTTTGTCGGCATGGCTGCGGACGGTGACGACTTTTCTGGGAGTCGCCGCATCAATCGGGGGCGATGCCATGGGCCTTTCGGCTGCGGTACAGCATGTGCGCCACATTGCGGCGATGGGCCTGCCCGATCGCATGGCGATTGCCGCGATGGTCGATGCGCTGGAAGAGGTGGTGCCGACACGCACCCGCACCTTCATTTGGGCCGACGCCGACGGCATGCCGTGCGACACCTATGACCGCGACCTGATCGCGCCGGCTATCGATGAATACACCGCGCTGTCCCCGCGCCTGGCCGCCGACCCGCTCGCGCCCTCGCTCGACAAGATGCTCCATTCGGCCGACGAGTTTGGCGGCTGGCGCCGATTTACGGCCATGCCCGGGTGGGACCGTTCGGCGCTGAAGAATATCATCTTTGCTGCCTACGGGATCGGCAACAATCTCGATTTCCCGATCCGCGACGCTCGCGGCCGCGCGAGTTCGATCCTCACCCTGGGCCGCGAACCGGGCAGCCGGGCCTATACCCGCCGCGAGATCGCGGCAGTGCTATCGTTGCGGGCGCACTTCCTCCACGCAATCGACAGCCATGCCGCGCTATCCTCGGCCGAGGTTTGCGGTCCCGACGGCGAGATCGAGATCGTCCTGGTCGGCGGCGACGGAACTGTGTGCAGCGCATCGCCGCGCGCGGTTTTCATGCTCTATCAGCTCAGGTCCGCTGCGGAGCCGCTGCCGCGCATCGGACACGATCTCGCTCCGCTGCAGGTTCTGGAAGCGGCAAGCCGGCTCGACCAGGCGAGCGAGGGCCTCAACCGGCTGCCGCCCAGCCTGGAAGTGACGACCCGCTGGGGACGCTTCAAGATCATCGCCCATTTGCGAACCGGATCGGGCGAAGCAGTCGTCAGCCTGCAGCGCCTGATCCCGCGCCGCTTGCGCCGCCTCAAGCGGGTTGCTGGCTTCGCGCTCTCGCCGCGCGAGCAGCAGGTCGCGGTATCGATGTGCAACCTGGGGAGCGGGGACGCGATCGCGAAGTCGATCGGCCTGTCAGCCTCGACGTACCGCGAATATGCGCGCCGCATCTATGCCCGGCTTGGCGTCGAAGGGCGCGCAGGGGTTCGCGAACTGCTCGATGCGTAAAGGACGGAGCCGCGGCTACTTGACCGTGACCTGCGGGAACGCATCGAAATAATAGCCGAACCGCTCGCGCAGTTTCTCGCGGCTGATCCCGAAATCGCCTTCGAGATCATAGACCACCTGCCCGAACCTGCCGCGCGGGTGGGTTTCGACGAAGTGCTCCATCTCGGCCACGCTTTGCGGCGTGGTTTCCATGCCGGCCTTGGCGTGTACCGCGCGCACGAAATGCATCGGATCGGCCATGAACGCCTCGAACGGCACGTCGACGCGCTGTTCCTCGGGCCAGACATCGCGGTCACGCACGCAGGCGCGCAACAGGCGATCGACCCGGTCCGACCAGTACTCCACCAGGCCCTTGGTATCGATGCTGGGATAGCGCATGCGCTCGCCGTAGCCCATCATCGTCGCGGCGGATTGAATCGCGTCAACCGGATCGCGGTACGTGATGACCACATTGGCGTCGGGATAGACTTCCTTGAGCACGCGAAGCTGCTCGAGGTGCTGCGGGCACTTGTTGACCCAGCGTTTCGGGCGCGATTCCCCGGCGGCATGCTGCATGATCTGCAGCATTTCCTTCTGGAAGCGGTAATGCGGGGTCTGGTCCTCGGCGTAATAGGCATCGCGCCAGCCGGGAACGCGGCTCATCCATTCATAATTGTACGAGGCGAAATCGGGGCACATAAGTTCCAGGTCCTCGTGGAAATGATCTGGCTCCATCGGATGCATGGCCGCGGTCAGCGGCGAACTTGCCCTCGCCATCTCCCACTGCTCGTTGCAGCGCACCCAGCGCGGATCGAGGCCGTCTTCGCGTGGCGGCTCGTTAGGATTGGGCAGCGGCTCGTTGACTTCCCACAAGGGCAGCGAACGCAGCCGGCTGTCCGAGGCGAGCAGGTTGAGCAGATGCGTGGTGCCCGAGCGCGGCAATCCGACGACGATGATCGGCCGCTCGATCTTTTCCCGCGCGTAGTCGGGATGGCGCTTGCGATAGTCCTGCGCCAGCAGCCGGTTCGAGGCATGCCGCACCGCCATATCGCGAAGGATCACGCGGCTGATCTGCAGCAGATTGTCCGCGTTCCATTCGGCGATCAGCCGGCCTAGTCGAATGCGGAAATCGTCCGGTCCGAAATCATCCAGATTGGTGTTCAGCCTGGCGGTGGTGAGCACGCCCTCCACGCTGAGATCGACCGGATTGTCCTCCATCCAGGCGATGCCCTCGGCCAGCATTTCATTGATCTGTGGCTGGGCAAGGTCCGTAATCCGTATGTGCTCGACCATCAGTCCTTCCCTCCCACTTTGCCGGCCTTGTTGGCGGCGATCTGGTGCCGTAACCAACCGGCGTACCAAAAGTTCTCGGCACCGTGCGGCCCGGCCAGCAGCGCCTCGTGCACCGCTACCGAAAGGTCGAGCGCTGTGCGATTGGCGGGTTCGGCGGCGAGCGCCGCTTCGACCAGCGCCATGGCGCGCTCGGGATCGCCTTTCTCCAGCGTTGCCCGCGCGCGCGCGATCACGGCATCGACGCCTGCCATCTGCGCCAGCTCGCCCGCGACGTGGTGCGGCTGGACCGAAAGCAGTTCGCTGGTGCGCAGGCCCTGGAACCAGCCCATGTACTGCTCCCACACGGTGCGAACGCAGAAGCTGATCTTGCCGTATGCCTGGCCGACAAAGAGTTGATCGGGCAGCGTAACCTCGCGCATCAGCTGGAAAATATCCTTGCCCGCGTTCATCCCTTCTAGCGTCTGCTGGTGGATGTAGCTCACCGCATCGTGGAGCCGGTCGAGGCACGTGCGGATAAGTTCCTTGCCGACAATCGGCAGGAAATGCCCGGTAACGAGGATTTCCGGTTCGAGTGCCCTCACCCGCCGCAGCGAAGAAAGATAGGCCTCCCAGTAACGGTACTTGTCGCCCCGGATTGTATTCAAGTTGGGAAAGTGCGGAAACAGCGGGCCGAACTGGTTGCCGGTAAACACAATGCCGCGCCCGACCACGTGGATCGCGGCCGAATCGATCGTCTCGCCGCCGGGTACCGATAGCAGCTCGAGCTTAACGCCGCCGTGGTCGATTTCCATCCGGTCCTCGAAGGTGATGTCGGGCGTGGGGCGGTCCTGCACCACGAACTCGACCTTTTCCTGAAGCTCGGAGTTGATCTTGTTCGTCGCGGGAAACCAGATCTGCGACTGGCGATTGCGCGCGACCATGATGCGCTCGTCATCCTTCTGGCATTCCGCGTTGTTTTCCTGCGCCACCAGCCTCGTTTCAGGCTCGCGCAGCTGCAAAACCCCGCCAACGTGATCGACGTGGCCCTGCGTCAGGATCATGTAGGGCAGCGGGCCCTTGCGATAAGGCGCAAGCTGCTCGCGGATGGTCGGCGCTTCGAAGCCCATGCCTGCATTGATCTGAATGTCGCCGTCGCCCGTGTTGATGAGGTAGACGTTGGATATCGCCTCTACGCCGTGGATCCTCTCGGCCACCTCGAACAAGGGCTTCATCCCGGCAAAGCGGTGATCGAACATCGTCGGGCGCTCAGCGGCAAGCTGCCGCACGGGATCGGTGGTCATCGGCGGTCGTCCTCTCCAATTTTTCGGCGACTGTAATGGCGCGCGACGCCTTGTCCATCGCGGCCGAGACAAATTGACCGCGCCCGGCAAACGCGACAGGATGGCGCGCATGGGACAGGACACATTTTCAGACGTCGCCGGCGCGGACGGCAAGCACCGCACCTATTGCCGTCTGTGCGAGGCGCAGTGCGGCATGATCGCGCATGTCAGCCATGGCAGGATCGAGCGCATCGAGCCGGACCGCGAGCATCCGGTGTCCGAGGGCCATGTCTGCATCAAGGGCACATCGTTCGCCGCGGTCACTTATGATCCCGACCGGGTGCTCACGCCGCTCAAGCGGGTCGGCGGGCCGGGCGAGTTCGTGCCGGTCTCGTGGGACGAGGCGCTGGGCGACATCGCCGCGCGGCTGCAAGCGATCATCGACCAGCACGGCGGCCAGGCGATCGGCTCGTATAAGGGCAATCCCGCCTCGTTCGCCACGCTGCATTCGACTTACGGCGCGCTGTTCCTCAAGGCGCTGGGCGGGCACAAGAATTTCAACGCGGTGCAGATCGATACCGGCGCGAAAAACCTGGCGCAGGAGCTGGTGTTCGGCAGCGGCACCGACTGGACCTTCCCCGACATCGAGCGCTGCGATTTACTCATCATGATCGGGGCCAATCCGCTGGTCTCGCACATGTCGCTGATCGCCGAGCCACGCTTCCTGCGCACGCTTGACCGGATTGCGGCGAGCGGAGGCGTGGTGGTGATCGACCCGCGCCGCACCGAGACCGCGCGGCGCTATGAACACCTCGCCGTCCTGCCCGACAGCGACGCATGGCTGGTCGCGGCTATGATCCAGCACATCTTTGCCCAGGGGCTGGAAGCGCGCGAAGTGCTGGAACAGCGCACCACCGGATGGCAGCAGTTGCGCGACGCGCTTCGCCCGATCACCCCCGAGCTTGCCGAAAGCCACTGCGGCATTGCCGCTGACCAGATCCGCGCGCTGGCCGAGCGGTTCGCAGTTACGCCGCGCGCCGCCTGCTATGGCCGGGTCGGCACCAATCGCGGGCGGTTCGGCACGCTGGTCAACTTGCTGATCGAGAGCCTCAACGTGATTGCCGGCAAATTCGGCGTCGATGGCGGCTGGATGACCGGCCTTGCCCCGATCGGCAAGGCGGGCGAGCCGCCGATGCATGCGCGCTATGGCAGCGCACGTTCGCGCATAGGCAACCTGCCCTTGGTGCTCGGCTCGACGCCGGGCGGATCGCTGGCGGCGGAGATCACCACGCCTGGAGAAGGGCAAATGCGCGCGCTGTTCGTCGATTCGGGCAATCCCGTGCTCGCCTATCCCGACGGCGAGACAACTGCCGACGCGCTCGAGGAGCTGGACCTGCTCGTCGGCATCGATTTCTACGTCAACGAGACCACCCGCCACGCACATTACGTACTGCCGAGCCTGACCTTCCTCGAGCGCGAGGACCTGACCGATTATTGGGTCCGCAATGCGCCGCGGCCCTGGGTGCAGTTCAGCCCCGCCGTGGTCGAACCGCAGGGCGATGCGCGCCACGAGTTCGATATCTACAATGATATTCTGGCGAAGATGGGCCTGCCCGCGCTGTTCTCCGACCCCGATGCACGCGCCAATGAAGCGCCCGAGCTGATGGAAGTGGCCGACAGGATGCTGCGGATCGGCCCGTTCGGTGACCAGTTCGGCGAGAATCCGGACGGCCTGACCGTTGCCAAGCTTCGTAGCCAGCATCCTTCGGGTGCGCGGACGGCAGACCGCTTCGATCCTGCCGGAAGCTGGTCGCGCGTGTGGACGCAGAACCGCAAGGTGCGGCTATGGCACGATGTCACCGAAGGCGAGATCGCCCGCCTGCTGGCCGAACCTGCGCGCAGCCATGGCATGCTGCTGATGTTCGGGCGGCGCAAGCTCGGCTCGCTCAACTCATGGATGCACAATGTCGATAGGCTGGTGCGCAGCGAAGTTCCCAGCCTGCTGATGCACCCCGCCGATGCAAAGGCACGCGGTCTTTCGAACGGCCAGACCGTGCGGGTCAGCACGCCGACGGGTTCGCTGGAGGTGCTGCTCGAAGTAACCGAGGAGGTCGTCCCCGGCTCGGTCTGCTATCCTCACGGCTTCGGCCACAAGGGCGGGTGGCAGCGCGCCAATGCCCTGCCCGGCGTCAACATCAACGCGATCGCCTCATCGCGGCCCGAAGACTGGGAACAGGTTTCGGGCAACGTCCTTGTCGACGGCTTTCAGGTGACTGTGGAGGCCGTTTGAATTTTGCCCGCTCGTGTCGAGCGAAGTCGAGACACGCCCCTCGACTGCGCTTAGGACGAGCGGAGATTGGTTCAACCCGCTTTACCCCCATACCGTCCGGCAAAGCGGTGCAAGCGCTCGCAGAAATAATCGACCGATTGCTCCTTCGAGATGACGTGCTTTCCCAGCGCCAGCCAGGTGCAATAATAGGACAGGTGTTCGAGCAGCAAATAGGATTCGGCCCATACCGGACCGGGTTCGCGCTCACCGCTCGGCGCCTGCGCCTGCGCGCGGGCGAAGGCCGGGATGTTCGCAGCCAGCACTTCAATCAGAGCCGGGATCTGGCGCGGCACGCGCATCAGGTAATTGGGCTCGATCGCGCTCATTTCCGACCAGACGACCAGCTCGTCGCGCCGCGCCGCGAAGGTTTCGAGCAGCACTTCCATCCACCGCCGGATCGCCGCGAGGTCGCTCATGTCGACATGGGCAAGATCGCCCCACGGCCCCAACGTCGCATCGCCCGATAGTGCGTGATAGGCCTTGGCGACCTCGAACTTGTCCTTGAAATGGCGGTAGAAAGTCGGGCGCGAGATGCCCGCCCGCTGGATAATGTCTTCCACCCGGGTCGCGGCATAGCCTTTCTTCAGCAGCACCTCGCGCGCCGCCGCGATGATTGCGCCGCGGGTTTCCTGGGCGCGTTCGCCCGACGCGGCATCGGCCCCGCTCGATCGTTTGCGCCGCAGCGCGTAGCCGGACTGACGAGCGCTCATCCAGGTCCCCTCCTTGATCGGTTGCACTCTCGCGAAACATCGGCTGTATGCCCGTTTGTCGCGCGCAACGCACGCGCGATCAGGCACAAACCAAGGAATAAACCGGCAATGATGCGATTGGTCTCGATGCTGTTCGTCCCCGGAGACCGGCCCGAGCGCATGGAAAAGGCGCTTGGATCGGGCGCGGATGCGCTGATACTCGATCTGGAGGATTCGGTTTCGGCGGCGCACAAGGACATGGCGCGCGAGGCGATTGCCCAGTTCCTAGACCGCGCGCGTACCACGGTGAAGCTGTTCGTGCGGATCAACCCGCTGCAGGGCGACATGGCGCAGGATGATCTTGCCGCGGTGATGCCGCACAAGCCCGACGGCATCTGCCTGCCCAAGGCAGAAGGACTTGCCTCGATACGCGAGCTTGAAGCTCTTATCGGCGATGCGGACTGCGCCGTGTTCCCGCTGGTCACCGAAACCCCGCTGGCGATGTTCCGCCTCGGTGAATATGCCGGCGCCAGCCCGCGCATCTGCGGACTGACCTGGGGGGCGGAAGACCTGCCTGCCGCGATCGGCGCGACCCGGGCAAGGAACGAGGACGGAACCTTCACGCCGCCGCTCGAACTCGCACGCTCGATGACCCTGTTTGCCGCCCATGCCGCGGGCGTGGAAGCGATCGAGACGATCAGCCCCGATTTCAAGGACCTCGACGCGCTGCGCCGCTATGCCGAACGGGCCGCAGCCGATGGGTTCACCGGGATGATGGCGATCCACCCCGCGCAGGTGCCTGTGATCAATGCCGCCTTTACGCCTTCACCCGAAGTCGTCGCCCACGCACAGGCTATCGTCGATGCCTTCGCCGCTTCGCCCGACGCCGGCGTGCTCTCGATCGACGGGCAGATGATCGATGCGCCGCACCTCAAGCAGGCACAGCGTACCCTGGCGCGCGCGGGGCTATGACCATCAGACCGGCTGGCGCGAGCACCGCGCCTGTGCCATGCAGTATCGACTCGATAAATAGCCCAATGGAGAGGCAAAACGGATGTGGCATGAGCTGACCTCGGACCAGCAGTTGCTGCGCGACACCACCGCGCGGTACCTCGCCGATCATGTTCCGCTGGATCGCCAGCGCAAGAACCGCGACAGCGCGGCGGGTTTTGAACCGGCATACTGGACCGGCGGCGCGGAGCTCGGCTGGATCATGCCCTTGGTCAGCGAAGACATGGGCGGCGGCAGCGTCAGCGGGCGCGGGATCGTCGATCTCTCGCTGATCGCCTATGAATTCGGCCGGCACTCAGCACCCGGCCCGCTGGTCGATTGCAATGTCGTTGCAAGCGCGCTTTCCGATGTGGGCGGAGAGGCCCATGCCGATGCGCTCGAAGCGATCATGACGAGCAGCGCGATTGCCTCGGTTTGTCTGGGCTTTGCGCCGTGGCAGCAGTCCGGCGAGGCCACCGTGACCATCACCCGCGACGGCGAGGAACTCGTCATTCAGGGCGCTGTGAAGCCGGTCGAATCGGCTGGGCAGGCCACGTACTTCCTCGTTTCCGGGCGCAGCGACAGCGGTACCACGCAGGTGCTGGTTCCCGCCTCAACGTCCGGCGTCTCCATCAAGAACCTGAAGGCGATAGATGTCTCGCGCAAGTTCGGCGCGGTGACTTTCGATGCGGTGCGGGTCCCGGCATCAGCCCTGGTCGGCGCATTCGGTCAAGCCGAGGCGCAGATGACCGAGCAGGTGCGCAACGCCTGTGTCATGCTTTGCGCCGAATCGGTCGGCGCGATGGAATCGGCCTTCGCGATGACCACCGACTGGGCATTCGAACGCTTCACTTTCGGGCGCGCACTTGCCTCCTACCAGGCGCTCAAGCACCGCTTCGCCGACATGAAGTCATGGCTCGAAGCGAGCCACGCAGTGTGCGATTCCGCCGCCGACGCGCTTGCCGACGGCACCTCGCGCGCTGCCGAAACGGTCAGCTCCGCCAAGGCCTATATTGGCGAGCACGGGGTCGAACTGGCGCAGGACTGTGTGCAAATTCATGGCGGTATTGGCGTGACTTACGAGCATGATCTCCACTTCTTCCTGAGGCGGGTCACGCTCAACCGCCTCCTTTATGGCACCCCGGGCGACCATCGCCGGTGGCTCGCACAAATGCAGATCGACAAGGAGATGGCGGCATGAGCACGGGTATGGAACCGGTGGAAGAGTTCCGGCTTCGGGCACGCGAATGGATCAAGGCCAATCTCGGTCCGCTCCAGCCATGGGACCGCACCCAGCATTGCAAGGACGACGAGGAGGAGCTTGTCGCCGTCGCCCGCGACCGCGCCTTGCAGCGCAAGATCTTCGACGGCGGATTTGCCGGGATCTGCATGCCGAAGGAATATGGCGGGCTTGGCCTGTCTCCCGAGCATAACCGCGCGTTCAACGAGGAACTTGCGGGACACGAATACCCTTCGCGCTTTGCCGTCCCGACCTTCAATCCCTGTGCCTCGACGATCCTCGAATTTTGCACCGCCGAGCAGAAGGCCGCGCATTTGCCCGCGATCCTCAAGGGCGACGAAGTCTGGGTGCAGCTTCTTTCCGAGCCCGGCGGCGGCTCCGACGTTGCTGGCATCACTACTGCGGCGGTGCGCGAAGGCGATCACTGGATCCTCAACGGTTCGAAGGTGTGGACCTCGCGCGCATGGTGGGCCGACTGGGGGATCATCCTGGCGCGCACCAACTGGGATGTGCCCAAGCACCAGGGCATGACCGTGTTCCTCGTTCCGCTGCGCGCCGAAGGCGTCGAGATCCAGCGCATCGTGCGTTTGAACGGCGAATCAGAGGCTTGTCAGGAATTCTTCACTGACGTTCGCATTCCCGACAGCGACCGAGTTGGCGACGTCGACGGCGGCTGGACGATTGGCACCCGCTGGATGTTCCACGAGCGCATGGGGCACAACTCGCCCTACGTCACCTACCCTTCAGGGTTGAGCCAAAGCGCCGGTCACGAGGATTCGCCCGTCGCCATTGCCCGCAAATCGGGCAAGATCGACGATCCGTCGGCGCGCGAACTGATTGGCGAACACCGCGAACTCGGCGTCGTCACCCGCGCTTTGCAGGGCCGCATTGCCGATGCGGCGACCAAGGCCAACAAGGACATGTCGGCAATCGACCGTCTGTTCCGCGGCGTCGCCAGCGTGCGCCGCTCGACCATTGCCTTCGAACTCGCAGGGTCCAATGCCAGCGTCTGGGACGAGGAGGAGGAAGCCGCGACCGATGCGGTCGGCATGAACTTCCTGATGCGCCAGATTTCCTGCATCGGCGGCGGCACCACCGAAATTTCGCGCAATGTCGTGGCCGAGCGTATCCTCGGCATGCCGCGCGAGGCTTCGGGTGACAAGGGCGTGCCGTTCCGCGAAGTACCCAAAGGGCCGAAGCGCGCCTGAGCAAGCCGGGAGAGGCTGGTTGACCGACGAGGAGAGCGAAGCCGCGATCGCCCGCTGGTTCGAAAAGAACCTCGGTGCCCGCGTAACCCGGATCGAACGGCAAGGGCGCTGGCGCCCGGCCTGGTTCGTCGATGCCGAGCGCGGCGGCGAGGCGCTGCAATGCTATGTTCGCGGCGAACGCACCGAGAGCTTCCTTCCTTACGGCTTGCGCCGCGAGCACGCGATCCACGAGCTGCTCGAAAAGGGCGGTGTGCGCGTGGCCCAGGTCTACGGCTTCATCGACGAATTGCCCGGCACTGTCATGGCCAAGGTCAGCGGTGCGCCCAACCTTGGCACCAGCCAGAACGAAGCGCACCGCCAGTCCGTGCTGCGACAACTCGCCGAGCAGATGACTGCAATGCACGCGCTCGATCCGCAGCCCTTCGCCGAGGCCGGGCTGTCCCTGCCGCAAGAGCCGCGCGCCGTAACCCTGTCGCTGTTCCAGGATTTCTACGATAACTACGCGCAGCAGCGCACACGAAGCGATCCGGGGCTGGAGTTTGCCGCGCAATGGGTGATGCGCAACGCGCCGCCCGCCAGCGAGCCTGCCCGCGTTATCGCCTGCGACGCTGGGCAATTCCTGTACGAAGACGACCGGCTCACCGCGATGATGGATTTCGAACTGTCTGCGCTGAGCGATCCGATGATGGACCTCGCCGCGATGCGGATCAGGGGCCAGTGGGAAGACCTCGGCCATCTGCCTGATTTCTACAAGCTTTACGAGCAAACTTCGGGGCGCAAGGTCGATTTGGAGAAGGTAAGGTTCCACACCGCCGCCTTCTCGCTTTCGGGCGCGCTGGCCTCGGCGATCTGCATGGAGCGCTTCCTTGCCGCGCCTTCGCCCAATGCCGACTATGTCGAATACCAGAGCTGGGTGATCTGGGAGCTCAAGCAGGCACTTGAGGCGATCGGCGAATGCATGGGGCTGGCGCTGACGATGCCCGATATGCCCGAGCCAGCGGCCACTAACTCCAGCGAGGCAATCTTCGCGCTCAAGGCCGCGCTAGACGCCGATCCGGCGGCTGACGAAATCGGCGCTTATCACCGCCGCGTTGAGCGCAGCATCGCCGATCATCTCGACATGCTGAGCAAGTATGGCGAAGCGTTCGACCATGCCTATCTGGCGGACGCCGAACGGCTTCTGGGCAAGCCGGTCGGGTCAACCGGCGAAGCAGACCTGCTACTTGAGGATTTGGTCATGGCATCGGACAGCGAGCGGGACGAAGACCTGCTACGCGTGCTTCACGCCCGTTGCTGCCGTCAGGGATACCTCATCGCGGTGCCCGGCTCCTACTACATCAAGGGGCTCACCGAACTGCTGATCCCGATCTGATCGGCATGCGGAAGGCGCACAGATGAGCGAACCCCAAGTCGAAATGTCGATGCCCCGAGGTCTGGTCGATCAGGCCGACGACGGCATTGTGCGCGCATGGATCGAGCGCGAGATCGGGCCGGTTCAGTCGCTGCGCCGCGAAGGACGCTGGCGCCCTGCCTGGTTCGTCGATGCGCAAAGCGCGAAGGGACGGGTGAGCCTTTATGTGCGCGGCGCGCGCGGCGGGCGTTGGCCGGCGCGGCCGCTGGCCTACGAAGCGCGCGTGCACAAGGTGTTCGAGGAGAACGGCATCAAGGTGCCGCATCTCTATGGCTTCATCGAAGAGGTTCCCGCGATGGTCATGGACCTCGTGCCGGGCCGTCCCAACTTGTCGACCGCCGCCAGCGAAGCAGACCGCACGCAGCTGCGCGAACAGCTTGCCGACCAGATGCGCAAGATCCACGAGCTCGATCCCGCGCTGATCATTGCCGCAGGCGCTGCCATGCCGGCCGGTCCGAAGGAAACCACGCTTTCCGCCTACCGCGACGCCGAAGGGGTTTACCTCACCGGCGAGCGGCTGCCCTCTCCTGACATCGAGTTCGTGCGCAAGTGGCTCGACCGCAATGTGCCAGAGTCGCTCGATCCGCCTTGCGTAATCGCCATGGATGCGGGGCAGTTCATCTTCGAGGGGAACGAGCTGACCGCGATGCTCGATTTCGAGCTGGTCAGCGTGGGCGACCGGCATACCGACTTTTCTGCGCTGCGCTCGCGCGAGCGCGTCGAAGGGTTCGACGATCCCGAGGGGTTCTACAAACTCTGCGAGGCGCGCGGCAGCCGGCCGATCAATATCGACCATGTTCGCTTCCAGCACATCGCCTTCTCGCTGTTCACGCCGCTCCAGATCGCCGATGACCTGGCCAGGCCGAAGGATCAGGAAGACTATCACGAATACCTGATCTGGCACGCGATCTCCTTGAAGGACGCGCTTGAGGGCATCGCTGAATCGATGGGCATTGCGCTGGAGCCATACGCGCTGCCTGCGCCGGTCAGCACGCGCTATTGCAACTCGCTCGAAGCGCTCGACACGATGGTGCAATCGCTCGGAACGGACGATGAGTTCGCCGCGTACCGCAAGGACAAGATCCGGCTGGCGCTGCGCTATCTGCGCCGCGCGGAGGGCGTGCGCGAGACCTTCGCGAGCGAATATGTCCGTGAAACCGCCGATCTCATCGGGCGGCGGCCGGACTCGGAAGGCGAGGCGAGCGAAATGCTGGTCGCGTTCATCGCCGAAGCCGGCCCGGAGCATGACGAAGCCCTGCTGCGGCTGCTGCACCGGCAGGTGAAGCGGCAGGCGGCAATCCTTGCCGACGAGGGCACGTGGCTCCAGCAGTCGCTCTCGACACCGCTGCGGCCGCTCAAGAAGGAGTAGCCGGTAGCACCGCAACCGCGCGTGCGCGTGACAGTCCGCAATCCCTGTCCCTCGCCCGCATTTTCTGTAAAGTCTGATCAAGAACCAAGGGACAGGATACCAATGACCACAAGAACCGAGCTTCTTTCCGCCAGTGACGAAACCATCGAAGACGCGATGCAGCATGCCTCGCCGATGGTGCTTCGCGGGCTGCTCTATCAACTGACTGGCGACGAGAGCATCAAGGAAATGGTCCCCGGTTCCGCGGGCAAATTCACCGTCGGCAGCGAACTGGCTGACCCGGAGCACGAAAAGCGCATCCGGCAGATGGCCGCCGACTTCCTAAAGAAGTATCGCGACAGCGGCGCTGGCGAACTCGATCTGGGTCCGAAGGAGCGCATGCGCACCGCACTTTCGCTGACCGCAGGCCGGGATATTCCCGAGGAGGATTTCCCGATCTGGCAGGAAGAAACCGCGCTCGATCCATGGGCTCGCGGCGTGAACTGGAAGGCTGGAAAGGCTCCCGAAGCGGCGCGGGACTTCAAGGTCGCAGTCATCGGCACCGGCATCTCCGGCCTCAACGCTGCGGTTCAGCTCAAGCGCGCGGGGATTGCCTTCGTGGTGTTCGAAAAGAACCCCAGTGTCGGCGGATCGTGGTACGAGAACCGCTATCCCGGCGCACGCGTAGATACCCCGAGCCGAGGCTACACCCACCTGTTCGGATATGACTATCCGTTCCCTTGGGGCTATTGCCCCCGCGACGAAAACCAGAAATATTTCAACTGGATCGCCGACAATTTCGAGATTCGGGACAACATCCAGTTCAACACCGAAGTCCTGCAGATGACCTGGGACGACGCCGCCAAGCTCTGGACCCTGGGAACCCAGGGGCCGAACGGCGCGGAGACGGCGCAGTTCAACGCAGTTATCTCGTGCGTCGGCTTCCTCTCGCGCCCGCAGATGCCCCAGATCGAGGGCCTCGACAGCTTCGAGGGCCTTGCCTGCCACAGCGCCGAGTGGCCCGAAGGATACGACCTTACGGGCAAGCGCGTCGCCATCGTCGGCTCTGGCGCCTCTGGTTACCAGACCGCGCCCGTAATCGGCAGGCTGGCGGCGCAGACCTTCATGTTCCAGCGGCAGGCGAACTGGCTCTACGAGGATCTTACCTATCTCAAGCCGCTGCCCGAGCAGTCGCTCTGGCTCGATCGCAACTTCCCGTTCCACAGCAATTTCGTGCGTTTCCGCGTCGCGGCGCTGGTCGCACCGGGTGGTTCGGGAGCGCTCAAGGTCGATCCGGACTTCGACGATCCCCATGCCGTCAGCCCGATCAACAAGATGCTGCGCGATGCCTGCGTCGCCTTTGTCGAGCGCAAGTTGGCCTCGCGCCCGGATCTGATCCCGCAGATGATCCCCAACTTCCCGCCAATGGCCTCGCGCCCGATTCGAGTCGACACCAACGAGAGCGTGCTCGACGCCCTGGCGCGCGGCGATGTGGAACTGGTCAGCGATCACATCGAGCGGATCACGCCCAAGGGCATCGTCGCCGGCGGCAAGGAATACGAAGTCGACGTCATCCTGTTCGCTACGGGCTTCAAGGCGAACGAATATCTCTGGCCGATGGAAGTGCGCGGGCGCGGCGGCGAACGCATCGAGAAGATCTGGGAGAAGGACGGCCCGCGCGCCTATCTCGGCGCCATGGTGCCGCAATTCCCCAACCTGTTCATGTGCTACGGTCCAAATTCGAACAACTTCGGCGGCTTCACCGTGGTCGACCTGCTGGAGATCACCGCGCAGTTCGCCGTGCGCGCCATCGCCGGACTGATCGAGAACGGCCAGCACAGCGTCGAGGTTACCGAGCAAGCCTACTGGAAGTTCGCCGACATCCTCGACGAATCGGAAAAGGGGATGGTCTACCTCGATAAGCGGGCGAACAGCTACTACCAGAACGGCAACCGCTCGTCGGTCAATGGACCGGTCGATTACCGGCGGATGTGGCGCTGGCTGAACAACCCGGCGGCGGAATTGCCGCCGCACACCGACCCGGCGCTGCAACCGACGTTCGGCAAGGACCTGGTAGTCGGCTGAACGCTTTGTCGGCCAAGGAGGTTGTGATGGACGCAGAGGTTAACCGGCAAGACCTTACCGCCACGCTTCCTTATCTGCGCGGCGATCTCGACATGCTGCATGTCGAGTTCACCGCGCGGATTCTGGGCGACGAGGTGTTCGACAAGCGCTGTACCCGCTTCCGCAATGGCCGGGCCGCCGGTCAGGTGCCTTCGCTGCATTGCGAGGGCTTCGAGCTGGTCGCGCATCCCAGCGCGACCGTCGTTAACCGGCTCGACGAGCTCATGGCGCCGCCGGGCCTGCTCACCCAGTCCGATGCCCTGCGCTCTTATTGGGCCGAGACGATCCCGCTGATCCTGCGATTGAGCGAGGCGCGCGAAGTGCTGCCGCTTCACGCCTCTACGGTGCGCTACAGCCCGGCGCTGCGCAACGACAAGGCGATGACCCCCGCAGGCTGGCCGCATGTCGATTATGATACGCGCGAATCCGAGGTGCAGCTCAAGGAAACGCTCGAGCTCAACGGGGCCCTGCCCGCGCCGTTCAGCCGCTATGTCATGTATCAGTGCTGGCAGGTGCTGAGCCCGCCGCCGCAGGATTTTCCGTTGGCGATGTGCGACGGGCGCACGGTCAAGCCCGGCGACATGGTGCCCATCGAATATCACATGAAGACGGCCGAGCGCGACTTGATCTACCAGTCGAGCGGGGCCCGTTTCAGTCCGCGCCATGACTGGTGGTATTTCCCCGACATGACGCCGCAGGAACTGCTGGTATTCATCGGTTTCGATTCCGCGCTTGGCGATGATTTCAAAACCCTGCATGTCGCGATTGCCGACGAAACGCAGCCGCAGCCAGTGCCGCGCATAAGCCTCGAAACGCGCTACTTCGCGCTGTTCGAATAAACGGATTTCACGGGAGAGAAACGACAATGGCATTCGATATCGCACCGCTGCTCAAGCAGGGCAAGGTCGCCCTGCTGCTGTCCGAAGTGCAGCGCGGCATCATCGGCGATCTAGCCGCGGGCAGCCCGCTGGCATCGGGCGCGGCGGAAGTGGGCGTGATCGCCAACTGCGCGAAGCTGGCCGAGGCCGCGCGGGCGCATGGCGCGCCGGTGGTGCATTGTCTCGCCGACACGTCGCCCACCCGCTATGGCGCGGGCACGAACTGCCGGCTCTACACCGGCGGCGCAGGCCCCTCGGCAGACCGTCCATCCCACAATCCCGATGGCGACACCCCCTGCCCCGAAGTCTGGCAAGAAGGCGATCTGCTATCGGTGCGCGTCCACGGACTGCATCCGATGGCCGACAACCAGCTTGACCGCCGCCTGCGCAACAAGGGCATCGACACCGTGATCGTCGCGGGCGTCTCGCTCAATGTCGCGATCCTTGGCCTGTCGATCGAGGCGGTGAACAACAATTACACCGTCATCATCCCGCGCGATGCGGTTTCGGGCTTCCCCAGCGAATATGCCCAGCCCGTGATCCGCAACACCCTGTCGTTCATCACCACGCTGTCGACGGTGGACGATATCGTCAGCGCATGGCCGGGCTAAAGGCGTGCCGATCGCCCAGCAGCTTCTCGCCAGTTTCGCCCGCATCGCCGCGAGCGATGGCGGTGCGATCGAACTGATCGAGGAAACCGCGGCGACGATCACGCTTGCCTATCGGCCCGGCGACGTGGCAGACTGCGATGACGGCGTCTGCACCTTGCCTCAGGCCGAACTCGAAGCGATGATGCGCGCATGGCTGGCGCGCAAGGCGCCTGAAGTCACGCTGGAGATTGTGCCGGCCTGACGCTGTCACACGGGAGACGAACATAATGGCGACCGCAAGCATCGATGCCGAAGCCAGGAGTCCGGGCAACCAGACCCAAGCCACGCTGACCATCGTCAATCCTGTCGCCGAATCGCAGGCCGATCTCGACGATGCGATGCGCGATCCGCCCGCGAAGCGCCCCGCCGACCTCAATGGCAAGCGCGTGGCGCTCTACTGGAACGGCAAGCAGAACGGCACGCATGCGCTCGATGCCGCGCGCGACCTGCTCTCGCAGCGTTTCATCGGCCTCAGCTTCATCGATGTGATCGGCGAACAGGGCGGCGTGAACCGCTTCCTTTCGCCGGGTCAGCTCGACATGCTCGAGCGCGAGGCGGATGTGGCCATCTGCACCACTGCCGATTGCGGCAGTTGTACCGCCTGGCTGATGCGCGACCTGTGCGAGCTGGAACGGCGCGGCATTCCCGCGATCGCTTATACCGCCGCGATCTTCGACGAGGATTCGCGCTTTTCGACCAAGACCTTCGGTGTTCCGGAGGCTGTCCCGCTCATCGTGCCGCACTGTTTCTCGAACAAGACGGCGCAGGAAATCCGCCAGATGGTCGCCGATTCGCTCGACGAGGCGATCGAGGCGCTGACGGTCGACCGCCCGATCCTCGAAGTGCTGCCCCAGTTCGACCAGATCGTGCGCGACGCAGCGCCTGAACTGGTGTTCAAGGGGGCCGACCTGCTCGATGCTTTCGATGCCATGCAGACCCGTTTTGTCCAGACCGGCTGGAGCGACGGCCTGCCGCTGATCCCGCCAACGCACGACAAGGTCGAGGCGATGATCGCCGCTTCGGGTCGCGACGGCAGCGATGTAGTCGGCCTGTTCGCTCCCGGCATGGGCGTGGGCACGGTGCGCAAGATCGCCGCCAACGCGGTCATGGCCGGATGCCGCCCCGAGGCCATGCCGGTGATCATGGCGATGATGGAGTGCATACTCGATCCCTCGATGGGACTGCGCACCTGGGCGATGTCTACCGGGCCGCAGGCACCGATCGTGCTGGTTTCGGGCGCGATTGCCGACGAGATCGGCATGAACCGCGGCATCTGCGCCTTGGGCCCCGGCTCGATCAGCCAGGTCAATGTCGCCATCGGCCGCACCCTGCGGCTGGTGATGATGAACGTCGGCCTCTCCTATCCGGGCATCTCGGACATGGACACCATCGGCACGCCGATGAAGTTTTCGGCCTGCGTCGCCGAGAACGAGGACCTCACCCCGTGGGAAAGCTGGCGGGTGCAGCAGGGTTTCGCGCCCGAGGATTCGACCGTCACCGTCAACGTGCCTTATGGGATGACCGAATTCTTCGATTTCAAGAACACCGATCCCGAAGCGCTGGTCGAAACGCTGGCGACGCTGACCGCCAACACCTGCGGCGCTCCTTCGCACGGCGTGTGGCTGGTCAAGACCAACGCGCCGCTCTCGGCAGGCTATCCCTTCCACGGCACCTTCTCCAACCTGATGCTGCTGGCGCCGGATCACGCCGCCGTCTTCGCCAAGGCCGGCTGGGGGCCGAAGGACATTGCCGAGGCCGTCCATCGCCGCACCCGTATGACCTTCCGCGATGTCATGCTCAACAAGGATTACAACGGCTTCCATGTAGCGCACCCGGAACTGTCGTGGCTGGAAGACGCTCCTGAAACCATGGTTTCGGTGATGCCAAGCGCCGACTGCTTCGAATATTTCGTCGTTGGCGCCTCGGCGGGCCGCTCGCAGTACTGCTTTGGCGGAACCCATTCGGTGACGCGCAAGATCGCGGCGGGCTGACACGGGGGCATGACAGGCTACACGGGACCAAAGCACGGCCCGCTCTACGATATGGGCGCGCTGGGCTTCGCGCCTGGAGAGATGGTCTGCGTCACCGGAGCGGCGAGCGGCATCGGCAAGGCGACGGCGATCGGTGCGGCCAAGGCGGGGCTTACGGTCGCGGTGTGGGATATCGACGGCCCCGGCGCAGTGGCGACGGTCGACGAGATCGCGGCGGCAGGCGGCAAGGCGATTGCCGTCATCGTCGACGTTTTCGATAGGCAGCAAGTCGAGCGTGCGTGGCGCGAGACGCTATCGCTCGGACCGTGCCACTATCTCGTCAACAACGCAGGCCCGCGCAGCGTTTCGCAAGGTCCATTCGCCGATCGCCTGCTCGAAGCCGTCGGCAGCATGGAGACGGTTGCCAAAAGCTGGCTGTCGCATTGCGTTGGCGTTGCAGCGAGCCTGGTCAACATCAGTTCGATTGCCGGCAACCTGCAAGGCAGCGGCAAGACCGTCTCGGCCTTCTATCCCGCCGCCAAGGCCGCGATTGCAGGCCTCACCCGCCATATGGCGACGCGGCTGGGCGGCATGCCGCGCGTCAATGCGGTGGCGCCGGGGATCACCATTACGCCACGTATAGAACCCATGCTGGCAAGCCCCGCGATGCAGGATCTCGCCGCCCGCGTCCCGGTTGGCCGTCTCGGCTATCCCGAGGATATGGCCCACGCCGTGCTGTTCCTGCTTTCGCCAGCTGCAGCCTATATCAACGGTGTAGTCTTGCCGGTGGATGGCGGGGTAACTCTGGCGTGACATTTTTTTGCCGCATCGCTTGATGCGGAAAACCGGTTCCCACTTTTCCGCGCGATGCTTCTAACCCGTCTCGGGCAGCACCACCGCCTTGATCGCCGCGCCCGAGCCGACCGCCCTGATCGCCTCGTCAGTGCGCGCCAGCGGAAATCGGTGCGTGACCAGATCGGCAAAGCCCAGCCGTTCGCCGTGGTCGCGGGCAAGCTCGACGACAGTTTTCAGGTCTTCGATGCGCGCCGGCCCCAGATTGCCGATAATCTGCTGGCTGAAGTTCACCATCCTGACCACGTTCAGTTCCGCCATGGGCGGCCCCGAGTAGATGCCAAGCACGAGAAAACGCCCCTCTGCCGCAAGCAGCGACATGCCCTCATCAAAGGCTTCGATCTTGCCGGTCGCCTCGATCACCACGTCGGCCATGCGCCCGCCGGTCAGCTCCGCGATCTTCGCCGCACGCTCCTCGCGCGTGGTGGTTTCGAGCGGCAGAACTGTGGTCGCGCCCAGCCTCTCGGCCACGCGCAAGCGCCCGTCAGGCGCACCGATGACGATAAGCTGGTCCGGACCGTCGAGCGCGGCGAGCAGCGTCGCCGAAAGCCCCACCGGCCCGCAGCCCTGCACCACCACGGTCTGACCTGGCTTCACCCCGCCCAGCCGGGTCATGCCGCCGATCGCGGTCGGCATCGCACAGCCAAACGCGATCACCGCCTCGGGCCTTGTTCCTTCGGGGATGCGGAAGAAGCCCACGCCTTTCGCCAGCCACGCCCAGTCCTGATAGCTCGCAACGCTTGGCCGGTCGGCGGAGACCGGCCAGGGCGCATTGTCGTCCCCCGGCGTTGCGCTGCCCGCGACCGGAAAGCCGTCGATCCTGGACGGCGAGAAATAGACCAGATCGCCGACGGCGACAGGCTCACCGCCGCTATCGGCAATGACCCGCTCGCCCAGCGCTTCGATCCGACCAATGCCTTCGTGTCCGAATGCGACTGGCGCTTTGGGAGCGGGAATGTCGCCATTGAGCCGGTGCGCGTCGGTGCCGCACACCCCGGCTATCACGACCCGCAGCAGCACGCCGCCCGGCTCAGGAGCGGGGATATCGACGCTGCGCAGTTCGAGCGGCTGGCCGGGCGCATGGAAAGCCACCCTGCGCCCAGTGCGAATGTCTGCATCTGCCATTTCGGTGCTGTCCCTCTCGCTGCTTATGCCGATGCATAACCCGGCGCTGCGCCGTGGACCAGATTTGATCGCGGACGCAATTGCGGGCAGAGGACCTGCGATGCCCTTTGCCCGCTTCATCCCGAAGATCGATCCGTTCCTCGTCTGGCTTACCTTGGCGGTCGTGGTCGCATCGCTGCTGCCGGCGCGCGGGGCAGCGGGCGATCTGTTCTGGCTGCTGTCCAAGGTGGCCATCGTGCTGCTGTTCTTCCTCCACGGCGCAAAGCTGTCGCGCGAGGCAATCCTGCAGGGCCTCGGCAACTGGCGGCTGCATCTTGCGACTTTGGGCACCACATATGCCCTGTTCCCTGCCTTGGGCCTTGCCACGGCATGGCTGGTTAGCGGCTGGATCGATCCGCTGCTGGTTTCGGGCCTGCTGTTCCTGACGCTGCTGTCATCGACTGTGCAGAGCTCGATCGCGCTGGTCAGCGTCGCGCGCGGCAATGTCGCGGCGGCGGTATGCAGCGCGTCGTTGTCCAACCTGCTCGGCATATTGCTCACGCCGCTGCTCGTCGGACTGCTGATGACCACCGGCAAGGCGCATGACGGGTTCGACTGGCAGGCGGTCGAGACTGTCACCGTGCAACTGCTGCTGCCCTTCGTCGCGGGCCATGTGCTGCGTCCGTGGATCGGCGGGTTTGTCGAGCGCAACAAGAAGCTGTTGATGCCGGTCGATCGCGGGTCGATCTTGCTGGTGGTCTATTCCGCTTTCAGCGCGGCAGTGGTCGGCGGAATCTGGTCGCGCGTCGATGCACCCGACCTTGCCGTGTTGCTGGCTCTGAGTGCCGCGATTCTCGGCGTGGTGATGCTCACCATGTTCGCGCTATCTCGCGCGATGGCCATGCCCCGCAAGGACTTCATCGTGCTGCTGTTCTGCGGATCGCAGAAGAGCCTCGTCACCGGCGTGCCGATGGCCGGCGCGCTGTTCGCCCCGGCGCAGGTCGGCATGGTGGTGCTGCCGCTGATGATCTTCCACCAGTTGCAGATGTTCGTCTGCGCGTGGATCGCGGCGAGACTGGCGAGGGATGCGCATTGACTCCCCTCCCGCTTGCGGGAGGGGTTGGGGGTGGGAATGGGCCGACAGGCCCACCCCGCTGCGACTAGGCGGCGCTGCCGCCAAGTCTCACTGCCCCTCCCGTGAACGGGAGGGGCAGTCGGCGCATTTAACCGCCGGAAAACTGTACCCTCAGCGCTTTCTTGTCGGGCTTGCCGACTGGCGAGAGCGGAATGGCATCGACGAAATGCACTACTTTGGGGGCCTAGACCGGCCCCTTCTCCTCGCGGACCATCGCGATCAGATCGGCAGAATCGGGCACCATGCCATCGGCGGCGACAACAATCGCGGTAACCGCCTCGCCCCATTTCTCGTGCGGCACCCCGATCACCGCGACCTGCGCGACGCCAGGGTGAGCGGCGATGACATTCTCGACCTCGCGCGCGAACACGTTGAACCCGCCCGAGACGATCATGTCTTTCTTGCGGTCGACGATGCGCAGGAACCCGTCGGGATTGCGCACGGCGACATCGCCGGTGTGCAGCCAGCCGAATTTGAAGGCCTCGGCAGTTTCCTCCGGCCTGTCGAGGTATCCGGCCATCACCTGCGGCCCGCGCACGCAAATCTCTCCCGGCTCTCCATCGAGCACTTCGTTGCCATCGTCATCGAGCAATGCCACTGATACGAACGGATGGGGCCTGCCGCAGCTTGCCAGCCGCAGCGGATCGTCGACCAGATGCTCGCCCTTCTTGAGCACCGTGATGCATAGCGGCGCTTCGGACTGGCCGTAGAACTGGAAAAAGATCGGACCCAGTTTCTCGATTGCTTCACGCAACCGCGATGGAGGGAAGGCCGATGCGCCATAATAGATCGATTCGAGGCTGGAGAGATCGAACTCGGAAAAGCGCGGATGGTCAATCAGCGCCAGCACCATGGTCGGCACCATCAGCGTCGTGGTGATGCGGTGCTTTTCGATGGCCTCCATGAACGAGACAGGATCGAACGCGGGCAGCACGAACATCGAGCCGCCCATGATCAGGATCGGGGTAAGCACCGAAGCGCCCGCATGGCTCAACGGCGAGCAAACGAGGTGGCGCACTTCCTTGGGCCACTCGAACTCCGAAAGCAGCACGTTGGCGGCCATGGCGATCGAAGCATTTGTACTCATCACGCCCTTGGGCTTGCCGGTGGTGCCGCCGGTGAACACGACGCCGGTCACTTCGTCGGGCGGCCCGGCGCGCCCGACCAGCGGTCCCGGCTCGAAACGGCTCGCCATTTCGCTAAGCGACGAACCGATCCCTGCCTTGCCGATCGCGAACAGGTTGCGCAGCCCCGGCGCGCGGGCCTTCAGTTCGCGCACCGTGTCCTCGAAGGAATCGTCGTAGACCAGCGTGTCGATCCGGGCGTGCTCGATCGAATAGAGATAGTCCTCAACCGATCCCATCGGATGGAGTGAGGTCGATATGATATTGGCAAAGCGAAACGAATTTGACACGCCGGGCACTTCGGGCCGGTTCTTCGACAAGAGCGCGGCCCGCTGCGGCCTCGGGTTGAGCGAGAGGAACAGCTGCGAATAGCGGCTGATCGAATCGCGGATATCGCGCGCGGTCAGCACCGAGCCGTCCTCGAGCATGATCACCGGGCGCTCGAGGTTATGGCTGAGCGCTTGCGCCACCATTTGCGAAGGCGTGATCGGATAGTGCAGCGCTTCCATGGTCACGTCCTCCCCTTGCCCTGACGGCTGGCGAAATCTGCCAGCGCCTGCTTGTTCGCCGGCGTCCCCAGCAGTTCGCGCATCTTGGCGTTCTCCGCCTCGCGCGCCTTGCGAATATGCGGCAGGTGCGCGGCGAGCATCAGCGCCTTGGTGGCCTTCAAGGATTGCAGCGGGCACTGTTCGTATTTGCGGGCAAACGCGCGGGCGGTTTCAAGCAGCGCGTCAAGCGCAACGACCTCTTGCCCCAGCCCCGATGCGACCACATCCTGCGCCGTGAACCATTCGCCCATCAGCAGCGCCCGGCTTGCCTCGGCCCAGCCCATGCGCATTGGAAAGGTGTAGCTGGCCGACGCTTCGGGGCACAGGCCAAGCTGGCTGAACGGCGTGCGTAGCCGCGCCCCTTCGGCGAGGAACACGTGATCGCAGTACCCCAGCAAGGTGAAACCAAAGCCGACACCAAGACCGTTGACCGCAGCAATCAGCGACTTGGGAAAGCTTTCGAACGCTTCCTCGAGATCGTCGAACACGCTGCGGGTCTGCGCGCGCGAGGGATCGTTGAGGTCCCTGGTGTTGACCTGCGACATGTCGGAAAGGTCGGCCCCGGCGCAGAACGCCCGCCCTGCCCCGGTGACGATTACGGCATGGACGCTGTCATCGCCCGCCAGTTCCTGCATCGCATCGCGCAGGCCAGTGAGCAGCGCATTGTTGAGCGCATTCAAGCGATCCGGGCGATTGAGTGTGAGCGTGGCCACCGCGCAATCGCGTTCGATGAGTACGATTGTGTCTGTCGTGTCGGCTGCGCTCACCTGGCTCTCCTATCCCGTGTCGCACCGAATGGCCGAGATGCGCGCGCGGAGCAAGGCGGAGCATGCTTGCGCAGGCAGGGCGCGGCGTGGCAATCGCGCTTGCCATAGGGCTGAGGAGAACGACAATCACAGAGCGCATCACTTGCGTGACACGGCTTTGGCGCTGGACCGGCGGCGACAAGGCAACGTGGCACTTTGTGACGATTTCCGGCGAGGCTGGAGATGCGCTATCGGCGACCGCACTGATGCGGCGGCTCGAAGGCCTCTCGCGCGGCTTCGGTTCACTGAGGGTTATGGCAACAATCGGAGAGACCAGCTGGCAAACCTCGGTTTTCCCCTCGCGCGAGGCAGGCTGGATGCTCCCCGTAAAGGCGGCAGTGCGCAAGGCCGAGGGCCTGGGCGAAGGCGATGAGGTCACGCTGCTACTCGAGGTTTAGGCCGCCGCGATCTTCCCCGGCGCTGGCGAGCTATGGCCCTGCTCCTCGCGGATCAGCTTTTGCAGGATGCGGCGTGCGCGCACCGCTGCCGCGTCGGAGCTGAGGATCACCGGGTGATGCGCGAACAGGTCGATCTCTTCGCCCATGGCTTCCTGCGCCTGCTCGACCATCGGTCCGTCCTGCGTCGAGAAGATGTGAGTCAACGCCTTTACGTACAGCTCGTCGATAGAGGTGTCGTCTTTCTTGCGCTCGCGGCTCACGGTCCAGAAGTAATGCGTGCTGGTTTCGGTCTCGGGGGTCAGGATCTGCGCTGAAGGCAGGTTGAGATCGCTGCCCTCGGGCTCGCCTGGGTCTTGCAAGCCCGTGCGCAGCATCATCAGCGCGGGCGCGTTCCATTCCAGGTGCGAGAACACATCGGCCTTGACCGAAGTCGAATCGCGCAATGCCGCCTGGATGAAATTGGGCGTCGAACCCGGCTTCCACAGCCAGTGGATCACCTGATCGCCCCGCTGTTCGACTTTGTTGCGATAGGTTTCATATCCTTCGGGCAGCCGCGCAGCGGGATGAATGAAATCGACATGCGACAAGTCGAGCAGGTTATCGTTGATGAGCTGGTAATTGCCCGCGATGCGCAGATAGCCGTGGACGGTCTTGAGCTCGGGATCGTCGAGCAGATCAAACGAGGCCGGGATCAGCGCGGGATCGGCGCTCTCTGCCTCGCCGGCCCAGAGCCAGACCAGTCCGCCCTTTTCGACCACCGGCCATGACCGCACCCGGTTGTGCGGCGCTGGTTCGCCCTCTTCAAACGGCTGGTGGACGCATTTTCCGGCACCGTCGAAGCGCAGCCCGTGATAGGGGCACTCGATCGCATCGCCGGCAACCTTGCCGCTCGAAAGCCGCACGAAACGGTGCGGGCAGCGGTCCTGGAGAATAGCCGCCTCGCCATTTTCGCCCCGGAACAGCACCAGCTTTTCGTCAAGGATCGTGCGGGCCAGCGGTCCGTCCGCCAGTTCGCTCGACATGCACGCGACATACCAGCAGTTGCGCAGATAGCTCATGGACCTCTCCTTCCTAGCTCACGCAGGATAAGGCAGTGTGATCCAAACCGCCTGATTGGGCAAATCCAATCGCATCGGCGAGCTATATGCGTTCGGCCTCCGCCACGGCGTCGCTGGCGCGCAGCGAAGCGGTGATCCGCGCCAGATGGGCGACGTCGAGCACTTCGAGATCGACTTCGAAGGTGCCGAAATTCTGGTCTCGCTGGATCATTTCCAGGTTGATCACATTGGCGTGGCTGGCGGCAAAGATGCGGGTGAGTTCGGCAAGCGTGCCGGTCCGGTTGTAAAGCACCACGCGCAGCCGCCCGACTGCACCCGTCGAGCGCTCGCCCCACGAAAGGTCGAGCCAGTCGCTGTCGACCCCGTCGGCCAGATTGAGGCAATCGATGGTGTGCACCTCTACCTTTTCGCCCTTGCGGCGCAGCCCGACGATACGGTCTCCGGGCACCGGGTGGCAGCAATCGGCAAGCTCGAAGCCCATTCCCGCCGTCAGCCCGCGGATCGAGATGGTCTGCTCGCTGCGCGCCCATTCCTCGTCATCGTCGAACGCCGCCGTGCTGCCGGGAACCAGCGCTTCCATAACCTCGCGGTCGGGCAGCTTGGCCGAGCCGATCGCGAACATCAGGTCTTCTTCCTCCTCCATGCCGAGGCGGGTCAACGCGGCATTGATCGCCTTGCGGCCAATCCTTGCCGGGAGGCGGGCGGCGATATCCTCGAACAGCTTGGAGCCGAGCGCGGCAATCTCCTGTCGCTCCTTGTCGCGCACAGAGCGGCGCACCGCCGCGCGCGCCCTGCCGGTGACGACGAAGCCCAGCCACTCTAGCCGCGGCGTCGCCGACTTGCCCTTGATGATCTCGACCACGTCGCCATTCGCAAGCTGGGTGCGCAGCGGCATGTGACGGCCGTTGATCTTTGCGCCGACCGCCGAATTGCCGAGGTCGGTATGGACCGCATAGGCGAAATCAACCGCGGTCGAACCCTTGGGCAACTGGTGAAGCGCGCCCTTGGGGGTAAAGGCGAATATGCGGTCCTGATAAATCGCGAGGCGCGTGTGTTCGAGCAGTTCCTCGGCATCGTTGCTGGCATCGACGATTTCGATCAGGTCGCGCAGCCAGCCAACTTGGCCATCGGGCCGGTCGCCCTGCTTGTAGGCCCAGTGCGCCGCCAGCCCATATTCGTTGGTACGGTGCATGTCGCGCGTGCGGATCTGCACCTCGACGCGCATCGAGTTCTGGAAGATCAGCGCGGTGTGCAGCGAGCGATAGCCGTTGGCCTTGGGGGTCGAGATGTAGTCCTTGAAGCGGCCCGGGATCATCTGCCAGTTCTGGTGCAGCACGCCCAGTGCCTTGTAGCAGTCCTCCGGGCTTTCGGTCAGCACGCGGAACGCCATGATATCGGTGATCTGCTCGAAGGTGACGTGGCGCTCGGTCATCTTGCGCCAGATCGAATAGGGATGTTTTTCGCGCCCCCAGACCTCGACCTTGAGGCCCGCTTCGGCCAGCGCCTGCTTGATGTTGAGCGCGATGGCGTCGACCTGCCCGCCTTCCTGAGTGCGGATCTGGGCGAGCCGCCCGGTGATCGTGCCATAGGCTTCGGGTTCCAGCTGCTCGAAGGCGAGAAGCTGCATTTCGCGCATGTATTCGTACATGCCCACGCGCTCGGCGAGCGGCGCGAAGATATCCATAGTCTCGCGCGCGATCCGTTGCCGCTTTTCGGCGCTGCGGATGTAGTGCAGCGTGCGCATGTTGTGCAGCCGGTCAGCCAGCTTGACGAGCAGCACGCGAATGTCCTCGCTCATCGCCAGCAGCAGCTTGCGCAGGTTCTCGGCCGCGCGCTCGTTCTCGGTCAGCGTTTCGATTTTCGAGAGCTTGGTCACCCCATCGACCAACCGAGCGATCTCGCCGCCGAATTTCTCCTCGATCTCCTCGATGGTAGCGAGCGTATCCTCGACAGTATCGTGAAGCAGCGCGGTAACGATCGTCTCCTGATCGAGCTTGAGCTCGGTCATCAGGCCAGCTACCTCGATCGGATGGCTGAAATAGGGATCGCCCGAAGCGCGCTTCTGGCTGCCATGCTTCTGCACGGTGAAAACGTAGGCGCGGTTGAGCACCGCCTCGTCGGCGTCCTCGTCGTAGGCCTTGACCCGCTCTACCAGTTCGTATTGCCGCAACATTGTGCGCAGGATGTGCGGATCAATTTGCTGCGATGCAATGGGAAAGGTAAGCCCGCCGAAAGCTATCACGCGGGAGAGGCACATGGACGAGACGGATCGCAGGCAAATCCACGAGACGGTGCTGCGCTATTGCCGGGGCATCGACCGGCTCGACATGGAACTGGTGCGCTCGGTCTATCATCCCGGCGGGATCGATCACCACACCGGCTTTTCAGGACCGGTCGAGCAATTCATCGAATGGGTATCAGGCGCGCTGCGCAATTTCGACGGCACCATGCACCTGATCGGCAACCATTTCGTCGAGGGCAAAGGCGATGTCGCAGTGAGCGAAACTTACGGCACAGCGGTTCACTGGGGTTCGCCGTCCGACGATCCCCGCCGCAATTTCACGTCGGGTTTTCGCTATATCGATCATTTCGAGAAGCGCGGCGGGCGCTGGGCCGTGGCCGAGCGCTGGGCGGTGCGCGAATGGACCCGGTCGGACGCCGGACGCCATATGCCCAAGGAAGGCGATGGCCCCTCCCCGCGCCGCGACCGGGAAGACCAGGTCTATGCGATCAAGGCGCGGCTTGGAATCTGACCTCAGGCAAAGGTCATGAAGTTGTAACCGATCGCGGTCGTAGCGGCGGCCAGCGTGCTCACCGCGCCGGAATCGGGCAGGACGTCATCGATCACGATCATGTTGGTCGCGCCGGTTACCGGATCGGTATAGGTGATCACCAGATCGTTGATGTCGCCGAAATCGCGCTGGAAGTTGTAATCGCTCGCGGCCGCGTTGCCGACCGTGATGTGGTCGCCGTTGGTCATGTGGGTAATGCGAACGTTGGTGGTGGCTTCCGAATCGTCAGTGAAGGCGAAATTGGCGGTGCCGGCATCCACCACACGCGCGACGCCGGGAGTGCCGATGTCGAGCGAGAAGTTGGTGCCGGTGCCGCCTGTGCCACCGCCGCCGATCACTGACGCCGAGTTGCCTATTTCCTGCACGCCGGCTGTGCCGGTAAGCTGGAAGGTGACGCCGCTGTCATCGGTGCCGAGGTTGAACGTGCCGTTGTTGAAATCGATCTTCAGGCCACCGCCCGCACCGAACGCCGGAATGCGGATATTGGCGCCATTGCTGGACGTGATGGTGATGCCCGCCACGGTCGCAGCGATCGAATAGTTGCTCGCCAGACCCAGCACCACGATGCCATCGTTTCCGCGCACGAATGAGGGATCGAGAATGGCGTTGGCGTTCGGCGCCAGCCATACGCGTTCGGCCTGGTTCGAACCGACGATCTCGGTCAGTTCACCGCCGGGAACCGGCCCGTAAGTCGTGTTACCGGGATTGATGTAAAGGCGGGCCATTCGGTTTGCTCCTACGCGAATTCAATGTCGGAACGCGCCCCTGCAGCGCGTCAAGACCTTCGAGTGAGGGCAATTAAGGCCAGATCGTTAAAATCCGGGAAATCATCGGGATTGACCGGGGTTAACCATTTGCGGAGCACTTGCGCGCAGGCACAGCAAACTTTGCCTGCGCTTTACCGATAATCGAACACCAGCGTACGCCGCAACTGCCGCCAGCAGAACAGCCACTCGCCGCCGCGCTTTTCGTAGCGCTCGTGGTAGAAGCCAAAGCCGTGGAGCAGCAGCCGCTTGCTGGCCTCGTCCACAAGGATGTCTTCCATGCCCCACACCCCGCGCGCCTGGGAGGCGCTTTCAAACACGATCTCGGGGGTGTGGCTGTGATGGACGGTCTGCACCCCTTCGAGGGTTTTCGCGACCCATAGCGCATTGCCCCTTGCGCCGCTGCGCGGCTGCTCGCCTTCGTTTTCGGAAACGTGATCGGGGACGTGCAGCGCGATGTAGGTTTCCCAGTCCCTGGTATCGAGCGCGCGGTCGCGCCTGCCCTTGAGCCGGAAGATTTCCTCCAGCGCGACCATGCGCTCGATGTCGGTCATGCCGGTCATCGCGCGGCCGTTTGCCCGGGCAGGTTGCCCGCTTCCCGCGTCAGCACGAAAGTCCGGCGGAGCTGGCGCCAGACGAACTTCCAGACGCCGTCCACCTTCTCGTATTCCTCGTGATAAAAGCCGAAGCCGTGAAGCAGCAGGTCCTTGGTCTTCTCGTCGAAGATCAGGTCTTCCATTCCCCAGATGCCCTTGGCCTTGGTGGGCGATTCGAACACGATGTCGGGCGTGTGCGAATGGTGCGAGCTGACCTTGCCCTCAAGGCTCGCCTTGGTGCCCGCGATCATCGCATCGGGGCCTTCCCAGCGCGGTAGTCCCTCGTTGTGCGAAACGTGATGCGGGGCGTGGAGCGAGTGATAGAGCTCCCAGTTCTTGGTATCGATCGCCTGGTCGCGCCGGGCCTTGAGCAGCCGGATCTCCTCAAGCGCGACAAGCCGCTCGATATCGCTCATTTCTGCCATTTCTTATCGTCCTCTCGTTGTTATTTGTCTTGTTGGTCAGGTCCAGGTCGCCTCGGGCGGCAAGCTCATCAGGATCGCGTCGACATTGCCGCCGGTCTTGAGGCCGAAGGCGGTGCCGCGATCGTAGACGAGGTTGAATTCGGCATAGCGCCCGCGCCATTCGAGCTGCTGCGCCTTTTCGGCGGGCGTGAAGCTCATGCCCATGCGGCGGCGCACAAGTCGCGGGAACACGGCCAGAAAAACTTCGCCCACCGCCTTGGTGAAAGCGAAGTTCGCTTCCCATGCCGCCTCGTCGGCACATTCGAGGTGATCGTAGAAGATACCGCCGACACCGCGATGCACCTTGCGGTGGGGGATATAGAAATATTCGTTGGCCCAGGCCTTGAAGCGCTCGTAATAATCGGCGCCGTGAGCGTCGCACGCCGCCTTGAACGCTGCATGAAACTCGGCGGTATCCTCATCGTAGGGAAGCGGCGGGTTGAGGTCCGCGCCGCCGCCGAACCATGCCTTGGTGGTGGTAAGGAAGCGCGTGTTCATGTGGACGGCCGGAACGTGCGGGTTGGCCATGTGCGCAACAAGGCTGATCCCGGTGGCAGAAAATGCGCGGTTGTCCGCCGACGCCCCATTGACCGAGCCTGCAAAGTCCTTCGACAAGGCGCCGTGCACGGTGGAAACGTTTACGCCGGCCTTTTCGAACACTTTGCCCTTGATCAGCCCGCGCGTGCCGCCCCCGGTTTCCCCTCCGCCTGCGCCGTCGACTTCATCGACGGCCGAGCGCTGCCAGGGGGTATATTCGAAGCTGGCGTCGCTGCCCGCCTCGCGCTCGATTGCCTCGAACTCGGCGCAGATCGAATCGCGCAGGCTTTCGAACCAGTGCTGCGCGCGGGCGGTGAAGGGATTCCAGTCGGTCATGGCTGCTCTTTCATCGGTGAAGGAACGCGGGGCAATGCGCAAGACTTCGCGCATCGCTTCGCGCGCCTTTCCTCTCCGTGCCTGCTCGTCGCATTGATCTTGCGCAAGGCGGCTGGCTGCGGCAAGGATGAGCCATGGTTCCCTTTTCGTTCTTTGGTGAGCAGATGGCGCTCAGCGCGGAGCGCGCGCTATACTGGCCGCGCATGGACGCCGTGCTGGTCGCCGACCTGCATCTCGAAAAGGCGAGTTTTTTCGCAAAGACCGGACAGATGCTGCCGCCTTACGACAGCCGCGAAACCCTCGCCCGCCTTGCCGGGGTCATCCGGCGCACGGGGGCGCGGCGGGTCTATGCGCTGGGGGACAGCTTCCATGACGATGCCGGTGTCGGCAGGCTTGAGCCGCACGCGCGCGGCATGCTCGATGCGTTGACCCGAGCGGTGGAATGGACCTGGATCGTAGGCAATCACGACGCCGCACGGCTCGAAGCATCGGGACAGGGCGTGGTCGATGAAGTGCGCCTTGGCGGAGCAGTACTGCGCCACTGCGCCGCAGCGCTTCCCGGCGGGCCGGAGATTTCCGGCCATTATCACCCGAAAATCCAGATCAACGCACGCGGCCGCCGGATTGTCCGTCCCTGCGCCGTCATGGCCGAAAGCGCCGAACAGCCGCCGCGCCTGGTCTTGCCCGCTTTCGGCGCGCTGACCGGCGGAATGAATGCTGCGGACCCTGCGATAGTCGGGGCCATGCAACCTGCCCAGCGAGTCGATGCGCTCATCGCGCTGAATGACCGGATGGTGCGCCTGCCGCTGTGGCGCGAGGCCGCTTGAGCAGCGCTATCTACCAATTAACCGCATCTGTGCGAATTGGCGCTTTGCGCGCGGCATCGATTCAAAGTAGATACGCGCCCACCTGCCGGTTCGACTGACCGGCGCGAACAGGAAATTGGCATGAACTGCACTGGAGAACGCATATAGCACCCCCACCACGGCGCTCGATGGCGCCGCCCGTCAAGAGCGGGCCTCGATACAATGAGATGATTCAGGCCGACAAGGTCCGCGTCATCGATGAGACCGGCGAAAACATCGGCGTAATGTACACCAAGGAGGCGATCGAACAGGCTGCCGGCCTCGGTCTGGACCTTGTCGAAGTCTCGCCCAATGCCGACCCGCCGGTCTGCAAGTTCCTCGATGTCGGCAAGTTCCGCTACGAAGCGCAGAAAAAGGCTAACGTCCAGCGCAAGACGCAAAAGACGCAGGACATCAAGGAAGTGAAGATGCGGCCAAACATCGACACGCACGATTACGACGTGAAGATGCGCAACGTTCACAAGTTCATCGGCAATGGCGACAAGGTGAAAGTCACCCTGCGGTTCCGCGGGCGCGAGCTTTCGCATCAGGAGCTTGGCATGAACCTGCTGCGCCGGGTTCAGACCGATGTCGAGGAAGTGGCCAAGATCGAAGCCTATCCGCGCATGGAAGGCCGCCAGATGCTGATGGTGCTGGCGCCAAAATAGCACGTCGCACCGGGGGGCAGCAAAAATGACAGCTCAGCGTATCGGCCTGATCGCCGGCTTGGTCGGCTTCGGGCTGACGCTCGTGCTGCCCGCCCCCGGCGGGATGGCCCAGCAGGCGTGGATCGTCGCCGGGCTGGTGGTGTGGATGGCGGCCTGGTGGATGACCGAGGCGATTCCGCTCACCGCTACCGCGCTGCTGCCCTTTCTGGTGCTGCCGTTTGCCGGGGTGATGCCCGCCAAGGACACTGCGGCTTCCTATTTTTCGCCGATCCTGTTCCTGATCCTTGGCGGCGCGTTCATCGCCATCGCCATCGAAAGGACGGGTCTGCACCGGCGGCTCGCCGTCGTGATCCTCGACAGGGTGGGCAGCAAGGGCGGATCTGGCCGGCTCCTGCTCGCCTTCATGATGACCACCGGCATCCTGTCGATGGGCATCTCAAACACCTCGGCGGCGCTGATCATGATGCCGATGGCAATCGCGGTCATGGCCGGGTGCGGCATCGCCGAGGACGAGCGCGACGGTCTGTCGGGCGCGCTGCCCATCGGCATTGCCTTTGCCGCCTCGATCGGCGGTCTCGGCACGATCGTCGGTTCGCCGACCAATGCCATTGCCGTCGGGCTGCTCGACAAGATGCTGGGCCTGCGCATCACCTTTGCCCAGTGGAGCGCCTTTGGCATTCCGATGGTGCTGCTGGGCATTCCGCTCGCCGCCTACATCATCGGGCGCTTCCAGCACCTGTCCAGGCATGCGGTCGATATCGGCGCGGCGCGCGTGGCGGTGGCCAGCGGCGGACCGCTGACCAGCCCGGAGCGCCGGCTGATCCCGCTCGTGGTCGCCACGTTCGTGCTGTGGCTGGCGACGCCCTTGCTAGAGCCGCTGCTTCCGCCCGATTCGCTGACCGACGGCACCGTCGCGGTCGTTGCGGGGCTGGCGCTGTTCCTGATACCCGACGGCACCGGCAGGCCGCTTCTCAACTGGCAGGAAGCCAACAACGCCCCCTGGGGAGTGATCATGATGTTCGGCGGCGGCTTGGCGCTCGCCTCGGGCATGGGCGCTTCGGGGCTCGCCGCGTGGCTCGGCCAATCGCTGCTGCCGCTCTCGGCCATGCCACTGATCGTGATCGCGCTCGCAATCGTGGGCATGGTGATCGTCGTGACCGAATTTGCCAGTAACGTGGCCACGGCAAGCGCTATCATCCCGGTAGTTGCCGCGCTGATCGCGGCGCTGGGGGTGGAGCCGCTGCTGCTCGCCATGCCCGCCGCCATCGCCGCAAGCTGGGGCTTTATGCTTCCGGCGGGAACCGGTCCAAATGCGATCGCCTGGTCGACCGGACGCATCCGCCTTGCAAGCATGGTGGGCGCGGGGCTGGTGCTTGATGTGGTGGGAGCATTCCTGATTATCGCCGTGGTCTGGGCAGTGGCGGCGCTGCTCTAGCCCTTCCACTCGCGGCGTTCTTCCGCCGCGCGCAGCACCTCGTAAGCCAGTTGCAACGCCTGGAATGCCTGCGCCGCCTCGGCATCGCCGGGGCGCACGTCGGGATGGACTTCCTTGGCCTTGGACCGCCACGCCTTCTTGACTTCCTCGAACGGCGCATCGGGTTCAAGCCCAAGCAGGTCGAGCGCACGCATCTCGTCGCGGCTGCGCGATCCATCGCCCGAACCCGCCCAGCCATAATGCGCCGATTCGCGGAAGCCGGCGCTCTCGGCGCGTTCAGCAGCCTCGCGCTCGGCAGCCTCCTCGGCGTCGAGCCCGGCAAAATAGTCCCAGCCCCGGTTGTATTCGGCGGCGTGCGACTGGCAGAAATACCAGCGTTCCGGACTGTTAGGCGATTTGGGCGCGGGGCAATCGCCTCGCTCGCTGCAGCCGACCCGGTCGCACAGACGCACCTGTGCGGCCTCCTGGCCGGTGCCATAGCCGCGCCAGCGGGGAAAACCCCAGTCCATTGATCGGCGGCCTGTGCTCATGGTGTCCCGTCTGTCCCTCGCCCGCCGCGAATGCAACCATGTTTGGCGGAAGATGCGAATTCACCGCATATTCAGCGAAATCCGCTATTGCTGCATTGCAATATCTCCGCAGCAAGGTTATATTAACCTCGCTTAGCTTATCGGGCTGGGCACTAAGGCCCCGCATCAAGCATGAAGGTGAACGAAGTGAGCGACAGACTGGCAGTTTCGGCGGCGTTTTCGGTGCTGATGATGTCCGCTCTCGTCCTGTTTGGCCCCGGATCGGCGCGAGTCGAATTCGCGCCCGCCTCGCTGCGTGCGCAATCTGCCATGTCCGCCCCCGCCAGTATCGCGGCGACGGGGGCTTCGATCCTCTCGATCAATTAATCCAGAGTCACGGTCACGGCGCGGCGATTCTGCGCCCAGGCCGCTTCGTCCGAGCCCAGCGCGATCGGCCGTTCCTTACCATAGCTGACCGTGCTGATCCGGCCCGGATCGATGCCGAGGCTCACCATGTGGTTCTTGGCGGCATTGGCGCGCCGCTCGCCCAGCGCAAGGTTGTATTCGCGGGTTCCGCGCTCGTCGGCATGGCCTTCGATTGTGATCCGCTTGGACGCATACTGGCCGAGCCATGCCGCCTGCTTGCCCAGCGCGGCGGCATCGGCCGAATCGATGTTAAAACGGTCAGTATCGAAGTAGATCGTGTCATCGCCCATCATCCTGGCGACGAAATCGGCCTGGCTGCCAGGAGTGGCGCTTAAGGAAGAGCCGTTATTCGTCGTCACCGGCACCGGATCGGGCGGCAATTGCTTGGGTGCTTTCGAGGCACATGCGGACAGCGCAAGCGATCCGGCGAGCAGCAACAGGCTGGTCTTGATATGTGTAGGGTTGCGCATGGCATTCTCCTTCCGAATTCGGTCACTCTGCCTCAATAACTCTTCATGGCCGCACCGGTCCCCAAGCCGGATCGGACGCGCCGACCGGCGTGGGCAGGCGGCGCTCGTTTCGTCCTGTTAGGTCGACTTGCCAGATGCTGGTCGCGCCGCTGCCACGCGCCGTGCGGAAGAACTGGACGATGCGCCCGTTAGGCGACCATGTCGGCGCTTCATCCTGCCAGCTGTCGGTCAGGAAACGCATGCCGCCGCCAGATGGGCTCATCACCGCGATGCGGAAATTGCCGCCGATGTGGGTAAAGGCGATCTGATCGCCGCGCGGGCTCCATTCGGGTGTTGCGGCGCGCCCTCCGGCAAAGCTGATGCGCCGCTGGTCTGATCCGTCGGCGTTCATCACGTAGACCTGCTGCGAGCCGGACCGGTCGCTTTCGAACACGATGCGGCTGCCATCGGGCGAATAGCTTCCGCCGATGTCGATACCCGGCGCATTGGTGAGCCGCTGGCTTTCTCCGCCGTTCGCCGAAATGCGGTAGATGTCGGTATTGCCGCCGATCGCCATGGAATAGAGGATCGACCTGCCATCGGGTGACCAGCGCGGCGCAAACGTGGGATTGATGCTGCGCGTCACCAGCCGCTGGCGGCCGCTGGCGACATTGTAGACGTAGATGCTCGGCGATCCATTGAGATACGAAAGGTAGAGGATCTCGCTGTAATCGGGCGAATAGCGCGGAGTCAGCGCGGTCGCCTGACCGCTGGTGATGTAGCTGTGGTTGGCGCCGTCCGAATCCATGATCGCGAGGCGCTTGACCCGGCGGTCCTTAGGCCCGGTCTCGGCGATATAAGCGACCTTGCTGTCGAAGAACGGGCTTTCGCCCGACAGGCGCGAATAGACCATATCGGCGCATTTGTGGGCGGCGCGCCGCCAGTCGCCCGGCGAAACGTCCCAGCCCGCCTTGGCGAGTTGCTGCGAAAGCGCGACGTCGAAAAGGTAGCAGCCAACCGTCAGATTGCCGTCTGGAGCGGCGCGGACATAACCCTGCACCAGCATATCGGCGCTGCGTCCCTGCCACACCGGATAGTCCGGGCTGGGCACTTGCGCATAGCCCGGCTGCGGCAATCCCTGCGGTCCCGAAGGCTTGAACAGGCCATTGTTGCGCAGGTTGGCGGCGATGATCTCGGACATCTGCCTTCCGATCTGCGCGGTCGAGCCGGCGCTGGCGCGTGTCGGTACGTCCTGATCGGTCGCGAAAGTGGTGATGGCCACGCCCAGGTCCTGCCATTCGGCATCGTCCGATACGGTGACTTCGATCCCTTCGGATACCGGCGGAGCTGGCTCGGCAGGCGCTGCGGGGGTCTGCGCGAAGGCAGGCAGTGCCACCAGCGCAAAGGCAAATGCCAACAGGTTCGTCGTCTTCATTGCGATAGTTTCCTGTCGAAGTTGGTCGTCACGACTTTCCAGCCGTCATAGAGTGCCTCGGGCAAGTCGAACGGCGCGGCAAGCTTCACCGCGCGCACCGCCTGCTCCTGATGACGGGCGACCTGCGGCTGATTAGCGTCGGTCTGGCCCGTGGTCGCCACTACCTGCGGCTCTCCGGCCAGAGTGCCATCGCGGTTGAGGCGGAAACGCACCTTGGTCGCGAGAAGTTCCGCTTCCGCGCCTTCGGGAGCCTTGCCCCGCCAGTGCGGCTTCAGTTGCCGCCCGATCGCGGCATTGAGCGCGGAAACCTGCTGTGGACCGATGGTCGCGGCAGGCGCGCCGCTGCCCGATGGGCTGGTCGCACCCGGGGTGCCTTGCCTGAAAGCCTCGGCAAAGCGGCTTCCGCCTGCTTTCTTGGGCGGCGTGGCGGCGCGATTTGGAGCCGCGGCGGCCGTTGACGGCTTGGCCGAAGGCTTGCTGGAAGCGCTAGAAGTGCGGGAGATCCGGTCGATCGCGCTGGTTTTGGGCGGAGCGGGACGCGGCGGTGCAGCGCGCGGCTTTACCGGCTCGCGGACCGGCGGTTTGCGCAGCGCAGGCTTCCTCACCTCGATCTTTCTCGGCTCAGGCTTTTTCGGCTCCGGCTTTGCCACCGGGCGCGGCGCGGGCGGTCTTGGCGGTTCGATCACGCGCGGCGCCGGCGGCGGCGGAAGCGGCACAGACCCGGGCTGAGGAGCGGGAGCGGCCTCGCCGATCTCGGGTACTTCATCGGGAGCCGCCTGCGCTTTCGGATTGGGCGAGGCGGATTTGAGGCCGACGTCCTCGCTTATCGTCACCTCGACACGCTCCGGCGGGATCACGACATTGTTCGAAGCCGGGCGCAGCAGCAGCACGGCCAGCAGCGCGGCATGACCGGCAATCGAAATCGCCAGCCCCCAGCCTTCCTCCTTGGTCAGCGCGGAACCTGTCATGCTTTCAGCCTATTGCGCCTCGCCTGAACGCTGGATGACGTCGGCGTCTCCGACAGGCATCGCCCCCGAAGCATTGGTGACAAGCGTGATCGCGTTGAAGCCTGCGCGGTTCAACTCTCCCATCACCGCCATGACCGCCCCGTAATCGAGCACCTTGTCCGCGCGCAGAGTCACCAAAGGGGGCTTACCGTCATCGCCAGGCGGGAGCGTCTCAAGGGCATTGGGTAGTTCTGCCAGGCTCATCTGCCTGTCGTCTACCGCCACTGTGCCGTCGCTCGCGAGGCTTATCGTTACCTGTTCGCGCTCTTCGGAAAGCGCCTTGGCGCGGCTGTCGGGCAAGTCGATCGGAACGCCCGCAGTGAGCAGCGGCGCTGTCACCATGAAGATGATCAGCAGCACCAGCATGACATCGACAAACGGCGTGACGTTGATATCCGCCATCGGCGCGCGGGCGCCCCTGCCCCGCCTGCCGCGCCGGCGAGCGCCACCTCCCGCAAGGCCCATCGCCATCAGCGCTGCTCCAGCCGGGAAGAAATTAACGAATGGAAACGATCAGCGAAGCGCTGGAGCCGCGCTTCGAAATGGTTCACGCCGTGCGAAAAGCGGTTGTAAGCGATGACCGCCGGGATCGCCGCAAACAGGCCCAGCGCGGTGGCGAACAGCGCCTCGGAAATGCCCGGCGCGACCACTGCAAGCGAGCTGTTCTGTTGCTGGCCGATCTGGAAAAAGCTGTTCATGATCCCCCAGACGGTGCCGAACAGGCCGATAAACGGCGCGACCGCACCGGTCGTTGCGAGGAAATTGAGCCGCGAGGAAAGCGTATCGGCTTCCTCGGCCACCGCGGCGTCGAGCGCCGAGCCGACCCGCTGGCTGGCGCCATCGACGTTGAATCCAGCCACGGAAACAGAGCGTTGCCACTCATCGATCCCTGCCAGCGCAACTCGGCCCGAAGCGGTGCGCTTGGCATCGCTGTCTTCGCGCAGGCTCGCAAGGTTGCTGACCTTCCAGAACTGCCGCTCGAACTTGTCGCAATTGCGCCGCACGCTGCCCATGCGCAGCGAAAATCCGACGATGATGGCCCAGGTCCAGACAGCCGCGAGCAGCAGCCCCACCATCACCACCTGCACGACCACATCGGCATCGAGGAACAGCTTGATCGGGTTGAGCCGCTGCGGCGCGGCGGCTGCGGCCTGCGCTAGGATTGCAATCGAGGACATTTATAAATTTTCCCTGCCGGAAACGATGGTTTTGAAGGATTCGCGCCAAGCTAGTGGCTGCGCCTTTGCCCTGCCGTCAGGGCCGACGAAGCCGACCCGGACCTTGGCCTCGCACAGCCTCGTCCCGTCTATCAGGGCGACCTGGCTCATCCGCGCGCTGGCCACCCGCGTTTCATCGCAGCTGGTTTCGATCAGCACCGAATCCCCCAGCAAGGCCGGTGCGAAATACCGCAGCGCCACATCCGAGACGACATAGTAGCCCTCTCCCACCTCGATCGCGGCGCGCTGATCGATGCCCAGGAGCTCGAGAATATCGGTGCGAGCGCGCTCGAACCAGCGCAGGTAAGCCCCGTGATAGACGCGCCCGGTGGCGTCGGTGTCCTCGGCGTAGACGCGCACGGCAAAGCGATGCAGTGGGCCATCGAAGCGGCCGCCAGGGGGAACCGGGTGGGCGGTCATCGCGCCGCTTCTAGACGGGATGAGCCGATGGTTAAAGGCGCGGCGTTCTTATTCTAACAACCGCGATAAGCAGTTCATCGCGCGTCAGCCACGCCCCGACTCAATCTGCGATCATATGGAAGAACTGGCGTCCGCCGAAAATGTGGACATGCAGATGCGGCACTTCCTGATGACCGTTGGTGCCCATGTTGACCATGAGGCGATATCCCGGCCCGTCCAGTTCCAGTTGCCGCGTGACATGGCCGACTGCGCGCATGAAGGCTGCGATCTCGCCGTCTCCAGCCTTTGCTGTAAAATCGTCCCAGCTGACGTAAGGTCCCTTGGGGATGACCAGCACATGGACCGGCGCCTGCGGGCGGATATCGTGAAAGGCGAGCGCGGCGTCATCCTCATAGACCTTGTTGCACGGGATTTCGCCGCGCAGGATTTTCGCGAAGATGTTCTGGTCGTCGTAAGGCGCGCGCGGATCGATTGGCATGGCTCGTGGATACCTCTTGCTTGGTCAGCCCTGCCGCGATGCTTTCTCGTCAAGGCCGGATGTGCCTTCGCGGCGCTCAAGCTCGGCGAGCACCTGGGCAAGCGGAACGCCTTTGTGCCCTAGCAGCACGAGGAGGTGAAACAGCACGTCGGCCGCTTCGCCGACAAGGTCAGCCTCGTCGCCCGACAGTGCCGCGATTACCGCCTCGGTTGCTTCCTCGCCCAGCTTCTGCGCGATCTTGCCAAGGCCCTTGGCTTCGAGCCTGGCCACATAGCTCGAATCGGGATCGGCGCCGCGGCGCGCGGCAATGGTCGCCTCAAGGCGTTCGAGGGTTCCCGGCTGGCTCATCGCGCGCAGCCATGCGGCGAGACGTGCCAGCCGTCAATCCTTGGGCGGCCTGCGTGCTGACCAGCGGCGACCCAGAATGATCCCCGCCGCTGCCAGCGAAAGCAGCGCGATTGTGTCGGGCTCGGGAACTTCGGATCGGCTGGCCACAGCCGCCAACGCCGGAACGACGGTCATCAATAAAACCATCGATCCGGCCAGTGCGGCCTTGATAAAACGCATGAAATTCCACCCCTGAATTGCGTTCGCGAAGGTTAATGCAATGTTTGTGCCATACTGCACTATTTACGCATGGGTGATGCTTGCGAAGGTTAACGCTCTCGGGTCTCGTCACCAATTTGTAAGGTATCCCGACAGGTCGGAGGATCAGCCGCGCGCCGGTAGGCCCGCTGCGCGCAGGGCGGCGTGTGCATCGGCAATAGAATGGGTGCCGAAGTGGAAGATCGAAGCGGCCAGCACCGCGCTCGCATGCCCCTTGGTCACGCCTTCGACGAGGTGATCGAGCGTGCCGACGCCGCCGCTTGCCACCACCGGCACCGAAACGGCATCGGCAATTGCGCGGGTGAGTTCAAGGTCGTATCCCGCTTGGGTACCGTCGCCGTCCATCGAAGTGACAAGCAGTTCTCCCGCCCCCAGCCGGGCAAGCTTAACCGCGTGCTCGACTGCGTCGATCCCGGTCTGCTTGCGCCCGCCGTGAGTGAAGATTTCCCAGCGGCCATCGCCGACCCGCCGCGCGTCGATCGAGGCGACCACGCACTGGCTGCCCATCCTGCCGGCAATGTCGGCCACCACTTCGGGCCGCGCGACGGCGGCCGAGTTCACCGCCACCTTGTCCGCGCCCGCCAGCAGCAGCGCGCGCGCATCCGCCACCGTTCGCACCCCGCCGCCGACAGTCAGCGGCATGAAGCAAACCTCTGCCGTGCGGGTGACTATGTCGAGCAGGGTGCCGCGCGCTTCGTGGCTGGCGGTAATGTCGAGGAAGCACAGCTCATCCGCGCCCGCCAAGTCATAGGCACGCGCCTGTTCGACCGGATCGCCCGCGTCCTTGAGATCAACGAAGTTCACGCCCTTGACCACGCGGCCATTGGCGACGTCGAGGCAGGGGATGACGCGAACACGGACGGTCATCAGTCCTTGCCCGCCATCTGGATCGCCGCTGCTAGGTCGAGCCGCCCGTCATAAAGCGCGCGTCCGGTAATCACTCCCTCGATGCCGAGGTGCGCGTTGAGCGCCAGCATGCGGATATCGTCCAGCCCCTTCACTCCGCCGCTGGCGATCACCGGCAGCGAACTTTGGGTGGCGAGATCGACCGTCGCCTGCACATTACAGCCCTTGAGCATGCCGTCGCGGCCGATATCGGTGAACAACAGGCTGGCGACGCCCGCGTCCTCGAAGCGGCGGGCAAGATCGATCACCGGCACGTCGGACAATTCGGCCCAGCCTTCGGTCGCGACCATGCCGTCGCGTGCATCGACGGCGACGACGATGCCGCCCGGCCAGTGGCGCGCCATCTCCTTGACGAACTGCGGATCCTTCAGCGCCGCCGTACCCATGACGACGCGGCTCACGCCAAGCTCGAACCAGCCGGCCACGGCTTCGGGCGTGCGGATGCCGCCGCCAAGCTGAACATGGCCGGGAAAGGCGCCGAGGATCGCCTCGACCGCCTCGCGATTGCGCGCACCGCCCGCAAAGGAGCCGTCGAGATCGACGACATGGAGGAACTGCGCGCCCGCCTCGGCGAACAGCAGCGCCTGCGCGGCAGGATCGTCGCCATAAACGGTGGCGCGGTCCATGTCGCCTTCGGCGAGGCGCACGACCTGCCCCTGCTTGAGGTCGATGGCCGGAAAAACGATCATGCGGGTCCTCCAGCGATCTCCTGCTTGCGCAGGAACAGACAGTCGGCCTGGCTGGGCGTCGTGCCCGCCCCGCTATCGACATTGTAGATCGCGGCAAGGCCGTAACCGTGCTGGTCGAGCCAGACGATGAGCTCGGTGGCAAGTGGCTGATCGGCGTAGAGGGGCAGGAAGCTCGCTTCGAGATAGATCGCCTCGATATTTTCGAGGGTCGCCACCGCGCCCTTGAGCACTTCGAGTTCAAAACCCTGCACGTCCATCTTGAGCAGGGTTCGTCCTTGGGTCATCTCGGGTGTAGCGATGGTGTCGAGCGCTTCTACGCGGATCGTTTCCTTGCCGACCACCGTCACGCCCGGGTAGGTTTCAAGCTGCAGATCGGTGAAATCAAGGATAGAGGATGAGCCAAGGTTGCTCGCGACATTGATATCGAACTCGGCCGCCTGCGCGCCAAGACCGTGATCGTAGATGACAAGGCGCGGATAATCCTGCGCCAGGCCGCGCAATCGCACGACGCAGCCTCCCAGCGGCTCGAAACAGAAGACGCGCGCCTTGGGATTGGCGCAATGCGCGGTTACCGCGAACTGGCCGATATTGGCACCGACATCGATGACGGTATCGAACTGGAACGATGCGAACATCGCCTCGTGCTCTATCGCCGGGAAAATCCGGCGGCGCATGGCGGGCCGGTATCCCGATCTCGCGGCGATATGAGCCAGTTTGCGCGCGCGGCGCAGGTTCTTCTTGACGGTATAGGCAAGGCTCACGGCTGCCACTCCAGAAATCTCGCGAGCAGCTCCAGCCCGTATTTCTGGCTTTTTTCCGGGTGAAACTGCACGCCGACGACGTTGTCTTGCGCCACTGCAGCGACCAGCCCGCCGCCATGATCGCTCATAGCCGCGATGTGGCGGCCATCGTCAGGCGCGAAGTGGTAGGAGTGGAGGAAATAGGCCTCTCCCGGTTCGATCAGATCGCCAGCGGGAGCATGGGGGGTAATCGCCACGTCGTTCCAGCCCATGTGCGGAACCTTGATGGCGGGATCGGTCCGCTCGATCAGGGTGACGTCCCCCGCGATCCAGCCCAGTCCCGGCGTCTCGCCGTGCTCAAGCCCGCGCGTCGCCAGCAGCTGCATGCCAACACAAATGCCTAGGAACGGCGCGCCGCCAACGTGCACGCGCTCTTCCATCGATTCGATAAGGTGCGGGATCGCGCCAAGCGCCTGCGCACAGGCGGCGAAGTTGCCCACGCCCGGCAGGACGATGCGATCAGCCGCGCGCACGACCGAAGGGTCGGAAGTGACGGTCACCTCGCCCGCGCCCGCTGCCCGCAATGCGCTTTCGACCGAATGGAGATTGCCCGCGCCGTAATCGACGAGCGCGACGATTTCAGCCACCGAGCCTGCCCTTGGTCGAAGGAATCGCTCCGCCTTTGCGCGGATCGAGGCTTACCGCCTGGCGCATCGCCCTGGCAAAGCCCTTGTAGATGCCTTCGCAGATATGGTGATTGTTCTCGCCGTAGAGTTGTTCGACATGCAGGGTGATGCCAGCGGCCTGCGCGATCGAGTGGAACCAGTGCTCGAACAACTCGGTGTCCATCTCGCCAAGCCGCTCCTGCGTGAATTTCGCACGCCAGACCAGGAACGGGCGGCCCGAAATGTCGAGCACGACGCGGCTTAGCGCTTCGTCCATTGCGGAATGCGCTTCGCCGTAGCGGCCAATCCCGGCCTTGTCGCCCAGCGCCTCGAGGATTGCCTGCCCGATGGCAATCGCGCTGTCCTCGGTAGTGTGGTGCTGATCCACGTGAAGGTCGCCTTCGATCCGGCAAGTGACATCGATCAGCGAATGACGCGAAAACTGCTCGATCATATGGTCGAGAAAGCCGATGCCGGTAGAGACATCGAAAGCTCCGCTCCCGTCGAGGTTCACTTCGACGACGATATCGGTTTCGTGAGTCTTGCGGGCAATACGTGCGGTGCGCATCGCCGGGCTATAGAGTCTGAATGGAACTTCGCCAATCGGCGAATTTGCGACTCTTGCGCTTCGCTAGGCTCAGGACCCATTAAATTGCTTGCGGTACAGGCGAACAGTTGATTCAATGGCGGCGCGAGGAGGCGTTGCCATGTGTGACTTGATCTGGCTGACAGATGCGCAAATGCGCAGGATCGAGCCGTATTTCCCACTTTCGCAT
>CANJUF010000002.1 GCA_947477745.1 Sphingomonadaceae bacterium | reverse complement strand
GTCCCGCGCGTGCATGATGCGCGCGAGTGGTGTCGGTCCACATCGCTGATTTCCTTTGGTTCGTTGCAAAACCGCTGAATCATCGATCAGGGCAGGCGTCAAGCTAACCCGCTGACATCGCTCAACTTAATTTCGGATCAGGCTCTGAGGTCAAAGCCTGCTTCCTGAAAGTGCGGCGTGCATTTCTCAGAGCCCCGACGCGGGGATCGGAGTCGAAGGTTCGAGTTGCAGGTTGCGGACGCGCTGGTCGCCCCGGTCCTTGACCTGGGCAACCATGCCGGCCTGCTTGAGCCGCTCAAGCACGGCATAGAATCCGCGATAGGACACCCCCGCCAGTTCCATCGCCGTCGTCACGTTCATCGTTCCGGTTACCTTGAGATTGATGAGCACGCGCGCCTCGGGGGTAAGCAGGCGAATGCCGCGAGCGGCGAAAATCTGCGCGTCGAGCGCGAGCAGGTTGCGCCAGCTTTGCGCGCCTTCGCTTTCGTCGGCGCGGGTATGCGCGGCCGCCGCGATTTCGGCATTTGGGTCTGGGGCATTCGGCTCGCTCACATAAACACTCTGCAATAAGTACTTGCAATTGGTGCATGCAAATATAGCCGGTTCCCGGATTTGCACGCAGAACTGCACCTGTTTTGGCTGCAATGATCGCGAGCGCGCTTAGACCATGGCGATTTGCCGCGCGTCAATGTGCTGGGCTAGGTTACCAACAGCCAGCACGGACACGGAACGGGGAGCGATCGGCATTCTGGGCGAACTGGCGTTTCAATAAGATTTGCAGCGCGATCTGCTGCGCGCCGAAACGAGGCCATGAGCGCAGCTCTCCGCAATTATATGCAGTTTCTCAGCCTTTTGCGTCGCATGCCAGGCGGCCCACCAGAATTCCGCGTCCAACTGCCCGGACGTTCTACCAAGGTATCGCGGAACCGCCTGCTGCCTCCGCTACAGCTTGCTTTCGACATGGAGCTACCGTGCTAAACCAATTTGACGATATCGCAGCCAAAACTGTAGCATTCTGCCCATTTCTCGTTATAGGTTGGCTCAATCCGGTCCGCAGCCGGCCGATACAGGGGGGATTGACGCCAATTTGGCAGTAATTCCCGAAAGGCCTGGAGGGAAATCCCGATCAGGCCCTCGAATAGAGATGTCGCCGGGCTCGTCGCTGGCGAAGGGAAGGAACCGCGCATATGGCAAGTCAGGCCCTGGCCGCACCACAGCCGACACCTGCACAAGCGGTGCTAGCACCTGCACAAACACCAACAGTCCTGCTCGTCGATTGCGACCGTGACGTCGTAGTGCATTGCGCCGGGATGCTTGACGATCTCAACTATCCGCACATCTCCGCCCCCTCGGCGCGTGAGGCTCTGGACCTGCTCGTCCGCGACCCGGCGATCGAAATCGTCGTCGCCTGCGCGCACTTGCCGCTGGTCGATGCCTTCATGCTGATCGAGGAGGCCCGTGCGCGTGTCGGGCCGGCGCGGCCGCTCGCGTTCGTGGCGATGAGCGCGCACATGACCACAGAGATTGCCTTGCGCAGCCTTCATTTCGAAGCCGCCGACCTGCTCAAGAAGCCGCCTGCGTTCGAAGAATGGTCGCTCGCGCTGCGGCGCGCCAGCCGCTACCTCGGTGCGCGGCGCAACTCGTCCGGTGATCTCGCCCTGTCGAATTTTTCCGAACAGCTCAACCAGATGATCGCGATGCTCGAGACCGCCAGGCCGATGCGCGATGGCGGCAAGCTACCCAGCGATCAGGAGATCGCGGCGACCCTGCGCGCGATTATCGGCGCGCGCGCGCTGCGCGGTCGGTTCTTTCCCAGCCAGATCTTCGCCGATCCCGCATGGGACATCCTGCTCGACCTGACCCGCGCCAAGCTGGAAGGCCAGCAAGTCTCCGTTTCCAGCGTGTGCATCGCCGCCTCGGTGCCGATGAGCACCGCGCTGCGCTGGGTCAAGCAGATGACCGATGCGAACCTGCTGCACCGCTGGACCGATCCCAAGGATCGTCGCCGCGACCTGATCGCCTTGACCGAGCCGACCGCCGACCGCATGCGCGAATATCTCGCCACGGCGCACAAGAGTTTTGCCGGGATCTAGGCAGAAAGCGCCTCGTTAAGGCGCGGGAGCGGGAGCCGGCGCAGGTGTTGGAGCAGCCTTGTCCTCGAAGTACTGCTTTTCCGCCGCTTCGACATCGGCCTGATCAGCCTGGGCATCGGCATCGATCGTCGCGAGTCGCCGTGCGCGTTCCTCCTCGATCAACTGAGCGAACTTAACCGAGGCGTCGGTGCGCTTCTCGGCATAGGCCTGGTCGATCATATTCTGAGTGCAGCCTGTGAACCCGCCGGGGCCGGTCGGCGAGCAGCTCAGGGTGCCGGTGGCGAACACCGTCTCATAAGCGAGCACCTTGTTGTTCCAGGCCTCGTTCTGCGGCGAGGCGGTATCGCGCAGAATTTCAGGAATCCGGTAGCGCTCGGCCTCGTCCTTACGGGCGCAGACCGTGATCTGGTCGCCGGTCGAAACCGGGCAGGGATCCTCGCCGTAGACGATCAGCGCGTTGATGGTTTCACCCGAACCCTGCGCAGACGCGGGCAAGGGCGCGAGCGCGCCTAAGCCAAGCATCAGGGCCGAAGCGAGCGAAGCGGGAATGGGGCGCAGCACGTGGCGAAACTCCTTGCGGCATCGAATTCGTATTGTGCCGAATATAGGGCGGCGATCGGGTGAATGATAGCTGAAGAAAGCTTTAGATGCGCTCCGATAGCCGGATCGCGAGCCTGCACCCCAGCCGGATCGCGCCCGAAAGCAGCGGCAGAGCGGGCGCGCGCTCGGCCCCGGCCTCCAGCGCCGTATCGCGGTGCGCGCGCTCGTCCTCGCGGAAAGCGCGGACGTGGCCTTCGAGTTCGGGATCGGCGCCGCTTTCCTCCAGAAGGTCGAGCTGGCGCGAGTAGTGCCGGTCGATCTCTTCCTCGATGGCAACGGTGCAGGCCATTGCCGCTTCCGGGCCGATCAGCGCTGTCGCCGCTCCAAGCAGATAGCCCGCGCGCGACCACAGCGGCTGGAGCAAGGTCGGGCGGACCCGGCGCGCGGTCATCATCGCGTCGAAAGTGGCGCGGTGCGCCTCTTCCTGCGAGGCCATAGCGGCAATGTCGCGCGCATGACGTGCCCGGTTGCCCATCACCGCAAGCTGCCCTTCGTAGATCCGCGTCGCGCCGTATTCGCCGGCCTGATCGACCCGCAGCATGCGCTCGCTCGCGTTGGTTTTCATGACGCAGTGCTTCCCTTCCGGGTCAGGAGCAAGGCCACGGCAAGCGCGCCCGCCAGCGAAAACAGGAAGTTCCAGCCCGCGAGCGAGACCCCCGCGAGCGACCACGGCGCAACGTCGCAGCGCACCAGCGGCGCTTGGAGGATCGCCTTGAGCGGGTCCCCTCCGCCGCTTCCCGAAGCGGGCGCGGTGCAGGTAGTGAAGCCCTGCCACCAACCATATTCGACCCCCGCGTGAAACCCGCCGATCGCCGCCGAGGCAGCGATCGCAATCGCTGCTAGCGCGACGAAGGTTCGCTGCTTCGGGAGTGCAAAGGCGAGCAGCGCCAACGCAAGCGCCGCGAAATGCGCATAGCGCTGCCACCAGCACATCTCGCACGGATGAAGCCCGAAACCATACTGCGATAGGTAGGCCCCCGCGAGCAGCGCCAATGGCACCAGCAGCGCGGTCGCGCGGGCAAGCCGCTCGGAAAGGTTGAGCGTCAAGACGGGCCCGGCCCTACTTGCGCCTTGCGGCAAGCACGGTCGGCGCATCGGCGCGGCGCAACGTCTCGATCGCATAGTGCAGCTGGAAGTCGGCGATGCCCTTGGCCTTCAATTGCTCGGCGGTCATGGCGAAGCGCGGATCGTCCTTGCGGTCGGCCTCGAGCTTCTTGTCGTCGAGCGAGACCTCGTTGATCAGGTGGCCGCGCAGATCGGATTCTCGCACCGCCCGTTCGGAGCGGACCCGCGCGTCGGGATCGGAGAGCTGCGGCACGCGGATATCGGGTTCGATCCCGCCTTCCTGCACCGAATGACCCGACGGTGTGAAATAGCGCGCCGTGGTCAGCTTGATCGCGCTGGTGCGGTCGAGGCCGATCAGCGACTGGACAGAGCCCTTGCCGAAGCTGCGCTCGCCCATGATGACGGCGCGGCGGTGATCCTGCAGCGCGCCCGCGACGATTTCCGAAGCCGAGGCACTGCCTGCATCGATCAGCACCACCAGCGGCAGGTCCTTGGCGATGTCGCCCCGGAACATGGTTTCGGCGCGGTAGAATTCGTTTTCGCTCGCGACCCTGCCGCGCTGCGAGACGATGTCGCCGCTCGACACGAACAGATCGGACAAGGCGACTGCCTCATCGAGCGAGCCGCCGGGATTGGAGCGCAGATCGAGCACCAATCCCTTGAGACCGCCGGTCGCGGCCGCTTGCTTGCGCAGGTCCTGGATCGCCCCGGCAACGTCTCGCCCGACATCGCGCGAGAACTCGTTCACGGTGACCACGCCCACCGCATCGGTCAGCTGCCAGGTGACCGGCTCAAGGTCGATGATGCCGCGCGTCACGGTCACGTCGAAAGGCTCGTCGCGCCCCGATCGGAACACGGTAAGCCGGATCGAAGTCCCCGCAGGACCGCGCATCTTCTCGACCGCCTCGTCGAGATCGCGCTCGAAATAGAGCACGCCGTCGAGGTGAGTGATGTAGTCGCCCGCCTTGATGCCCGCCTTCTCGGCCGGGCTGCCGCGGAACGGCGAGATCACCTTGACCGCGCCGTCCTCCATCTGGACCGAGAGCCCGAGGCCGGAATAGTTGCCGTCGATCATCGTCTCCAGCCGCTGCAGCCCCGAACCGTCGAGATAGCTCGAATGCGGATCGAGGCTGGCGAGCATGCCGTTGATCGCACCCTTCAGCAGTTTGTCGTCATCGACCTGATCGACGTAGTTGTCCTTCACCAGCCGGTAGATCGCGGCCAGCTTGCCGAATTGCATGCCCGAGCGGCTGTCCACCGCCGCCAACCCGGCGGTTGTCGCCGGAATCAGGGCTACGGCGCTGACCAGAACGGTCGCGCGGACAAGCGAAGCAATCTTCATGGGTTCTCGTCTGCCTTTCGTGTTCCGTGCCATTTTATGCCGGAACCTTGCTGAATACCAGATGGCCCGGTCTGCAAATGGCAATAGACCCTAGACACCCCCCAGATAGCGCAGCGGGTTTACCGGCTCACCGCCCCGGCGCAGCTCCAGCCTGACTGTGCCGGCCGACGGTTCGACCACGCCAAGCGGCGATCCGGCGACCAGCCGCTCGCCCGGATCGACGTCGAGCCGGGCAAGCCCGGTCACAAGCGAAGTCCAGCCGCCGTCGTGCTCGACGATAACGATCCGGCCATCCGCGATAAGGTCCGGCGAAAGCGACCCGTCCCCCGGCTGGCGCGACCACTTGCGCGCCGCCGCGCGCCGCGAGCACGATCCCGCGCGAGGACCGTCCTCCGCCCGTACTCGCGCCAAAGCCGGTCACCAGCCGGCCGGCGACGGGCAGGATATAATTGGCAAGCGCGCTCGGCATGGCGCTGGGCGCTTCCACCTCCGCCACCTGCGATTCGCTCGGGCGGAGCGGGCGCATGACGGGGCCGGGCAGCGCTTCGAGTTCGGCGCTCAGCCGGCCCTGCTCGCCCACGACTTCGACCAGGTCCTCCAGATCGCGCGCGCGCTCAGCCAAGGCGAGCGCCCGCTCGTTCTCGCGCGAGGCGATCCCGGCGACGCGGCGCAGGTCGAGCCGCTCTTCGGCCTCGATCTGGGCAAGGCGCTGCTGGCGCTGGCGCAGACGCTGCTGCTCGTGGGCAAGCGACTGCGCTGCGCCGGCCTGCTGCCGCGCAAGCTCGCGGATCCGCGCCAGTTCCGCCCGCAGCGCCGCTGTCCGCGCCTCTACCTGCGGCAGCATCGTCGACAAGAGGGCGCGCAAATAAACTGCATCGCGGATCGAGCCGGGACGCAGCAGGCCGAGCACGGGCGGGCGGCGCGAGAGCCGCTGAAGCGCGGCGGACAGCCGGATCAGCGGCTCCTGCCGCCAGGCCAGCCGGGCATCGAGCCGCTCGCGGCGGGCAGCCATCAGCCTGATCTGCGCCTGGCGGGCGGCGATGCGCGCCTCGGTTTCCTGGATGCGCGCTGCGACTGCGGCTGCCTGAGCGGCAGTCCTTTCGGCGCGCTCGGTGGCACGGCGCGCGTCCTCTTCAAGCTGTTCGGCGCGATACTTGGCGCGCTTGCCTTCCCTGATCGCGCGGGTGAGCGCGCTGCGCGCCAACGCCGGATCGCCGCTGGCGCGTAGCGCCGGGTCGAGGCTGGATTGCGCCGTGACCGCGCCGCCCGCAAGCACGGCGGCAACCAAAATGGGGGCCAGCAGGGATCGCGAGAGGATGGGCATCGCGCGTGCTCTTAGCCGCGCGGTGGGGGACAGGCTAGCCCGCGCGGTGATAGGGATGACCGGCGAGAATGCTGGTCGCGCGCCATAGCTGCTCGGCGAGCATGGCGCGGGCCATGAGGTGCGGCCAGGTCATCGCGCCAAAGGCGATCAGCAAGTCCGCCTCGGTGCGCGCCTCGTCACCGTGCCCGTCCGCCGCGCCGATCAGGAACCGCGTCTCGCGCACGCCCTGGTCGCGCCAGCGTTCGAGCACGCGGGCGAATTGCTCGGAGCTTATCTGCTCGCCGCGCTCGTCGAGCAGGACCATGCGGCACGGCGTTTGCGGATCAGGGAGCTTGCCGCCGCTCTCGGGCAGTTCGGTGTGGCGAAAGGGCCAGGAAATGCGCTTTGCATAGCGCTTGAACATGTCGGCCTCGGGCGAGCGGCCGATCTTGCCGCGGGCGATGACGTGAAGCAGCATTGGTTCTCAACCCGGCCCGGTGCTACGCCATTTTCAAGCGTCAGGCCGTACCGCTGGCAGCGTCGCCGAAGCCCCACATGCGCTCGAGGTTGTAGAAGCCGCGAACCTCGGGGCGGAACAGGTGCACGACAACGTCTCCGGCGTCGACCACCACCCAGTCGGCGGCGGGCAGCCCCTCGATGCGCGGCTTGGCGAGGCCCGAATGCTTGATCCGTTCGGCCAGCTTCTGCGCGATCGCGGTCACCTGGCGGCTCGACCGGCCCGAAGCGACGATCATGTGGTCGGCGATGCTGGATTTGCCCTCCAGCGGGATCGATACCACGTCCTGCGCCTGATCATCGTCGAGCGATTCGAGCGTGAGGGCAAGAAGGGTCTCGGTGTCCCGCGTGCGGGACAAGTCGGCAGCGGCGGCCTTGACCGGCTGGGTCTGCGCTTGATTCATCTAGGTCTCGTTCTCTCCGGATCGGAAAGCGGCATGCCGGTGACGCGTCACCGGTCTGCGCGCGGGGTTTGAATTGGATGTGGGGCGGAACGCCGCTGTGGTCCGCAGACCGGGAAGTGCGGCAAGGATCACCGGGGCTTACCGGACATTCGCTTTGGAGCAAAAGGAACTGGCTCGGCGTGTTCCGGCACAACGCGGCGATGCGTCACACCATCGCGCTGGAAGCGGTTCGACCAGCGGCTGGCCCAGTCCGGGTCGTCGCGGCGAAGCTCAGTCGCCGAGCGCCTGTCAGGGTCGAATTGCAAGAGCACCAGGGTTGGAGCGCTCCACCTTTCCGGTCGGTGCAAGCTGGTCGCAGAGGTCCGGTATCGCCTGAGCCAGGCCATCGCGGGGCTCGCGACAGCAGCACCATCATAACCCGGTCTGGCGATTGCCGCAATCGGCATCGATCGCGCAATGTCGCGCCAGTGCTTCCAGCGGTCGAACTGCGCGAGATTGTCGGTGCCCATCAGCCAAACGAAGTCGAGCCTGGGCCAGCGCCGCCGGATCGCGCGCAACGTGTCGACAGTATAGCGCGTGCCGAGATCGCGCTCGATCACGGTGACGCGGATCGGCGCGCGCCGCGCCTGCGCCCTGGCCGAAGCGAAGCGGGCGCTCAGCGGCGCCATGGTGCACGCGTCTTTGAGCGGATTGCCCGGCGAGACCAGCCACCAGATCTCGTCGAGGCCAAGGGCCTGGCGCGCGAACAGGGATATGCGCCGGTGGCCGCCATGCGCCGGGTTGAAGCTGCCGCCGAGCAGGCCAACGCGGCGGCGGCGAGGGGAGGGCAAGGCTGTCAGGGTCTGAGCTGGCCCGTGCCGCGCACCAGCCACTTGTACGTCGTCAGTCCTTCCAGCGCGACCGGGCCGCGCGCATGCAGCCGCCCCGTGGCGATGCCGATCTCCGCGCCCAGCCCGAACTCGCCGCCGTCGGCAAACTGGGTGGAGGCGTTGACCATGACTATCGCGCTGTCGACCTCGGCGAGGAACCGCTCGGCGGCCTCCTCGTCCTGCGTGACGATCGCTTCGGTATGGCCCGAGCTGTGACGCTCGATATGCGCGAGGGCTTCGTCGAGGCCGTCGACGATGGCCAGTGAGAGCACGGCGTCGAGATATTCGGTGTCCCAGTCCTCGGCGCTCGCCGGCCCGATGCGCGGATCGAGCGCACAGGCTCGCGCATCGCCGCGCAGCTCGCAGCCGGCATCGATCAGCGCCGCGGCGACCTGCGAAGCTGCGGCGAAGCGCGCGTCGATAAGCAGCGTTTCCATCGCCCCGCAGATGCCGGTGCGCCGCATCTTGGCGTTAAGCGCGATTTCGCGCGCCATGTCCGGATTGGCGGAGGAATGGACATAGGTGTGGCAGATGCCGTCGAGATGGGCGAGCACCGGAACCCGCGCATCGGCCTGTACCCGCTCGACCAGGCTCTTGCCGCCGCGCGGCACGATCATGTCGATCACCCCGGCAGCGGCCAGCATCGCGCCTACCGCAGCACGGTCCTGCGTCGGCATGAGCTGGACGGCTGCGGCGGGAATGCCCTCGGCTTCGATCCCGGCGACAAAGGCTGAATGCAGCGCGCGGTTGGAATTGACCGCTTCGCTGCCGCCGCGCAGCAGCGTGGCATTGCCCGAACGCAGGCACAGGGCAGCGGCGTCGACCGTCACGTTGGGGCGGCTCTCATAAATGATGCCGATCAGCCCGATCGGCACCCTCACCCGTGATAGCGCGAGGCCATTGGGCCGCGTGGCCGTATCGATCACCTCGCCGACCGGATCGGGCAGCGAGGCGACCTGCTCCACCGCAGCGGCAATACCCGCGAGCCGGGCGGAATCGAGCCGCAGCCGGTCGAGCATGGCCGCGCCTAGGCCGCTTGCTTCGCCCGCCGCGATGTCGAGCGCATTTGCAGCGAGGATTTCGGCTTCACGTTCGCGGATCGAGCGCGCCGCCGCGCGAAGCGCCATCGCCTTGTCGGCATCGGTCAGCCTCGCCAAAGCACGCTGCGCCGCGCGACCCTCAGCGCCGAGCCGGGCGACAAGCTGATCAACCTGCTCCGATTGATCGATCGATACGGGGGTCTGAACAGTCATGGAATTTGCCTAGCGATTTTGCCTGGCTTTGGCCACCGTCCATGTCATCGCCCGAATCTGGCCTGTCGCCCGAGCCGAAGTTAAGTTCCCTCGTTCATAAACGGTTCATCGTGGCCCCGGCTCGGTTCACCCCGCAATACTTCCAAGGTGATACTATCCGGACTCGCATGTTAGCAAACCCGCTGCTAGCCGCCTTGTCTCTTGCGCAGAGGCAAGGTCATTGCTCGGCGGGGTTGCTTTGAAGGTTTTGGCTGGGGGGTCGCTGGGGCGACATCTGAAAACCCTGTTCCCCGATCGCGAGTTTATCATGCGGTCGCAGGGGCAAGTGCGATTCGTCAAGATTTCTTCGCGTTTGCAGGCGATTGCCGCAACCCTGGCGGTAGCGCTGCTGCTCGGCTGGGCCGTCACCATGATCATCGCTTCGGCGGCGCGCTACAATGCCGAGCGTGACCGGCTGAGCCTGCTCGACCGCGAGGCGCGGGTCGCCAATGCCGAAAGCCGCGTGCAGCAGTACCGCAGCGGGCTCGATTCGGTGGCCGACGATCTTGCCCGCCGCCAGTCGTTCGTCGAGCGCATGGTAGAATCGCATATCGGCAACCTGCCCGTCGAGGCGGGCGCCGACGACACCGTCAGCGACAGCACCACCGAAGCGCAGCGCACCGTCGACAAGGTCAGCAGCGCGCTGCCCGAGGCGACCGGCCTCGCCCGCATCGAAGCGCGCCAGCTTGCCTTTGTCGAGCGCCTGACCCGCTATGCCGACCGCCGCGCCAGGATCGCGGCAGGCGCCATCGCCAAACTCGGCCTCAATCCTGCCTCGCTCATTGCCACAATGGACAGCAACGAGGCGAAGGGCGGCCCCTTTGTGAGCCTCGCCACCAGCCGCGATGGATCGCTCGATCCGCGCTTCGAGCGCCTCGGGCTCAGCCTCGCGCGCATGGACACGCTTGAGCGCGGCCTTGCCGGCATCCCGTAGGTTCATCCGGCGCGGATGGACTATATCTCCTCCGGCTTCGGCTATCGCTCCGACCCGATCAACGGCGGCGCGGCTTTCCATGCCGGGCTTGATTTCAAGGGGCCGATCGGTGCGCCGATCTATGCCGCGGCCAAAGGCACTATTTCCTTCGCCGGACGCAAGCAAGGCTACGGCAACTGCGTCGAGATCGATCACGGCAATGGACTGATGACCCGCTATGCGCACATGTCGCGTATCGGTGCGGTGCTTGGCCAGTCGGTAGCGGCTGGCGACACGATCGGTGCGATCGGCAGCACCGGCCGCTCGACCGGACCACATCTGCATTTCGAAGTGCGTATTGGCGGCCGCCCGGTCAATCCCCGGCCATTCCTCGAAAAGGGACGCGATGTTCACCCGGAACAAATCAACGGAGAATAAGTCGATGGCCACGACGCGTAGCGGGTCCGGACAATCGTTTTCGGTGCTTGGTGGCGATCTCGCCATCAAGGGCGATATCTCGGCATCGTCCGACCTGCATATCGACGGCGCGGTTGATGGCGACATCACCTGCGAATCGCTGGTCCAAGGCGAAACCAGCAGGATCACCGGCTCCATTTCCGCCAAGTCAGCGCGGCTTTCCGGCCATATCGAAGGCTCGATCACTTGCGGTCAGCTGGTGATCCTCAAGTCCGCCCGCATCACCGGCGACGTGCATTACGATGCGCTCACGATCGAGCAGGGCGCGATCGTCGACGGGCGGCTTTCGCCTTACGGCTCGACGAAAAGCGCGGCGGCGCAGGTGCCTTCCGAAAACGTGCTGATCCTCTCCGACGCTGCGGAATAGGCGCGTTTCAGCTCAAGACGACTTTGCAATTTCCGCACGCAGTGCCTTGCGGTCAAGCTTGCCGATCATCGTCTTGGGCAGCTCGCCGCGCACGACCACGCTGTCCACCCGCTCGTGCTTGCCGACACGCGCGTTGAGCCATTCGGCCAACTCGGCGCCATCGGCCTCGGCCCCCGGTTGCAGCGAGACATAAGCGCGCGGCATCTCGCCGTGGTAGGCATCGGCGACGCCGATCACGAGCGCTTCCTTGACCGCCGGATGGTCGAGCAGCACCGCCTCGACCTGGCTTGGGAACACCTTGAAGCCGCCCACCGCGATCATGTCCTTGCTGCGATCGACGATGCGCGCATAGCCATCGGCGTCGATTTCGGCGATGTCGCCGGTGCGCAGCCAGCGCTCTCCCTCGATCACAGCAAAGATGTCGGCGGCGGCCTCGGGCCGGTTCCAGTAGCCCAGCATGATTTGCGGGCCCCTCACCACCAGCTCGCCCGGTTCGCCCGGCGGGGCATCGCGGGTGGGATCCTCCTTGTCGACCAGCCGTAGATCGGTGGCGGGCAGCGGGTGGCCAATCGTGCCGGTGCGGTCGTCGCCGTCGAAGGGATTGGTGGCGACCACGCCCGAACTTTCGGTCAGGCCGTAGCCTTCGATCAGACGCGCGCCCGTCGCCTGCTCGAAGCGCTCCTTGACCGGCCCGGACAGCGCCGCGCCGCCAGAAATGCAGACCTTGAGGCTGGCGAAGTCGGTCGCGCCCATTGCGGGATCGTCGAGCAGCGCCTGATACATGGTCGGCACGCCGGGGAACGAGGTGGCATCGACCCGGTCGAGCACCTCGAGCGCCTGGGCGGCATTGAAGCGCGGCAGCATGGCGATCATCCCGCCGATCGCGACGGTGCGATTAAGCACGCAGGTGTTGGCGAACACATGAAACAGCGGCAAGCCGCCGACGATGACATCGCGCGTTCCGTGCTCGGGATCGATGGCGACGACTTGCCGGGCGTTGGCGGTGAGGTTCTGGTGCGAGAGCATTGCCCCCTTGGGGGTGCCGGTGGTGCCGCCTGTGTATTGCAGCAAGGCGATATCGGTGAGCGGATCGATGGCGACCGGCGCAGGCGGCGTATTGCTCAGGAACGCACGCCACTGCGCAAGGCCCGGCTCATCGGGAACTGGCGAGAGGGCCTTGCGGCGCAGCAGCCGCATGCCAAGCCCCTTCCAGAACGGAAGCATCGTCGCGAACCGGCCGACAACCAGGGTTTCGAGCTGCGAGCCGCGCAGCACCGCGCGCGCAGTGGGCAGCAGCGCGGGCACATCGACGGTGACCATCAGCCGCGTGCCCGAATCGGCGACCTGCGCCGCGAGTTCGTCGACCGAATAGAGCGGCGAAAAATTGACCACGGTGCAGCCCGCGATCATCGCGCCGTAATAGGCGGAAAGGTAGATCGGCACATTCGGCAGGAACAGCCCGACGCGGTCGCCCTTGGTCAGGCCCGCGCGCTGCAGGCCGGCGGCGAAGCGGCGTGCTTCGGCAAGGATCTGCCGATAGGAATAGCGCCGACCCAGAAAATCGACGAGCGGCGCATCGCCGCGCGCGGCCGCGCTGTCTTCGAGCATGCGCGGCAGCGACAGCGGCGCGAAGGTCTGGTCCCACTCGCACGGATGCGCGTAGCGGGTTCGCCAGATATCAGGGCCGATCCTCTCCATGCGTCCTAAGTGGAGCGCATCGGCGTTTCAGGCAAGTGCAGCCGGAGCCGTATCGAGGCTATCAGAACCTGGGCTCGCCTGCGCCCTGCTCGGCTTCGGCTTCGGCGGCGCGCTTCGCCACGAGCCAGGCCTCGGCCTCGGCTTCTTGTGCGGCTTCGCCCGCAGCCTTGACCGCCGCATCACGCTCTGCCCGCAGTTCCTCGATCAGCGCTGCCCGGTCGCTGCCGAGATCGGCCGTACCCGAGCCGTCATCGACAAGGCCCGCCTTCTTCGCAGCCTTGGCCACCACGGCATCGAGTTCGCGCTGCGAGCACAGGCCAAGCGTGACCGGATCCTTGGCCTGGATGTTCTGGATGTTCCAGTGAGTGCGCTCCTTGATCGCGCTGATCGTGGTGCGGGTGGTGCCGATCAGCTTGCCGATCTGCGCGTCCGAGATTTCGGGATGATGGCGCAGGATCCAGGCGATGCCGTCGGGCTTGTCCTGCCGCTTGGACACCGGCGTATAGCGCGGGCCCTTGGTGCGGCTGACATTGACTGGCGCCTTCTGCATCTTCAGTGAATAGCTGGGGTCGGCCTGGCCCTTTTCGATCTCTTCCATGGTCAGTTCGCCCGCGCGCACCGGATCGCGCCCGGTATATTTGCTGCTGGCGAGATCGTCGGCCATGGCCTGCACTTCGAGGATATGCAGACCGCAGAACTCGGCAATCTGTTCGAAGCTCAGAGCCGTGGTATCCACCAGCCAGGACGCGGTGGCGTGCGGCATCAGGGGGGCGGGCTGGGACATCGTCATCTCCGTCAAAAACGCAAAGGGCCGCCCCTTTGCGGAGCGGCCGTGTGGCTTCAATGTAGGACAAGTCCGGTGTCAGGGCAAGTACGCGATGGACCGCCCTTCAATCCATCGCCGCATAGCCCGGCTGCGCCTCGATGCGTCCCAGCCAGGCACAGATTGCCGGATAGTCTCGCAGACGGAAGCCGCCCGCCTCGCACACGTGGGTGTAGGCATAAAGCGCGACGTCCGCGATCGACAGGGCGCCGCCCGCCAGCCAGTCATGCGCGGCGAGATGATCGTCCATCAGTTGCAGCGCCTGTTCGCCGCCGGCGCGCTTGGCCATGATCTGGTCGCGCTGGAACTGGGTTAGCCTGGCCTCGCCGACAAACAGCAGCCAGAAGCGCAGCGTCGCGATGTTCGGTTCGTGATTGTACTGCTCGAAGAACATCCAGCGCAGCATGTCCGCGCGGTTGAACCGGTCCGAAGGGATCAGGCTGCTGCCCTCGGCGAGATACCAGCAGGCGGCGTTGCTTTCGGGCAGGAACTGCTCGCCGATCTGCAAGACAGGGATGCGCCCGTTGGCGTTGACCTTTGCGAGGAAATCGGGCGTGCGCGTCTCGCCCTTCATGATGTCGTACTGCACCCGCTCGAGCGGCAGGCCCAGCAGCGCCGCGGTGAGCCGTATCTTGTAGCAGTTGCCGCTGCGCGGGTCCTCGTGGAGGGTGAGCTTTTCCATCACATCTCCAGCACGATCTTGCCGATATGCTGGCCCGCTTCCATTCGCGCATGGGCCTCGGCGGCGTCGGCCAGCGGGAACACGCTGTCCATCACCGGGCGTAGCTGCCCGCTTTCGACGAAGGGCCAGGCATTTGCGGCGATCTCCTGCGCCAGCAGGGCCTTGAACTCGTCCGAGCGGGGGCGCAGCGTCGATCCGGTGAGGGTATAGCGCCGCGTCATCACCACGGCCATGTTGAGCGCCGCGCTGGCGCCGCCCTGAATGGCGATGGTGACATGGCGGCCGTCCTCGGCAAGGCATTTGAGGTTGCGCGGCACATAGTCGCCCGCGACCAGATCAAGCACGATCTCGACCCCCTTGCCGCCGGTGATCCGGGCCACTTCCTCGACGAAGTCGGCCTCGTTGTAGTTGATCGCATGCGCCGCGCCGAGCGCCAGCGCGCGCTCGCATTTCGCCTTGCTGCCACAGGTGACGATGACCCTGAGGCCGAACAGCCTGCCCAGATCGATCGCCATGGTGCCGATGCCGCTGGTGCCGCCGTGAACCAGCAGGGTTTCGCCGTCGCGCGCCCAGCCGCGCTCGAACACGTTGTGCCACACGGTGAAAAGCGTTTCGGGCAAGGCCGCCGCCTCGGCCAGCGTCAGCCCCTTGGGAACCGGCAGGCAATGCGCAGCCTTGGCGAGGCAGAATTGTGCATAACCGCCGCCCGCGACCAGCGCGCAGACCTGTTGCCCCTGCATCGCCGGATCGACGCCTTCACCGATAGCGACGATGGTGCCCGACACTTCGAGCCCGATCACCTGCGAAGCGCCCGGCGGCGGCGGATAAAGCCCCTTGCGCTGCATCGTGTCCGCCTGATTCAGGCCGGCAAAGGCAACCTCGATCAGCACGTCGCCGGGACCGGGGCCTGGCACCGGCCAATCGCAAGCGCGCAGCACCTCGGGACCGCCCGGCGCGGCGAAATGAGCCGCAGTCATCGTTGCTGAGGAGTGATCGGCCATGTCGTTTCGGTATTGCCCCCAATTCGACGCTGGGGACTAACTCCCGGCTCGCTTGACAGCAAGCGAATAGCATTGGATGCAGTGCAACAATGGACGACGAAGATCGACCCAAGCCGCGTATGCCCGAAGGCAGCTTCGGGGCCGCGAGCCTCCTGGCCGGCGAAAGCCTCGAGAGCTATTCGCTGGGCGAACTTGATGCGCGTGTCGCGCTCCTCGAAGCGGAACTGGCGCGGATCGCCGCTCACCGCGCCAGGGCGGCCGATTATATGCGCGCCGCCGAAGACATGTTCAGGCGAAAAAGCTGAAGACCCGCCGGGCGCCCTTTCTCGCAATCGCGCCCTGCCGTCCTATATCGAACCCGTTCACCAAGCGTTTCGGCAATCCACTCTAAGCCGGAACAAAATCCGCCAGCGAAAGTACCACCACAATGCCCAGTTTCGCGCAAAGCCTTGAAAAGACCCTGCACGCCGCGCTGAGTCACGCCAGCGAGCGCAGCCACGAATATGCCACGCTCGAGCATCTGCTGTTCGCCTTGATCGACGATGCCGATGCGGCGCAGGTGATGGAGGCGTGCGGCGTCGATCTCGGCGATCTGAGCGACGTGGTGCGCCAGTATCTCGACCAGGAATACCAGTCGCTCAAGACCGAGGAAAAGGGCGATCCGGCGCCCACGGCGGGTTTCCAGCGCGTGATCCAGCGCGCCATCCTGCATGTGCAGAGCTCGGGCAAGGACACGGTGACCGGCGCAAATGTGCTGGTCGCGCTGTTTTCCGAGCGCGATTCCTATGCGGTCTATTTCCTCCAGCAGCAGGACATGAGCCGGCTCGATGCGGTGAGCTTCATCAGCCACGGCATCGGCAAGGGCGGCCGCAAGCTCGAGGACCGCAGCCCCAAGGGCAGCGAGGAACAGGCCCCGCAGGTCGAGGAAAAGGCGGACCCGAAGAACAAGAAGGATTCGGCGCTCGACCAGTTCACCGTCAACCTCAATGAAAAGGCGCTGGCCGGAAAGGTCGATCCGCTGATCGGGCGCGGACCGGAGGTCGACCGGACGATCCAGATCCTGTGCCGCCGTTCGAAGAACAACCCGCTCTATGTCGGCGATCCCGGCGTCGGCAAGACCGCGATCGCCGAAGGCCTCGCGCGCAAGATCGTCGAAGGCGACGTGCCCGAGGTGCTGGCCGAAGCGGTGATCTATTCGCTCGACATGGGCAGCCTGCTGGCGGGCACCCGCTATCGCGGCGATTTCGAGGAACGGCTCAAGCAAGTCGTCGCCGAGCTGGAAAAGATGCCGCACGCGGTTTTGTTCATCGATGAGATCCACACCGTGATCGGCGCGGGCGCCACGTCGGGCGGGGCGATGGACGCCTCGAACCTGCTCAAGCCCGCGCTCAGCGGCGGTTCGATCCGCTGCATTGGCTCGACCACCTACAAGGAATTCCGCAACCACTTCGAGAAGGACCGCGCGCTGCTGCGCCGGTTCCAGAAGATCGACGTCAACGAGCCGACCATTGAGGACACGATCAAGATCCTCAAGGGCCTGCGCACCGCCTTTGAGGAACACCACAAGGTCAAGTACACCCCCGATGCGATCAAGACCGCGGTCGAGCTTTCGGCGCGTTACATCAACGACCGCAAGCTGCCCGACAAGGCGATCGACGTGATCGACGAGGTCGGCGCGATGCAGATGCTGGTGCCGCCCAGCCGCCGCAAGAAGACCATCACCGCGCGCGAGATCGAACAGGTCATCGCGACCATGGCGCGCATCCCGCCCAAGTCGGTCAGCAGCGACGACAAGAAGGCGCTTGGCTCGCTCGACAAGGACCTCAAGCGGGTCGTGTTCGGGCAGGACAAGGCTATCGACGTCCTCTCCACCGCGATGAAGCTGTCGCGCGCGGGTCTGCGCGATCCCGATAAGCCTATCGGCTCGTTCCTGTTTTCCGGTCCGACCGGCGTCGGCAAGACCGAAGTTGCCAAGCAGCTTGCCTCGATCATGGGCATTCCGATCCAGCGCTTCGACATGTCCGAATACATGGAGCGGCACTCGGTCAGCCGCTTGATCGGCGCGCCTCCGGGCTATGTCGGCTATGATCAGGGCGGCCTGCTCACCGATGCGATCGATCAGCAGCCGCACTGCGTGCTGCTGCTTGACGAGATCGAGAAGGCGCACCCCGATCTGTTCAACATCCTGCTGCAGGTGATGGACAACGGACGGCTCACCGACCACCATGGCAAGACCGTCGATTTCCGCAATGTCGTGCTGATCATGACCACCAATGCTGGCGCGTCGGACATGGCGCGCCAGGGCATCGGTTTCGGCGACGTGTCGAAGGAAGACGCGAGCGACGAAGCGGTAAAGCAGATGTTCTCGCCTGAGTTCCGCAACCGGCTCGATGCGATCGTTCCGTTCGCCTATCTCGGCAAGGACACGGTCAGCCGCGTGGTCGACAAGTTCATCCTCCAGCTCGAACTGCAACTGGCCGAGCAGAACGTGCACATCCAGTGCGACAGCGATGCGCGCGAATGGCTGGGCGAACGCGGTTATGACAAGCTCTATGGCGCGCGGCCGATGGCGCGCCTGATCCAGGAGAAGGTCAAGCAACCGCTCGCCGAGGAATTGTTGTTCGGCAAGCTTGCCTCAGGCGGCGAGGTGCATGTCTCGGTCAAGGATGACGCACTTTCGTTCGAGATGAGCCCGGCCCCGCCCAAGACGGTCCGGCCCAAGAAGGCCTCGAAAAAGACGGCGGTGAAGAAGCCCGAAACCAGCAGCGACGGCGGCGACGCCGACTGAGGCCACGCTGCGGCGTCAATACGGCACATATGATGGGGTGGAACCACAAGCGTTCCGCCCCATTTATGCATGATGACGGCAAGCCTCTCTTGGATCAGGGCCGAACCCTGGGGCATCCACGTCGTTCCCGCCGATTGCTGGATCGACCCGGCGCGGCCCGTCGAGCGCGCGCTCATTACGCATGGCCACGCCGATCATGCGCGGGGCGGACACGGCGAGACCGTGGCGACGCCTGAAACACTGGCGATCATGGACCTGCGCTACAACACCCGCGATGGCGCGGTGGCGGCGCATTACGGCGAGACGATGGCGCTTGGCGGCGGCGTCAGCGCCACCTGGCTGCCCGCAGGCCATGTGCTGGGATCGGCGCAGATCCTGCTTGAACATGTCGGCGAGCGAGTTGTCGTCACCGGCGATTTCAAGCGCCGCCCGGACCCGACCTGCGCTCCCTTCGCGGTGACGCCCTGCGACGTGCTGATCACCGAGGCGACCTTCGGCCTGCCGGTGTTTCTCCACCCCCCGGTCGAGGAGGAAGTCGGCAAGCTATTGATTGCCCGCGACGCCAACCCAGATCGCTGCGTGCTGGTTGGCGCCTATGCGCTGGGCAAGGCGCAGCGCGTCATCGCCGAACTGCGCCGCGCCGGATACCATGATCCGATCTGGCTGCACGGCGCGCTCGAACGAATGTGCCGGCTCTACGAGGAGCTTGGCGTGGAACTCGGCGAACTGCGGCTCGTCGCCGACGCGCGCAAGGATGAGCTGCGCGGCGCGGTGGTGCTGTGCCCGCCTTCGGCGCTGTCCGACCGCTGGAGCCGCCGGCTGCCCGATCCGCTCACCGCCATGGCCTCGGGCTGGATGCGGGTGCGTCAGCGCGCCCGCCAGCGCGGCGTCGAACTGCCGTTGATCATTTCCGACCATGCCGACTGGCAGGAGCTCACCCAGACCATCGAGGATATCGATCCAGCGCAGACCTGGGTGACTCATGGCCGCGAGGAAGCCCTGCTACGCTGGTGCCAGCTCCGCCAGCGGCAGGCGCGGGCGCTCGCGCTGGTCGGCTACGAAGACGAGGACGATTGACGTGCGGGCCTTCTCGGCGCTGATCGACCGGCTGGTCTATACCGCATCGCGCAATGGCAAGCTCGAGCTGATCGTCGATTACCTGCGCACGACCCCCGATCCCGATCGCGGCTGGGCGGTGGCGGCGCTGACCGGCGCGCTCGATTTTCCGGCGGTGAAATCCGCCTCGATCCGAAATCTCATGACCGAGCGGGTCGATCCGGTGCTCTATGCCCTGTCGCGCGACTATGTTGGCGATTCGGCCGAGACCGTGAGCCTGCTCTGGCCCGAACCGGTCGGCCCGCGCGAGGCCGAACCCGGCCTTGACGAGACAGTACGCATCCTTGCCGCGATGACGCGTGCTTCGGTGGCGCCAGACCTGCCGCGCCTGCTCGACCGGCTCGATGCCAACGGCCGCTACGCCGTCATCAAGCTGGCGACCGGCGCCATGCGGATCGGCGTTTCGGCGCGGCTTGCCAAGGTTGCCTTCGCGCAGGCCTTCGCTGTCCCAGTCGAAGACGTGGAGGAATACTGGCACGGGCAGTCGCCGCCTTATGCCGCGCTGTTCGCCTGGGCAGCGCACGGAGCGCCCGCGCCCTCGGGCGAACTGGTCCCGCTGTTCCGCCCGTTCATGCTGGCCCACCCGCTTGAGGATATCGCGGTCGATCTGGCGGACTATGCCGCCGAGTGGAAATGGGACGGGATTCGGGTGCAACTGGTCCATGCCGGCGGCGAGACCCGGCTCTATTCGCGCTCGGGCGACAACATCTCGCACACCTTCCCCGAGATCGCCGCCGCGCTCGATTTTCCAGCCGTGCTCGACGGCGAATTGCTGGTGCGCGGCGCGCATCAGGGCGGGGAGCAGGGCGGCGCGGCGAGTTTCAACGCCTTGCAGCAGCGGCTTGGGCGCAAGGCGGTCAGCAAGGCGATGCTGGCCGACTATCCGGCCTTCGTGCGGCTTTACGACGCGCTCATCATCGGCGGCGAGGACCTGCGCGCCCTGCCGTGGAGCGCACGGCGCGAGCGGCTCGAAGCGCTGATAGAAGAACTCGATCCGCAGCGTTTCGATCTCTCCGGCCTGATTCCCGCCGAGGACTTCGCCCAGCTTTCCGAAATCCGCGCGGGTGCCCGCGACGAAGCGATCGAGGGCGTGATGCTCAAGCGGCGCGACAGCCCCTATGTCGCGGGTCGCCGCACGGGGCTATGGTACAAGTGGAAACGCGATCCGCTGCTGGTCGATTGCGTGCTGATGTACGCGCAGCGCGGCTCGGGCAAACGCAGTTCGTTCTATTCGGATTACACGTTCGGCTGTTGGGACGGCGATCCCGACGCCGGTGCGGAATTGCTGCCCGTGGGCAAGGCCTACTTCGGTTTTACCGACGAGGAACTCAAATTTCTCGACCGCCATGTCCGCAACCACACGGTGAACCGATTCGGCCCGGTTCGCGAAACCGACAAGAGCCTCGTGTTCGAGGTCGCCTTCGATTCGGTTCACGAAAACAAGCGGCACAAGTCCGGGCTGGCCATGCGGTTTCCGCGCATCAACCGCATCCGCGAAGACAAGCCCGCGCACGAGGCAGACCGGATCGAGTCGCTGCGCTCCCTCATCAGGGATTGATCGCGATCAACGTCTGCTGGCGGCGCAGGGTATATGCGCCGGCTAACCAGAACACATCGACGGAGAGCAAGCTTGGCCACCGCGACCGCCACCGCACAAACCGCGCCGACCACGCCATTCGACCGCCTCGGCGGGCACGCCACATTCGAGGCGATCTGCGAGCGTTTCTACGACCTGATGGACAGCGACCCGGCTTACGCACAGCTTCGCGCCATGCATGCGGCCGACCTTGCGCCGATGCGCAAATCACTACCGCTGTTCCTCGCAGGCTGGGCAGGCGGCCCGCGCGACTGGTTCGAGCAGAACCCCGGCAAATGCATGATGAGCGCGCACAAGCCATATGTCATCTCAAAGGCCGTCGCCGGGCAATGGGCCGAGGCGATGCGCCGCGCCGTCGCCGATGTCGCGCCCGAGCCTGCCGACCTTGCCGAAGCAATGGGCAAGGTGCTTGGCGAGCTCGCGCTGGGCATGGGCCGGGATTGAACCCGCCGCCTAGCCGGTTATCCGGAACAGCTTCTCTCGCGAGCTTGCCCCGCGCACCAGTTCGAGCCGTGATGGCGCCATGCCGAGCGCAGCGGCAAGAAGCTGTGTCACCGCAGCGTTGGCCGCGCCGTCCTGCGGCTTGGCGCGGACTTTCGCGGCCAATGCGCCGCTTGCGATTTCAAGCGATTCGCTCCGTGCGCCGGGGGTGACCCGGACCGCGATGCGGCCCTCGTCGTCTGCCAGCGCCCGCACCGCCGCCGCATCGGGCAAGGCAATCCTGGGGCGCGCCACGCGGCTTAGCCCAGACCGTTGGCCTGCTTGTGCGCGCGCCCGTTCTCGACATACATCGTCACGCCCAGGCGGTTGCCCGCCACCGCCGCATCGTCGAGATCGCGCAGGTGCTTGGCCGGGCGGCCGACCCACAATTGGCGCGCCCCGATGCGCTTGCCCGCGGTCAGCATCGCGCCCGCAGCCAGCATGCCGCCGCTCTCGATGACGCAGCCATCCATGACGATCGAGCCAAGCCCGACAAACGATCCCGGCTCGAGCGTGCAGCCGTGGAGCATCGCCATGTGGCCCACCAGCACGTCTTCGCCGATCAGGGTGGCGAAGCCCTGCCCGCGGCCTTCCTTGGCGCTGTCGCAATGGACGACGGTGCCGTCCTGGATGTTGCTGCGCGCGCCGATCACGATGCGGTTGACGTCGCCGCGAACCACGCAGTTGTACCAGATACTTGCGTCCGCCCCGATCTCGACGTCGCCGATGATCCGGCAGCCCGGCGCGATGAAGGCGCTCGAATGGATGCGCGGCATCTTGCCATGAATGCCGGCGATGGTGATGTCGGTGCGTGTCGCGGTCATAGCTTCCCCAGCAGTCTGTTCCAGCGGATGAACGGCAGGACCGAGGCGCGATCGTCGGTCCAGGCGCGCTTCGCCGCAGCGGACAGCTCGACCCATGGCGCATCGGGCGAGGCTTGCGCAAGCGCTTCGATGGTGTTCGGGTCACGCGCCAACGCGATCCAGGCCGATCCGGTCAGACGCGACCTGTCTTCCGGCTCGTCTTCGCGCAGGCCTGCCGCCAGGCCAAGATCGCGGGCAATCGCGGCGACAACCGGTTCGAGTTCGACAAAGCGGTTGGAGATGTGCAGCACGATTACGCCGTCACGCGAAAGTGCGCGCAGATAAACCTCGATCGCCTCGCGGGTGATCAGGTGCAGCGGGATCGCATCGGACGAGAAAGCGTCGATCGCCAGCACGTCGAAGCTGCCGCGCGGCTGCTCGCCCAAAGTGATTCGCGCATCGCCAAGCACGATCTTCGCGTCTGGAGCACAGATCTCGAGATAAGTGAACACGCCGCCGCGCGAAAAGGAGACAACCTCTGGATCGATCTCGAAAAACGTCCAGTCCTGGTCCTTGCGCCGGTAGCAGGCCAGCGTCCCTGTGCCGAGCCCGACCACGCCGATCCGCGCATCGGGGCCGTGAAGCGCCTCGGCAGAGGCCAGCACCAACCCTGCGCCCGAGGTCGCGCCGTAATAGGTAGTCGGCTCGCGCGAGCGCGCCGGATCGGTCGATTGCAAGCCGTGCAGCGTCGTGCCGTGGACCAGTTCGCGCAGCTTTGCGACACGATCGTTTCGCACCGTGTAGATGCCGAAGTAGCTGCGGCTGCGCGCACCTGACAGCGAGGTTTCGAGGGTCGTCACCCCGCCCTGCGCCAGCATCAGCGCCGCCAGCACCGCAATGAACAGCGCGCGCCAGGCGGTGAGCAGGAGGCCCATTCCGCACAGCATCATCGTCAGGAACACGCGGTGCGGGCCGGTTTGCTGCTCTGAAACGACAGTGTGCAGCATCCACGCGATCAGCGCGGCCGCCGCCACGAACGCAAGCGCCGCGAGCCACGCCATTTGCGGGTCGAGACCGTCCATCCGCCGCCAATTGAGCAGCGAGGGCAAGGGCATCAGCGCCGCAGCAGCGAGCACCAGCAGGGGATGCTCCCACACCCAGTCGAACAATGCGGGCGCAACAAGCGCGGCGAAGGCCCCGCCCAGCGCGCCGCCGATCGACATCGCAAGGTAGAACGCGGTGAGATGCTGCGCACCGGGGCGCAGCTCGTATAACCGCGCATGCAGGCTGATCGAAACGCTGAGCAGCAGCAAGACGCTGGCAATTGCGGCGAGGAACCCGCCAGAGCTGTCCGACATCGCGGCAAGACCGCCGCACAGCAGCACCACGCCGGGCGCGACCATGCCGAACACCCAGGCCATGTCGCGGTTGTCGGCAAAGGCGATCACGAAGCTCAGCAGGTAGATGCCCAGCGGGATCACCCAGAGCAGCGGCATGGCGAAGATGTCGGTGGTGAGATGCGTCGTAGTCGACAGCATCAGACCCGAAGGCACCGCCGACAGCGCGATCCAGTGCGCGGTGCGCCGCCAGCGGGGCGGAGCAGCGTCTTGCGGTTCACCCGCGTCTGGCTGCGCCAGAGCAGGCGCCAGGCCGCGCCGCGACCAGGCGCAGGCGATCACTAGCAGCACCAGCAGGGCGTATCCCGCACTCCACGCCGCGCTTTGCCGTTCGAGCGAGAACAGTGGTTCAGCCAGCAGCGGATAGGCCATGAGCCCGGCAAAACTGCCAAGGTTGGAAGCGGCATAGAGCGCCCAAGGCTCGCCAGCGCCGGGGTGAAGCGAATACCAGCGCTGCATCAGCGGCGCCTGGGCCGCCACGGCGAAGAACACCGGGCCGACCGTGAGCAGCAGCAGAAGCGGCACCCACAGCACTTCCCAGCCGGGCGCGGCAGCCCCGGGCGCGGCCAGCGCGATTGGCAGGGTGAGCGCGCACAGCGCCAGCAGCCCAACGTGAATTACCGCCTGCCGCCCCGGCGCAAGCCGCGCAACATGGTGCGCATAGGCATAGCCCGCGAGGAGCAGCGCCTGATAGACCAGCATCGCGCTGTTCCAGACATTGGGCGCGCCGCCAAGCCGCGGCAGCGCCATGCGCGCCACCATCGGCTGCACAAGGAACAGCAGGAAGCTGCCGACCAGGATCGTCGCGACGAACAACCCGCGCGCCGCTGGAACCTTCGGGCTCATCCAGGCCTCTCGGCCATATAAACGATGTGGCGCGAAAGCGGATGGCCGGGCCCGAACGCCGGGTGCGCAAAATCGAGCTCCGGGCGGCGAACCATGCCGAGCCGCTCCATCAGTCCCCATGACCGGACATTGGCGGGAACGGTCCAGGCGGCGATCCTGGCAAGATCGGTATTTTTCCAGCCCCAGGCGAGCGACGCCCGTGCCGCTTCAAGGGCATAGCCGCGTCCCCACGCCGTCCGCGCCAGCCTCCAGCCGATTTCCACTTCGCCCTCGACACTGGTTCCAGCATGGTCAGGCCGGTGCAATCCGCAAAAACCGATCATCGCGCCATCCGCCTTGCACTCCACGGCCCAGAAGCAATGACCATTGCTTGCCTGCGCCGCTTCAATCCGGGCGATTACGGCGTCGCTCTGAGCACGAACGATCGGCCCGCCAAGATGCTCCATCACTTCGGGGTCGGCGTTCAGCGCGGCAAACGGCGCCGCATCGCGCGGCTCCCAGCATCGCAGGATGAGGCGATCGGTCTCGATCAAGGGCGTCAGCCGCTAAGAATGCGGGCCGCAAACTGGGCGTGATAGGTAAGAATGCCCGAGCATCCGGCGCGCTTGAAGGCGAGCAGCGTTTCCATGACCAGCGGCTCGCGCTCGCCCACGCCGGCGGCAACGGCGGCCTCGATCATCGCGTATTCGCCGCTGACGTGATAGGCGAAGACCGGCACCTCGAAGCGCTGCTTCACTGCGCGGACGATGTCGAGATAAGGCAGGCCGGGCTTTACCATCACGCTGTCCGCGCCTTCGGCAAGGTCCATGGCAACCTCGCGCAAGGCTTCCTGCGCATTGGCCGGGTCCATCTGGTAAGTTTTCTTGTCGCCCTTCAAAAGCCCGCCAGAGCCGACCGCGTCGCGGAAAGGTCCGTAAAAGGCCGAGGCATATTTGGCGGCATAGGACATGATCTGGACATTGGCGCGGCCTTCGGCCTCCAGCGCCGCGCGGATCGCGCCCACGCGCCCGTCCATCATGTCGCTGGGGGCGATAATGTCCGCGCCGGCCGCAGCCTGGTTAAGCGCCTGACTGACCAGCACATCGACCGTAGCGTCATTGAGCACATAGCCCGCAGGGTCGACCAGTCCGTCCTGCCCGTGGCTGGTATAGGGATCGAGCGCGACATCGGTCAGCACGCCCACGCCTTCGCCCACCGCATCGCGGATCGCGCGCACCGCCCGGCACATCAGGTTGTCGGGGTTGAGCGCCTCTGCCCCGTCCTCGCTGCGGCGTTCGGGCTGCGTGTTGGGAAACAGCGCCACGCAGGGTATCCCCAGCGCTGCCGCTTCCTTCGCGCGTGCGCCGATCAGATCGACTGACCAGCGCGAAACCCCGGGAAGGGTGGCAATAGGCTCCTCTACGCCGCGCCCATCGGTCACGAACAACGGCCAGATCAGGTCGTCGGGCCGAAGGTGGGTTTCGCGGTGAAGCGCGCGGCTCCATGCGCTCGCGCGAGTGCGGCGCAGCCGGGTGGAGGGAAATGTGCCAGTCATCCAAAGCCGATTGCCGCAAATGCGGCCCGGCTTCAATGGCCTGCTGGGTCGGCAAGCCTTTCGATCTCGCGATCGGGCTCGACTCGGGCGGCGCGCACCGGCGCGATGGGTTCGAGCGCCTTGCCGACCTCGACCGACTGGAGCGCCTTGAGCCGGGCCTTGAACTCAGCGAGTTCCTTACCCGAGACCATGGGGCGTGAAATGAACCGCACCGAAAGCGGATCGATCTTGTGATCGCCGCGATAGACCTCGAAGTGCAGGTGCGGCCCGGTGGAGAGACCGGTCGAGCCGACATAACCGATCACCTGACCTGCCCGAACCCGGCTTCCGGGATCGACCGCAATGCTGCTCATGTGGGCATAGCCCGAGCCGAGTCCGCCGCCATGCTCGATCCGCACATATTTGCCGTGGCCGCCGTGGCGTCCAGCATAGCTGACCACGCCGTCGCTCACCGCGACGATCGGGCTGCCGTAGCTCGCTGCATAGTCGACGCCCGAATGCATGCGCATGTAGCCAAGGATCGGGTGGCGGCGCATGCCAAAGCGCGAGCTCATCCGCCCGGCAACCGGCTGGAAATAGCTGCCGGTCTGCTTGCCGATGCCCGAAGCCTCGAAGAATTGGCCGCTTTCGCCCCAGCGCACGAGCTGCAGGCGCGGCTTGCCGCCGTGTTCGAGCCCGGCATAGAGCAGTTCGCCAACCTGGCGTTCACCCTTGGCCGAACGCTTGTAGCCGATCACCAGATCGTAACTGTCCTGCGCGCCAATGTCGCTTTCAAGGCTGACATGCTCGTCGATCGCACGCAGATACTGCGCGATCGCCTTGAGCGGCGCACCGGCGGCGCGCGCCGAACGATAGAGACCGGCGCTGCCCACCGGCCCGCGAATCCGCAAAGGTGTGGCATCGACTGCGATCGGGCGACGTTCGAGCACCAGCGCGCCCTGCTTGCGCTCGACCTGCAGTTCCAGATCGAAGCGCGCACGGAATGCGAGATTGGCGAGCGGCCGTGCCGAGTGCGGTCCGGGCCGCTTGCCCAGCGTGATGTCGAACTGCGTGCCCGGCTCGATTTCGCCGAGCGCCACAGAACCCGCCACCATCTGCGAGAGACGCGAGACGTCGCTCCCGCCGACTCCGGCGCGCTGCAGCATGCGGCCGAAGCTGTCGCCCTGGCCCAGCGTTGCGACCATCTCGATCCTCGGCCGCTCCGGCGTCGATCCCAGCGGCCGGACCAGCGAGGTCGCGCCCATGCGGTGGCCGCTGTCCGCGCCCAGCGCGAGCGGCATGATCATCTGGCTGCGGAATTCGTCGCGCACCGGCTGGTCGACCGGCATGGCGGTCGCTGCTTCGACGGCGGTCAGATCAGGCCAGAACGAGACCGCGACGAGGCTGAGGCCCAGCATCGTGCCCAGCCCGCGGAACCAGCGCTTGCTGCCGATGTCCTGCGCAAGATCGGGCGCAAGCTCGATCACGTGGCAGCGATGTTCGATATGCGAGCGCAAGGCCGAGACGCGCGCTTCGAGCTGCCCGCACAGACGCGCCAGCGCCGCACTCTCAAGCTTCATCGAGCTTGAAAGCGCCGCTTCACCGCCCGATTGCGGCGCGCTTGAATCGATTTTCCGCACGTAGCGCAATGGGCCCCGTTCCCGGCTCTGCCCGAACGGATCGGGCCAACTCCGCAACCTTCTGCCTGCTCAAGGTTAAATCCAGCCTAATACTGTGGACACTGACGCAATCCCGCGCCCCGCCCGGTCTTGCAGGAGGCCACTGCCGATGCCACATTCGCCTTGCCATGGCCTCGCATCTTCAGCCCGGCGGCTCCACGCGGATCAAGGCCGTGCTTGGCCCGACCAACACCGGCAAGACCCACCTTGCGATCGAGCGGATGTGCGCGCACTCGAGCGGCATGATCGGCTTTCCGCTGCGGCTGCTCGCACGCGAGGTCTACGACCGGGTCTGCGCCATGAAGGGCGCGAACCGGGTGGCGCTGATCACCGGCGAGGAACGGATCGAACCCAAGGACGCGCGCTGGCTGCTATGCACGGCAGAAGCCATGCCCGTCACGGCTGACCTTGCGTTCGTCGCGCTCGATGAGGCGCAATTATCCGCAGACCGCGAGCGCGGGCATATTTTTACCGACCGGCTGCTGCACGCGCGCGGGCGCGAGGAAACGATGCTTTTGGGCTCTTCCGCACTCGAACCGATGGTTCGCAAGTTGCTGCCCGAGGCGGAGGTGGTCACTCGCCCTCGCTTTTCCACGCTCAGTCACGCCGGAGCCCGCAAGTTATCGCGGGTCCCGCCGCGCAGCGCGATCGTCGCCTTTTCGGCCGAGCAGGTCTACGCCATTGCCGAGATGCTGCGCCGGTTTCGGGGCGGCGCAGCGGTGGTGATGGGCGCGCTTTCGCCGCAGACCCGCAATGCACAGGTCGCGCTCTACCAGTCAGGCGAGGTCGACTATCTCGTCGCCACCGATGCGATCGGCATGGGCCTCAACCTCGATATCGACCATGTTGCCTTTGCCGGGCTTTCAAAATTCGACGGCATTCGCCAGCGCCGCCTGACGCCGGCTGAAATGGCGCAGATCGCGGGCCGCGCCGGGCGCCACCAGCGCGACGGCACTTTCGGCACCCTGTCGGGCACCCATGCCCACGATGCGGCGTTCACCGACGAAGAAGTCTATGCGATCGAAGAGCACCGCTTCGCGCCGCTGACGAAGCTGTACTGGCGCGAGGCCGAACCTCGCTTCGACAATCTGGCGACCCTTATCGCCGATCTTGAAGCCCCTCCGCTGGAAGACGGCCTGGCGTCCGCGCCCGAAGCGATCGACCTTGCCGTGCTCAAGCGGCTTGCCGACGATGCCGAGATCGCACCCAGCATCACCACGCCCGGGCAGGTCGCCCGCTTCTGGGAGGTATGCTCGCTGCCCGATTTCCGCCAGCAGGGGCCCGACATGCACGCGCGCTTCGTGACGCGGCTGTGGCAGGATCTGCGCCACGGCGAACTCGGCGGCGACTATGTCGCGAGCTCGATCGCGCAGCTCGACGTCACCTCGGGCGACATCGACACGCTGCAGGGCCGCATCGCTGCGATCCGGAGCTGGGCCTATGTTGCGCAGCGGCCCGATTGGGTCCGCGCCAAGGACGAAATGGTGGCGCGCGCCCACGCGGTCGAGGCGCGGCTTTCCGATGCGCTCCACGCGCGGCTGACCGAGCGTTTCGTCAATCGCCGCACCGCCGTGTTGATGAAGCGGCTGGGCGCGGACGAGGGGCTGCTTTCGGTCAGGGTCGAAGACGACGAGGTGCTGGTCGAAGGCGAGCTTATCGGCAGCTTCGAGGGCCTGCGCTTCGCCGTCGACCCGCTGGCGCGCCATTCCGACCGCAAGCTGCTGCTCGCTGCCGCCGAGCGGCATGTGCCCGGCCTGCTGGCCGAGCGGGCTCTGGCGCTGACGCGCGAAATCGCTGCGGGCAGCGCGCAGCTCGCGCTCGATGGCGAGCGTCTGGCGTGGCAGGGCGCACCGCTGGCCAAGCTGTTCACAGGCAGGAGCGTGCTGCAACCGGGCGTGGCGCTCGAACCGGCGCTGGCTTCGCTCCCCGATCCGGCGCGCAGTGCGCTGACCAGCGCGCTCCAGGGCTGGCTGGCGCACCGCCTCGCGCCGCTCAAGGACCTGCGCCGGCTCGAGGAGGCCAGCCTTTCGAGCGAGCCCGGCCCCGAACTGCGCGCGTTGCTGATCCGGCTGGTCGATGCAGGCGGGATCGCGCCGCGGGCGGGATCGGGACTCGACTTGCTTGGCAAGGCGCAGCGCGGCTTGCTCGCCAAGCTTGGCGTGCGGGTGGGCGCGCTCGATCTCTATGTCCCGGCGATGATGAAGGTGGCGGCGCAGGCGGCATGGTCGATGCTGGGCGGGATTGGAAATTCGCGGCGGCCAGCGCCTCCCCCTGATACCATGCCGCCGGTGCTGGCCGTGCAGGGCAAGCAGCGCGTGCCTTTCGGCTACCGTATTGCCGGGAATCAGGCGCTGCGCATCGACATCGCCGACAAGCTGCTGCGCGAGGCGCACGGGGTTCGCGCCGCGCATGGCAGGCGCGTCTTCGCGCTCGATCCGGCGAAAGCCATTTCCGCCGGGCTGAGACCTGAAAATTTCGCCAAACTGCTCCGCCTTGCCGGTTTCCGCTCGCTGCCGCCCAAACCTTTGGCCGAGGGCGCGCACGGCCCGCCTGCCCCCGCGCGCTGGCAATGGCGCCCTCCGCGCCCGCAGGTCGCTCCGCAGGTTCCGCGCAGTGCCGCCGCGCCTGCCTCCTCGCCCTTCGCGGCGCTGGCCGACCTTGCCCTTTGAGCAGCAGCACGGCGTGAGGATCGACAAGCTCCTGTGGTTCCTGCGCTTTGCCCGCAGCCGCACGCTGGCCCAGGCAATGGCACTGCAGGGCCATGTCCGGCTCAACGGCAAGCGGATCGACAAGGCGCACCAGGCAGTCGCGGCGGGCGACATATTGACGCTTCCGCTCGGCCGCCGCGTGCTCGTGATCGAGGTTCTCGCGCTGCCGCAGCGGCGCGGACCGGCGCCAGAAGCGCAAAGCTATTACCGGGTGCTTGACGAGACGGCTCGCAGCCCATAGCAGCGGCCAACTATAACTTGGCTTGGAAAGGGGCTTTGCAGCTATGACCTATGTCGTCACGGATGCCTGCATCCGCTGCAAATATATGGACTGTGTTGAAGTTTGTCCGGTGGACTGCTTCTACGAGGGCGAGAACATGCTGGTGATCAACCCCAGCGAATGCATCGATTGCGGTGTGTGCGAGCCGGAATGTCCCGCCGAGGCGATCCTCCCCGATACCGAAGGTGACATCGAGCAGTGGCTCGAGATCAACACCAAATATTCCGCTGAATGGCCGAACATCACGGTCAAGAAGGATTCGCCCGCCGACGCCGATGAGTACAAGGGCGTCGACGGCAAGTTCGACAAGTTCTTCTCGGCCGAGCCCGGCGAAGGCGATTGATGCTCCATCTGCGGTTTTCCGCGGATTCTGGCACATTCTGGAGGCGGGAATCCGGCAAGGATTCTCGCCTCTGGCAATTTTGTTGCAAATGCGTTATATAATTACCTGACTGCCCGGCCATCCCGGCCTGACGGCAGCGGTATCATGGACGAAGCGGGGTCGATAATCGGTGGGTGTGTGCATCTGACCGCAAGGAAAGATGCCGGTCGAACGCGCGGCCACAAGACACCCGGCGCCGGTGATCGCCGCAGACGAAAGGACACTACATGACGGCCAAGGCTGATGCCTTCGATGTTGGAGACTACGTCGTATATCCCAAGCACGGTGTCGGGCGGGTGATCGAGCTTCAGAATGAAGAGATCGCCGGAATGCAGCTCGAGCTCTACGTGCTGCGCTTCGAGAAAGAGCGCATGACCTTGCGCGTCCCGGTGAACAAGGTCGAATCGATCGGAATGCGCAAGCTTTCCTCGGACAAGACCCTCAAGGAAGCACTCGACACGCTGACGCAAAAGCCCCGGGTAAAGCGCACCATGTGGTCGCGCCGCGCCCAGGAATACGAAGCGAAGATCAACTCGGGCGACCTCGTGTCGATCGCCGAAGTGACCCGCGACCTGTTCCGCGCCGACGACCAGCCCGAGCAGAGCTATTCCGAACGCCAGATCTTCGAGGCAGCCAGCTCGCGCCTCGCACGCGAACTGGCGGCAATGGAAAAGACCGACGAAAAGGCCGCGCTTGGCAAGATCCTCGTGATCCTGAACGAGCACGCGCCCAAATATTACGAGAATGCCGAGACCGCGTAAAAGCGCAGATCGGGTCGCAAGAAAGGCCGTCCCCGCCGGTGCAAGGCTGGGGCGGCCTTTTAGCGTGGGAAGCATCTTTGGATGTCGCATCGCCACTTCCAGAAAACCGGTTCCCACCCTTCGACAGGCTCTGGACAGGCTTTTCCGCGCGATGCTTCATTCGTTCATGGCCATGTCAGCGCAAAGCTGGCAACATCCGGCGATGAAACGCGCTCTGCTCCTGCCCCTCGCCTGCACGAGCCTGCTAGGCGGCTGCGTCAGCACCGTCACCAGCATTGTCACCGCGCCGGTCAAGATCGTTAGCAAAGCGGCAGATATTGCCACCACCAGCCAGTCCGAATCGGATGAAAAACGCGGTCGCGAAATGCGCAAGCGCGAGGAAGAAATCGGCAAGCTGGAGCGATCGTACAGCCGCAACGCGCAAAAGTGCCGCGAAGGCGACGTCGACGCCTGCGACCGTGCCGAGCGCGAATACGAGCAGCTGGGTGAACTCGTCGATGTCAGGAGCCGCGAATACTAACCTTTATCGCGCCGCGCGGCTGAGCCGGTCGCGAATCGCGGGGCCAAGCCCTTCGCCCGGTATCGGCGCGACCGCCACTCTGGGCATTGGTGAGGCCGCCGCCTGGTGCAGCACTGCATAGAGCCGCGCCGCCGCTTCGGCGAGATCGCCCGAAGGCGACAGACTGGCATCGCCGGCAGTCGCGCCGAAACCGATATGGAACTCGTCTGCGCGCGCCGTCTCGGCATCGAGCCGCACCGGCTTTCCGGGTGAATAGTGGCTGGCCAGCTGGCCCGGCGCCTCGATGCTCGCCGCGACCGAAGCGCCCGCGTCTTGCGGCCCCAGCAGCGCCGCGATCTCGGTCTCGCTTGCCGGCCCGGGGCGCAGCAGCGACCAGCCGCCGCCTTCTCGCAAGGCGACGATGGTCGATTCGAGCCCGAGTTCGCAGGCCCCGCCACCGATAATCGCATCGACTCTGCCGCCTAGCGATGCCCGCACGTGCTCCGCCGTCGTCGGGCTCAGCGCGCCGCTCCGGTTGGCCGATGGCGCGGCGAGCGGCAGGCCGCAGGCTTCAAGCAGCGCGCGCATCACAGGATGAGCCGGGCAGCGTAGCGCCACGCTTGGCAGTCCAGCCGTCACCGCCGCTGCAAGCCCGGCGTCACCGCGCAAGGGCAGCACCATGGTCAAGGCGCCGGGCCAGAAGCGTTCGGCGAGCAACCGCGCCCGTTCATCCAGCACGGCGATACGCCCGGCGGCAGCCAGATCGGCGATATGGACGATCAGCGGGTTAAAACTTGGCCTTCCCTTGGCCTCGTAGATCGACGCGACGGCTTCATCGCTATCAGCCCTGGCGGCAAGGCCATAAACCGTCTCGGTCGGCACGGCGACCAGCCCTCCGCCGCGCAGAATCACCGCTGCGCGGGCAATGCCCGGCTCGTCCGGCGTCAGGATAGTTGGCTGGCTGGCGGCAGTCATAACCCGGCGCTATAGGGGGCATATTGCAGATGCCAAGGAAAACGCGCCCATGACCTTTACCGCCGCCGCCGATGAACAGGAATTCGCGCTCCGGGTTTGCGCCGGGATTGAGGAGCTGGCCGCAAGCAACCGCTTTTCGCACGCCACGCCGGACCTCGTGCGCGCGATCCTCGACGGGATCGGCGATCTTGCGGCGGGCGAATGGGCGCCGCTCAACCGGATCGGCGACACCGAGGGTGCGCATATCGACGAGCATGGCAAGGTCGTCCTCCCCGCAGGTTTTCGCGAGGCTTATCAGGCCTATGTCGAAGGCGGCTGGAACAGCCTTTACGGCCCGGTCGAATACGGCGGGCAAGGCCTGCCGATGTCGCTGGCGGTCTGCGTGCTCGAAACGCTGGCGAGCTCGAACATGGCTTTGTCGCTCAATCCGATGCTGAGCGTGGGCGCCATCGCCGCGCTTCATCACCATGGCAGCGAGGCGCAGAAGGAAAAGTATCTGCACAAGCTCGTCTCGGGCGAATGGTGCGGAACGATGAACCTCACCGAACCGCAGGCAGGTACCGACGTCGGCGCGCTGCGCACCAGCGCCACGCGCATTGAAGAAGGACCGAATTCTGGCAAGTATTTGATTAAAGGGCAGAAAATTTATATAACATGGGGCGAGCACGAGGTTGCCGACAATATTGTCCACCTGCTGCTGGCTCGCGTGCCCGATGCCCCGGCAGGATCGCGCGGCATCTCGCTGTTCATCGTGCCCAAGTATCACGTTAGCGAAGATGGCGCGCTTGGCGCTCGTAACGACCTGCGCGTCGTCAGCCTTGAACACAAACTCGGCATCAAGGCCTCGCCCACCTGCGTAATGAGCTATGGCGATGAGAGCCAATGCATTGGCGAGATCGTCGGTGCCGAGAACGCAGGGCTGCGAGCCATGTTCACGATGATGAACGATGCACGCGTCCATGTCGGGACGCAGGGTCTGGCGCTGGCCGAACGGGCCATGCAGGCTGCCAAGGCCTATGCGGTGGAGCGGGTGCAATCGGCCCGCGCCGGATCACCCGACAAGACACCGGTGCCGATCATCGAGCATCCCGACGTGCGCCGCATGGTGCTGCGCATGCGCGCGCTGGTCGAAGGCGGGCGGGCGCTGGTCTACTACGGCTGCGGGCAGCTCGATCGCGGCGCGCTCGGCCAGGCCGAGGCGCAGGCGCGCGGCGAGGTGCTGGTTCCCCTGGTCAAGTCGTGGTGCACCGACATGGGCGTCGAGGTCACCAGCCTCGCCGTGCAGATCCATGGCGGCATGGGTTTCATCGAGGAGACCGGCGTCGCCCAGTACTACCGCGACGTCAGGATCACACCGATTTACGAAGGCACCAACGGCGTCCAGGCTGCCGATCTGGTCGGGCGCAAGCTCGGCATGGAGAACGGCGGCGTGGTCAAGGCGCTGCTGGCGGAAATTGCGGCTGATAGCAGCGGAGAGCCCAACTTGGCTGCGCTTGCCCGCGATTGCCTTGAAGTCGCAGACTGGGTGCTGGGCACTGCATCGACCGACGACAAGCTGGCAGCCAGCGCCGCGTTCCTGCGGATGTGCGCGGTCGCCGTCGTGGGCTGGCAGCTGGCACGGCAAGCGCGCGCGGCCGGGCAAGGCGGCGCTCCGGGGACGGTTGCGGCCACCAAACCCCTTGTTGCGCGCTACTTCCACGATCACATCGTTCCCGAGGCTGCCGGCCTCAAGGCCTCTGCGCTGATGGGCGCGGGCCTGCTTTACGATCTCGACGTTGCAGCGCTGACCAGCGCATGACCGGCCATGACGATCCGCTTGCGCGCATAGCTGCCGCGCTCGAGCGGATGGCACCGGGAACAGCTACGGACATCGACCTTGGCGCCAGCCCCGCGTTTGTATTCGGCTCCGCAGGTATGCGCCCGGTCGGCCGGCTCGATGCGCCCAGGCTCGATCTGCTGCGTGGTATCGACGAGCAGAAGGATCGCGTCGTTACCAATGTCCTGCGTCTAGCGCAGGGACACGCGGCGCATGACATGCTGCTGTGGGGCTCGCGCGGCATGGGCAAGTCGGCGCTCCTTCGCTCCGCCGTGGCATCGGCGCAGGAAAAGCACCGCGGCACCCTCGCGCTGGTGCAGGTGTCCCAGGATGCGCTCGCGGGTCTTACCGAACTATTTGCCTTGCTCGGCAGACATGAGCGGCGCTTCCTCGTGTTCATTGACGATCTGGGTTTCGAGGACGACGACGGCAGCGGCCCGCGCCAGTTGCGCTCATGGCTCGAAGGCGGAGTGGAGGCCCGGCCCGGAAACGTGCGGCTTGCGGTCACCTCGAACCGGCGGGCGATCGTCGCGCGCCATCAGTCCGAGCAGGACGATCCGGTCAATCCGCGCGATGCCGTCGATGACAGGCTGGCGCTGGCTGACCGCTTCGGCATGTCGGTCGGCTTTCACAATTGTTCTCAAGACGATTATCTTGAGATCATCGGGGCCTATGCGGACGCGCACGGCCTCGGCTGGGATCGGGGCGACGCGCTTGAATGGTCGCGGCGGCGCGGCGGTCGCTCGGGCCGGGTGGCCTGGCAATATGTGGTCGAACTGGCGGGGCGGGCCGGGCGAACTCTGTAGGCCATTCGCCCTTATTTTCCCGCTATTCCTCGATCACTTCGTCCTTCGTGATCTTCATCTTGAACTGACGGTCGAGCGAAGCATCGAGTTCGCGCTGCGGCGGCAGCGCCTTTTCGACCACCGCCTTGGGAGCGCTTGAAAGCGCGGCGCCTGGCGCTTCGACGCGCCAGATAATCCCGGACGTATCGTCGCTGACCAGCAGCGCGCCGGTTGCGTCCCAGGCGAGCCAGGTCGGCCTGCCGTTGGTCTTGCCGCCGTCCGCCGCGAGGAAGCCCGAGAGCACGGTAAACGCCTTGCCCGCCGGATTGCCGCGCTCGTCGAAGGGAATGAATATGACGTCGTAGCCCGACGGCGGCCTGCGGTTCCACGAGCCGTGCCGCGCCACGAAGGCGCCGTTGCCAAACCGCTCGCCCATCCGGTTGCCTCCGGTGGAGAACAGCAGGCCAAGTGCCGAGACATGCGCCCCAAGTGCATATTCGGGCTTGCGCACATATTCGGCAAGATAGAGCGGCATCGGGTTATCGACGCGGTCGTCGTAAACGTCCTTGTAATAAATCCACGGCCAGCCGTAATGCGCCCCGACCGGGACGTTGGTCAGGTAATCGGGCACCAGATCGGGGCCGAGCATGTCGCGCTCCTGCACCGTCGCCCAGAGCTCTCCGGTCGATGGGTTCCAGGCCATGCCGTTGGGGTTGCGCATGCCTGCAGCAAACTGACGAATCTCGCCGCTCTCAAGGTCTATTTCCCAGATCGCGGCGCGGCCCGTTTCAACTTCGTTGCCGTTCTCGGCGATGTTCGACGACGAGCCAACTGCAACGTAGAGATCCTGGCCGTCTGCGCTCAGCACGAGGTTGCGCATCCAGTGGTTGCCGCCCGGCGGCAGGTCCATCAGCTTTTGCGGCTTGCCCAGCAGCTTGGTCTCGCCTGGCTCGAAAGCGAAGGCGAGCACTGCATTGTGGTTGGCAACGTAGAGCTTGCCCGCGCCCCAGGCCATGCCAGAGGGCGAGGCCATGTTCGCCTCGCGCAGGACAAAGCGCTGCTCCGCTGTGCCGTTCTTGTCGGCATCGCGCAGCAACATCAGCCGGTCAGGCGAAGGAACGCCGGCGCCGACCCGCGTCATGAACTGCTGCATCACCCAGCCGCCGATCCCGCCCATCTCACGCGGCGGCGAATTGGTTTCGGCCACCAGCACGTCACCATTGGGCAAGGTGAGCATGGTGCGCGGATGGTCGAGCTTGTCGGCAAAGCGTGTGACGACAAGGCCCTTGGCGGCCGATGGCCTCTGCCCCTGCGCCCAGCCTTGCGGCTTTGGCAGGCTGACACTGGGGAAGGTTTGCTCGTCTGGTTCGGCCAGGACAGGGCTGGCGCCCATCGTATCCGCAATCAGCCGGTCGGACTTCTCGCCGAAAGCGGACCAGGCGATGTAAGCGATGGCCAGCAGCAGCAGCACGCCTAGCAGGACGAGGAATTTGCGAAGGAAAGACATGGTCTGCGCGAAATAGGTCGGCTGGGCGCTTGCGGCAACCCAATCCGTGTTTCAGGGTGCGGCGATGTTCGATTTCGCACCGGAACCCCGCGCTTCAGGCCCGGAACTCTACGACAGTCTCGCCAAGGCCGCAGCGGCTCTGGTCGAAGGCGAGCGTGACGGCGTCGCCAACATGGCCAATGTCGCTGCGCTGATCTGGCAGTATGTGCCCGAACTCAACTGGGCCGGGTTTTACCGAATGGCCGAAGGCGAACTGGTACTCGGCCCGTTCATCGGCAAGCCCGCCTGCCTGCGCATCGCGCTGGGTTCGGGCGTATGCGGCACGGCTGCACTTAGCGGCAAGACGCAGTGCGTGCCCGACGTCCATGCGTTTCCCGGCCACATTGCCTGCGACGCGGCGAGCCGTTCGGAGCTGGTAGTGCCGGTGAAGCGGAACGGCGCAGTGATCGCGGTGATCGATCTCGACAGTCCCAAGTCGGGCAGATTCGGCGACGTCGACGCGCAAGGCATCGAGGCGCTGGCAGCGGCGATTTCCGAGGCGATCTGACCGCCTTCCAGATGCTCCGAAACGGGACAGGGCTTGTCCTGCAGCTTGGCAATGCACGCTTTTCTCCCGCATGCTATGGTGAAAACCGCGTAAATGCCGGGAGAACTGCCCGGAGGAATAAAAAAAGGGAATGGATTATGGCGTGTCGCCGCCTGCTCGAGATAGTGGCCGCCGGATCGGCGCTTGCGCTTGCCGCCATGGCCATGCCTGCCGCCGCAGCCGACGGACCGCCAATGCCGCAGACAGCCCCCTACGCTCCCACCGCACAGGAACGCGATCGCTGGCTTGAGGAATGCAGCGAGCGGCTCTCGCAAAGCAACTCCACGCAGGCATACGAAAACTACGATCGCCGCCAGCGCAAGGAAGAACGTGCGCGCCAGCGCGACCAGGCGCGCGCAAGCTGCGAGCGCTATTACGACAGTTACTACGATTATTACTCGGGCCACTACCGCTCGTGGCAGCCAAGCGCGCAGGCCAGCTATTACCAGCCGCGCCGCGCCCAGAGCGGACCTTGCGATCCCTCGCCCGATTGCCGCCAGGGCTGCGGCGAAGTCGTCGAATACGAAGAGGTTGAGGTTCCGGTCAGAGCAGCGCCGCGGCCGAGAAAGCGCGTCAGGATCGTGCCTGACAAGCGCATCCGCCTTAAATAGCAAGTGTTTGTGTTGTTAAGTCAAATATTTAGATCGCTCCGCCGGTAAGGCGCTGGCAAATCAGGTCGAGCTGGTCGAGTGTCGAATAGCGCACCGTGACCGCTCCGGATCGCGGATCGGCATCGGTCACGATCTTGACCGGCAGCCCCAGGAATTCTTCGAGATGCCGCTGGACAGCGACAATATCGGCATCGTCGGCGGGATCACGCTGCCTGACTGGCCGTGCCATCTTCGTTTCCAGTGCAGCTCCCTGGCGCACCAGCCTTTCGACCTCGCGCACCGAAAGCTGCCGAGAAACCGCCATGGTCGCCAATTCTCCGGCCTTTTCGCAGCCGATAAGCGCGCGGGCGTGGCCCATCGACAGCTCGCCGCGCTCGACTAGCTCGATCACATCGTCAGGCAGGGCCAGCAACCGCATCAGGTTGGCGACATGGCTGCGGCTCTTGTCGACCAGCTTGGCGATCTCGGCCTGAGTCAGGCTCTCGCTATCTGCCAGACGGTGATAGGCGCGCGCCTCCTCGATCGGATTGAGATCCTCGCGCTGGAGGTTTTCGATCAGCGCAATCGCCATGACGTCGCGTTCAGGCAAGTCGCGCACGATCGCCGGGATCTCGTGAAGCCGCGCCTTCTGCGCCGCACGCCAGCGGCGTTCGCCTGCGACAAGCTGGTAACGACCGCCCTGCAACGGCCTTACGATCACCGGCTGGATTACGCCGCGCTGCTCGATCGATGCAGCGAGTTCATTGAGCGCATCCTCACTAAAATGACGGCGCGGCTGATCGGGATGCGCCTCGATCGACGCCACCGTCAAAAGGGCCAAGCCAGAGCTGACTCCTCCGCCGCCTTGCCCGCCGTTCGAGGATGCGACCAGCGGCTCTTCGCGCCGGCTTTCGCCCAGAAGTGCGCCAAGCCCCCTGCCCAGCCCCTTGGGCCTCATCTTTGCCGGGGCGCTTTCCTGCCTATCCTCGCTCATGCTGCCTTGCACCTTTCTGGCAAGCGGCCGATCAGCTCGCGCGCGAGCGCGATGTAGGCTCGGCTGCCCGCGCAATTATGATCGTAGATCAGCGCCGGCAGCCCGTGGCTTGGCGCTTCGGACAAGCGGACATTGCGGGGGATGACCGATTCGAACACTAGGCTGCCCAGGCACGAGCGAACGTCCTCCGCCACCTGATCGGTAAGGCGGTTGCGGCGGTCGAACATGGTCAGGACGACGCCGACAATCTCGAGTCGCGAATTGAAGCCCTGTTGCACGCGTTCGACCGTCAAAAGCAGCTGGCTCAGCCCTTCAAGCGCAAAGAACTCGCACTGCAAGGGCACCAGCAGCGAATCGGCGGCGGCGAGGGCATTGAGTGTCAGCAAGCCCAGCGACGGCGGACAATCGATCAGGCAAACGTCGTAAGGCAAATCGGGCGTCAGCACCGAGGACAAGCGATATGCGCGCTGATCCATGCCCACCAGCTCGACCTCCGCGCCCGAAAGATCGACCGTGGCGGGGACAATATCGAGCCCGGGAATCGCGGTCGGCTGGACGCAGAGCGAAACCGGCGCGCCATCGATAAGCATGTCGTAGCTCGAATAGGCGCGGCTTGACGTGGCAATCCCGACCCCGGTCGAGGCATTGCCCTGCGGATCGAGGTCGACCAGGAGCGTGCGCCACCCGGTTGCAGCCAACGCGGTGGCCATATTGATGGCCGTGGTTGTCTTGCCAACCCCGCCCTTCTGGTTGGCTACGGCAATGCGAATCACGTGGTCCGAGCCTTCCTGCCGGCCAAAGTGCCGACAATAATCCCCGCTTTAGGGTCGGTTAGCGATGGTTCCACTGCAAATGCGTGATTCCAGCCGCCAAGTGCATCGAGTTCATGCTGCGCCGACGCCCCCTTGGGCAACAGCCATTGCGTGTCAGTTGTGGAGAAGCGCGCGGATAAGTCCAGCAACTTGTCGAGCGGTGCGAAAGCGCGTGCGGAAATTACGGCGACTTTGCTCGCGGGCATGTCTTCGACCCGCTGCGCCGCCACCTCCGCATGGTCGAGGTCCAGCACCGATCGTGCGCGCTCAAGCCAGTCAGTGCGTCTCGGCCGCGATTCGGCCAAGCGGACGGTCATTGCAGGACAGAGAATTGCGATCACCAATCCGGGAAAGCCCGCGCCCGTGCCGAGATCGAACCACGGCCCGGATGTTTCACGTGGAACATGATTGAGGAGTTGGGCACTGTCGGCCACATGCCGCTGCCAAACCGAATCGAGTGACGCGCGCGAAACGAGGTTCTGGCGCTGGTTCTCTTCACGAAGCAGGCCTACCAGAGCCTCCAACCGGTCAAGGGCCAATGCGTCACATTGTGCGAGGCGCGAGATCCAAGCGCGCGCCTCTTCCTCGTTTCGTATCACGCCGCAATGCGCCGGGCGTGCACCAACAAGGTGGCGAGCGCGGCCGGCGTCACCCCTGGCACTCGCCCAGCGGCAGCGAGATTTGCCGGGCGTGCTGCAGTCAGTCGCTCGACCATCTCGCGCGAAAGCCCGGCGATCTGCTGATAGGGAAAATCGTCGCCGAGGATCAGGCCTTCGCTTGCGCGCATATCGCGTAGTTCGGCTTCCTGCCGCGCGAGGTAAGGCGCATAGGCCGCGTCCTCTGCCATTTCAGCGAGGAGATCGTCGTCGAGATCAGAGTCATGATCCATCCATTGCCGGATCGTCTCAACACTAACGCCGTCGAAGCGCATCCAGTCGCGCAGCGCCAACTTGCCTAGATCGGGCCGAACCGCGATCCCGGCCTGATGCATCTCCCTCGCGGAGACCTCTTGATCGAAAGCGCGGCCAAGCCCGCCGCGTTGTGACTCGCGCCGCGCAACCCATTCGCGCCGTTCTGCGCTCAGGCATCCCGCGTCGTCAGCCAGCGCCGATAGCCGCGTCCCCGCATTGTTCGCGCGCAGCCGCAGGCGGTATTCGGCGCGGGCAGTAAGCATCCGGTATGGCTCGCTTACGCCGTGCAGCGTCAGATCATCGACCATCACCGCGAGGTACGAATTGGCGCGATCGAGCGGTGCAGGCTCGCGCCCTAGAACAGCCGCCGCTGCGTGCATGCCGGCGACCAATCCCTGCGCGGCCGCCTCCTCATAGCCGGTGGTGCCATTTATCTGCCCTGCACAGTATAGTCCCGGCATGCCGCGCAACTCCAGGCTTGGCCGGAGCGCACGCGGATCGATATGATCATATTCGACCGCATAGCCAGGCACCTCCATGTCCACGTGCTTCAGCCCCTCCATGGTTCGCAGCATGGCAAGCTGAACCTCGGCAGGCAGCGAGGTGCTGATCCCGTTGGGGTAGACGAAATGAGTCGAAAGACCCTCAGGTTCTAGAAACACCTGATGCCCGTCGCGATCTGCGAAGCGGTGGATCTTGTCTTCGATCGACGGACAATAGCGCGGTCCGGTTGCTCCAATCGCGCCGGTGAACAGCGGCGAGCGATGCAAGTTGTCTCTTATGATCTCGTGGCTGCGCGCGTTGGTCCGGGTGATCGCGCAGAACAACTGCGGGTTGGCACGGCGCTTCGTAAGCGCGGACATCGTCCAGTGCTCGCTGTCCGAGGGCTGTTCTTCAAGCCTTGCCCAATCGATCGTGCGTCCGTCAAGCCGGGGCGGTGTACCGGTCTTGAGCCGTGCCATCGGCAAGTCCGCGCTCCGCATCTGCGCGGCAAGCCGCTGCGCTGATGCTTCGCCGATGCGCCCGCCCTCGACCCGCTCCTCGCCGCGAAACAGCGTACCGCCGAGAAAGGTTCCAGTACACAAGATCACGGCCTGTGCCTCGAACTGCGTGCCGTCTGCAAGTTCGATGCCGGTAACCTTGCCGCCGTTCATGCGCAGCGCGCTCGCTTCGCCAGCGATCAGGGTCAAATCGCCCTGCTCGCGTAGCAATTGCTGGATTGCTGCCTTGAACAGTAAGCGGTCGGCTTGGACTCGTGGCCCCCAGACTGCGCTCCCCTTTGAGCGGTTGAGCATGCGGTAATGGATTGCCGCCGCATCGGCGGCGCGCGCAATGAGGCCATCGAAAGCATCGACCTCGCGCACCAGATGGCCCTTACCAAGCCCGCCAATCGCTGGGTTGCAACTCATCGCGCCGACCATGTCGAGATCAAAGCTTACCAGCCCGACGCGCGCGCCCATCCGTGCCGCGACTGCCGCCGCTTCGCAGCCAGCGTGCCCGCCGCCGATGACCAGAATGTCAAAGATATGCATGACGCGCCTTTAATACGGATCGCCTTGCTGTTCCACGTGGAACATCACTTGCCGATACAAAAACGCCCGAACAACGCGTCGAGCATGTCTTCCGTCGTGGTGCGACCGAGCAGTGAATCAAAAGCGACCCGTGCCGCGCGCAGGTTTTCAGCCACAAGAAGCGGATCGGTCTCACCGGCGGCATCTGCCAAGGCGACGGACGCCAAGTCGAGCAATCGGCCCTGCCGTGCATTGAGCGCTACCTCACCAGGCATAGGCAAGGACCGCCTAGCCGTTTCAGCCAGATCACCGAGCAGAGCGGGCATACCTTCTCCAGTCATCGCCGAGACTAAATGACGCGAACCGGATTTTCGCTCGCGTCCATCGAGATCGCTGCGCGTTTCGATTTCCCAAGCTCCCGCTGGGCCCGCGCCCTCCTTGCCCAGCCACAGCACGAGATCCGCGCCTTCGAATGCACCGCGCGCGCGCGCAATTCCTTCGCGCTCTATCGGATCGCTGGTTTTCTCGCGAATGCCGGCCGTGTCAAAGAGCTGGAACGGGACACCGCCGATGGCCACACTGCGGCTCAACACATCGCGTGTGGTTCCAGCGATTTCAGAAACTATCGCCGCATCACTCTCCAGCAGGGCATTGAAAAGGCGGCTTTTCCCGGCATTGGGCGGGCCTGCCAGAACGACGCGGTAACCCTCGCGCAGCATTTCGCTGCGCGGTCGATCGAGCCAGGCGCGGATCTCCCCGCCAAGAGCCGAGACACCCTCCGTGAAGGCCGGCGGAATCGTCCCGACATCGTCCTCGTCAGCAAAATCAAGCGCCGATTCGACCTGCGCCGACAGCACCAGCAGTCGTTCGCGCCAATCCTCGACCTGCCGCGATAGCGCCCCGCCCGCCAGCGCCATCGCATTGCGGCGCTGCAGTTCCGTCTCTGCCTGAAGCAAATCAGCCAGGCCCTCGGCCTCGGCCAGATCGATGCGCCCGTTAGCGAAGGCTCGGCGGGTAAACTCGCCCGGAGTTGCGCGGCGCAACTTGTCCATTGCCGCCAGAGCGCGCTCGACCGCCGCCACGACGGCCCTGCCGCCATGCAGGTGAAGCTCGGCCAGATCCTCTCCGGTGGTGCTTGCCGGGCCGGGAAACCACAGTACCAGCGCACGATCGAGCACCTCGCCCTCGGTGCCGCGCAGTGTTCGCAGAACCGCGTGCCTCGGCTCGGGTCGCGAACCCGCCAACGCCTCCAGCGCCTCGCCGGCCGCTGTGCCGCTTATCCGCACCACCGCGATCGCAGCCGGCGGCGTGCCACTGGACAGGGCAAAGATCGTGTCGTCCATGGTGCAGCGATGCGGCAATCCGGGCCGTGATCAATCCTTTTTTGCAGCGCCGCCGGTCATCCCGCTCATCGCCGCGCCGCTTTCCATCATCTGCTGGAACAGCTTGAGCCCGAACTGGCCCATCGGAGCGACCGACTTGGCCATCTCCTGCATCTGCTCGAAGCTGCCGACGCCCTGCATCGCCTTGGTCAGCGCCTCAACGTAGACTTCGTTCGCCCTGGTGACGTCGGGCAGGCCCAGGAACCGGCGCGCTTCCTCGGGCGTGCAATCGACCGAAACATTGATGTTCACGCCATTCTCCACACTATACCAAGAGCGTAAGGCTGACACATGGACGCCGCGAAGTCCATCCACGTGGCTGGTTCGACAAGCAGGGACGGCAGTCGGTGATCTTACTGAGATTGCCGCAAGAGCCTGTAACATTTAAGCCGTTACAAACGATCGATGCAGGAGAGAGCCATGCCCACCAACACCTCCATTCCCACTCTCGGCGGCGAGGGAGCAATCCCCGCCTATGTTGCGCGCCCCGCAGGCACACCACGGGCCGCGATCATCGTCTATCAGGAGATCTTCGGGGTGAACCCGGGCATCTGCAAGAAGGCGGACGACTGGGCGGCGCTCGGCTATCTCGCGGTCGCGCCTGATGTGTTCTGGCGCCAGGAACCGGGGATCGAGCTCGATCCCGACGTCCCCGAAGAACTTCAAAAAGCCTTCGGCTATATGCAGGGACACGATTTCTTTGGCGGCATCCAGGATGTCGAGGCAGTGATCCACTGGATCCGCCGCGAACAGCATGTCGAGAAAGTCGGTTTCGTCGGCTTCTGCATGGGCGGCAAGGTTGCCTACGAAGCCGCTACGCGTACTGATATCGATGCATCAGTGGGCTATTACGGCGTCATGATCGACCAGATGCTGGGCGAAAAGCACGCCATCGCGCGGCCGCTGATGCTGCACATCCCCACCGCAGACCATTTCGTGGGGCCTGAAGCGCAACAGGCGATGCACGACGGCCTCGGAGATCATCCCAAGGTGACGCTTCACGACTACGAAGGGCTTGATCATGGCTTTGCGGCCGACAGCGGATCGCGCCGCGACGAGGAGGGTGCACAGCTTGCCGATCAGCGCACGCGCGATTTCTTCGCAGCGCATCTAAGCTGAGCGCGGCACGTGCTGAACATTCCGCGCTATCTGCTGCCCAGCCTGCTGGTCGCGGCGGCCCTCGCCTGCGCGCTTTACCGGCCGCTGATCTGGGGTCTGATCCTGATCCTGCCGCTCGCGGCCGTCGCGGTTTACGACCTGGTGCAGAAGCGCCATGCGCTGCGCCGCAATTACCCGCTGATCGCGCGGATACGCTGGCTGTTCGAGGATCTTCGACCGTTTCTGCGCGCCTACATCGTCGAGAGCGATACCGAAGGCCGGCCTTTCTCCATCGACGAGCGCAGCCTGGTCTATGCCCGCGCCAAGGGCGATAACGACGCGCACCCAATGGGCACCGAGCTCGATGTCTATTCGCAGGAGTACGAATGGCTAAGCCACTCGATCGTCCCCGTTGAAGAGGCTCCGCAGACCTGGCGGGTGCCAGTCGGCGGGCCTGACTGCAAGCAGCCATACGAGAGCTCACTGCTCAACATATCGGCGATGAGCTTCGGATCGCTGTCGGCCCGCGCCATCGAGGCGCTCAACAAGGGCGCGGCGCTCGGCCATTTCGCGCACGATAGCGGCGAAGGCGGCATCAGCCGTTATCACCGCAGGCATGGCGGCGACCTGATCTGGGAGATCGGATCGGGCTATTTCGGCTGCCGCGCGCCCGATGGCTCGTTCGATGTGGAACGCTTTGCCGAAAGCGCTGCCAGCCAGCAGGTCAAGATGATCGAGGTGAAGCTCAGCCAGGGTGCCAAGCCGGGCCATGGCGGCATGCTGCCCGGCCCAAAGGTCACGCCCGAAGTGGCGGAGGCGCGGGGAATTGAGCCGTGGCAGGATTGCAACTCGCCTGCCGCGCACTCGGCCTTTTCGACGCCGATCGGCTTCATGGAGTGGCTGGCCACGCTGCGCGAGAAATCGGGCGGCAAGCCGGTCGGCTTCAAGCTGTGTGTCGGCCTGCCGCACGAGATCATGGCGCTCGTCAAGGCCATGCTCGAGACGGGCATTACCCCTGATTTCATCGTCGTGGACGGCGCGGAAGGCGGCACCGGCGCCGCGCCGCAGGAACTGACTGACAATGTCGGCATGCCGATGCGCGAGGGCTTGATCCTGCTGCGCAATGCCCTGGTCGGCGCCAACCTGCGCGACAAGGTGAAGATCGGGGTCGCAGGCAAGATCCATTCGGGGGCGGGCATGGCGCGCGCCTTCGCGCTCGGTGCGGACTGGTGCAACGCCGCGCGCGCCTTCATGTTCTCGCTGGGCTGTGTCCAGTCCATGAAATGCCACACCGGCGAGTGTCCCACCGGCGTCGCCACGCAGGTGCAGTGGCGTCAGGAAGGATTGGTGGTAGATGACAAGGCCGAGCGGGTCGCTCGCTTTCAAGCCAATACCTTGCATTCGCTGCGCGAGATCGTGGTCGCCATGGGCCTCACGCGTCCTTGGGATATCTCTTACCGCGATTTCTGGTTGCGCACCGATTCCAACCGGGCAGGACCGATGAACGAACTCTATGATTTCCTGAAGCCCGGCGAGCTCCTCGCCGACCCAGATGCAACGCAATACGCACGCGCCTGGATGCAGGCCCGCAGCGACACCTTCCGCAAGGCGACCCGGCTGTGAGCGCGGGCGAGACGCACGGCTGGCGCATGGTGGTGCGCGAACTCGGCGGACCGGAGGCGATTGAGCGCGAAGACTATACCTGGCCCGCTCCCGGCCCCGGCAAAGTGCTGTTCGAAACTGAAGCTGTCGGCCTCAACTTCATCGACACCTACTTTCGCAAGGGGCTCTACAAGGCGCCGCTGCCGATCGCGCTGGGTTCGGAAAGCGCGGGCACGGTGATCGCGGTTGGAGCCGGCGTGGAAACCGTATCGCCGGGAGACCGGGTGGGCGCCTTCTCCGGCGCGGGCGGCTATGCCACGCACCGCCTGTGCAGCGCCGCGCAAGTGGTCAAGCTGCCTTCCGACATCGACACGCAGACGGCCGCGGCGGTCTTGGTGAAGGGCTTTACCGCCTGCTACCTCGCCAAAGACATCGATGTGCTGCAGGCCGGACAATGGGCGCTGGTCCATGCCGCTGCCGGCGGCACCGGATCGCTACTGACCTCATGGCTTCGCGGCAACGGCGTGCGCGTGATCGCTCATGTTGGCTCGCCCGAAAAAGCGCATCTGATTGAGGCCGACGCGGTGCTGACCTGCTCATTCGAAGATCTTGCCACCCATGTCCGAGAGTTGACAGGCGGTGAAGGCGTCGCCGCAGTCTATGACGGCGTCGGCAAGGACAGCTGGAGCGCCTCGCTCGCATGTTTAGCGCGGCGAGGCATGATGGTGAGCTTCGGCAATGCCTCAGGCGCGGTGCCGCCGGTCTCGCTGCTCGATCTGATGGCGGCAGGATCACTGCGGGTCACGCGCCCAACCCTCGCCGATTTCATCGCCACGCCTGAAATGCTCAAATCAACTGCCGAGCGCACCTTTGACCGGCTGCGGCGCGGGGTGATCCATGCCAATATCCGGCAGCACTTCGCTCTTGCCGACGCCGCCGAGGCGCACCGCGCGCTGGAGGCCCGGCAAACCGTCGGCGCGACGGTATTGATCCCTTAGGTAATCGCCAGCGCGAGCGGGGCAACCTCGTGGAAACCCTCCCAGATCATCTTCAAGGCGACGTAGACGATCACAGCCAAGCCAAACCAGGCAATCCACCGGTAACGCTCGATGTAATTGGCAATCACGTTCGAAGCGACCCCCATCAGCAACACTGACAGAATGAGGCCGATGACAAGGATGGTGGGGTGTTCTCGCGCGGCGCCGGCCACGGCAAGCACGTTATCAAGGCTCATTGATACGTCGGCCATCGCTACGCCCCAGGCAGCCGAGGCAAAGCTCTTGGCCGGAGTAAGACCGGAATGCTCATCGCCCGCGATCTCGGGTGATCCCGCGCTCTCACGCGCGTGGCGAAGTTCGCGGAACATTTTCCAGGCGACCCACAGCAACAAGAGACCGCCCGCAAGCACAAGGCCGATGATGCCCAGCAACTGGCTGACAAGAAGGGCAAAGATGACCCGCAGCACCAAGGCTGCGAGTACGCCGATCAGGATCACCTTTTTGCGCTGATCGGGCGGCAACCCGGCAGCGAGCGCACCGACGACGATCGCGTTGTCACCCGCAAGCACGAGGTCGATCATCAGGATTTCAAAGAAGGCGGTGATTGCCCCGGGCTCGAGCAGTGCGGTCATGTCCATTGGCAGACTATGCTACATGGTCATCGCCGCGGCAACCATTGGCGAAACCTCGAACCAGCCCTCATAGATCATCTTGAGCGCGACATAGAGGATCAGGATCAGACCCAGCCAGGCGATCCAGTGATAGCGCTGTATCAGCTTGGCGACAAAGCCGGCCGCGGTGCCCATCACCAGCACCGAGAAGGTCAGACCGACAAACAGCACCGCCGGATTGGCGCGGGCGATACCGGCTACCACCAGCACATTGTCGAGGCTCATCGACAAGTCCGCGATGGTAATCTGGATCGCCGCCTGAAGGAACGTCTTGGTCGCCGGCGGACCCTCGATCTCGGGCGTATCGGGATCGTCGGCAATGACAATCCGCGCGGGATGCAGTTCGCGCCACATGTTGAACGCGACCCAGAGCAACAGGAAGCCGCCCGCCAGCACAAGCCCGGTGATCTGGAGCAGCCAAGTGGCGACAAGCGCAAAACCGATCAGGAACACCAGCGCCATAGATACCCCGAACAGGATCACGCGGCGGCGGTCCTTGTCGGGAAGCCCCGAGGCGATCGTGCCCATGATCAGCACGTTGTCACCTGCCATGGTCAGGTCAGCGATGATAATCTGCGCGAGCATCGCCATGCCGGACGCGGTGAAGATCGCCGGAAAATCCAGGTTGGCCAGCATTTGCGTGAACAGCCTTACTGGTTCATCGTGGCGAAGAAGTCGTCGTTGGTCTTGGAATCCTTCATCTTGTCGAGCAGGAATTCCATCGCGTCGATCGTGCCCATCTGCATGAGGATCCGGCGCAGCACCCACATCTTGGACAGCTGATCCTTCTCGACCAGCAGTTCTTCCTTGCGGGTGCCCGACTTGCCGACATCGAGCGCGGGGAAGATGCGCTTGTCGGCAACCTTGCGGTCGAGCACGATCTCGGAGTTGCCGGTGCCCTTGAACTCCTCGAAGATCACCTCGTCCATGCGGCTGCCGGTATCGATCAGGGCGGTGGCGATGATCGACAACGAGCCGCCCTCCTCGATGTTGCGCGCCGCACCGAAGAAGCGCTTGGGGCGCTGCAACGCATTGGCGTCGACGCCGCCGGTCAGCACCTTGCCCGAGCTGGGAACGACGGTGTTGTAAGCGCGGCCAAGCCGGGTGATCGAATCGAGCAGGATGACCACGTCGCGCTTGTGCTCGACCAGACGCTTTGCTTTTTCTATAACCATTTCAGCTACTTGCACGTGGCGAGTGGCTGGTTCATCGAAGGTTGAACTGATCACCTCGCCCTTGACCGAGCGCTGCATGTCGGTGACTTCCTCAGGCCGTTCGTCGACCAAGAGGACGATCAGGAACACCTCGGGATGGTTGTCGGTGATGGCCTTGGCCATGTTCTGGAGCAGCACGGTCTTGCCGGTGCGCGGCGGCGCGACGATCAGCGCGCGCTGGCCCTTGCCCTGCGGGCTGATGAGATCGATCACCCTGGCCGACTTGTCCTTGACCGTAGGATCGAGCGTGTCGAGCCGCAGCCGCTCATCGGGATAAAGCGGCGTCAGGTTGTCGAAATTGACCCGGTGGCGGACCACGTCGGGATCGTCGAAATTAACCGTGGTGAGCTTGGTCAGCGCAAAATAGCGCTCGCCGTCGCGCGGCGCGCGAATCTCGCCTTCGACCGTGTCGCCGGTGCGCAGGCCCCATTTGCGAACCTGGTTGGGCGAGACGTAGATATCGTCAGGCCCGGCGAGATAGTTCGCTTCTGGACTGCGCAGGAAACCGAAACCATCGGTCAGCACCTCGATGGTGCCCAGCCCCATGATCTCCTCGCCATCTTCGGCGACTTCCTTGAGAATGCCGAACATGATGTCCTGGCGGCGCATCGTCGATGCGCCCTCGACCCCCAGCTCTTCAGCCATTTCGACCAGTTCGGCCGGGGTCTTTTCCTTGAGTTCCTTGAGATGCATTGCGTGTGAATTCCGAAAATTGGAAAATGGATAAAGACCGGCGGGCCGAAGGGCTTGGAGAAAGCAGACCGGGCCGCGCTTGTGTGCGCTGCCCCATGGGCCGGTGGATTCGCGATAGGCAAGTGCTGCCCGCTAGTCAACGCGGGAGGAAATTCTTGCGGCAGTGCGAGGCTAGTTCTTGCCGGCCTGCTGCGCCGGACCAGCCTCAACCGACTTGCCGATGCGCTGGATCTCTTCACCTTTGGTCACCATCTCGGCGCCGCAGCGCTGCGCTTCGGCATCGAGCATTTCGGCAGAGGCGACCAGTTCCTCGATCGCGGCGCCGAGGCTTTGATCAAGATCGAGGCGCGAGCCGCGCCCCTCAATCCGGCCGATGTAATACATGATCGCGCCGGTCATGCCTGCCTTATCCTCGTCATCTTGACCGGCCATCATTGCGAATATGCCAATGCAGCGCAGGTCCGCCCGGTCGGCCGCAGCCAGGGGCGCGGAAGCGAGCGATGCCGCCATCAGAGCCAGCAAGGTCATGGGCGGAATGCCTTTCTCAAAACGGTTTGACGATAACAAGCACGACGATCAGCGCAGCGGCAATCCCCGGCACTTCGTTGAGCAGGCGCAGCTGCTTGCCGCTCAACGCCGGTTCGCCGCGCGCAAGCTTTCGGGCATAAGTGGCCATCCAGCCGTGGTAACCGGTCAGCAATATGACCAGCACAAACTTGGCAAGGAACCAGCCTTGCGAAAAGGCGCCGCTCGACACCGCAAGCGCCAGCCCCAGCACCCATACGACGATCAGCGAAGGCGTGAGGATGATCTTGCGCAGCTTTGCTTCGCGCTCGATCCAGCGCGCTGCCTCCGCCGAGCCGGGCTCGGCCTCCTGATGATAAACGAAAAACCGCGGCAGCATGAACAAACCCGCCATCCAGAAGATCACGAAAATCACGTGCCCGGCCTTGAGCCAGTAATAAGTCAGCGAGAGAATCTCGTTCATGGCGCAGGTCTAACCGTTCGCCGCAGCTTCGTCATCCCCGCTGTCAGGCCTGCCACGCCCGCACCAGCGTAAGCAGGCGCTCGACATGAGCGATGGGCGTATGCTGCCCTATGCCATGACCGAGGTTGAACACATGGGGCCGCTCGGCGAAGGCGTCGAGAATGGTCCGCACCTGCGTGTCGAGCTGCTCGCCGCCTGCAAGCAGCAGCAGCGGATCGAGATTGCCCTGGACCGGCATTTGGGGGGGGAGCGCCTTGGCGGCCCACAGCGGGTCGATCGTCTCGTCGAGCCCCACCGCATCGACTCCGGTCTCGCGCGCATAGGAAGGCAGCTTTTCGCCCGCGCCCTTGGGAAAGCCGATCACGGGCACGTCGGGGAACCGAGCTTTCAGCGCGGCAACGATGGCGGCATTGGGCGCGATTACCCAGCGCTCAAATTCCGAAGGCGCTAGGCTGCCCGCCCAGCTGTCGAACAATTGCACGGCTTCGGCGCCGGCCGCGATCTGTCCCGCCAGATAAGTCACCGTGATCTGGGTGATCGCATCGATGATCCCCTGGAAGGCGGCAGGATCGCGGTAAGCCATGGCGCGGGTATCATGCTGGTCGCGGCTGCCTTGCCCCGCCACCATATAGGTCGCCACGGTCCATGGGCTGCCGGCAAAGCCAAGTAGAGTGCGCTCGCTGCCCAGCATGGCCCGCACCTTGGCTACGGTCTGGTAGATTGGCGCCAGGCGTTCGGGCACTGCGTGAAGCACGCCGAGTGCAGTATCGACCAGGGCAGGCGAGAGATGCGGCCCCTCGCCCGCCAGAAACTCCAGGTCCTGGCCCATTGCATGCGGCACGATGAGAATGTCGGAAAACAGGATCGCGCCATCGAAGCCGAAGCGCCTGATCGGCTGGAGCGTGATCTCAGCGGCGGCATCGGTATCGTAGACCAGCGCCAGGAACCCGCCCTTCTGTTCGCGCAAGGCACGGTATTCGGGCAAGTAGCGGCCAGCCTGGCGCATTAGCCATACCGGGCGTGCTGGCAGGTTCTCGCCGCGCAGGGTGCGAAGCAGGATTCCGGACATTTCGGATCGTCCTAATACTAGAATAATAGATTTATATAAGGATTGTAGGAGTCTGTTGATGTTGTGGAAATCGGGGATAGCGGCTCCTTGCCCGATTTCTCCCGCCATGAACAGGTTGCTTGTCGTTCCGACTCGGTGCTGGCCCGCGTCAAGCTGTGGTTGTCCCCGCTATACCCAGCCTGTGGGCATCTCTATCGACATGTGGGCCAATGGACTCGGGCAAGACCGGAATCGGGGACGCATTTGGCCGGCATGGTTGTCAGCGCATTTGTCCCGTGGTTTATGGGGGGTGCTTTCCACAGGCTGCGGGCGGTTCCGGCTTCGCACCGATCACGGGCCAAGATGACGCGCATTAACCTTCACCTCCTGTCCGATTCAACCGGCGAAACGCTCGAGATGATCGCCAAGGCTGCGCTCGCGCAGTTCGACGATACCGAGGTCGATCGCCATTTCTGGCCGATGGTTCGCTCGCAGCAGAATCTCGACCGTATCCTGGGCGAGATCACCTCCAAGCCGGGCCTCGTGCTGTACACCCTCGTCAACGAGAAGACACGCGCCGCGCTCGAGGAGCAATGTAGCGCGCGCAGCATGCCGGCTGTGCCGGTGCTCGATGTTGTGACCGACGCGCTCGAGGCTCTGCTTGGCCAGGAAGCGCACGGGCGGCCGGGCCGCCAGCACCGGCTCGACGATGCCTATTTCGCGCGCGTCCATGCCATCCAGTACACAATCGCTCACGATGACGGGGTGGCCTGGGAGGACTGGGAAGAGGCCGATATCGTGCTTGCGGGCGTCTCGCGGTCTTCGAAGACGCCGACCAGCATTTATCTCGCCAATCGCGGCTACAAGGTCGCGAATATCCCGATCGTGGTCGAAAGCCCGCCCCCGCCTGCGCTTTATGGCCTGCGCCGCCCGCTGGTCGTCGGGCTGACCACCGCGCCCGACCGGCTGGTGCAACTGCGGCGCAACCGCCTGATCTCATTGAGCCAGTCCCCGGATACCGACTATGTCGATGAAGACCGCGTGGCGGCAGAGATCAAATACGCCCGGCGCATGTTCGCCGATAACGGCTGGCCGGTGATCGACGTCACTCGCCGTTCGATCGAGGAGACCGCTGCGGCAGTGATCAACCTCTACAACGAGCGGCGCGCCAATCCCGAGCCGGGTGGCGACGCGCCGGTCGAATGACACTCGTCCTCGCATCGAAAAGCCAGTCGCGTCAGGCCATGCTGCGCCATGCTGGAGTGCTCTTTACGGTGATGCCGACCGATATCGACGAGCGCGCGCTCGAAGCCGGCATGGCGTGGGCCTCGCCGCAGGAGGTCGTGCTGGCGCTGGCCCGGGCCAAGGCGCTGGCGGGCGAAAGCGGCGCGGAACTGGTGCTTGGCAGCGATTCCCTGGTTTCAGTGGAAGGCCGGCGGTTCGACAAGCCGGGCAGCCGCGACGAAGCTCAAGAGCACTTGAGGTTCTTTTCCGGCAAGCAGATGGAGCTGCATTCGGCTGCAGCTTTGGCGCGCGGCGGTGAGCTTGTCTGGAGCCACGGCGAACTGGCGACGCTGCGGGTGCGCGATCTGTCGGACAAATTCATCGACCACTATCTCGATGCCGAATGGCCCGCAGTTGCTGGCTGCGTTGGTGTATTCCGTATCGAGGCCATGGGGGCGCACCTTTTCGAACGGATCGAAGGCAGCCATTTCACCGTGCTCGGCATGCCTTTGCTCGCCGTGCTGGGGGCGCTGCGCGATCTGGGCGAGCTGGCGTCATGACCCGCCCTTACGCAGAGGTGATTGGCGATCCGATCGCCCATTCCAAATCGCCGCTTATCCACAATTTCTGGCTGGGCAAGCTCGGCATCGATGCAGAGTACCGCGCCTGTCACGTAAGACCGGAAGAGCTGGCGGACTATTTCGCCACGCGGCGAAAGGATCCCCTGTGGCGCGGCTGCAACGCGACGATCCCGCATAAAGAGAGGGTACAGCTCAGTCTGGATGCAATCGACGGCAAGGCGCAAGCAGTCGGCGCGGTCAATTGCGTATTCCGGTCTACCGAAGCTGAGTTGACCGGCACCAACACCGATGTGGACGGCGTCGAAGAAGCACTGGCCGGATTGAATCTCGAAGGTCAGGAAGTCTGCGTAATCGGCGGCGGCGGCGCGGCCAGATCGGCTTTCTCGGTACTCGCGGGAAAGAATTGTGGTTCGGTCTTCGTTCTGGCGCGCGATCCGGACAAGGCCGTCAAGGCTGCGAACCAATGCAATGTTTTTGGCGTGGGGATGAAAATGGAGCCGGATTCGGTCGCGTTCTGCGAATCAGCCGTGCTGATCAACGCAACGCAGCTGGGAATGACGGGGCAGCAAATGATGCCGGGCTTCATCTTGTCACAGCTCGATGAGCTTGCGAACAATGCTACAGTTTTCGACATGGTCTATTCTCCGCTCGAAACAGATTTGCTCTCGGCGGCTCAGCGCAAGGGCCTGCGCACGGTTGATGGTCTGGTGATGCTGATCGGCCAGGCAGCCAAAGCTTTTGAATATTTCTTCGGGGTGGCCCCGCCGCGCCAGCACGACGCCGAACTGCGAGCCTTGCTGACCTCATGACCAGACCCATCACACGCCCCTTCGTCCTCGGTCTCACCGGCTCGATCGGCATGGGCAAGAGCGCCGTCGCGGCGATGCTCCACGGTCTCGACGTGCCCGTCTTCGATGCCGATGCCGCCGTCCATGAGCTGCAAGGTCCCGGCGGCGCCTTGCTCGAAGCTATCGAGGCCGAGTTTCCCGGAACCACTGGCCCAGCGGGGGTCGATCGGCAGAAACTGGGCGCGGCGGTCTTCGGCAATCCCAAGGCGCTCAAGCGGCTCGAAGGCATCGTTCATCCCGCAGTTGGCGCAATGCGCCAGCAATTCCTCAAGGACAATGCGCGTGCGGCCTTGATCGTGTTCGACATTCCTCTGCTTTTCGAGAAAGGCGGCGGCGCTCAGGCCGGTGTCGATGCGGTCCTCGTCGTCTCCGCGCCTGCCGACATGCAGCGTGAACGGGTGCTCGCCCGGCCGGGCATGACGCCCGAGAAATTCGAGCAGATCCTCGGCCTCCAGGTCCCCGACTCTGAAAAGCGCGCACGCGCCGATTACGTCATCGATACCGGCACCTCGCTTGCCGAGACGCGCCATGCGGTGCAGGCATTGGTGCACCGCCTCAAGGGCCAAGAATAAGCGCAGCAAACCCTTGCTTCGCGCGCGTGTCAGGCCGATATAGAGACAGCAATGCGCGAAATCGTCTTCGATACCGAAACGACCGGCCTCGACCCGAGGGCCGGTGACCGGTTGGTCGAAATCGGTTGCATCGAAATGGTCAACCGGGTCAGTACCGGCCGCACATGGCACGGCTATTTCAATCCCCAGCGTAGCATGCCGCCCGAGGCGGAGCGGATCCACGGCCTGTCGGACGCTTTCCTCGCCGACAAGCCGCTGTTCGCTGCAAGAGCGCAGGAATTTCTAGATTTCATCGCCGACAGCCCGCTGGTTGCACACAATGCCGGGTTCGATTTCGGCTTCGTCAACGCCGAGCTCGCCATGTGCAATCTTCCCGGGTTGGACATGGAGCGCATGGTCGATACCGTCGCGCTTGCCCGCATGCGCCATCCCGGCGCCAAGAACTCGCTCGACGCTCTGTGCACCCGCTACGGCATAGACCGCAGCCACCGCACCTTGCACGGCGCGCTGCTTGACGCCGAGCTGCTCGCGCAGATCTATGTCGAGCTGATGGGCGGCCGCCAGATCGGCCTTGAGCTGGTCGCCGATATCGACTTGGTTACCGTCGAAGTGACCACGAGCGTGCGCATCGAGCGCATTTTCCGCCCGGCGCGCCCGCACCGCGCAAGCGCTGAGGAGCTCGCCGCTCACAGCGCATTTCTCAAGACGGTCAAATCCCCGCTGTGGGGCGGACCGTTCTTGCAAGCAGGAGATTGAGATCAATGGACATCCGCGTTTCCGGTCATCAGATCGACACCGGCGAGGCCCTTCAGAGCCACGCCACCCAGCGTCTCAGCGCGATCGTCGACAAGTATTTCAATCGTGCCCTGTCCTCGCATGTGACTTTCGGGCGCGCGCCGGGCGGCGGTTTCCGATGCGACATCATCATGCACGTCATGCACAACCTCGTGCTCAAGGCGACCGGTTCAGCGCAGGACGCCCACCTCGCGCTCGATCAGGCGGCCGAGAAGATCGACAAGCAATTGCGGCGCTACAAGCGGCGGCTAAAGGATCGGCACGAGCAGACCGCCCATGCCCAGGCGCAGGAAGATGCAGCCTACACGATCTTCGAGGAGCCGCCCGCCGAGGTCGAAGAGGTGCTTGCCGACGCCCCTGTGGTCATCGCCGAAACCCGCGTCGATATCCCCGAAGCAACGGTTTCCGATGCGGTGATGATGCTTGATCTGCGCAATACCGCGGCGCTCTTCTTCAAAAACGCTGGAACCGGACGTCATAATATGGTCTACCGCCGCGGCGATGGATCGATCGGCTGGGTCGAGCCATCCTGAACCGGGCTAAGCTGCCGGTTCACCAAGTGGAGGAGGGACAGTTCCGCGTGCCAGTCGCGCGGCGCTGGAAACCGTCCGGCGTCTTCGGGCGCCAGGCAATGTCCGAGCTGCCATGAATTCTCTATTCACGTTCGTTCCCGAGGCAGTCGGCCTTGCCGACGCCGCCACCAAATCGGCAGCCATAGAAGCGATGGCGGCACTGTTCGCGCGCGTCTATGCAATCGATCTCGACCTGCTTAGCGAGCGCCTTAATGAGCGCGAGGCCATGGGCAGTACCGGTTTCGGCCGCGGCGTGGCGATCCCGCATGCGCGCGTGCCCGGTTTGAAGCGCCCGGTCGCCGGCTTCATCAAGCTCGGAAAGCCGATCGATTTCGGCGCAGTCGATGGAGCGCCGGTCAATCTCGTGTTCGGTTTGATATCGCCCGAGCAATCGGGCGTGGCCCATCTCCATGCCCTTGCCGCGATTTCGCGGCTTATGCGCGACGAATCAGTTCAGGCTTCGCTGATCGCGGCCCGGCGCGAAGACGAATTGTTCGGACTGCTCTCCAATGTCATCGACCGCGATGCAGCCTGAAACCTCGGGCGCGCAGCTGCACTGGCGCGCGCTCGAGCGGTTGTACCAGGCCGCGCCGATCAACACGCTGTTTGCGTCGCGCCTTGAAATTGTTGAGGCTGGCGCCGCCACGATACGTTTCGCCATCGAGCCCACATGCCATCACGCTGCCGGTGCGGCTCACGGCACGATCTATTTCAAGATGCTCGACGATGCGGCCTTTTACGCCGCCAATACGCTGGTTTCCGACCGGTTCCTGCTGACGATGTCATTCAACCTGCACTTCACAAAACCTGTTCGAGGGGGTGAAATCGTGGCCGAAGGGCGCTGGGTCAGCGGGCGCCGCCGCGTGCTTGTAGCGGAATCGCGTTTGGTCGATGCCGAGGGTGAGGAAATCGGGCGCGGCACCGGCACCTTCATGCGCTCGCGCATCCCGCTCTCGAGCCTGCCGGGCTATGTCGACGCCATGCGCGGCGAGCCGTGAGCGATGTCCGGCTGCCCGCGCACCTCGAGGTGTCATCGCTGATCCGCCGCGTCCAGGCCGAAGGGGGCTTCGCGGCCGTGCTCCACAAAGGTGAACGCGATGCGGGTACGATCCTTGTCGTTCTGGCCGAAAACGGTGCAAACACGCGGTTGTTCGAGCGCATGCCGCAGGCGGACGGGACCCGCCAATGGTCGCTAAGCAAAACTCAAGATACTGAAAATAATATAGAATTTCAGGAATACCTTGACCGGCGAGTGAGCCAGGACCGCGATGTGTGGATAATTGAACTAGATATCGCTCGTGGTGAACGGTTCATCGCAGAATAAGCTGCTGTTGGTTGACTTCGCTGCGCTGCACAATAGTTGACCCCTCGATTTCGCGGAGGCGGCAGGCTTGACCATCGGGTCGGGCCGCTAGCACGCAGACGGGGAACGACCGGCGAAACCGTGCAATCGAAAGGAGCCTTCTGGCGATCGATTGCGCTGTTTCGCGACAGGCGCGTTCACCGCTCTTTGAACAGGACAAAATGAGTATCAAATTGAACGTGGCCAGCGGCATTGCCGTGGCCGCGACTTTGTTGACTGCCTTGGTCAGCGCCGGAGGATCGGGTGCTCAGGCAGAAGAAGCCGTTCCGGTCATCGTGCAGCAAACTGCTTCAGTGCCGTCCCTGGCTACCGCTGGCATCGAGTCAGTGGTTCAGGTGACCGCTTCGCCCGTCGCTCCCCAGCCTGCTGAGATGCCCGCTGCGACGCCCGAGCAGACCGCCACACCGGCAACCCCCACCCGCGCCGCCACGCTCGCCGCCCACGTCAAGGCGCAGCCGCAGACAGGTCCACTCGACCGGCAGCTGCGCTGCCTAGCCGGAGCAATCTATTTCGAAGCACGCGGCGAATCGCTCGACGGACAGCTGGCAGTGGGCCGCGTCGTCGTTGACCGCGCCAATTCGGGCCGTTTCCCCAACAGCTATTGCGGTGTCGTGTTCCAGCGCTCGCAATTCTCTTTCGTGCGCGGACAAGCCATGCCGAGCGTCCAGGAAAGCACGGCTGCCTGGCAGCGCGCGGTCGCAATCGCGCGGATCGCGCATGAGGATAGCTGGCAGAGTCCGGCCAAGGGCGCGCTGTTCTTTCACGCCGCTTATGTATCGCCGGGTTGGCACAAGCAGCGCCTTGCCCGGGTCGACAACCACATCTTCTACCGCTGAACTGGCCGTACGCTCAGGGCCGAACTTCGACCCACATCGGCGCGTGATCGCTGGCCTTTTCCCGGCCGCGATAGGACTTGTCGACGCCGCAGCCGACTAGCCGGTCAGCCAGTTCGGGGCAGAGCAGCGCGTGATCGATGCGAAAGCCGTGGTCGCGCTGCCACGCGCCCGCCTGATAGTCCCAATAAGTCCACACGCCGCCGCGCGGATTGTGCAGGTCGATTGCGTCGGTCCACCCGTCGCCAAGCAGGCGGGCATAGGCGTCGCGCGATTGCGGCTGCATCAGCGCATCGAGCGCCATCGCCTGGACTGACCAGACGTCCTTGTCCTCGGGTATGACATTGAAATCACCTAGCACGACCGCAGGAACTTCCTCCGCTGCGAGTTCGTCCATGCGCGCGCGCAGCCGATCCATCCAGCGCATCTTGTAGTCGAACTTGGGGCCGGGCTGCGGATTGCCGTTGGGCAGGTAAATGCACGCAACCCGCACGCCGAAGACGTCGGCTTCGATATAGCGCGAATGTTCGTCCTCGGGATCGCCGTCGAGGCCGCGTCGGACTTCGATAGGCTGCTCGCCATCGGCTAGAATCGCGACACCGTTGAAGCCCTTCTGGCCGTGCCAGATCGCCTTGTAGCCGATCTTCTCGAAGTCGGCGGCGGGAAAGCCTTCGTCCTGCGTCTTGATTTCCTGCAGACAGGCGACCGACGGCCGCGTTTCCTCCAGCCATTCGATCAGGCGGGGCAGGCGTGCCTTGATGCCGTTGATATTGAAACTCGCGATCTTCATGCGTTGACCGGGCGCGGGCTGGTGCCGATTGAGCCGTCAGGCGAACAAGCTAATATCACACCGAAAAGCTCGACCCGCAGCCGCAGCCCGAGGCCGCATTGGGGTTTTCGACCTTGAAGGCCGCTCCGCCCAGCGATTCGACGTAATCGACAACGCAGCCCGCGACCAGTTCGAGGCTGACCGGATCGACGACCAGCCGCACGCCATCGGTTTCGGCGATCATGTCGTCGCTCTCGGCAGTTTCGGCGAGACCGAACTTGTACTGGAAGCCCGAGCAGCCCCCGCCTTCGACCTCGAGGCGCAGGATCGCCGGCTTGGCCTGCTTGCCGGCAATCGCCGCGACACGGGCCGCAGCGGAGGGACTGAGCGTGAGCGTTTGTGCGTCCATGGAGCGGATGTAGGCAGAGCGCAGCCTGAGGGCAAGCTTACCCGGTCAAGCGGTCTGGGTATAGCTGCGCATCGCCTCGGCTTCGGCCTGGACCTTCTCGATCCGGTATTTGACCAGGTCGCCGATCGAAACGAAGCCGGTCATGCGTCCGCCTTCGATCACGGGCAGGTGGCGAATGCGCCGCCGTGTCATCAGCGACAGCGCATCGAGCGCCTCGGCGGATGGATCTACCGTCACGGCAGGGGCGGTCATCGCATCGCGCACATGGAGATCGAGCGCCCGGGATCCGTGCTTGCGCAGCAGGTAGATCACGTCGCGCTCCGAAAAGATGCCGACTACCGATCCGGCCTCGACCACCGGCAGCGCGCCGATGCGGTGCTCAGCGAGCAGGTCGATTGCTTGGGAGACGGTGCAGCTGGCATCACAGGTGACGATCTCGAAGCTGCGTGAAGCGAGAATGCGGCCAATGGTCATCGCGTTTCTCCGGTTCTGTTATTGGCACCACTATGCCACAAAACCGGCGTTCACGCCAATTCGTCTGAATCCCTATGGCGAATACCGGAATTGCCTTGCCTGCCAATGCTAGAAAGCCGATTGCCGCGTTGTGACGATACCGGATTCCCCGCTCGACGATCCAAGCACGGCGGATTACGCTTGGGCGCGTTATCGCCGGCTGATGCGCTGGATGGTGCTGGTCACCCTGTCGGTGATCGCCGTGGCTTTCGTCATTCTTTATCGCAGCAACGGCTTCGTCTCGATCCACTTCTACATCGCCACCGGGCTCGGCATCGGCGCTGCGATGCTGTTGATGTCGGCCCTGATGGGGCTGGTTTTCCTCTCGGCGGGAACTGGCCACGACGATTCGATCATCGACCCGCTCGAAGATGAGCGCGAGCGTTAAAGGTTTGGTGCGGTAAGACGAAAATCTTCCACCGGAACCCCCCCGATCAGGTGTTCCTGAATAATCCGTTCGAGCACCGGCGGGGTGCAGCTGTGGTACCAGACGTTGTCGGGCCAAACGACCGCGATCGGTCCGGCCAGGCAGATGCGCAGGCAATCGGCCTTGGTGCGGTATACCCCGCCCTGCTTGTCGAGCTTGAGCTGTTTGAGTCGCGCCTTGAGGTATTTCCATGCCTCGGTGCCGACCTCGCGGTGGCAGCATGCGCCCTTGTCCGATTCGGCGCAGAGAAAGATATGGCGCTGCGCCGTGTCGCCGCCATAGGCCGCCAGCGCGCGCCGCGCGCCTGCCAAGGCATCGGCCGCAGGGGTCAGCGGCGAATCAACCATGGTTCCATTTGCTCGCGGTAGCCATGCGGGTGAGGTGCGGGCTTGCCGCCGAGCATCGTCACCATCACCGTCTCGGCATAGGCGATCGGACGGCCGGCCTGAGTCGCCAGCTGGACAATGGTCTGGCTGGTTGTGCCAAGCGATCGCAGCCCGGTATGGCAGACGACCGGAACGCCGTAGAAACCCTCGCCAAGAAACTGCACGTTGAGGTTGGCAACCACGATCGTGAACTCGGCAGTCGCCTCGACCATGCCGCTGGCGCGGTGGAGATAGCCACGCCCGTCCTGCAGGATATCGATCAGCTTGACGTTGTTGAGGTGACGATTGACGTCAAGGTCGCTGTAGCGCAGCCCGATTTCGGTATGCATCGGGTAACTGGCCGGTTGCAATAGATAGTGTTCGGGCTTGGCCATTCGGTCGCTCTAAGGCGAGGCCGGGGGTGCGTCCAGCGGTCAGCCCTTCTTGCCGGAAATGCGCCTGATCTCGTCGGTCACCAGCCGCTCGACCAGCGGCGGAAGGTTCTTTTCCAGCCATTCGGCAAGCGCCGGCTTGAGCAGTTCGCGCAGCAGGCTTTCGACCGAGGTTTCGCCCGGCCGCACGATCTGCGGCTGCGCGCCGGGCTGGGCAAGCATGGCGAGCGCGGCGAGCGAATCACGCATTCCCGCCTGAGTCTCTTCGTCCAGCAGGGGCGCATCGTCGTCGTCGCAATCGGCCGGATCGTCGTGGTCGGACACTTCGTCGAGGAACTGCGCGTTCGAAGCTAAATCTAATACGTCGTCTTCGGGCACGCCGCGGGTTTCGCGGTCCCGCCGCAAGTCGGCAGCGCCGGCGCGGTTATCGCGGGCGATCACTTGCTTGATCGATGCGAGGATTTCCTCGACGCTCGGTTCTGACGATTGCCCCATTTGTCTTCCCTGCAGCTATGTGCTCACTTGCCCGGAATTTCGCCGTCCTGCACCGCCGTGTCAACGGTTCTTGTGCCTTTGGCGATCGGAGCGGGATCATCGTCCCAATCGAACCGCTTGCCGCGAACCCGGTCATAATTGGTCTGCGGATCATAGAGGACGCCGCCATCGAGGCCCAGATCGCGCGCTTCGGCCCGGCCCATTGCCGCGAGCAGCGAGAAACCGGCGACATAGGCGTTGCGCCGCGAAGTCACCAGCCGGACTCGCGCCGTAAGCAGTTCCTGCTCGGCATCGAGGATATCGAGAATGGTGCGGTTGCCCACGGTGTTCTCGGCGCGCACGCCTTCGAGGCTCAGCTGCGCGGCATCGACCGCGACCTGCGAGCTTTCGATCAGTTCATTGGCTGCGAGCCACGAAGACCAGGCGGCGCGGGTCTGGGCCACGGTGTCGCGTTCGGCGGCGATTTCGGCTTCGAGCGCTGCACTGGCAAATGCCTGGGCCTGCCGGCGAAGCGCGGCGGGGCGTCCGCCCTGGAACAGCGGCAGCGAAAGCCGCGCGCCGACCTGTGCCGACTTTTCGCTTTGCGCGAAGTCCGCTCCTGGAACGCCGCTGCCCAGCGTTCCGAAATAGTCGTTATATCCGCCCTGTGTGTAGAGGCTGACCCTTGGCAGCCGCCCTGCTCCGGCAACGTTGATATCGTAGCGCGAGGCTTCGGCTTCCTCGCGCGCGGCAATGATGTCGGGATTGTTTTCGAGAGCGATGGCCACCGCGCTTTGCGCCGATTCGGGAAGGTTGGGCAGCGGCGGCGGCGGCGCCAGCGTGCCGGGAGGCGAGCCGACCAGCCGGATATAAGTTTCGCGCGCGTTGGACAGGTTGGCCGCTGCGGTTCGCGCATCGCCCTGCGCCAGCGCCAGCCGCGCCTGCGACTGCGCGACGTCGGTGCGGGTCAAGTCGCCGATCTCGAACCGGTCGCGCGTTGCCTTGAGGTTGACGTCAAGCACTTCGACCTGGTTGCGGCGCAGCTCGACGATCGCCTCGTTCAGGATCACGTCCATGTAGGCGGCGACGACTTGCGAGAAGATCGCCGATTCGGTGCCGCGCAGATTGGCTTGTCCCGCCTCGACCCGGGTCTTTGCGGCCCTGACCGCGTTCTTCACCGCGCCGCCTGAATAGATCGGCACGCCGAGCTGGATCTGCGAAGACAACGCCCGGTCGGGGCTGGTGAAGCTGTTGTCGCTCTTCTTGACGAATTCGGTGTAGGTCGTGTCCGAGGTGACCGAAGGACGGCCAGCCGCTTTCTCGATCTGCACGGTCTCGTCGATGCCGCGCTGCTGGGCGCGCGCCGCCTGCAGCGAAGGGTTGGTCTCATAGGCCTGCGTCAGCGCATCGCGCAACGTGTCGGCCATGCCAGGCGCAGCCATGCCAAGCAGCACCGCTCCCGTGCCTGCCAGCAGGCCGATCCGAAGTTTGAAAGCTCTCACGCCTAGAAATTCCAGCGCCTCTGCGCCCTGAATTCGGTGATCACCGGGATGCCCATGTCCGCGACCTGCAACAGCGCAATCTCACCGCCGACCCGGGTCCCCACGGCCAGCCGCGTCACGCCGCGTTCGAGTACTCCGGTAACGATGCGGCCGCCCTCGGCGAGCAGCGCCGCGAAACTGCGCGGCAGGTCTTCGGCGGCGCCGTCGACGACGAGCAATGTATAAACGCCCTTGCCGCGCGCCGATGCCGCGCCGCCGGGGGCGAGGGCATCGAGCGAACCGACCAACGGGCGCAGCAGCGCGGCAAGATAGCCCTTGTCGTCGCCGATCAGCAGCGCCTTGTCGTCCGCGCTCGGCCTCGCTTCGGCAAGCATGCGGCCATGGACCAGCGGCGAGGCAAGCTGGCTGCCGTCGGCCAACGCGATCGCGCGGTCGATGTAGGCGGCATCGCGCATCGCGGCGGGCACGAAATCCTCGCGCGGAACGGCGGCCATGGCGCTGAGAACCCACGGCTCGTTTACGCCGCTGGTGCGCAACTGGCTGTCGATCATGGCGCGCCGCGCCACCTGGGCTGTGCTTTGCTGAGTGGTCATGTCCATCGCCAAGTCCTTTGCGCGCCTGCCTATTGCATTGGCGGAGCGGCCCCGCAATTACGAAATGCACCAAGCGCGGTGTCAAGCCGGCGCAAGACCACCTTTGACCTTATTCCGCCGCAGTGCTTATGGGGCGGCAAAGGAGCACGAAACATGGCCGACATGGTGACCATCCGCGAACAGGACCTGATCGACAGCGTCGCCGATGCGCTGCAGTTCATCAGCTACTATCATCCGATGGACTATATCCGCGCGCTGGGCGAGGCTTATGAGGCTGAGCAGGGACCGGCGGCCAAAGATGCCATCGCGCAGATCCTCACCAACAGCCGGATGTGCGCCGAAGGTCACCGCCCGATCTGCCAGGATACCGGCATCGTCAATGTCTTCATCAAATGGGGGCAGGACTGCCGCCTCGATTCGGCGATGTCATTGCAGGAAGTCGTCGATGAAGGCGTGCGCCGCGCCTACAACAATCCTGAAAACAAGCTGCGCGCCTCAATCCTCGCCGATCCGGCCTTCACCCGCCGCAACACCAAGGACAATACGCCCTGCGTGCTCTCGGTCGATATGGTGCCGGGAAGGACCGTCTCGATCGACGTCGCGGCAAAGGGCGGCGGATCGGAGAACAAGTCCAAGTTCAAGATGATGAACCCGTCAGACAACATCGTCGAATGGGTGCTCGAAATGCTGCCGCAGATGGGCGCGGGCTGGTGCCCGCCGGGCATGCTGGGCATCGGGATCGGCGGCACGGCTGAGCACTGCATGAAGCTCGCCAAGGAAAGTCTGATGGACCCGATCGACATGGGTCAATTGAAGGCGCGCGGACCCGAAAACGATATCGAGGCACTGCGCATCGAGATTTTCGACAAGGTCAACGCGCTTGGTATCGGCGCGCAGGGGCTGGGCGGCCTTTCGACCATCCTCGACGTCAAGATCAAGGACTGGCCGTGCCATGCCGCAGGCAAGCCGGTGGCAATGATCCCCAACTGCGCCGCCACCCGCCATGCCCATTTCACGCTCGACGGCAGCGGACCGACTTATCTGGAGACGCCCAAGCTCGACCAATGGCCCGATGTCCAGTGGCAGCCCGACGCCATGGCAAAGCGCGTCAATCTCGATACGCTGACTCAAGAGGAAGTCTGCAGTTGGAAGCAGGGCGACCGCCTGCTGCTCAGCGGCAAGATGCTGACCGGGCGCGATGCCGCGCACAAGCGCATCCAGGACATGCTGGCCAAGGGCGAGGAACTGCCGGTCGATTTCCGGGGCAGGGCGATCTACTATGTCGGCCCGGTCGATCCGGTGATGGGCGAAGTGATGGGGCCGGCGGGACCGACCACCGCGACGCGCATGGACAAGTTCACCGACATGATGCTCGATCTGGGCCTGCTCGCGATGATCGGCAAGGCCGAGCGCGGGCAGGGCGCGGTGCAGGAAATCGCAAAGCACAAGGTCGCTTACCTGATGGCGGTGGGCGGTGCGGCCTATCTGGTTGCGCGCGCAATCCGCGAAGCCAAGGTCGTTGGTTTCGAGGATCTCGGCATGGAAGCGATCTATGAATTCACCGTGGAGGACATGCCGGTAACAGTCGCGGTCGATAGCGAGGGCAACAATGTCCACACGCTCGCACCCGCGCATTGGAAGGACAAGATCGCGCGCGAGCACCTGCTCGCGGGCTGACCGCGCCGCGCCGCCCCAAACTTCCATTCGACCAACCGCCGACTGGCATCGACCAAACGTCTGGCCCGGGCGGGCCGGGCTGCGCTATTGACGCGCAATGCCGAGCCACGATCAACCGTCTTCCCGTGTCGGCCTACCGATCGTGCTCGCGTCGATTGTCGGACTGTGGCTGTGCTACTTCGCGCTGGTGACGATCCGCTCATGGCTGCTCGGCTGGGAGGATGGCTGGGAACTGTTCTGGCGGCGCGGCGTGGTCACGCTGGCGGGCATGGCGCTCACTCTGTTCCTGTGGTCAGTGCTCCGCCGGTTCGATCGTACCGCCACCTGGGTCAAAATCGTTGCCGCGCTGGTCCTCGCCCTGCCGATCTCGATCCTGTCCGCGCAGATCAACTTCATGGTGTTCAGCGAACTGGACAAGCGCATGGAGCACGACAAAAAGGTCGTGATCGTAAAGGTGCGGCGCCAGCACGACGAAGACCTGCTGCGCGACGTCCCCGAACTACCGCCGCTTCCTCCGGTTCCGTCGTCGCCGCCTTCTCCGAACATCGGAGAGACACGGATCGTGCTTGGCGAGCATCTCGATGAACTGCCGCCGACCGTGGCACTTTCGGTGCCGGGTCTGGGCAAGCTCGAACTGGCGAGCTGGGAATATGTCACCGACATGACTTTCGGCCGCTACTTCATGCTGCTGTCGTGGTGCGCGCTTTACCTGGCGATGCTCACGGGTGAGCGGGCGCGGGCTGCCGAGCGGCGCGAAGGCGAATATCGCCAGGCTGCCAAGGCGGCGGAGCTGCGCTCGCTGCGCTATCAGGTGAACCCGCATTTCCTGTTCAACACGCTCAATTCGCTGTCGGCGCTGGTCATGACCGGCAGGCAGGAGCGGGCGGAGGACATGATCCAGACGCTTTCGACCTACTATCGCCGCACCTTGTCGAACGATCCTACGATGGACGTCACGCTTGCCGACGAAGTGGCGCTGCAGCAGCTCTACCTCGAGATCGAAGCGGTGCGCTTTCCCGAGCGGCTGCGCACACACGTCGAACTCTGCCCGGTGGTAACAGGCGCGCTGGTGCCCGGCATGATCCTGCAGCCGATCGTCGAGAACTCGGTCAAATATGCGATCGCTGCCCGCAACGAGCCGGTTACGATTGGCATCTTTGGGCGCTAAGAAGGAGGAAGGCTGGTCGTCACGGTTTGCGATGACGGACCCATGACCGAAACCGGCGATCCGCACGGGTTCGGCATTGGCCTTGGCAATGTCCGCGACCGGCTCAAGGCGCGCTTCGGAGACGCAGCCAGGCTCGAGTTCGGGCCGCGCGAGCGAGGCGGTTTCGAGACGGTGCTGACCATGCCGCTGCAGCGAAGCAGGGTTTAGAGGACGGCAATATATGGCAAAGGCACTGCGCGCCTTGATTGTCGATGATGAGCCGCTTGCGGTCGAGCGCATGCAGGTGGTGTGCTCGCGCCTCGCAGACGTCGAAGTTGCCGGAACCGCAGCTGACGGCGATGCCGCGATGCGCCTGATCGAGGTGCTCGAACCCGATGTCGTCCTGCTCGACATAACCATGCCGCGCGCCGACGGCATGTCGGTCGCCGGGCGGCTCGCGCGCTGGGACAACCCGCCAGCGATCGTATTTGTAACCGCGCACGACGGGTTTGCGGCCGAGGCCTTCGACCTTGAAGCCGTCGACTATGTGCTCAAACCGGTCTCGCCCGAGCGGCTGGCGCGGGCCATCGCCCGGGTTTCCTCGCGCCAAGGCAAGAGCGAGCGCTCGGCCGCGCCCAAATGGCTCAGCGAGCTGTGGGTGCCGCACCGCGATGCCTTGTTGCGGCTCGCGACGAGCGAGATCGACCGGATCGACGCCGAGCGGGACTATGTTCGGCTGCACGTAGGCGAGCGCAGCTATCTGCTGCTGCATACCATTGCCGGGCTCGAAGAGCGGCTTGACCCGGCGCGTTTCATCCGCGTGCATCGCTCGCACATCCTGCGGCGCGATTTCATCGCCGAACTCTATCACGAGGGGATGGGCAAATGGGGCGCGCGGACCCGCGACGGCTCGGGCCTGCGGATCGGGAGGAGCTTTCTGCCGGCGGTCAAAAAAGTGGCGGGCCGTTAAGGGCCCGCCCAGTCAGGTCGCCTGTGTGATTGCAGCGTCGGGAAAGGGGGGGCGTTCCCCGGCGTTGCTCTGGTCAGCTCTTGGCTTCACGTTTTTCCACGGCGCGCGCGATGCTCTCGCCGATCTGGCTCGTGGCCTTTTTGTAGCAGGCGCGGCTCGAAGCGCTTGGCATCCGGGTTCCGGTGGTCGGTGCCTCGTTCAGCCCGCACATTGCGCGCGCGGCGGCCTCGATGCGGTTTTCAAGCGCGTCGCGGCCTTCTGCGGTGCCGAGATCCAGATCGGTGTACCTGACTGTGGCTTGCACCGGTTCGCCAGGCGCTGCCTGAATCGGAGCGGCGGCTGCAAGCGCGGCTCCCGCGGCGGCGGCGATGAGTTTCGATAGGGACGTCATGGTTTGCCTCTCTGATGTTGCCCGCCGGTCGCGGCGGCGATTGTCCGGCGCGCTTCTTTTCGCAGCACCGGACACCGCACGCATGACGTGTTCGACCAGTGTGCGGCGGGTATCGATCAGCGTGCTGGGCCCATCGACAGGCGGTAAACAGGCATCGACCAAAGACCTCGGCATGCAGCAACCTGCTTGCGGCCAAGGCGGCTGCTTCGGGCAGTTTTTCTGGTAAGGCTGCGCCGGCCTCTCTATGTTTGCAGGCTCATGGCAATCATAATGCTTTTCGCGCTCGGAGTCGCCAATTTCGCCATGCACAAGGCGGTGCTGGAAAGCGGCCATCCGATGGTTGAACGAACCACGGTCTGGTTCGGGCTGATGGGCGGCAAGCTGGGGTTCGCGATCGAATTTATCGTGCTGCTCGGCGCGATGCTGATGGTCGATTCGGGCATGATCGGCTGGGCCTGGGCCTATTTCGCCTACAGCCTGCTCAACGGGCTTTCGGCCTGGCTGATCCTTTCGGGCCGGGTCTAGAGGGAACTACGCCATATCCCGTTCGTATGACTCGCATGTCAAAAGGCGAACCCATCTGGCTGGTGTACAACCGTTCGAGCGGCAGCAACGACGATGCCGCGCTTGCGCAGCTCGAAGCAGCACTGGCCGAGGCCGGATTTGAAATAGCGCGCCGCTCCTGCTTTCCCGAGGAGGACGCTCCCGATGCGGAAGTCCTTGCCCGCGAGCAGATCGGCATGGTCTGCATCTTTGCCGGCGACGGAACGATCCATTCGGTCGTCACCGCGCTGTTCGGCTGGAGCGGCCGTGTGCTCGTGCTGCCCGGCGGAACGATGAACCTGCTTTCGCGCCGCCTGCACGGCGAAGCGGCACCCGCAGAGATCGTTGCGCGGATCGGGGCCGAAGAGGACCGGATCACGCGGCCGCCGATCCTTGAAGGGCGCCTCGGCTATGCCTTGACCGGCGCTCTCGCAGGTCCGGGCGCGGAGTGGAACAATGCCCGCGAAGCCATGCGCAAAAGTGCGCTGGGCGAGCTGATCAGCGCGGCGACCGATGCCGCAAGCCAATCGATGTCGGGTGACCGTGTGGTGTGCCGCGGCCGCGAACAGGAGCGTCCGGAAGGCTACCCGGCAATCTCGATCACGCCGGAAGAGGGCGGGATCGAGGTCACCGGCTATTATGCCGATGGCATCGGCGACTATCTGGGGCAGCTGGCAGCGATCCTGAAGGGCGATTTCCGCGATGGCCCGCACGATGAACTGGGAATTTTTGCGCAAATCGAACTCGCCAGCCTGGGCGGCGAGCCGCTGGGCCTGCTGATGGACGGCGAGCCGTTCACCGGCGAGGCCAGCGAAACGTTTCGGATCACAGCGTGCGGTGTCGATCTTGTCGCAACCGCTGCTGATGCCTAGAGCAGGCCTGCACGCGGCCTCCTCCCTATCGGTGCTTGACTAACATCGCCGCGACAGGAGCCGAAACCTTGCGCATTTTCCACATCAGCGACATCCACTTCGGCCTCGTCGATGAGCGCGCGCTCGACTGGGTGCGCGAATGCATTTCCCTCGAACAGCCCGATGCAGTGGCGATCACCGGTGATCTTACGATGCGTGCGCGCCACCGTGAGTACCAGGCCGCAAATGCGTGGATCGCCGATCTCGACGTGCCGGTCACTGTCAATATCGGCAATCACGACATGCCCTATTTCAACCTGATCGAGCGGTTCGCGGCGCCCTATCGGCGCTACCATGCGATTCAGTCGATGGTGGAGAGCGAAGTCAATCTTCCGGGCCTCGTGATTGTCCCGCTCAAGACCACGGCGCGCGCGCAGTGGCGGCTCAACTGGTCCAAAGGCTGGATCACCCAGCAGGCGCTGTCCGAGACCCTGGACCGGATCGACAGCCTGCCCGAGGGAACAAGCGTGCTCGTTTCGGCGCATCATCCGCTGGTCGAGACCGGCACCCGCGGCACCGCGCTTACGCGCGGCGGCGCGCGCGCGCTGGAGCAATTGGCGCGACGCAAGGTGCTGGCGGTGCTCTCGGGCCATGTTCACGACCCTTTCGACCTTATCGAGCAAACCGCCGCAGGGCCGGTCCGGATGATCGGTGCTGGAACGCTTTCGCGCCGGCTGCGCTCAACCCCGCCCAGCTTCAACGAGATCACGATTGTTCAAGGGAAGATCACGGTCGAGGCCCGAAACCTGTCGCAAGTCGCGACCCCCGACATGCAGATCGACGACGTTCCTAATGACGCGCTGCCGCCGCGCAGTGCCGAAGAACCGGTTTCGGCTGTCGCAACCGTGCCGCAGGTCGATCCTCCGGTGCACTGACGGCGAACGATCCTTAGTAGTCGTGATCGACATTGCCCAGTCCGGCGATGTCACTGTCGAGTTCGCGCGGCTTGCGGTGAAGTGTGACATTGCCCGCGCCCGCCATTGAAAGCTTGAACTCGCGCTGGCGCAGATCGACGATCTCGACATTGGCAGGCCCCGAAATGTCGAGCGGGGGCAGCACAGGCGCGGTGATGGTGAGCTTGATACCGTCGTTCATGCCATGGTGCGAGCCGTTCAGCCTGAGCTCGCCATTCTCGTATACAAGGCCGTCGATGGCTTTCTTGGGGCCTTCGACGATCATTGAGACCTTGTCGCCGCGCACGAAGTGCATGTCGACCGGCAAGGTGATCTCGAGCGGTCTGCTCGCGTCGAACGTGAGTTCTTTCTTTATCACGGGGCCCCTGTATCCGTCCGAATCCCAGACGAAATGTCCGTCGTGGAACGCGCCGCGAAGCTGCGGACCGCCAATCGCCACGGCCGCTCCGATCGAAATCAGTGCAAGCATGAGGCCGCTGACAGCCACGATGAGGAGTTTCTTGATCATCTCGCGTGCTCCCTATTCGTCGTTTGAGGTGATGGCGGGCTGGATCACCCGGTAATGCAGGCGTCCGAACCAGATCATCACATTGACAAAGCCGATGGTGACGATGGTGAGGATCGCGCCGGCAGCGGTCGCCAGCCCCATGATCCCCAGTCCTGCCAGGAATACCGCGAAGCCATTCACGGCAATGTCCATGTCCGCGAAGGGCCCTGCGACCATGACCACGCCGCCCGCGAAGAACACCGCCACGCAGGCGACATAAAGTGCGAAGATCACGCCGATGATCGGCAATATGATCGGCAGCAGGATCAGGATGTCGATGGTGGCAAGTCCGAGGATTCCCACCACCGCGGTCCAGGCGGCGGATGGCGAGCGGTCTTCGCGCCATTGCTTGATCCCTGCCTCGAGCCGCAATTCGCGGGCAAGCCGACCGGGGTTGCCCAGCGCCTCGGCGATCTCGGTATCCGAGCGCCCTTCTGCGGCGCCGGCATCGAAGTGCGCTTCGTAATCGGCAACTATCTCCGCTTGTTCGGCGGCGGGCATTCCCTTGAGGCCGCCCTTGAGGCGGCGGATGAATTCATTGCGTGTCATCGGTTCCCTCCGCTTGCGCGCCCAGTTCGGCATCTGTCTTGATGATGGCCTCGACCGCCTCGACGAATTCGCGCCATTCGCTGGCCTGTTCGGCAAAGCGGTTTCGGCCCTCGTCGGTGATCGCGTAATACTTGCGCGGCGGGCCCGATGGCGATTCCTCAAGATAGGTCGAAACCAGGCCTTCCCCCTGCATGCGGCGCATCAGCGGATAGATCGTGCCTTCGCCCATATCGACCGCTGCCGAAAGACGGCTGGCGATCTCGTAGGCATAGCTGTTGCCCCTCGCGAGGAGGGCCAGGACGCACAGTCCCAGCACCCCCTTCTTGAGTTGGACTTCGATACCTTCTGCCAAGGTTGGGCTCCTCGTAAGGCCCGCGAGTTCGACGCCTCGCGGGATTTCAGCGTGAGTTACGCGCCGTCGCCGCCGGTGTCGACCAGACGCGCGAACTGCGGTTCGATCTGGCGCATGGCGTTGCGATAGCATTCGGTCTGCGAGCGCGAGCGGATGCGCGAGCCGGTGGTCGGCGCCTGGTCGAGGCCGCAGACGGCGCGCGCTGCCCTCTCGATGCGGTGGTTGAGTTCGGTCTTACCTTCGGCAGTCTTGAGATCGAGGTCGCTGTAGCGAACCTGCGCGGCGTTGCCCTGGTCGGGCGTGGCGGCGAAGCTCGGCGGTGTGAGTGCGCACAGCGCCAGAGTGGCGGCGACGGATCCGATGGCGGCGATAGCGGTCTGCATGCTCATGTCATTTCCCCTTCATGTGGTTAGGGGCCGACATTTGCGAATCAGCGTCGGCCCGATGACCACTGTATATAACCAGCTATTGAGCAATGCAAGATACTATCTAAAATAAAATACCGTGCGGTGATTGATACCATGCGGTGCCCGGTATCGGGCTATGAGGAGTTCTCAAAAAAGCTGAAATCACAAGGGTTTGCGTGTGCCAAAACAAAAGGGCCGCGGTTGCCCGCGACCCCTTCGAACGTCGTATTGCCGGGGTTGCCCCCGGGAAAAACGAATCAGCGCTTCGAGAACTGGAAGCTGCGACGCGCCTTGGCGCGGCCATACTTCTTGCGCTCGACGACTCGGCTATCGCGGGTCAGGAACCCTGCAGCCTTGACCGGAGCACGCAGCGCCGGCTCGAATTTGGTCAGCGCCTGCGCGATCCCGTGCTTGACCGCACCAGCCTGGCCCGAAAGACCGCCGCCCTTGACCGTGGCAACGACATCATATTGCTCTTCGCGGCCCGAGACCTTGAACGGCTGGTTGATGACGAGGCGCAGCGTGGGGCGCGCGAAATAGACTTCCTGATCGCGGCCATTGACCGTGACCTTGCCGCTGCCGGGCTTGATCCAGACGCGGGCGACCGCGTCCTTGCGGCGGCCAGTGGCATAGGCGCGGCCCTGCGCATCGAGTTCCTGCGCGCGCAGCGGCGCGGGCGGAGCGGAAGGAGCGACCGGCGCTGCGGGTGCTTCCGCAGCCGGGGCTTCGCCGGTCAGGTCCTTGAGATCGGACAGGCTATCGACGGTATCGGTATCGGACATCATGCGCCCACCTTGTTCTTGCGATTCATGGAAGCCACGTCGAGCGGCTGGGGCTGAGTGCCGCCATGCGGATGTTCGGTGCCGGCATAGAGATGCAGCGCGCGCATCTGCGCCCGGCCCAGCGGCCCGCGCGGGATCATGCGCTCGACCGCCTTTTCGACGACCCGCTCGGGGAAACGCCCATCGAGCACTTTGGCAGCGGTAACGCCCTTGATGCCGCCGGCATAACCGGTGTGCTTGTAATAGACCTTCTGGCCCAGCTTGTTGCCGGTAAAACGGACCTTGTCGGCATTGATGACGACGACATGATCGCCGCAATCGACATGCGGCGTGAAGCTCGGCTTGTGCTTGCCGCGCAGCAGATCGGCAATGACCACCGCAAGGCGGCCGACGACGAGGCCTTCGGCGTCGATCAGATGCCAGTTCTTTTCCACCTCGGCCGGTTTGATCGACCGAGTGATTTTGGTGAGCGCCTTCATGGCCACTCCTTTCTTGCAGGTACGTTGTCCCGCGATCCGGACCGGATGCGCAGGGAAGGCGGCCCAATCGTCGAAATGGCGCGCCAAGTCAAGCAAAACAGCGCCTGAGCAGAGAGGTAAAATAATACCTCTGATCAAATTGAGCCAGTTAGCCCTTGGGAGCCAGCGTCCAGGTCTCGATGGTCACTCGCGTCGAATCGCCCAGCCGCGTCGTGACCTCGCGCTGCAATGTCGTCACCAGCCCGGAGCCCTCATCGACATTGGCGTCGATTTCGACCGAGACTTCTCCGGTCTTTCCGCCGGGCAGCGGTACGACCTGGGTGCTGCGGCGTTTGCCGGGCGCGGGCTTGAACAGGTCTTCGGGCCAGGCGGTCTGCACCGGGTTGGCAGTGCTTTGCCGGATGAAGGAATTGGCGTCGCGCGCCTCGGCAGGGGCGAGGCCGGAGGGCACCATTGCTAAGGCGATCCGCCCGGCCTCCTGCGCCATGGGCGCGGTGTTCTGTTCGCCTGAAGCAACGAACCTGCCGCCGGCGTCGATCCGCATCGGGAACATGCCGACGTCGGCCCGCCCCTTTTCCAGCGCCGCCAGCGCCTCGAATTGCTTGGGGGCATCGACTGTCACGCCTATCAACTCGCCCTCGACGCGGTAGCCGCCGCCTTCGCGAACGATGCGGATTTCGTAGCTGCGCGCGGTGGAAATCTCGATCCCGCCGGGCAGCGGTCGGCGCAACTCGCGGGTCAGCACCATCGGTTCGGCCGATGGCAGGAACGGCGAAATCGTGGTGGTTGAAGCGGAAGCGGGCGCGGCTGAAAGGGCCGTCAGGGGCAGAATCGCGACGGCGCTGGCGAGCAGCACCGAGCGCAGCGAACCACGCACGTTCGCGCCATCAGGCGGATCGCCCGGCGCGGTCAACGATTGCCCCCAATCATAGCGGCAGTGCACCCCCGAATTGTCTCGCAGCCTGCCAGACCTGACGCTGACACCTGCGGAATTTCACTTATCCACAGGGATGCGTCAAGAAGCGGCTGCAAACAAGAGGCATTTGCTAACCGGCATTTCGTCCCGCTGCATGCGCGCCCCACACCGCAGAGCTGACAACCAGCGCGCCGGTCAATTGATGGAGCACGGCGAGCCACAGCTCCACGCCCGACCAGACTGTCGCGATGCCGAGCAGGATTTGAACGCCGAAGGCGCAGTGGATCGCGACGGAGACGTCGCCGCGGCCGATCGCGCGCAGCTTTCTTGCCAGGACCACCAGCACGCCGGCGACTACAAAGGCCCACCAGCGGTGCACGAAGTGGACGAGGAAGGGATCGTTGAACAGCCCGTGGAAGTACCCGCGCGACCAATCGATGCCGTCGGGGATCAGGCTACCCTGCATCAAGGGCCATGCATCGGCGGAAAACCATCCGCCCCCTGCGACAGGACCGGCGCGCATCCCGGCGACCAGCGCGCCGGAGAAAACCTGCACGGCGATCGCGGCGAGCGCCAGCGTGCCAAGCCGCGTCATCCGCGCGCGCGGAGTTCGCTCGCGCAGACCAAGCACGTCGAGCGCGGTCCAGATCAGCGCGCCGAGCGTGAGCAGCGCCACGCCGAGATGCGCGGCGAGACGCAGATGGCTGACCTTTACATCGGCGCTGAGCCCGGATGTCACCATCCACCAGCCGACCGCGCCCTGAAGTCCGCCAAGCGCGAGCAGCGCCAGCAGCCGGGGCTTGTATCCCAGCGGAATCGTGCCCCTCAGCCAGAAAACCGCGAGCGGCAAGGCGAAGGCCAGTCCCGCCAGCCGCGCCAGCAGCCTGTGCACCCATTCCCAGAAATAGATGAACTTGTAATGCGCCAGCGTCATTCCGGCCGGGCCGTTCACCTCCTGATATTGCGGAATCTGCTTGTAGGCCTCGAACGCGCGCTGCCATGCCGCTTCACTAAGCGGCGGGACAACGCCGGTTACCGGTTTCCATTCGGTGATCGACAGTCCCGATTCGGTCAGCCGGGTGATGCCGCCAACGGCCAGGATCAGGCAAACCAGCGCCGCTACACAAAATAGCCAGCGCGCGATGGCGCGAGTGTCGTCGCGGGCAATTGGACGGGTTGCGGAAGTGAGGATCATCCCTTCCGCTCCTACCGCCAAGCCCCGCAGAGGCGCAAGCAGTCAGAGGGCCACCTTGCGCGATGTTACAACATCACATACCTAGCAGACATGCGCCGCGCCCTGCTTTCGATTCGCGACCGGTTTGATCGCGCCGGGATTTTCCTGTCCGCGCTGTGCATGGTGCATTGCGTGCTGGGGCTTGTGATCGTCTCGTTCCTTGGACTGGGCGGCGGCGTGCTGCTCGCGCCGAGCATTCACCGCGTGGGTCTTGCGCTTGCCGTTGCAATCGGAGCGCTTGCGCTCGGCGCGGGATTTGTCCGTCACGGCCGCTCGGCACCGCTGATGCTGGGCGCGCTCGGCATATCGTTCATGGCGGCGGCGCTCGCCGTCGGGCACGGTCTGGGTGAAGCGGTGCTGACCATCGGCGGGGTGTCGATTGTCGCTGCCGCGCACCTGTGGAACTTGCGCGCCGCGCATTGAGCGTTATCTGCCGCTTCATGGCTGCTGAAACCTCCCTCTCGCTCTGCGTCACCGTCAATGGCGAACCGCGCCGCGCTCCTGCTGGAGCATCGATCGCCGATCTCGTCACCATGCTCGAGCTTGATCCGAAGAAGGTCGCGGTGGAGCGCAACGGCGAGGTCGTCCCGCGTTCGACACTCTCTGACGTCACTTTGGCCGATGGCGACGTGCTCGAAATCGTCCACTTCGTCGGCGGCGGCGACGATGATTTCACTGCTGACGATACCTGGAGCGTCGCGGGCCGCACTTTCCGCTCGCGGCTGATCGTCGGCACCGGCAAATACAAGGACTTCGCCCAGAATGCCGCCGCGCTCGAGGCATCGGGGGCCGAGATCGTCACCGTAGCGGTCCGCCGGGTCAACGTGTCCGATCCCAAGGCGCCGATGCTGACCGATTTCATCGATCCGAAGAAGTACACCTACCTGCCCAACACCGCCGGTTGCTTCAACGCCGAGGAGGCGATCCGCACGCTGCGGCTTGCGCGCGAAGCTGGCGGCTGGGATTTGGTGAAGCTGGAAGTGCTGGGCGAGGCGCGCACGCTTTATCCGGACATGCGCGAGACGCTGAAGGCCTGCGAAGTGCTGGCAGGCGAGGGCTTCCTGCCGATGGTCTACTGCGTCGACGATCCGATTGCGGCCAGGCAGCTTGAGGAAGCCGGCGCGGTCGCGGTGATGCCGCTCGGTGCGCCGATCGGTTCGGGCCTCGGCATCCAGAACCGGGTGACGATCCGCCTGATCGTCGAGGGAGCGGGCGTGCCGGTGCTGGTCGATGCCGGTGTCGGCACCGCATCTGATGCAGCAGTTGCAATGGAACTGGGCTGCGACGGGGTGCTGATGAACACCGCGATCGCCGAGGCAAAGGACCCGCTGCGCATGGCGCGCGCGATGCGCCTCGCGGTCGAGGCCGGCCGCCACGCCTATCTTTCCGGGCGCATGGCCACGCGCAAATATGCCGATCCTTCGAGCCCGCTCGCCGGGCTGATCTGATTTCCGCCACGACAGGCCGCGCCAATACGCGGTAATGCCTATCATGGTTAACCGCTTTGCAACCATCTTGTGGTGATCTGTTCCGGCTGGGCGCCGCCCGGCACTTGAACAGGGACGACCCGATGAGCAACCTTCGCACTGCCTCGCTGATGATCAACGAACTGCGCGAATTCGCAAGCTTCAGCCCTTGCGAGCAGCGTTATATCAAGCGCAGCATCGACATCGGCCTTGGCCGGCAGGACGCCTTCAAGCTGTGGGCGCGCGACGCCAGCGAGATCGCCTCGATCCGCTCGCAATATGTTGCCTATCAGGAACTCAAGGCCCTGCGCGGAGACATTCCAGCCGAAACCGGGCTTGAAGGGCTCGATCCGTTCATCGGCAAGCTGGTGCGCATGGCCGCTTTCGATCTGGCGCAGGACAAGCTCGACAGCTTCTCATCGTTCCGCTTCCTTTACGAGCGCCTGCTTGGCGCGCGCATCCGCCCGTGGCTGCCTGCGGCATTTTGCGCTTCGGCGGCGCTGCCGCAGATCAGGCCCGAACGGCGCAAGTGCCTGCTTCACTCGATCAGTGAAGCCGCCGCGACCGCGCCGGGCTGGTCCGAATCGGAACCTTCGTTCTTCCCCGAGTGGATTGAAAAAGAAGCCGCCTGACAGCAGGACTTTGGCGGGCGCATCGCAGCCCCTATATGGGCTGGGTGAGCGAGACCGAAACAGCCGATAGCCCTGACACTGCACCCGTCAGCAAGATGTTCGGTCTTGCAAGATGGGCGGTTGCCATCCCGGTGCTTGGCCTGTTTGCCACGATTGCGGGCAAGCCAGGCAGCGCAACGATCGCCGTAATGCTGGCGCTGCTGCTCGGCGCATCGATCTTGGCGGCGGTTTACCACGCCGAAAAGATCGCAGGATATCTTGGCGAGCCGTTCGGCACGCTCGTGCTGGCGCTCGCGGTGACGGTGATCGAGACCTCGCTGATCGTATCGATCATGCTGAGCGAGGGGAGCGGCGCGCAGGCGCTGGCGCGGGACACGCTGATTTCCGCGATCATGATAACGATCAACGGGATCGTGGGGCTGTGCCTTCTGATCGGAGCCCAGCGGTACTACGAACAGGCCTATACGCAGAGCGGGGTAAGCTACGGCCTTGCCATGCTTGCCACGCTATCGGTCCTGACTCTGGTGCTTCCCAATTTCACCATCAGTGAGCGAGGCCCGTTCTACACCGGATCACAGCTTGGCTTCGTCGCGGTCATCTCCCTGATCGTATATGCGACGTTCGTGGTGGCGCAGACCATCCGCCACCGCGACCATTTCCTGCACAAGGGCATCGCGGCAGACCACGCCCCGGTCCCGGCCCGCACGGCGCGTGCGGCTGGCCTGCTGCTGGTCCTCGCGCTGATCGCGGTGGTCCTGCTGGCAAAAGCGCTTTCGCCGGTTATCGAGGCGGGCGTGGAATATATTGGTGCGCCGGCTGCGGTCGTGGGCATCGTCATTGCCGGGCTGGTGCTTGCGCCAGAGGGATTTGCGGCGCTGCGGGCAGCGCGCTCGAACCAACTTCAGACGAGCCTCAATCTCGCGATAGGCTCGGCGCTCGCTACCATTGGCCTTACAATCCCGGCCGTGGCGGTCACTGCTCTGGTACTGGGCCTTGATCTTGAACTCGGCCTTTCGATGCGCGGAATCGTCCTGCTTTCGCTGACACTGCTGGTTGCCACCATAACGCTGGGCACCGGGCGCACCACCATGGTGCAGGGGGTGATCCATCTGGTCATCTTCGCGACCTTCCTGTTCACCTCGCTGGTTCCCTGAATCTCCGATCGGGATCAATACAGCGCGTCGAGCCGCTCGCCGTAGCGCTCGACCAGCTTGTGCCGCCGCACCTTGAGGCTTGGGGTCATTTCCTCGTTCTCGATGGTGAAGGCTTCGTCAGCGAAGGCGAACTGGCGCACTTTCTCGGTCACCGATAGCTGGGCGTTGACCCGGTCGACCGCAGCTCGCACTGCAGCGCGGAACTGCGGATTGCCTTGGAGCGCGGCGATATTGCCCTCGGCACCGTTGGCAGCCGCCCATTCCCTCGCCCATTCCTCGTCTGGCACGATCAGTCCGACGATATGCGGTCGCTTGTCGCCGACCACCATGGCCTGCGCAATCTCCGGCTGAAGCGTCAGCATCGACTGGATCTTCTGCGGCGAGACATTGTCGCCCTTGTCGTTGACGATCATGTCTTTCTTGCGGTCAGTGATCCTGATGCGGCCCTTGTCGTCAAGGTGACCGATGTCACCGGTATGAAGCCAGCCATCTTGCAGCGCGCGCGCGGTCTCCGCGTCGTTGGCCCAGTAACCGTGCATCACCAGCTCTCCGCGCACGAGCAGCTCGCCGTCTTCGGCAATGCGCAGTTCGACCCCGTGCATCGGCGGGCCGACCGTGTCCATCTTCACCCCGGCGCGCGGGCGGTTGCAGCTGATCACCGGCCCTGCCTCGGTCTGCCCGTAGCCTTGCAGCAGGGTCAGCCCCATCGCCTCGAAGAAGGTGCCGATCTCGGGATTGAGCGGCGCGCCGCCCGATACCAGCGCCTTGATCCGCCCGCCGAACTTCGCCTGGATCTTGGGCCGCAGCGCCTTGCCAACCAGGAAATCGAGCGGGCCATCGATGATCCGCGTCTTGCCTGCCGCCTTTCGCGCGCCGATCGACACCGCAAGGTTCATCAGCGTGCTGGGCAGCCAGCCCTGCTTTTCCACTTGCTTGATGATCCTCGTGCGCAGCAGCTCGAACAGGCGCGGGACCACGACCATAAGCGTCGGGCGGACTTCCTCGATATTGGCGGCAAGCTTCTCGAGGCTTTCGGCGTAATAAATCTGCGCGCCCAGCCCAATCGGCAGGAATTGTCCGCCGGTGTGCTCGTAAGCGTGGCTTAGCGGTAGGAACGAGAGGAACGCTTCCTTGTGCCAGCCGAAGTCCTCGGCGATGATCCGCGCCGCGCCGCCGACATTGCACAGGATCGCGCCGTGATGCTGGCGCACACCGCGCGGCGCGCCGCCAGTGCCGCTGGTGTAGATGATGCAGGCGAGGTCGGTCCGCCCGATCGCGGCGATGCGTTCATCCACGGCTTCGCGCGCCGAGGCCCCATCGCCTTCCAGCAGGTCGGCCCATTCGTGCCAGGCAAAGCTGCCTTCCTGCGCGTGCGGCACCGGCTCGATGGTGAACAGAAGTTCGCTGGCGTCGCTCTGTGCCAGTGCGGCGATCAGCGGCCTGGCGAGCTTTGCGGTCGATACGATGACCGCGCGTGCTCCCGAATTGCCCAGGATATGGAGGTGATCGCGCTCGGTATTGGTGGTGTAGGCCGGAACGGTCACGCAGCCTGCGGCCATGATGCCAAGATCGGCCAGACACCATTCGGGCCGGTTTTCGGATACCAGCATCACCCGGTCGCCCGCATTGAGCCCTCGGGCGCGCAGCCCCTGCGCAATCAGGCAAACCTGCCGCGCCGCTTCGGTCCAGCTCAGGAAATGCCACGCCTTGTCGCGCTTCGTCCACAGCATCGGCTCATCGCCAAGGCGGTCCGCGCGGTCCAGAAACAGCGAGACGAGATTGGGACTGGTGTCGAAGTCGGACAGCTGCACGCGTTCACCCTCTCCGCAAAGGCCGATTTTTCGCTGTTCCTACGAAGCTGCGGGTTCAGCTACAAGAGCGCATTCATTGCCCGATGGCCGCACCCTCGCTGCGCGGATCGCCCGCGCCTTGCAGTCCCGCCGCCGTGACGGCCACGGCATTGGTCTTGAGCGGCAGTGCGAAGGCGGCGACCTTGGCATGGCCGAGCGCGATGAGCGCGGGGATCATCGCTTCGAGCGCGGAGCCTTTCTCGATAATCACGGTATCGCTCGGCGCGAACAGCACCGGCACTGCCAGCGCTTCGCTGACAGGCAGCTTCCAGTCGATCACGGCGATGATGCCGCGCGCGACCTGCGCGGGTATCGTGTTGCCGCCCGCCGCGCCAATCGCCATCACGAGTTTGCCATCAGGCCCATAAACCAGCGTCGGCGCCATCGAGCTGCGCGGCCGCTTGCCGCCTTCGACCCGGTTGGCGACGGCCCTGCCGTCTTTCTCTGGCTCGAAACTGAAATCGGTCAGTTCGTTGTTGAGATAGTAGCCATCGTGCATCAGCCCCGAGCCGAACGGCCCTTCGATGGTAGAGGTGTAGCTGACCGCCGTTCCGCCGCTGTCGATCACGGCGAAGTGCGATGTGCCGTTTTCAGGCGGCTCGCTGCCGTCGGGCGGCGGGGCAGCTAGGCCGGGCTCGGCCTTGGCCATGGTGGCGTCTCGCGAGATCAGCGCGCCGCGCCGGGCAAGATAATCGCGGTCGATCAGCCCGGCGATCGGCACCGTGACGAAATCGGCGTCGGCCAGGAAGCGCTCGCGGTCGGCATAGGCGAGCCGCTGCGATTCGGCGAACAGATGCCAGAACACCGGATTGTCGGCGCGCAGCTGGGAAAGGTCGAAAGCTTCGAGCTGGCCGAGAATGGCGAGTACGGTGGTTCCGCCCGAACTTGGCGGGCCCATGCCGCAGATCCGGAAAGTCCGGTATGAGCCGCAGACGGGATCGCGCGGCTTTGCCTGGTACGTCCAGACATCGCGTTCGCTCATGCCGTGGGGGGCAGGGGTATCGAAGGCGACGATCTCTGCCAGCCGGGTCCCGGCCTCGCCCTGATAGAAGGCCTCGGCACCCCCTTTTGCCAAGCGCTCGAGCGTGGAGGCCAGCACCGGATTCGCGAGCCGCGTTCCGGCGGGCAGAGGCTCGCCTTGCGCATCATAAAAAAGCGCGGCTCCCTCTTTCGAGCGCGCGGCGGTCGCCTTGCTGCGAACCAGAAACTCGCGCCCGCGCTGGGACAGGGTCCAGCCATCGCGCGCCAGCTGGATTGCCGGTTCGAACAGCTTGGCCCAGGCCAGCTTGCCATGGCGCTGGTGCGCCTGCGCCGCGAGCGCCAGGTTGCCGGGGACCCCGATCGAAAGCCCCGATGCGACCGCCTGCCTGAAGGCGATCGGCTTTCCGTCAGGCCCCAGGAACCAGCGGGGCGTCGCAGCCGAAGGGGCGGTCTCGCGCCCGTCGAGCGTCTCGACCGTGCCATCGGGGCCGCCGCGAACATAGAAGCCGCCGCCGCCGATGCCCGAACTTTGCGGCTCGACCACGGTCAGCGCGAGCATGACGGCGATCGCTGCGTCAGTGGCGTTGCCGCCTTGGCGCAGTACATCCACGCCCGCCTGCGCCGCACGCGGATCGGCGGCGCTGACCATGCCCGCGCTCAGTGTCGGCGATGGAGCCGACGCTGCTTCGGGCCGGGCGGCGGGAGCGGCCGCGCAGGCTGAAAGCGCGAGCGACAGGATCAGGGAGAGGGAAAGGCGCTTGAGCATCGTCCTGGCCTATTCGCTTCCCACCGCCTCGGCAATGGAGCTGAAACCATCGCGGCGCATCAGGGTTTCCAGGCCGCGATTGATGCGCCCGATCAGGCCAGGTCCCTCGTAGACCATTGCGCTGTAAAGCTGCACCAGACTCGCGCCGGCGCGGATACGCTGCCAGGCATGTTCGGCGCTGGCGATCCCGCCGACCCCAACCAGCGGAACCTGCCCGCCGGTCGCCGTCCGGAAATCGCGCAGGCGCTGCAAGGCAATTTCGCGCAGTGGTTCACCGGACAGGCCGCCCGCCTCCCCGGCGTGGCGTGATCGCAGCGGCGGGCGCGTGATCGTGGTGTTCGAAACGATCAGCGCGCCAAGTCCCATGTCGATGGCAATGCGCGAAATGGCGTCGATGTCGGTAGGTTCGAGATCGGGCGCGACCTTGAGAAAGACTGGCGGGCCTGCGGGTCCGCGCGCCTCGAACACAGCGTCGAGCAATTCGGTCAGCGCGCCTTCATCCTGCAGCGCGCGCAGGCCCGGCGTATTGGGGCTGGAAATGTTCACCGCAAGATATGACGCGAGCGGCGCCATCAGCCGCGTCATCCCGGCATAGTCGGCCACGCGGTCGGCCGAATCCTTGTTCGCCCCGATGTTGATGCCGACCACTTTCGGCCCGGAGCGGCCATTGACCCGCGCGCGAAGCCTCGCCGCCGCCGCCTCGCCGCCGCGATTGTTGAATCCCATCCGGTTGATGACGGCGCGGTCCTCGGTCAGCCGGAACAGGCGCGGTCTGGGATTGCCCGCCTGGGCTAGCGGCGTAATGGAGCCGACTTCGGCGAAGCCGAAGCCCAAACCGAGCAGCGCATCGGCGACTTCGGCATCCTTGTCGAAACCGGCGGCCATGCCCAGCGGCGTGGGAAAATTGATACCCGCAACGCGAGTTGCAAGGGGACCACATGGTGCGACCCCGCGTCCCGTTGGCGCGGTCTTCAATGCCGTGAGCGCCATTCCATGCGCGCGCTCGGCATCGATGGTGAACAGCAGCGGGCGCAGCAAGCGGTAGAACATGGGCGCAAGCGATAGCCGCGCGGTGCGAATCGCACAAACTTCTGGCGACGGGAAAGCGCAACTTTGTTGCCTGAAATACGCAATTTTCGCTCCTGTCGCATTTCTACAATTCCTGTTTGCGCAAGCTGCCTAAAGGGGCACCGCGACCCGATCGGCTGCAGGTGAGCTTGCTCCCGGGCCAATCGATTTCTTGCGGCTTCCTGGCCTGGCTGGGGAGCCGCACTTTTTTTGGCCGCCCCGCTTGTCCGTTTTCAGGCCCGGGCTGTTCAAAGCGCCCTTGAAAGTCGCGCTCCTGCGCCTTAGGTGAAACCCGAACGAATCGGTCCAGTTTGGCGCCGAGACAGGAATCCCGCCGCGATGCGCCTCTCCTCCATGGCAGACTATGCCGTTGTCATCATGGCCGCCGCTTCGCGCCATTGCGGCTGCGGCGCGGGCGAATCGGCAAAGGTCGGCGCACGCAGCCGCCTCTCCGCCGGGCAGCTTGCGGCAGAAACCGGCCTTCCTGCGCCCACGGTGCAAAAGCTGGTGAGCCGTCTCAGCGCCGCGGGCCTGCTTCATTCGACTCGCGGCGTCGGCGGCGGCTTGCGGCTCGCGCGGCCGGCCGCGGCGATCTCGCTCGCCGATATTGTCGAGGCGGTCGAAGGCCCGATCGCGATGACCGCCTGCCTCGAAGAAGGCCGCCACGATTGCTCGCTCGAACAGGCCTGCGGGGTGCGCGAGCACTGGCCGCTGGTCAACGAGGCGCTACGCGGCGCGCTCGCGCAGGTGTCGCTGACCCGGCTGGCGGAGGTACGGCGATGACTGACGATCCCTCGATCCGCGATCAGGCTGCGCGCGAGGCTGCCGAAAAGGTCGCCGATTACGAGCATGGCTGGTCGTCCGATATCGAAACCGATTTCGCGCCCATGGGTCTGAGCGAAGACACAGTGCGGTTTATCTCGGCCAAGAAGAGCGAGCCGCAGTGGATGCTCGACTGGCGGCTGAAGGCCTATCGCCGCTGGCTGGAGATGACGCCGCCCGACTGGGCCAAGCTCAACGTTCCGCCGATCGATTACCAGGACGCTTATTATTATGCCGCGCCGAGGACGACGCCCAAGCTAGGCTCGCTCGACGAGGTCGATCCCGAAATCCTGCGCGTTTACGAAAAGCTTGGGATTCCCATCGAGGAGCAGAAGGTGCTCGCCGGAGTGGAGAGTGCGCGCAAGGTCGCGGTCGACGCGGTGTTCGATTCGGTTTCGGTCGCCACCACCTTCCGGGAGGAATTGAAGCGCGCTGGCGTCGTCTTCCTCTCGATCAGCGAGGCGATCCGCGAATATCCCGAGCTGGTGAAAAAGTGGCTGGGCCGCGTGGTGCCGCAGCATGACAACTATTTCGCCTGCCTCAACTCGGCAGTGTTCTCGGACGGCACTTTCGTGTGGATTCCGGAAGGCGTGCGCTGCCCGATGGAGCTTTCCACTTATTTCCGCATCAATGCAGAGAATACCGGCCAGTTCGAGCGCACTCTGATCATTGCCGAAAAGGGCAGCCACGTGAGCTATCTCGAGGGCTGCACAGCGCCGATGCGCGACGAGAACCAGCTTCACGCCGCCGTGGTCGAACTGGTCGCGCTCGACGATGCCGAGATCAAATATTCGACGGTGCAGAACTGGTATCCCGGCAACGCCGAAGGGCTGGGCGGGATCTACAATTTCGTAACCAAGCGGGCGCTGTGCCAAGGCGCGCGCAGCAAAGTCAGCTGGACACAGGTCGAAACCGGCTCCGCGATCACCTGGAAATATCCCTCGTGCGTTCTGAATGGCGAGGATTCGGTGGGCGAGTTCTACTCGGTTGCGGTCACCAACAATTACCAGCAGGCCGATACCGGCACCAAGATGATCCACAACGGCAAGGGCTCGCGCTCGACGATAATCTCCAAAGGGATCAGCGCCGGCAGGTCGAGCAACACCTATCGCGGGCTGGTGCGCGTTGGCGCTGCGGCGGATGGGGTGCGCAATTTCACCCAGTGCGATTCGCTGCTGCTCGGCAGCGAGTGCGGCGCGCACACCGTGCCCTATATCGAGGTGAAGAACCCCAGCGCCCAGATCGAGCACGAGGCAACCACCAGCAAGATCTCCGACGATCAGCTGTTCTACGCGATGCAGCGCGGGCTTGGGCAGGAGGAAGCCGTGGCGCTGATCGTCAACGGCTTCGCCAAGGAAGTGCTGCAGCAATTGCCGATGGAATTCGCGGTCGAAGCGCAGAAGCTGCTCGGCATTTCGCTTGAAGGGAGCGTGGGGTGACCGAAAAGAAAACCCTCAAGCTTCCCGACAGCGCGCAGCAGGCCGAGGCTCCCGCGCTCAAGAAGCGGGGGCGCGGCTGGGAAATCTCCGAATCGCGGCTCGATGCGCTGCATGACCAGGCGCGCGAGATGCGCCGCCATTCGAGCGAGGCGCACAAGGCGCTGGCCGCGCGGTTTGCAGAGGCTGATCTCGGGCGCAACAAGTTCACCCGCCACGCGGTGGTCGGCTCGGCGATCGTCGATTTCAACTGCCACACCCTCGGCATGGCGATCGCCATCGACGAAGACGGGGCGAACGAGGCTATCGCCAAGCGCCGCGACAAGAGCCTCGAAGCGGTCGGCATCCGGGTGATGCGGATCAAGGCCGCCGAGGTGCTGGAAAACATCGATGCGGTGCTCGAACGGATCACTGCCGGGATGCGGCTGCGCATGGCCGACAAGCAAGTAGCGCGGCGACCGCAGTCTGCCAGGGGCCCGCGGCCAGCGCGCGGGTGGCGGACATGATAGGTGACGAAATTTGTCGAGGGGAGTGTGGGTGAAGACAAAGACGACCGACCGGTATGGCCTCTACCCATGGGCAATGTCGTTTGTGGCGGCCGCGAATTTCGCGTCCGCTTATCGAAGCATTGACGACGCTGACCTCACTCGTGCCGGCCTATACGTTTGCGCCGGACTCATCTTCCTCGGTTTGGCGATCAAACGTCTTTGGGACATCCGCCGGGACAAGGTCGATGAAGTCGATCCAACAGTTATTCGGAAACAAAATGCTCCAAATCACTGACCTTCACGCCACGGTTGGCGGCACGCCGATCCTCAAGGGCCTGACCCTCACCGTCCACGCGGGCGAGGTGCATGCGATCATGGGGCCGAACGGCGCGGGCAAGTCGACGCTGGCCTATGTGCTGGGCGGGCGGCCCGGTTACGAGGTAACGTCAGGCTCTGTAACCTTCACCCCATCCGTTCGTGCTGAGCTTGTCGAAGCACCGTCCTTTTCTTCAAGCGGTGCAGAAGAGAAGAGCAGCCCTTCGACAGGCTCAGGGCAAACGGTGGATTTGCTGAGTCTGTCCCCCCACCTGCGCGCTGCGGCGGGGCTTTTCCTCGGCTTCCAGTATCCGGTCGAGATACCCGGTGTTTCCTTCGTCCAGTTCCTGCGTGAGGCGGCCAACGCGCAGCGCAAGGCGCGCGGGCAAGAGCCGCTTTCGGGCGGCGAGTTCCTCAAGCTGGCGAAAGAGAAAGCCGCGCTTCTGAGGCTCGACATGGACATGCTCAAGCGCCCGGTGAACGTCGGCTTCTCGGGCGGCGAGAAAAAGCGCGCCGAAATGGTGCAGATGGGCATTCTCGATCCGACATTCGCGGTGCTCGATGAGACCGATTCGGGGCTCGACATCGATGCGCTGCGCGTGGTCGGCGAGGGCATCAACGCGATCATGCGCAAGCCCGACAGGGCGGTGCTGCTCATCACCCATTACCAGCGGCTGCTCGACTATGTGAAGCCCGACAAGGTGCATGTGCTGGCGGGCGGGCGCATTGTCCGCTCGGGCGGACCCGAACTGGCGCTGGAACTCGAAGACCAGGGCTACGAGGGGGCTGCATGAGCGAGGCACTCGCCCCTCCCACCACGCGCGAGGAGGAATGGCGCTATGCCGACGGCGAATGGCTGGCGGCTGCCGATCCCGCTACGCTCGCGCACTGGCATGAGCACGCGGTTTCGCCCGGCGAGACCGAGCGCGGCGTCGCGGTGTTCGAGCCGGGCCTTGCCAGCCAGGTCGACCGGCTGCGCGTCCATGTCGGCGCGGGCGGCCGCTACGAGCATTTCGTGATCAATGCTGGTGGCTCGTATAGCCGGTGCGAGCTCGATGTCGTGCTCGACGAGGGCGCGCATTTCGAACTGGGCGGAGTGATCCTTGGCGGCGGCGATGCGCGCTGCGAGATTGTCGCCCGCGTCGTCCATGCGCCCGCAAGCAGCTCGAGCCAAGTGGTGCGCGCGGTGCAGTGGGGCAGGTCGGTCGGCAATTTCCTCGGCAAGATCGAGATTCCGCGTCACTCGCAGCAGGTTGACGCGGCACAGAATTTCAAGGCGATCCTGCTCGAAGCGGGCGCCAGCGCCAACGCCAAGCCCGAGCTTGAAATCTACGCCGACGATGTGAAGGCCGCGCACGGAGCGGCGATCGGTGCGCTCGACGAGACCGCCGCATTCTACATGGCCTCACGCGGAATTGCGCCCGATGCAGCGCGCAAGCTGCTCGTCCGCGCTTTCATCGCCGATGCCTTTGCAGGAGTTGCACTGGAGGAACTGCGCGAGGACTTGCTCGAACAGGCGCTGCACTATCTCGAAGGGGCCTCGCTGTGAACACGCAGACACAGGCCCTGACGCGCCGTGCCGATTTCCCCGGCATGCTGAATGCCTCGGGCCAGCCGTGGCACTATCTCGACACTGCCGCGACCGCGCAGAAGCCCTTGGCAGTGATCAAGGCCATGAGCCGCGCGCTGGGCGGGGACTATGCCACGGTCCATCGCGGCGTCTATTCGCGCTCGGCCGAAATGACGCTGGGCTATGAAGCCGCACGGCGGCGGACCGCGCAGTTTATCGGCGGTCAGGAAGACGAGATCGTCTTCACCCGCGGCGCGACCGAGGCGATCAACCTGGTTGCGCAGACGTGGGGCATGGCGAACCTGAAAGCAGGTGACCGCGTACTGCTCTCCGTGCTTGAGCACCATTCGAACATCGTGCCTTGGCAGCTTCTGCGCGAGCGCACGGGAATCGAAATCGACGTCTGCCTGCTCACTGCAGACGGGCAGATCGATCTCGACGCTGCCGAAGCGATGCTCACCCCCGCGCACAAGCTGATTGCCCTGGCGCATGTCTCAAACGTGCTCGGCTCCACGCTCGATGTGCGGCGCGCGGCGGATCTTGCCCATTCCGTCGGCGCCTTGCTGCTGATCGACGGCTGCCAGGCGGCGGCGCGAATCAAGGTCGATGTTGCTGCGCTGGACTGCGATTTCTACGTCTTTTCGGCGCACAAGCTTTACGGGCCGACCGGGATCGGGGCGCTGTGGGCCCGCGCCGAACTCCTCGACGCCATGCCGCCGTGGCAGGGCGGCGGCTCGATGATCGACCGCGTAACCTTCGAGAAGACCACTTGGGCGCCCGCGCCGCAGCGCTTCGAGGCCGGAACCCCCGCGATTGCCGAGTCGATCGCGCTTCACGCCGCGATCGACTATGTCGAAGCGGTCGGGCTCGATGCGATCCACGCGCACGAGGCGGCGCTGGTGAGGCAATTGCGCGGCGAGCTTGGCCGGATCAATTCGGTGCGCCTGTTCGGGCCGGAGGACAGCGCCGGGATCGTCAGCTTCGCGCTTGATGGCGTTCACCCGCACGATCTTGGCACTATCCTCGACGAGGAGAACGTGGCGATCCGCGCGGGGCACCACTGCGCCCAGCCGCTGATGGATCACCTTGGCGTGCCCGCGACCGCGCGCGCCAGCTTCGGGCTTTACAGCGATGAAAGCGATATTGCCGCCCTCCTGGCGGGTATCGAGCGAACCCAGAGGATTTTTGGATGAGCAACAGCGAGCAACAACCCCTGGATCAGGCAATGTCCAAGCCGCCGCGCGCGCGGGTATCCGATGCCGAGCTGCCCGAGGAAACGGCAGGCGAGAAGCTGGCGCGCAAGCGCGACTATCTCGAGGGATTCCTGGCCGAAAAGCCGCAGGGCCTCGATCCAGGCGAGCCAGGCGGCGACCTGTACGAGGCGGTGGTCGCTGCGCTCAAGGAAATCTACGATCCGGAAATTCCGGTCAATATTTACGATCTCGGCCTGATCTATGCGGTCGAAGTGGGCGATGACGCGGGTGTTGTCGTCACCATGACCTTGACTACACCGCATTGCCCTGTCGCCGAATCGATGCCGGGCGAGGTCGAGCTGCGCGTTTCCTCGGTGCCTGGCGTGCGCGATGCGGAGGTGAACCTGGTGTGGGATCCGCCGTGGGACATGGCCAAGATGAGCGACGAGGCCAAACTCGAACTGGGGATGCTGTGATGGCTGACGAAATCAAGACCCGCACCCGCCCCGCCGCTGTTGCCCTCACGCCCGCCGCCGAGCAGCGCGTGACCGATCTCATGGCCCGGGCGCCCGAAGGAGCAATTGGCGTCAAGCTATCCACCCCGCGTCGCGGCTGCTCAGGGCTCGCCTATTCGGTCGACTATGTCACCGAGGCCAATCCCATCGACGAGCGTATAGTGACGCCGGGCGGGCTGTTCTTCATCGATGCCGCCAGCGTGCTTTACCTGATCGGCAGCACGATGGACTGGCAGGAAGACGATTTCGCCGCCGGCTTCGTGTTCGACAATCCCAACGCCACCGGCTCGTGCGGTTGCGGCGAAAGCTTTACCGTCTGAACCCGCTTTCCTCTTCGAGGAAAGCAAGCAGCGCGGCCTCGTATTCATCGATCTCGCCGTCGGCTTCGATGCGGCCCTCGAGCCAGGTCTGCTCGCCCTGATCGACAGTGCGGGCGCTCTCCACCCTTGCGTCGAGATCGGAGACTTTGCCGCGCTTGAGCGACGAAGCGAACGAATCGAACAGGTCATCGCGGAGGAACGACTTACCGAAACGCGCGAGGAAGCCCGCGGCCGATGACCGCCGGTCGTTCATGAATGCTTCGAGTTCCGCTGCGCGTTCGCGCGGCAGGGCCTCGCCGGAGGTAAAACCGGCAAGGTAATTGCCCACGCCTTGCACAAAAAGTTGCTTCCATTCGGGCGCGTTATCGCCGCCGAGCGAGGCATCCTTGATGCGAAACAACGCTTCGGCCTCGGCCCGGCTGACCCCGGCAGGACGGTCGCTGCCGCTGGCGAACAGCAGGCGGCGCAGCAGGTCAGCTTCGGCCTTGCTGACATGGCCCTTTTCCAGCGTGCTATTCTTGCGGGTCGGCCCTTCGCCGGTAAGCACGGCCTGTTCGATCTGCGTAAGGGCATAGCCCATGAGGTTCTGCGGAACCGACAGCGCGCGTTCGCAAAGCCGCACGAGAAGCTCAAGCTCGGTCAAGCTTTCGGTCCGTCCATCGCGGTCGATCCAGCCGATCAGCCAGTCTGCCTGGGCTTGGCTGACATAGCCCTTGGGCTCGACCTGGTTGACGATGAATTCGCCCAGCGCCTCAACGAAGAAATCGGACCATTCCGTGCTCGGCGCGGCAATCGCATCGTTGATCGCGAACAGCGCCTCGGCCTCGTCGGGAACGATTCGCCCATCGCCCCAGCCATCGCGGCGAAGCGAGAGCACTTCGTCAGTGCTGATCGCTCCATCGGCGGCGACCTTGCTCGCCAAATCGCGGAAATGCATGCTCATGGTTGCTGAACCCCGGCTACTTGTTGTCGCATCGCCATACGCGAAAAACCGGTCCCCACTTTTTCGCGCGATGCTTTGATCGGGGCGCAGTATCGGCAAACAAGCTTAAATCCCGGTTACTGCGCTTTCGAGGCGCGCAGGGCCGCGACGCAGGCCGCCTTGTCGACATCGCGACCGTCGCTTCGGCGCGCTTCGGCAAAGGTCGCCAGCGGATCGCGCGAGCGTGATGTCGGGTAGAGATAGATGTCGAGGATGCAGGCCGCGCCGCTGAATTGCAGCTTGCGCGCATCGCTCTCCCAGACATCGAGCCGCGGCTGGCCGAACTGGCCGACAAGCTGCGCCTGCGAGGCGCCGATCACCTGTTCGAGGCCCGGTTCCATGCGGAACTGGGGATCGCGCACCGGCGCGACGACCGGGGTGCGCACCGGGGCGGGCCGCGTTACGGTCGATGCCGCCCGGGCGCTGCCGCTCGAGGCGCAGGCCGACAGGGCCAGCATCAGCAGGCTGGGCGCGGCAATTCGGATCAATCGGCGTCGTCGGCTCGTCATTGCGCCGCAATGCCAGCCGTGCAGTCTCTGTCAATGGCCTCGCGCGCTTGCGCGGGGCAGGCGCGCGGGTTAGGCGACCAGCCACCGCGAAAGCACCTGCAAGGAGTGTCAATGACCGCCGCCCAGCCAGCCCCTACGTATGATGTCGTCGGCATCGGTAACGCCATCGTCGATGTCATGGCGCCGATCGGCGACGAAGAGCTGGCCGCACTTGGCATGGCGCGCGGCGGCATGACCCTGATCGACACCCGGCAGGCGCAGGAGCTTTACGAGGCGATGGGCCCGGCGCGCGAAATATCGGGCGGATCGGCGGCCAATACCCTGGCGGGTCTGGCAAGCCTGGGCGCGAACTGCGCCTTCATCGGACAGGTCGCGGACGATCAGCTCGGCGAGGTCTTCGCTCACGATATCCGAGCATCCGGCATCCGCTTCGACGTGCCTGCCCGTCCCGGCGAGCCGCCGACCGCGCGCTGCCTGATCTTCGTTTCGCCCGACGGCCAGCGCACGATGAACACCTACCTTGGCGCGTCGCAGTTCCTGCCCGCCAATGCGCTCGATGCGGGGCTGATTGCCGACGCGAAGATCCTCTATCTCGAAGGCTACCTGTGGGATCCCGAGGAGCCGCGCGCAGCGATGAAGCAGGCAATCGCGGCGGCGCGCGGAGCCGGGCGCGAGGTCGCCTTCACCCTGTCCGATGCCTTCGTGATCGCGCGCCACGGCGACGATTTCCGCGCCCTGATCGATGCGGGCCAGATCCAGGTGCTGTTCGCCAACGAGCATGAACTCGCGGCGCTGACCGGCGAAGATGATTTCGAGACGGGGCTTGCCGCGCTCGCGCCGAAGGTGTCGACGCTGGTCGTCACCCGCAGCGAAAAGGGTGCTGTGGCGGTGTCGGGTGGCAAGCGCGCTTATGTCCTCGCCGAGCCGGTCGCCCATGTTGTCGACACGACCGGGGCGGGCGACCTTTTCGCCGCCGGATTTCTCCATGCGCGAGTCGCCGGTAGATCGCTCGCGGATTGCCTGAAGGCAGGCGCGGTCTGCGCCGCCGAGATCATCTCGCACTACGGCGCGCGGCCCGAGGCGGATCTCAAGGCGCTGCTTGCCGAAAAGCTCGGCTAAGAGTTCCGCGCGACTTCGCGCCAGCCGATATCGCGGCGGCAGAAGCCCGAGGAGAAATCGATCCGGTCCACCGCTGCATAGGCTTTGGCTTGGGCCTCACGCGCCGAGGCCGCGATCGCCGTCACGTTGAGCACGCGCCCGCCATTGGCGACCAATGCGCCATTATCGTCAAGAGCAGTGCCGGCGTGGAACACCAAGGCCCCATCGGCCTCGGCCTGCTCGATGCCCGAAATCACGCCGCCCTTTTCGGGCGTGCCGGGATAGCCGTTCGCCGCCATCACCACGGTGAGCGCGGTATCGTCCGAGAAACGCGGCGGCGGCAAGGCGGCAAGCCGGTTCTCCGCGCAGGCGAGCAGGTATTCTACCAGATCGCTTTGCAGGCGCATCATCAGCACCTGGCATTCAGGATCGCCGAAGCGGCAGTTGTATTCGATCAGCTTGGGCCCTTCGCGGGTCAGCATCAGCCCGGCATAGAGCACGCCGGAATAGGGCATTCCCGCTTCGGCCATGGCTTTGACCGTGGGCGCAAAAATCTTGGAGACCACCTCGCCGCGCAGCATCGGCGTCATCACCGGCGCGGGGCTGTAAGCGCCCATGCCCCCGGTGTTCGGGCCGGTGTCGCCGTCGCCGACACGCTTGTGATCCTGCGCGGTGCCGAAGGGGACCACGGTGCGCCCGTCGGTGAGCGCGAAGTAGCTCGCTTCCTCGCCTTCCATGAATTCCTCGATCACTGCCGAGGCGCCGTCGGCTCCGAAGCGCCCGGCGAAGATGTCACGCACCGCCTCCTCCGCTTCGGCAGAGGTCATGGCGACGGTCACGCCCTTGCCCGCCGCAAGCCCGTCGGCCTTGACCACGACCGGGACACCGAACTCGGCCAGGGCCTCCATCGCCTCGGCAAGGCTGTCGGCGCGGCGATAGCCGGCGGTCGGGATGCCTGCGCGCAGGCACATTTCCTTGGTGAAGCTCTTGCTGCCTTCGAGCTGTGCTGCGGCCTTGCCCGGGCCGAACACGGCGATCCCGGCGCTGCGCAGGCTATCGGCGAGGCCATCGACCAGCGGCGCTTCGGGGCCGACCACCACGAGCCCGATCTGCTCGGCATTGCAGAACAGGACCACCGCGGCATGATCCGCAGCATCGAGGCTCACACATTCGGCATGGGCAGCGATGCCGGGATTTCCGGGCGCGGCAAACAGCTTTTTGCAAAGCGGCGATTGCGCCAGCTTCCATGCCAGAGCATGTTCGCGTCCGCCCGAACCAAGCAACAGGATATTCATGGCCGGTTCTTCGCCTTTCGATCAGGATTCGCGCGCCGTGGGGCTGGTAGCCGAGCAAGGCGCGGGGGACAACGCCGCGCCGCTCTCGGTGAGCGAACTGTCCTCGATGCTTCGGCGCGTGGTCGAGGACAGGTTCGGCTTCGTGCGTATCCGGGGCGAGCTTTCGGGTGTCAAGCGCGCGGCATCGGGCCACCTTTATTGCTCGCTCAAGGACGAAAGCGCGGTGATCGACGCGGTGATGTGGAAAGGCGCTGCCTCTCGTCTCGGCTTCCGGCCCGAGGACGGCGTCGAGGTCGTCGCCAGCGGCAAGCTGACCACATATGCCGGGCGCTCGAAATACCAGATCGTCATGGAGACGATGGAGATCGCGGGCGAGGGAGCGCTGCTTGCCCTGCTTGAAAAGACGCGGGCGCGGCTAGCCGCCGAGGGCTTGTTCGCGCCCGAGCGCAAGCGCGCGCTGCCCTATCTGCCGCGCGTGATCGGCGTCGTAACTTCGCCGACCGGAGCGGTGATCCGCGACATCCTCCACCGGCTTGCCGACCGCTTTCCCAGCCATGTGCTGGTCTGGCCGGTGCTGGTTCAGGGCCAAGGCGCGGCGGCGCAAGTCGCGGCGGCGGTGGAGGGGTTCTCGGCGCTGCCAAGCGGCGGTCCGGTGCCGCGCCCCGACCTGGTGATCGTCGCGCGCGGCGGCGGCTCGATCGAGGACCTGTGGGCTTTCAACGAGGAGGTGGTGGTGCGCGCCATTGCCGCCAGCACTATCCCGGTGATCAGCGCTGTCGGCCACGAGACCGACACCAGCCTTGCCGATTTCGCCGCCGACGTGCGCGCGCCGACGCCGAGCGCGGCAGCAGAAATGGCGGTGCCGGTACGCGAGGACCTGCTCGGCCTGATTGCCGACCTAGCGCTGCGCAAGCGGCGCTGCGCTCTGAGGCCGGTTACCTTGGGCCGCGAGCGGCTTGAAGCGCGCACCCGGCGGCTGCCCCGCCCCGAGGCGCTGCTCGTGCCTGCCGCCCAGCGGCTCGACGATCTTGCCGAGCGGCTGCGGCGCGGCCTCAAGGACCGGGCGGGGACTGAGCGCGAGAAGCTCGGCGAACTGGCGCGTCACTTGTCGCTGCCGCTGCTGCGCGGGCAAGTCGCCCATGCGGCGCAGCGGCTTGAGCGGTGCGGCCTGTCCCCCGCGCTGGCAATGCGCCGACTGGCGCGCGCGCAGGACAGCTTCGCCCCGCTCGACCGGCTGCTGCCCCAGCTTCACCCTGACAAGCCGCTCGAACGCGGCTTTGCCCGTGTCACCGACCGGGCCGGACAGACGCTGACCAGCCGTAAGCAGGCCGCGCATGAGAAAGACTTGCTGCTGCGCTTCCGCGACGGCGAACTGCCGGTCAGCACCGAGGCTGCGCCTGCGAAGAAGCCGCGCCCCGCCGCCGCGCCGCCGGGACAGGGCGATTTGTTTTGAGCGCCGCGCTCTGCTAGGAATCGCTCCATGCTGATGTCCGCTCAAGACAAGCCCGCTCGCCTCCATTTCGGGCCAAACGGCTTCCGTATCGTTTCCTCGGGCAGCCATGTCGCCTGCGCCGTCACCGGTGAGCCGATCGCGCTTGAGGCCTTGCGCTACTGGAGCGTCGAGCGTCAGGAGCCCTATGCCTCATGCGAAATCGCGACGCGCCGGATGCTGGAGGCTCTGTGAAGCCGGGCATGATCCGGCCGATCGCGGCCGCGGCGACAATGTTGGTTGGAGGCATGTTCGTAGCGCTCGCCGTGGGCGCAAGTGCCAGCGATGACGCTGCCTCGCGCGCGCCGCCTTCACGCCCCGGGACTGCCTCGCCGGGAGACCTCGTCTTTTCGGGCGAGCTGCAACAAGGCGGCTGGATCAGGGGCAAGGTGCCCGCGGGAACCACGTTGCTCACGCTTGGGGGCACGCCGGTGGGCTTCGCGCCAGACGGGGCGTTCATTATCGCCTTCGACCGCGACGCCGGTCCCCGCACCACGCTGACCGCGCGCCGGGCAGATGGATCAGTGCTCACCCGCGAGCTCGTAATAGCCGCACGCGGCTGGAGGATCGAGCAGATCAATGCCGCGCGGCGTCCCGGCGGCCCGACTGAGGCGTTCATGGCGCTGCGCCGACCGGAACTCGCCCGGATCAATGCCGCGCGCGCCAGGATCAGCGATGCGGCTGGTTGGCGGCAGAGCTTCATCTGGCCGGTCAAGGGCCGCATCTCGGGCCTGTTCGGTTCGCAGCGCGTCTATCGCGGTGAACCGGGCGCCTATCATTCGGGCCTCGATATCGCCACCGGCGCGAGCGGCACGCCCTTTGTCGCGCCTGCCGATGGTGTGGTGGTGCTTGCTGCCAAGGAGCCCTTCACGCTCGAAGGCCATCTGTTGATGATCGATCACGGCATGGGGCTGAGCAGCGCATTCCTCCATTGCTCGGCCTTGATGGTCGAGGAGGGCGACAGGGTGAAGCAGGGCCAGCTTATTGGGCGCATCGGTATGACCGGGCGCGCGACCGGCCCGCACCTGCACTGGGGCATGAAGTGGCGCGATGCCCGCATCGATCCGATCCTGCTAACCGGCCCAATGAAATAGCAAAGGGCGGTTTCGCCCGCCGTTGAGTTGGGCTAATGCCCCGCGCATGCGCCGCCTGATTGCCATCGTGCTCGTGATCGCGGCGCTCACGCCGCTGCTGTGGATTCGCGAAACGGTGCGTCCGCGCCAGGGGCCGCCGCGCCTGCACTTCACGCAGATTGGCACAGGCTCGATTGATCGAAACAGCTTGGGTCCGTTCCGGTTGGTGAAGGCCTGGACCATCGAGGATCGCAGCGGCAAGTACGGCAGCTATTCGGGGCTCGTGGCTACGGGCGGCGGCAGGCTTCTCGCGGTGACCGACAACGGCCTTTCGCTCGAGTTCTCAGTGCCTGGTGCAAGCGATCGTTCGGGGAGCGTGGGCGGATCTGTCGTCTATCCCAAGGCGGACAAGTATCATCAGGATGCAGAGGGCGCCACGCGCGACCCGCTCACCGACACGGTGTGGGTGTCATTCGAGTTCAGCAACACAGTGGCCCGATTCCGGCATCGCGGCGGAGTGCTGGAGAAGAACAAGGCAGTGCAACCTGCGGCGATGAGCACATGGGGCAACAATTCCGGCCCCGAGACGCTTGCCCGGCTACCGGATGGCCGCTTCCTGACGGTCCGTGAGGGATTTGTCTCACTGTTCGACCGGCGCCGCCATGCCGCCTTGCTGTTCACCGGCGATCCGGTCGCCGCTCCGGACGCGGCCACGCCGTTCACCTTCGTTGGGCCGGGCGGTTTCAGCCCGACCGACGCGGCTGCCCTGCCCGACGGGCGGGTGCTGTTGCTGATGCGGCGGGTAGTCTGGCCGATGCCGCCTGTTTTTGGCGGAGCGATCGCGCTTGGCGATCCGCGCGCGATCCACAGGAACCGCGAATGGCCGGTGCGCGTGCTCGCAACTTGGCAAGGCAGGCTCCCGATCGACAATTTCGAAGGGCTGGCGATCGAGCCGGTTCGCGAGGGCGATGAAGGCAAACCGCTCACCGTATGGGTGATTTCGGACGACAACCGGGCCAGCCTGCAGCGCTCGGTGCTATGGAAGCTGCGGCTCGATCCAGCCGATCTTCAAGTGAGGAAAGAAAAACGCTCTGACGCGCCATCAAAACCAGCCGACCGCAAGGGGCAAGCCGGCTAACGGATTCAGGCCGCGGCTGGCGCCTGCTTCTTGAGCTCGCGCTTGACCTTGAGCGCGGTCTTGCTGAGCTTGGCGTCTTGAGTCTTCAGCAGCCAGTTGTCGAGCCCGCCGTTGTGCTCGACCGAACGCAGCCCATGCGTCGAGACGCGGAAACGGAAGCTGCGATCAAGCGCTTCGGACATCAGCGTGACGTTCTGCAGGTTGGGCAGATAGACGCGCTTGGTCTTGTTGTTGGCGTGGCTGACGTTGTTGCCGGTGAGACGGCCCTTGCCGGTCAGTTCGCAGATGCGGGACATGGATTCTCTCGCTTGAAAATGGGCCGGATTTCCGGGGAAGGCGCGCGCATAGCGATTCACCCTTGAAGGGTCAAGATATACCGGCCAATCGGGCGAAATGAACCGCTGGCCGCTTCCCGACATGATGGCGATTGCGCTTGGCGAGGCACGGGCGGCGGCCCGGGCTGGCGAAGTGCCGGTGGGCGCGGTGGTGGTCAGGGATGGCGAGGTGATCGCAGTTGCGCATAATTCGCCGCGCACTCTGCACGATCCCTCCGCGCATGCCGAAATGCTGGCGATCCGCCGCGCTGCACAGCTGCTAGGGCAGGAGCGGCTGGATGGCTGCGATCTGTGGGTGACGCTGGAACCCTGCGCGATGTGCGCCGGAGCCATATCCCATGCGCGGATTGCGCGGCTCTATTACGCTGCGAGCGATGCCAAAGGCGGTGCGGTCGAGCATGGGCCGCGTCTGTTCGACCAGCCGCAGTGCCTGCACCGGCCCGAAGTCTATTCAGGCATGGGCGAGGCCGATGCAGCGGAGCTATTGCGGAGGTTCTTCAGGGACAGGCGCTAAAACGCGCACTTCATGCAGTTGCTTCACGATCTCCGCAAATTGCCGCGAAAAATGTCCGGGCAGCAAGGTCTCGAACTTTTCAACAAGCTCCGAATAATACCATAGAGAGCCGTCCCTGCCGCCCCTGAAGCGTGCCCAAACGGCCTCGCCATGAATTTCCAAGTCATGGAGAATAGCTCGTGCATTGTGGATTTTGTCTGCAAGGCTGACGACCAATGTGTCATGATGCTTCTCAACCATGCCGTCCAAATATGACAACTTGCGTGCCTTCCAGGGAGGCTTGAGAAATGTATCAGCGTCGCTGCACCCATCGACGATCGCGGCTACCCGCTTGCCGAATCTTCTCTCAATTTCTTTAAGCGTGTCTGGCCCACCCTGATCCTCTACAGCGTCGTGGAGAAGCGCGGCGATTGCCTGGTCTTCGTCGGCACCCATTTCGAGCGCGATCGCGGCAACAGCCAACAAGTGGGAGACGTAGGGAATATCGGTTCCTTTGCGCCGCTGATTACGGTGCAGAGAAGATGCCAATCCTAGTGCGTTATCGAAGCGTTCGGTGAGGTCACTCACAACGATCTCCTGATTCAAATGTCTTAGAGCCCGCGCCAGATCTTGAGCGGCGCGCTGTCCGGCGCGCCGAAATCGTCACGCTGGCAGCGCTCGGGCCGGAATCGGCGCGAGTAGCAAAGCCGCACGCCCTTCAGCCAGCCGCGCTGATTGGTCTCGACGCCAAGCTGCTCGCGTGTCCATTCCGGGTTGGCCATGACGAAGGCCTCGCGCAGGTCACCCGCAGTCAGGCCCTGCTTGCGCGAAAGCCGGTCGGCATCGGGCCACTGGACAGAGCGCCACAGGATGCCGCTCACCTTGAAATAGGTCTCCGGCTTTTTCGCCATGCAGGTGCCGTGCTTGGCCCATTCGTGTTCGAGCAGGCCGGGCGCCGGGGTCAAGCATAGACTGCGGCGCAGCGTCTCGGGCCTAGGGCGCGGCCCCTTGGCGCACCACTGCGGCGGCGGTCCTTTCGCCGCTTCGGGCCACAACCCGTGAAGGATGAAGCCGAAGCGCCCGTTGCGCCCCGAACACTGCATCGAGGCATCGCCCTTGCGGCAATATTCGGGTGACCAGCTCGCCGCGAGGACATAGCGCGCGACTGGCACCTTGCGCGCCGGGCCATCGGCGCGCGGCGGACCGACCGGATCGAGCCGGTCGGGCAGGCTGCATTGATAGGCCTGAGCAAGCGCCGCTCCCGGCAACATCGCTGCAAGGGTCAGGCCGACTGCGATCGGAACCAGCCTTTTCATAATGGCGTGAAATCGAGGCCGATGTCAGCCGCTGGTGCACTTTGGGTCAGCCGACCGACCGAGACATAATCGACTCCGCTTGCCGCCATCGCGCCGATGGTCTGGAGATTTACTCCGCCCGAGGCTTCGCAGGGCACACGGCCTGCCACCAGTGCGACCGCCTCGCGGAGGGTGTCCGGACCCATGTTGTCGAGCAGCAGGTGGTGTGCGCCTGCGCTGAGCGCGGCTTCGATCTGGTCGATCCGGTCGACCTCGCAGATGATGCGCGCGACCCCTGCATCGCGCGCGCGGCGCACCGCCTCGCCGACATTGCCGGCGACAAGCACGTGGTTGTCCTTGATCATTGCCGCGTCCCACAGCCCCATGCGGTGGTTCTGCGCGCCGCCCATGCGAGTTGCATACTTCTCGAGATGACGCAGGCCGGGAATTGTCTTGCGCGTATCGAGCAGCACGGCGTTGCCGCGCATCGCATCGACGTATTGCCGGGTGAGCGTGGCGATGCCCGACAAGTGCTGCACCGTGTTGAGCGCAGAACGCTCGGCGGTGAGCATCGCGCGCGCATTACCCGACAGGCGCATCAGGTCGGTGCCCGGCGCGACCTGTTCGCCTTCATCGGCCAGAAGTTCGATTTCCATCGCGGGATCGAGCTTGCGGAAGAATGCGGCCGCGATGGGGAGGCCCGCCACCACGATTGCATCGCGGCTGTCCATCACGCCTTCAAAGCAATCCCCTGCGCCGATCACGCTTTCGCTGGTAACATCGCGCCCGCCGCCGGGGAGCCCGACGCCCAGATCCTCGTCAAGCGTGTCGGTGACGAAAGTGTCGAGATCGAAACCGAAGATGGAAAAGGCGCTCATGCAGATCGGATTGCAGAGCGCGCTGTTCCTGTCGAGAGGCCTAATGCACGAAGCGAGCGATCACGTCGCGGTAGCTGCGCGAAACTTTCACCTGCGCGCCCGAATCGAGCACCAGGAAGCACTCGCCGTTGGTGTGCGGCTTGACCTGGCGAACCTGATTGAGGTTGACGATGGTGGACCGGTGGACACGCTGGAATACGCGCGGATCGAGCCTGCGTTCCAGATCCTTCATCGTCTCGCGCAGGATCAGCGAATTGTCGGCAGTGCGAATGCACATGTAGTCGCCCGCCGCCTCGATGTGTTCGATCGAATCGACGTCGATGCGGAAGATCTGGCCGCGGTCCTTGATGTTGATGAGCTGTTCGTATCGCGGCGCGGCAGCCTCGCCTTCATCGGGCATGGCCTCCATCGCATCGGGAGCGACTTCGGCGAGCACCGACTTGAGCTTCTCGGCCTCCTCGGACGATTTCTTCTCGGAAAGGCGGACGCGCACGCGCTCGAGCGTATCGGCCAGCTTGTCTTCCTCGACCGGCTTCATCAGGTAGTTGACCGCATTTGCCTCGAAGGCGCGCACCGCGTGTTCCTCGTAAGCGGTGACGAACACGATCAGCGGCGGCTCGATCTCCATCACGCCCTTGACCACCGAGAACCCGTCGAAACCGGGCATCTGGATGTCGAGGAAGACGAGGTCGGGTTTTTCGGTCTTGATCTTGCGGATCGCCTCGCGCCCGTTGGCGCAGGTATCGACGATCTCGACATCGGGATATTTCTCTAGCCGGAGCTGCAGGCCCTGGATGGCGAGCTTCTCGTCGTCGACGATGATGGTGCGAATGGTCATTGGCTATGCCTCGATCATGTAATGCGCGGACCCGGAACGGGTTGCCGCTCTATTCCGCTGCTGCCGCCACTTTCGGCGCGTCGCCCGCGCCTTCGGCCTGAGCGTTCGTTTCCAGCGGCAGTTCGATAATGACGGCAAAGCCGCCCTCGGGGGGTTCTTGAGTCTCGAACAAATGCTTGTCGCCATAGGCCTGCTCGAGCCTTTCGCGAATGTTGGCCAGACCCACCCCGGTTGAAACCGGTTCTCCTCCGTCAAAGGTGATGCCGGAGAGCCTGCGGTCTGTGACTTCGCTTTTCAAGCCGGGGCCCGTGTCGGAGACGGCGATCCGAAGCATGGACCCGACAAGCTGAGTCTCGATGCGGATTTCCGCGCCGCTTTCCTGCGCGCTCACCGCGTATTTGATGGCGTTCTCGACCAGCGGTTGCAGCAGCAGCGAGGGCAGCAGCGCGCCGCGCGTGGCCGGATCGATCGCGAAGGTGGTGCGCAGCCGTTCCTCGAAGCGCATCCGCTCGATATCGAGATAGAGCTTCAGCGTATCGACCTCCTGCGCCACCGTCACCCGGGCCGCGGGCTCGTTGATCAGCGTATAGCGCAGGAACGAGGACAGGCGGCTGAGCATCGCGTTGGCCGGTTCGGTCTGCTTGAGCAGCACCAGCGTGGAGATCGAATTCAGCGTATTAAACAGGAAATGCGGATTGAGCTGGTAGCGCAGCATGGCGAGCTGCGCCGAGGTGGCCTGGTTTTCCAGATGCAGCATCTGGTCGTTCTGCTGTTCGACCTGGATGAAGAAATTGATCGCGTAATAGAGTGCGGACCACGCGCCGAGCAGCGTATCATCGAGGTAGAAGACGCCGATGAACAGCTGCGGAAAGCTTGCCTCGCTGTCCGAACGATAAAGCGAGATCACCCATGCATCGATGAACGCATGCAGCGACGCCGCCAGGATTAGCAGCACTGCGGTCGTCCCCCAAGTGACGAGCGGGCGCTGCGAAATCAGCTGCCGGTAAATCACCGCCAGCACCAGCGAGATCGAAAAGCCGGTAATCGTGGCGATCAGGACGAGGACGAGAAAAGCGAGCGGCTGGTCGTTGGCGATCGCCGACATCGCGCGCAGCAGCATCGCGCCGCCCCATCCGGCAAGCTGGAGCCTCCAGAACGCCTGGTTCTTGTTGACGAAGAACGGGCTGGGCTTGATCGGAAGCATCGCCATGGCGCGGTTCTAGCGCAATTTCCGCAGAACGGGAATCGTCAACAGCCCCGGTTCAATTGCGCGCCTTGGTAAGCGCCTCGCTAAGCTGGTCGTATCCGACCGCGCCTGAGATGAGCTGATCGCCAATCACCCAGCTCGGCGTGCCTTCGAAGCCTAGCTGGCGGGCGTGATCGATGCTGCGGGCGATTTCCTTGCCGATGCGCTCGCTGCTTGCCGCCGCGCTCGCCTTGGCAAGATCGAGCCCGGCGGTTTTCGCGGCAGCATCGATGGTGGTGGGATCGGGCCGACCAATCGCGTACATTGCATCGTGGTAAGCGGCATATTTGCCCTGTTCGGCGGCCGCCAGCCCCATCCGCGCGGCGACCTCGCTCTGGTCGGAGAGAAACGGAATGTCGCGCATGACGACGCGCAGGTCGGGGTTTTCCTTCACCAGCCGCGCCACGTCCTCAACACTCTTGCGGCAATAGCCGCAGGCGAAATCGGAAAATTCTACCAGGGTGACCGTGCCCTTGGGATTGCCGAGCACCGCTCCGGGAAAGGGCCGTTCGACTTCGCTGCGCAGCCCTGCCAGCCGCTCGCTGCTTGCCTTGCGCTGCAGGTTGTCCATCGCCTGCGGCAGGACTTCTGGGTGAGCGAGCAGGTAATCGTGGACGACCGCCTCGATCGCGCGCCGGTCACCACCCGGAAGGCCCGCCGACGGATCGGAGAAGTGCCGCGCCGCCATCCAGCCGCCCCCAGCCGCAATGCCGAAGGCGGCGAGCAGGCCGAGGATCCAGGCGAGCGAGGGACGCGCGGCAGACGCAGGTGTTTCTGTCATTGCCTCGCTACTTACCGCTCTTCTTGCGGCGTTCAAGTTCGGCCTGCGCGGCAAGCGCGATATCTTGCGCGCGCAGCCAGTCCGCCGAACCCTGCGGCAGCGCCGCTTCGGCCATCCTGGCGCTGTGCAGCGCCTGCGCCATGTTGCCCGAAAGCGATTGCTGCTCGGCGCTTGCCAGCTGCGCGCGGGCCAGATCGCCATTGGCGGCATAGACCACGCCCAGCTGATACCAGGCAAAGGGGTTGCGCCGGTCGCGCGCCACTGCCGCCTTGAGTACCTTTTCCGCCTCGGCATATTGGGCGCTGTCCTCCGATGCGATGAGCGCATGGCCGAACAGCGTGGCGATCAGCGGCTCGTTGGAAGTGAGGTCCGTGGCCTTGCGCAGCGCCGACAAGGCCTCGGCCGGCTTTCCCGCCTCGAGCAGGATCTGGCCCTTGAGTTCGAGGAAATAGGGATTTTCGGGCTCGAGCGCGAGCAGCGCCTCTGCCTCGCCCAAGGCCTGGGGCAGCAGCGATTCCTTGTGATAGGCATAGGCCCGGGCATAGCGCGCCGGGATCGACACGTCGCTGGGCGGATAGATTCGCAGCGTATCCTCCGGTTCGGCGAGGAAGCCGAACAGCTTGGCCTTGATGCGGGCGAAACGCTTTTCGATGGCGGGATCGCTTGGTCTGCCCCAGGCGGGATCCTTCTCGTAAGTGTCTTGCAAGGTGGCGATACGGTCGCCGGTCATAGGGTGGGAACTGGCAAATTCGTCAACCTGGCTGCGCTGGTAGCCGTAGCGGTATTCGAGGTTCTGGAGCTTCTTGAAAAACTCGATCGAGCCGCGCCCGGTAATCCCGGCGGTGGACAGATACTGAGCGCCGGCCGCATCTGCGCTTGCTTCCTGAGAGCGGTTGTAGGCGAGGAACTTGCCCATCGCCGCCTGCTGGCCCGCCATCAGCACACCCATCGCGGCATCGCCCGCGCCTGCCGCCGCCGCTGCCGCGCCAAGCAGCAACGAGAGCAACGAAATGCCCGTTGCCGACTGTGCGCCGGGATTGAACACGGCATGGCCGCCGGTGACATGGCCCAGCTCGTGCGCGATGACGCCCTGCACCTCGTTGGCGCTCGCCGCCTCGTTGATCAGGCCTGAGTTGACATAGACCGCCTGTCCGCCTGCCACGAAGGCATTGACCGAAGGGTCGTTGACAAGGACGACATCGACATTGGCCGGTTCAAGGCCCGCAGCCTTGACCAGCGGCGCCGCCATGTCGGCAAACAGCTTTTCGGTTTCGGCATCGCGCAGGATCGATTGCGCTGCCACGGGCCGCGCGGTCAGGGCGAGCACCGCCAGCAGGGCAAGAAGCAGGGCGGCGAGCCTGGAAACGGCTGGGCAGAGGCGCGGCATGGCCCTTCCTAGGGCCAGTCGCGCTTAACCGCCAATGAAGATTGTTTGAAGGATCAGCCCACCAGGCGGCGCGCGGCCTTTTCGGTGAGCGCGGGTTCGTCGCCGATTTCGCCGAGGATCTCGATGCGGCCGAAGTCGTTGCGGCGCGCGAGCAGCAGGGTAAATTCCGCACCCGAGCTGGGGATGTCCTCGATACCCTGGCTCTCCATGGCGCGCAGTTTTGCAAGCAGCTTGTCCTGACGGGCACTGGTTTCGGGCTTGCCGGTCTCCTGCTTGCGCAGCCTGCGTTCCTCTGCAACCAGCGCCTTGAGGCCGCCGGGGGTCTGCTCGAGCAGGCGCGACAGCTCGCCCTGGCCGAGGCCAAGCCTGCAGGCATGGCCGAGCACGGCGGCATATTCGGCAACGCGGGTCTTGTCATAGCCAAGCCCGAACACCAGCCGGACCACCGGCACCATCGGCGCACGGTCCTGCACGGCGATGCCAGCGTCGTCGAGCAGGGCCAGATAGTCCGCGGGGCAGGCGGTCGCGGCCAGCGCGAAATCGTGAGCAGTGCCGATCGCGGCATAAAGCGCCAGATGCGTGCGTTTCTCGCTGCTTGCTGCCTCGTCTGCATGGTCGCGCGCCTTGGCGAGCCAGTCGGCCAGCGACGGTTCGCCAGTCGGCATGTCGATCGCCACGGCAACGGACATTGCACTGGGCAGGTTTCCGGGCAAGCTGATGGACACGTCGCTAGCCTCGGTCGGCTTGCCGAGCAAGGAGCCGTATTGCGGACCATTCGTGAGCGCGGGCTCAGGAAATCCGAGTTCGTCTTCGTCGTCATCGTCGCCGAGCGGCGTATCGAGTTCGAGCGGGTCGAGTTCGAGCGGCGTATCGGGTTGAAGCGGCGTTACATTGCCGAACGGACCTTCGGCCCAATCGGTAATCGCCAGACCCTCGCGCGCGGCAAAGCGGTTCGATTCGAGCGCCTGATCGATTTGCAGCAGCAGCTCGTCGGCGGTCTCCTGGTCGGCCAGTTCCTTCCAGTTGATCACACCGTAGATGTAGTCGATCGCGGTGTCGTCGCTCGAAAAGGGCAACAGGATGCCGCGATAGAGGATCGTCGCACCGCGCTGGTTGACGAATTCGGCCTCGAAGCCGATCGGCGCCTGATTGGCGATGATCTGCAGGTAATGGTCGGTTATGCGCGAAAGCAGCGAGCGGCTCGGCACATCATCGAGCCGGGCGATGTCGCCCTGGCTGCCGCATTCTTGCGCCAGTTTCTCGCCGAGATAGGCAACCGCGGGATTGTCGATGTCACCGGTGAAGTTGAGCAGGACGCTATAGGGTCCGAAATCGGGCTGGTTTTGCGGATCGAAGTCAGCGATGGCGGGGAAGTTGCGGTCGTCGAGAAGCGCTGCCCAAAAATTGTAGGCGCGCACCTGCATGCGGCGTTCGTCCTGGCCGATCGCCGCCGGCGGGAGTTCCCGCACGACTTCGTCTTCGGCCGGATCGTAATCCAGCGCATCGTCCGGCCCGTCCTCGTGGTCCGGGAAATGGCCCCGCACGTTGTCCATTCGTGGATCCCCATAATCCTTGTCAGGGTCCGTTTTGGCGCATCATGGTAAAATTACGGTTAAGTCTGCGCGTCCTAATGGAAGTTCACTGCGCCTCGACAATGCCTTCGTGCGCCTTGGGCATCGGCGCGATGCGCCATAGCACCGCCGTGCCGACAGCCATGAAGGCCGAAGCCGCGTGCAGCGCGAAGGACAGGCTGAACGCGTCGGCGACCGCGCCCCAGAACCAAGCCCCGATCGCCATGCCGCCGAAAGTTATAGCCTGATAGGTCGATAGGCAGCGGCCCAGCACATCGTCAGGCGAGCGGAACTGCATCGCCGTGTTGAGGCTGGTCATCACCGCAACGAAAGCCATGCCGGCCATGAATGCGACCGGCGCGGCCCAGATCACGGCGTGGACTTCGGCCAGCACCGACATGGCGACGAGGTAAAAGCCGACGCTGATGGCCAGCAGGCCTTCGAGCTCAAGCATCTGGCGCAGCTTGCGCAGGAACGGTGCGGCGACGATCGAACCCAGCCCGAAGACGGTGAGCAGCATGCCGTAATCAATCTCGCTGCCGCCAAGCTGCTCTCCGACCACCGCCGGCATCAGCGCCTGATACCCGGCGATTGCAAAGCCGAGAAAAAAGCCCCGGATCAGCAGACGGCGGATCGGCGAGGAGGAGAAGCAGAACCTCAGCCCCACCCCGATTGCGCGGAATATCGGGCGGCGGGCGATGGTTCGCGGCTCGGGCTTCCAGCGCAGCAGCACCGTGATCAGTGCGAGATAGCTGACCGCGTTCAAGGCGAAAGCGAGCGAGCTATCCCACAGCGAGATCAGCACGCCGCCCAGCGCCGGTCCGACGCTGCGGGCAATGTTGAACGACATCGAATTGAGCGCGATTGCCTGCGGCAGATCGCCGCGCGGCACGGTCTGTCGCACCGAGCTTTGCCAGGCGGGCGAATTGAGCGCGGTGCCGATCCCGACCGTCAGGGTAAAGGCGATCAGCGTAACCGGCCCGATCTTGTCCGCGTAAGACAGTGCGGCCAGCGCGGCCGAGGTGACCAGCATCCCGCTCTGCGCGGCGAGCATCACCCGGCGGCGGTCGAAATTGTCGGCAATCGCCCCGGCAATCAGCCCGAAAAGCATGATCGGCAGGGTGGTCGATGCCTGGACCAGCGCGATGAGCTGGTTGGAATCGGTCAGCTCGGTCATCAGCCATGCGGCAGCGACGGACTGGACCATCGCGCCCAGATTGGAGCACAGGTTGGCGATCCAGATGGCCCGGAAGATCGGATAGCCGAAGGGAGAAAATGTGCCTGCCCGATCTGCCGGGACAGTGCCTTGCATCCCTTGTTGCCGATCGTCGCCCGTATGTCTCACCCGATTCGGTTAGGCGGACGCATGGCCCGCCGCAAGTCAGGTTCTGTCCCGAAATACGCTTTGCGATGAATTTCAGGTCACCGGGGTCAGAACATGTAGCGCATCCGGATCGCCTGATGCTGCTGCGCTCCGTCAACCGCGAAGGCCGCCGAGGCGAAGCTGGGCGGACCGAAGCGCACCGGCGCGTTGCGCGAAAAGCCGAACCCTTCGGCGGGTATGATCAGGCGCTTGTCGAGCTTCCCGTTGCCGTTCTCGTCATGAACCAGCGCAATCGCGTAGATGCCCGCAGGCACCATGCCGAAATCGAGCTCAACCTGGCTGCTGGCGGTGACGATCAAGGTGTGTGCCGAGGCGTCGCGCTCGCAGTTGGGAAAGCGGCTGGCGCTATGCGTGAGGCAGGCCAGCACCTGTCCCTTGGCCGAGCGCAGCCCGGTCGCCGTGGCGTTCACATGGCCCGGCGCGGGAGCGGCGGATACGCCCAACATCGCGGGCGACAGCACGGCAAGCGCTATGGCTGCGAGAGCCCGCGATCGGTGGCGCACAAGTGATCCCAGAAGCGGAAATAGAGGCCGTAATTGCATGCGTACTGCTCGTGATGGCGACTGTGGTGACTGGCAGTTATCAGCCAGTTCCCGAGCCGGGAATGAACGAGGCGGCGCGGGAACATCTCCCAGCCCATATGATTGGTCACGCCCATAACCGTCATTACCGTCAGCACCAAACCCAGCGCGGCGACATGGATGGGGATAAGGAACACCAGCGCAGGGATCACCACCGCGCCGGTAAGGGCTTCGATGGGGTGAAAGCTCATCGCCGCCCAGGCTGTCGGCGGACGGCTGGCGTGATGCACGGCGTGAGCCACGCGGAACAGCGCCGGCCGGTGCATCCAGCGGTGCGTCCAGTAGAACCAGGCATCGTGCGCGATCAGGAAAGCCAGCACCGAGAGCGGCAGCCACCACAGCGGATAGTCGGCAGGATCGGTGTAGATCCGCGTCCAGCCGCGATGCTGCCAACCCCAGGCGACAAGGCCGGCGGGCAGCCCGTAAATCGCCGCCGAGGCCAGCGACCAGCGCAGTTCGGTGCGGATCTGCGGGGCAAGCCCGGCATAGAGGCCCGGCCGCACTTTCGAGGTTAGCCAGGCGAACAGGCCGCTGCTGGCGAGATAGCGCAGGCCCACGATCGCGGTCATCGCGATCATCGACAGCGCAGCAGCGCTCAGGGCGGAGGGGACCGGGGCCGACATGCTATGCCTTATGCCCCGGCACGCCTCGCGCCGCTAGCCCGCGCGGCGCACCTTGCCGGCGTGAGCGCCGACGCCCGACCGGTTGCCCGAACCGAACCGCCGCTTGCTGCGCTGGCCGTCGCCATCGGCGCGCGGTGCCGACCGGTCCGAACCCTGGCCGCCGCGTCCGCGGTTGCCGCCGCCTTGACCGGATGGTTTCGATGCCGCTGCGGGCAGCTTGCGGGCGTCCTCAATGAAGCCTTCGGGCAGCGCCATCGGATCGAGCTTCACTCGGGCGAGCTTTTCGATGTCGCGCAGGTAAGGCTTCTCGTCGGGGGCGACGAAGCTGATCGCAATGCCGTCGCGCCCGGCGCGCGCGGTGCGGCCGATGCGGTGGACATATTGCTCGGCGACGTTGGGCATCTCGAAGTTGAAGACGTGGCTGATCCCGGTCACGTCGATGCCGCGCGCGGCGATGTCGGTGGCAACGAGGACTGCCGTCTTGCCCTGACGGAAAGCGTTAAGCGCGGCGGTCCGCTGCCCCTGGCTCTTGTTGCCGTGAATCGCAGCGGCAGGAACGCCGGCCGATTCGAGATGGCGTACCACCCGGTCGGCGCCGTGCTTGGTCCGCGTGAACACCAGCGCGCGGTCGATCGACTTGTCGGCGAGCCCGGCGCGCAGGCGCAGGGTCAGCAGCGCCTGCTTCTCGGCCTGGTTGACGAACGTGACGAACTGCTCGACCCGCTCGGCGGTGGTCGATTGCGGGGCGATCTCGACCCGCACCGGATCGTGGATGAACTGCTTGCCCAGCTCGGCGATCGCCTTGGGCATGGTCGCCGAGAAGAACAGGCTCTGGCGCGGCTTGGGCAGCATTGCCGCAACCCGCTTGAGCGGATGGATGAAGCCGAGGTCCATCATCTGATCGGCTTCGTCGAGCACGAAGATCTCGACTTCGCGCAAGGTCAAAGCGCGCTGGTCGATCAGATCGAGCAGGCGTCCCGGCGTGGCGACGAGCACGTCGCAGCCGCGCGACAGGGCGCGGGCCTGCTTGCCGACGGGAACGCCGCCGAAGATGCATTCGACCGAGAGGTTGGTGAATTTGGCATAGCCGCGCATGTTGTCGGCGATCTGGGCGGCAAGCTCGCGCGTCGGCGAGAGCACCAGCATGCGGCACGAGGCCGGGCGGTGCGGTTTCTGGTTGGCCAGCAGCAGATGCAGCGAAGGCAGCGCGAAGGCAGCGGTCTTGCCGGTGCCGGTCTGCGCAATGCCGAGCAGGTCGCGGCCCTGTAGGAGCGCGGGGATCGCCTGCTGCTGAATCGGGGTGGCTTCGTTATAGCCGCGCGATGCAAGCGCGCGCGTCAAAGGCTCGGACAGGCCGAGCTTGGCAAAATAGGACATGTGTAACTTTCAAATAGTCTCTCAGGCGCGCAGCAGGATTGCAGCGCGCGCGAAGGGTTGCGTTCATCGCGACCCTGGCGTGAGGAGAGAAGCGTTCATTCGGTGGCGATCGTGTGTCCGGGCCTGCCGCAAAAAATGCGGTCTCACGCTGCCATGGACTGCGCACCGCCAGAGCGGTTCGCCGATCGCTGAGCGGGCGTTTAGGGTGCAATGCAACAAAAAGCAAGAAAATTGGCGATTATATACCTTGCAAACACGCAAGCGATATGGCATAAGATTCCTATCAGGAGTTAAGCCAATGTCTGCCCTTTCCCGCCCAGAGTTCCACAGCGAAGAAGCGGCCTTCGCCCATCTCGAAAAAATCGTGTGGGCCGGAGAGCCGGTTTGCCCGCACTGTGGTTCACTTGATCGCCTGACCAAAGTGAAGGCCAACCCTGAAAAGCGCATTCGCGTCGGTCTGTGGCGCTGTGGCTCTTGCAAGAAGCAGTTCCGCGCTACTGTGGGCACCGTGTTCGAGCATATTCGTCTGCCGCTGCATAAGGCGCTCCAGGCTGTCTATCTGATGACCAGCAGCAAGAAGGGTATCAGCGCCCACCAACTGCACCGTGTTCTGGAAATCACTTACAAGAGCGCGTGGTTTCTCGCGCATCGCATTCGTGAAGCTATGCGCGATGGGAACCTCGCTCCAATGGGCGGTGACATACCCGCTACGACCGATGCGCCCACACATTCATGTCTGCCATCTGCATCGCCGCAACCGTCATCTTTTGGCTCAATCAATGAGTCCTGAGCCTAGCTTGAGTTTTCCGACGCCAAACTGGCGTTCGACGCTAAGCAGGGCGGCCTCGAATTGGTGATATGCGCGGCGTCTTGTCTCGTCATTGCCTTGTTTTCTAGCGACAATCGCGTTCAATCTGGATTGCTTGAGCGCTTGGATCGCCTTTTCACTCTCAGTGATTACCCCCAGCGCTGGCGACCCCACTACGGGCGCGGCACCAGAAGGAGATTCTGCCATCTCAATCGGCCGCGCCCACGTCCATAACCAAAGAGCGATCATCAGGCCGAAAATCACGACGCCAGAATAAATTAGAGAACGAGCGTCGAGCAGCAGACCGGCTGCGGTCAGCATCAGGCCAACACCAAGAGAACCGAGAAAGCCGATAACCCGCCGCACGGGGGCGTCATATCAGCGACTCCTGAGTTTGCAAAGTATACAATCGCCAGAAAATTACACAGTTGCGCAGCGAAGGGCGCGACACTAGCTCCGCTTCATGCGCGAACCGCCCTCGCCCTGCACCAAGGTGTGCCGCATCGATCCGGCCAGCGGCTGGTGCATGGGCTGCCGTCGCACGCTTGCCGAGATTGCCGACTGGGCGATGCTTTCGCCGCAAGGCAAGGCAGCGCTGCTCGACAAGCTGAAAGCGCGCGGGCCGCGGGTCTGGCCATCGCGATAGGCTATCAGTACTTCCCGCCCAGCTTGGTATGGTCCCAGCTGATCGTCTGGAACGGGGTGAAGCGCAGCACCACGCGCTTGGCATAGGAAGCGCGCGCCTGCTCGCTCATCTCCCTGGAGAAATCCTTCGAAAGCGAGGTGCTGCCCTGGATGATGCCCATCGTCTCGGCGACAGCCTCGGCACCGGTGACGATCTCGACATCGCAGTAAAGCAGCACCGACTTGAGATCGGAATAGCCTTCGCCGCTCTCGACCAGCAGGCTGGCGCGCGGATCGCGCTCGACATTCTTCACCTTTTGCGCCTTGGCAAAAGTGGTCATCACCACGCGGCCTTCGCTATCGACGCCGAAGTTCATCGGCATCGGGTGCGGCAGGCCGTTCGCGCCATTGGTGACGAGGATGATGCGCTTCTGCTCCTTGAGATAGTCGCGCACTTCATCCGGTGTCATTTCGATCGTTTCGCGCCGTGACGGCATGTCCTGTCCCCCTTTGCTGGCCTTCCAGCTCAATTAACTTGCGCTATCCGCGCCCCATTGCACGGTGTGCGGATCTGCCGACGTGATCATGCGGCGCAGCGCCGCGCGCGCCAGCCGTTCGACCTCCACCTTGCGCCGGGCCGCCGCCATCTGCAACAGCGGAGCGGGGCGAAGGATCTCCGCATCGTAGCCATCGGCGACGATAACGCCGCAGCGATCCGGCAGAAATTCGCCAAGGTCGAGGCAGGCACGGTCAAGCTCGGGGGCAAGGCCCCAGTAGAAACGGTCGCAAAACTGGAGATAGTCAGTCCACTTGGCGTCTCCCAGCAGGTCCGCGCGCGAGACCTTGATCTCGACGATGACGACATGGCCCTTGGCATCGATCCCCATCAGGTCGGCCCGCCTGCCGCCGCGCAAGGGCATTTCGGCAAGGCACCACACGTCGTTGCGCGCGAACAAGCGGCATATCCCGCGCCGCACGCGGGCGGCGCCTGCTTCCGCGGCTGCGGCGGCACTGTCGGAGCTATCGATAAGGGGCGAATCGCTTGCGGCCATGCGCCCCGTCTAGGAACATATGAAGAACTTGTGAAGGGGCGGCGATCAGGTCAGGTGCTGCGCAGCTTCGCCGGCGGTATCCGGCTTGCCGCCAGTGCCATCAGCGCGTCGCGCGTGGACAGGAATTCCTCCCAAAGCGCGGCGGCGGCGGCATGCGGGCTTGCGCCCCGCGCGTGAGCAGCAATCAGTGCCGAAAGCCCAGGCTCCATGACTGCGGCAATATCGGCCACGCCGTTCTCGGCCAGTTCGCGCGCGGCGGCTGGCGCGTCGCGCAGCGTAACCGGGAAAGCCCTGACCTCTTGAGTCATGGCTTGGGCCTCGATCCCGGCGATAAGCGCGACGGTCGCGGCGGCATCGTGCAGCGCCGCCCACTTCATCGACAGCGCATTGGCGGCGCCCTGACCGAAGCGCGCGCGGCCCGAGCCGGTAAAAGCTCCGCCGCTTGGAGCAGGTCGTTCGCTGGAGGAATTGGCGTCCATTGCGCAGGCGATAGCAGGGCGGTCTTGCCAAATCGCTAACCCAGAAGCGGCGCGGCAAGCCAGCGCGCGTGCCAATATGGGCTGGTAAGCGCGGATATGCTCTGCTAACCGCACGCCTGCCCAACAGGCTCAGGGCACCCGTAGCTCAGCTGGATAGAGCGCTGCCCTCCGAAGGCAGAGGCCACAGGTTCGAATCCTGTCGGGTGCACCACTTACGTACCAAACCACTAACAGGGGATACCCCTGTTAGTGTGGTGCCAATAGCCCGCTCTAGGGCGGCTTTTTCGCCGATAATGCGGATGTTTTTATCACCCACTTCGATGCGGGATACGACGGCGCGGAGGTAAGCTTTGCGGGCGTGGATATCGCCGTTGTCGAGCTTGTCGCGCATGAGGGCCGAGAACGCCGCCAAGCGCTCAGGTGTGATCTGTGGGCGGCTTGCTGCCGTATCGGTGATCCTCTCGATCGCTGTTTCGGCCAGATCCCGCTCTTGCTTGAGGGCTTGGATGCGGCCCTTGAGATCTGCATCAAGTTCCACCACGCCATCTTCGATAGCGCGGTAAAGCCGGGATAGTTTGTCCTTGGCCTTGTCGCGCTGGGCTTCGAGGGCACAGCGCCGCTCGGCAACCTCGCCCTGACGCGAGTTGCGCCGTTCCACCAGCTTGCACAGGATATCCTCGAGGCGGTCAACCGAAGCGAGTTGCCAAAAGCATCGCCTATTCTTCGCAAGCTCGCAGCAGCGAAGTTGCCGATGACGCCGGTTGTTGACGTGCCCCCGCCCGCTTCCGCGCCCATCACATGCGACACCGCCAGACCCTATGGCAAACTCGACATCGAGCGCGATTTGCTGGCGGGGATGCTGGAAGGGTTGGAGGAAAAGGGGCGCAAGTTCCTCTCCGGCTCCCCCAAGTATCGCCGGAACATTGAGGAACGGGCCGATCTTGCTCGCCAGATTGCGGCTTTGGATGCCAAAATTGCGGAGAGGGATGACGATAGGCCCGCCGACAACCCGGCCAACTGGACCCCTGACGAAATCGCGACGCTTCGCAAAGGGGTTCCTCCTCCTTTGCGGATTGCGGTCCGGGCGAATCCCGGCAATGGTCTGCGCCTGAAAACAGCATTCACGGGAGAGAGGAATGAACACGCGTCTTCTGGACGGCAAGAGCGCCGTCATAACCGGGTCAGGATCGGGCGTAGGCAAGGCAGCGGCGCTGCTGTTTGCTGAAAACGGGGCCAAGGTGGTCTGCGCAGACGTCCGCGACGACTGGAACGAGGAAGTCGCAGCGCAGATCCGCGCTGCCGGCAGCGAGGCCGAGGCGGTGCACTGCGATGTCACCAAGCGCGCCGATATCGATGCCGCCGTCGCCAAGGCGGTTTCGGCTTACGGGCGGCTCGACATTATCTACAACAATGCCGGGGTCGCCTCGCCGATGACGCCCCAGGGCGCGATGAAGACTTTCGTCGAGGCGAGCGAAGAGGACATCGACCGCTTGCTGGCGATCAACGTCAAGGGCGTGCTTTATGGCTGCCAGGCCGCGATCCTGCAGTTCCGCGCGCAGGGCGGCGGCGGGGTGATCGTCAACACCGCCTCGGTTGCCGGGATGATCGGTTGGGGCGGCGCGCTTTACGGGGCGACCAAGGGCGCGGTGGTCAACCTCGCGCGCAGGCTGGCGTTCGAACTTGGCCCGGAAGACATCCGCGTCAACAATGTGTGTCCCGGATCGATGGTCACCAATTTCGGGATCGGCGGCCTCGGCGTCGAGCTGCCGCAGGCCGCACTCGATTCGATGGCCTCGCTGCAGCCGCTGGGCCGCATTCTCGATCCGTCGGAGCCGGCGCAGGTGGCGCTGTTCCTCGCATCGGACCTGGCGAAGAATATCACCGGCATCAATGTGCCGGTCGACGGCGGGGTTTCGGCGGGGAAGTAGCCTGAATTAACCCAGCGCAATGTCGGGCGCGTCTTCCTGCTTCATGCCCACAACGTGGTATCCGGCGTCGACGTGGAGGATCTCTCCCGTCACGCCGGAGGCAAGGTCGGACAATAGATAAAGCCCGCTGCCGCCGACATCGTCGATCGTCACGTTGCGCCTGAGCGGCGCGTTGAGCTCGTTCCAGCGCAGGATATAGCGGAAATCGCCGATCCCGCTCGCCGCCAGCGTCTTGATCGGCCCGGCGGACAAGCCGTTGACCCTGATCCCGTCGGGGCCGAGATCGTTCGCGAGGTAGCGCACGCTCGATTCGAGCGCGGCCTTGGCGACTCCCATCACGTTGTAATGCGGCACGACCTTCTCGGCACCGTAATAGGTGAGCGTCAGGATCGAGCCGCCCGGGCCCATCATCCGCGCCGCGCGCTGCGCCACCGCGACCAAGCTGTAGGCCGAGATGTTCATGGTCGTGAGGAAATTTTCGAGGCTGGTGTCGACGAACCGGCCGCGCAGCTCGTTCTTGTCGGAAAAGCCGATGGCGTGGACGATGAAGTCGATCGTCGGCCAGGTCGCGGCCAGGGTCGCGAAAGCGGTGTCGAGCGCGGCCATGTCGGCCACGTCGCATTCGATCAGGAAGTCGCTGCCGAGGCTTTCGGCCAGCGGCCTCACCCGCTTTTCCAGCGCCTCGCCCTGATAGGAGAAGGCCAGCTCGGCCCCGTGCTCGTGCAATTTCCGGGCAATGCCCCAGGCAAGCGACTTGTCATTGGCTAGGCCCATCACGAGACCCCGCTTGCCTTTCATCACTCCGCTCATTCGCACCTACCCATCTACGTTCATTGTTCGCCGTCGCCCTGCTCTTCGGCCCGCACCTGTTCACCGGGCACGACTGCAAGGGCAGCATTCAGCGCAGCGCCGACGACAACTCCAAAGCCCACCAGCCAGAAAAAGAAAAGCGCGATCATCACGCCCGCCAGGCTTCCGTAGGTCAAGTCGTAACTGAAGAAGCGGGCAAGCACAAAGGGCAGCGCCTCGATAAGCACGGTCCACCACGCGGCGATGAACAGCGGCCCCGGCCATTTGGGACAGCCCTTCCCCTGGTAGCGCCCGGGGGTCAATGCGCGGAACAGCGCAAGCATCGCCAGGAACAGCACGCCGGCCGAAACCAGCCGGCTGACGAACAGGCCGTTCAGCACGCCGTCGAGCCGGGGGAAGAAGGCGTAGAGAAAATGCTCGGCTGCAGTGATCGCGAACTGCGCGCCAAGCGCGAGCATCAGCAGGATCACCGAGACGAAGATCACTCCGATCGAATCAATCCGGTATTGCCAGAACGCCCTTGCCGGCACCGTGCCATAAGACCGGTGGAGGATGTCGCGGACGGTCTCGATCAGGCTGCTCGCGGTCCACAGCCCGAACGCGCCGCCAATCCACAGCAGCCAGCCTTCGCGCGCGGCGACGACATCGCGCGCCACCGGACCCACGACCGTGCCGACCGCCTTGGGGAGCGCGATCAGAATCGCGTCGATCAGTTCTTCGCGCTGGCTTTGCTCGCCCATGATTGAGACGATCGCCGCCGCCGCGATGAAGAACGGAAACAACGAAAGCAGCGCCATGTAGGCGAAATTGCCGGCATGGACGAAACCGTCATTATATACGCCTGACCAGATGCGCTTGGCGATCATGAAAGCCCGCGTGCCCGGCCCCGCCTTGCGCATGATCTCGTTTTCGATCCTGCCGCGAACCGATCGCGCCCGGCGCCGCCGCGCCTCGGGGGACAGGTCTGGGATGCCGCCGGGAGCCTCTTCGCCTTCGCCTGCTACAGCGTCGGGCTTCGGGCCGCTGTCGGCATCGGGCACGGCTTCAGACGCCGAACTTCGCGCGAACCGCGCGCGTATCGCGCCAGCCTTCGAGCCGGGCGGCAAGATCGGCGTCGTTTTCGGGAAGCATGATGGCCACGGTCACCAACTGGTCGCCCCGTGTTCCGTCCTTGCGCGTGAAGCCCTTGCCCTTGAGCCGCAGCACCTTGCCCGAACTGCTCCCGGCTGGAACCGACAGCATGACCGCGCCTTCGGCTGTCGGCACCTTGACCTTGGCGCCGTGCAGCGCCTCGTCGAGCGTGACCGGCAATTCGATCCGCAGGTCGTCGCCTTGCCGCGAGAAGAACGGATGCGCGGCAATCTGGATCGTGACCAAGGCATCGCCCGGCCCGCCCGGGCCCGGCTCGCCCTTGCCGGGAAGGCGCATCTGGGTGCCGTCCTCAACTCCTTTCGGCAGCTTGAGGTCGATGGTCTTGCCGTCAGACAGGGTGATGCGCTGGTCGGCCAGCGCGGCCGCGTCAGTCAGCGAAACCTTGAGACGATATTGAACGCTTGCGCCCTTGGGCGCGGCTTGCGGGCGGGCCCCACGCGGACCGCCGCGCGCGCCGCCCATTCCGCCCATCCCGGCGCGTCCGCCGAACAGGCCTTCGAAGATATCGCCGAGATCGACCGCCTCGCCCCCGCCGAAACCGTCTGAACGGAAACCGCCGCGCGCGCCGCCCGGACCGCCGCCATAGCCGAAGCCGCCCGCCGGATTGCCGTCGATGTCGATCTCGCCGCGGTCGAACTGGGCGCGCTTTTCCTTGTCGGACAACAGGTCATAGGCGTGCGTCACCTCGCTGAAGCGGTCGGTCGCCTTGGGATTGTCCTTGTTTGCGTCGGGATGAAGCTCCTTGGCGAGCTTGCGATAGGCCGATTTGATGTCCTTCTCGCTCGCCCCGCGCGCAACCCCCAGAATGGAATATGGATCTTTGGCCATGTTGCGGTAGCTAGGAGCTTGCATACGTTAGGACAAGACGCACCTCGTCCGGGAAATTGCCTTGGATCAATGTGCTTGCAAGGCAGCGACCGCCAAAGGGGGTTGCGCGAAAACCGAAAATCCGGTTCGGCGTGTGCGCAAGGCGAACTTGGCCGACCGGCCGGAAAGACACTTATAGTGCTGCAATCTGACCAGATCGAGCTGATCCATGACGGGGATCCCCTGGCGGTGTTCGAACGCTGGTTCGCCGAGGCATGGGCGAGCGAACCGAACGACGCCAACGCCATGGCGCTGGCGACGGCGACTGCCGATGCAGCGCCCTCGGTGCGCATGGTGCTGCTCAAGGGCCACGGCCCCGACGGCTTCGTATTCTACACCAATGCCCGCAGCCGCAAGGGGCGCGAGATCGCCGCCAATCCCCAGGCCGCGCTGCTGTTTCACTGGAAAAGCCTCCGCAGGCAAGTGCGCATCGAAGGCCCGCTGAGCCAGGTCGACGATGCAGAAGCCGACGCCTATTTCGCCAGCCGCACCCGCGATTCGCAGCTCGGCGCGGTCGCCTCGGACCAGTCGGCTCCGCTCAATGAGAGGGGGACATTCATCGCCCGCCACGAAGCGGCCGAGGCGCGGTTTGCTGGCGGGCCGGTCGAGCGTCCGCCGCACTGGACCGGCTTTCGCCTTGCGCCCACGGCAATCGAGTTCTGGCTTGATCGCCCCCACCGGCTGCACGAGCGGCATCGTTTCGAAAAAAGCGATGCGGGCTGGTCCAGCACGCAGCTCTATCCATGAGCCTCGACCAGCAGAGCCTGCGCCGCAGCGCCGCGCTTGCCAGCATTGCCATGGCGGTGTTCCTGCTTGCGCTGAAAGGCTGGGCGGCCTGGCGCACCGGCTCGACCGCAATGGTCGGAAGTCTTGCCGATACGCTGCTGGATCTGGTCGCCAGCCTGGCGACGCTCGCCGGGGTCTGGGTCGCCTCGCAGCCCGACGATGAACGGCACCGCTTCGGGCATGGCAAGGCCGAGGCGATTGCCGCAATGTTCCAGGTCGTGCTGATCTCGATCTCCGCGCTGGCCATCGCCGCGCGCAGTGTCGAACAGTTCATGGCCGGTTCGCGCACCGAGGCTGCCGCCGAAGGCATCGGCGTATCGCTGGTCGCCATCGCCGCGACCTTCGCCCTGCTCGCCTGGCAGCGTTACGTCATCGCCAGAACCGCCAGCATCGCGATCGAGACCGATCACGTCCATTACCAGTCCGACTTGCTGCTCAACATGGCCGTAATCGCCGCGCTCGTGCTCGATCAATATAGCGGCGTGGCAGGGGCCGATCCGCTGTTCGGCCTGCTGATCGCAGGCTGGCTGGGCTGGAATGCGTGGCAGGCCTCGCAAAAGGCGATCCAGCAATTGATGGACCATGAGTGGCCGGCCAACAAGCGCGAGCGCTTCCTCGAAGTTATGGCGCGCCAGCCGGACCTGCGCGGCGTGCACGATCTGCGCACGCGCACTTCGGGCAACCGCGATTTCGTCCAGTTCCACGTCTGGATCGATCCGTCGATGACCGTGCGCGAGGCCCACAAAGTGATGGACGACATCGAGCGGCGCCTGCACGCCGAGTTTCCCGATGTCGAGATCCTGATCCATCCCGATCCCGAGGGTCTTGTCGACGAGGTCGGGATCGCCGCGCGCGATGTGTTGCCGGGATCGCCGGTCTCGGGCTGAGCGGTGGCGCTCGCGGTTCCCTACTGGCACGTCGATGCATTTGCCGACCGGCCGTTCACCGGAAACCAGGCGGCGGTGATGTTGCTGGAGGACTGGCTGGACGATTCGGTGCTCCAGGCAATCGGCGCGGAAAACAATTTCGCCGAGACCGCCTTTCTGGTTCGCGACCGGTCGGGCGAGGCAGACTGGGAGCTGCGCTGGTTCACGCCGACGGTCGAGATCAGGCTGTGCGGCCATGCAACTCTGGCGGCGGGGCATGTGCTGCTCACGCAGGACGCGGCGCTTCAAAATGTCCGCTTCCGCACCCGCAAGGCAGGCGTGCTCGAAGTGCGCCGCGCGCCGGGCGGATATGCGGTCGGTCTGCCAGCCATTGTAGCCCAGCGGGGGGACTATCCCGAGGCGGTTGCCGCGCTCGGCGGTGCGCCGCTGGAGGTCTGGCGGCATCCCGATGCCTACAACGTGTTCCTCTATGCCAGCGAAGCCGATGTAACGGGCTTGCGGCCGGATTGCCGGGCGCTTGCAAGTCTGGGCTTCGACAGCTTCATCGCAACCGCGTCGGGCAGCGAAACCGACGTGGTCAGCCGCGTATTCGTTCCCGGTTCGGGGGTCGACGAGGATGCGGTCACCGGCTCGGCGCATGCCGTGCTCGCGCCGTTCTGGGCCGCCCGATTGGGCCGCGAAAGCTTCACTGCCTATCAGGCTTCAGCGCGCGGCGGCTATCTCACCTGCCGGCTCGATGGCGCGCGCGTCTGGCTCGAAGGCCACTGCGTTACCGTCGTCGAGGGGCAATTTTTCCTTTAGCTTGCGGGAAATAGCGCCATGAGATCGCCCAGCCTGCGGCGCAGTTCATCGCGCTGTTCGCTTTGCGTTTGGCCCAGCCGCACTACGGTCAGCTTTTGCTCTGGCGAGCTGATGACATATTGGCCGAGGTGACCGATGCAGGCGAAGGCGGATCGCGGCGCGCTGTCGGGAAACAGCTGCGCGCTGCCGTCGGGATAGCGGCGGTTAAGCCACAAGTGCGCGCCGAAGCCGGGGTTCTTGGGCGATGGCGCGCGCATGAATTCGATCCAGCGGCGCGGTATGGTCTGCGCGCCCCGCACCGATCCGCCGTGGCGCAGGAACTCGCCAAGCTTGCCCCAGTCGCGCGCCGTACCGTGCAGCATCGACGATCCGATGAAGGTGCCGGCGGCGTCAAATTCTGGCGCCATCGAATCCATGCCGGCGGGATCGAACAGGCGGGTGCGCAGGAAGGCGGCGACTGCCTGCCGCCGCCGTGCCGGGTCCTTGCTGCGGGTCAATGCCCGCGCCGCAATGTCCGAGAGGATCACGCTCGACGCCGAGGAATACTCGAAGCGCGCCCCCGGCTCGTCCTCGAGCGGCTGCGCTTCGGCATAGCGCGCCATGTCATCGCGGCCCTCGAGGAACAGCATGCGCGAAGGATCCGCTTCATAGATCGGATCGGCGTTTTCGGTATGGCGCAATCCGCTGCGCATCTGGAGGAGCTGGCGAAGCGTGATTTCGCCGCGCGGGTCGCCCGGCCTTGCCCAGGCTTCGACCGGCGCCGATTCGTCTCGGCGCAGCCGCCCGTCGCTGACCAGCAGGCCGATCATCAGGCCGGTGACGCATTTGGTCATCGACCAGCCGATGTGCCGCGTTTTCGCCCCGTAACCCTCGCCGTAGCGTTCGGCCACCGGGCGGCCGCCATGAAGCACGAGCAGCGCGCGCGTCTCTCCCACGGCGTCTGCATCGAACAGGCGGTCGATGCTGCGCGCTAGCCTGGTCTTGTCGGCGGGCGGCTCGCCGACGATCGCAGCGAGCGACAAGGCGCTGGGCGGCGGCGGAGGGTCGGGCGCCTTATTGCCGCTGCCGCATCCAGCAAGGGTTGGCAGCGCGAGCAGCGTCAGGATAAGGGGCAGATGGCGTATTCGCATGGCGCAAAGTCCATGCGCGGGCACGCCGGGGAAGGCAACAGGTGCGATGACACAGACAGCTGCAGCGCGGGGTTCGGGTCGCTCGGGCAAGCGCCGCCTGATCCTGCTTGCCGTGCTGGCTGCGCTCGCGCTGCTGGCATGGTTCTGGGGCCCGCTGACCGCCCAGGCGCGGGCCGGCGCTGCTTACGGCGCGCGAATCGCCTGCTCGTGCCGCTATGTTGCCGGGCGCGACCTTGGCCAGTGCCGCGACGATTTCATGCCCGGCATGTCGCTGGTCATGCTGTCGGAGGACGAGGAGGACAAGAGCGTCACCGCGCGCGTTTTCCCGGTCGCAAGCGAGACCGTACGCTACCGCAAGGGTCAGGGCTGCATGTTCGCGCCGCGCGAGAACTAGAAGGCGCTTACCGTCGAATCGATCCAGCCGCCGCCGACCACGCGCTCACCGGCATAGATCACCGCCGCCTGCCCCGGCGCGACGCCGTATTCCGGCTGATCGAATTGCAGCGTTACTGCCGCGCCGTGGCCAAGCGCGCCTTCGAGCCTCACCGGCACCGGCTTGGCGAGCGAGCGCACTTTTGCCGTCAGCGGCATGCCGGGCATCGGCCCGATCCGGTTGGTCTCCACGATCCGGGCCGAGGCCACCGCCAGCATCGCGCGCGGGCCGACCAGCACGCGGCGCGAGGGCGCGTCGATCGCGGTGACATAAAGCGGCTCGGGCTGGCCGCCGATTTCAAGCCCGCGGCGCTGGCCGACGGTAAAGTGGATCACGCCGCGATGCTCGCCCAGCACTTCGCCGCTCTGGGCGTGAACGATCTCGCCGGGCAGCACGCCCTCGGGCCGGACCGCGCTCACCACCCTGGCATAGTCGCCATCGGGCACGAAGCAGATGTCCTGACTGTCGGGCTTGGCGGCGACGGCGAGGCCAAACGAATCGGCGATTGCCCGGGTTTCGATTTTGGGCAGGCCGCCGAGCGGGAAGCGAAGAAAATCGAGCTGCGATTCGCTGGTGCCGTAAAGAAAGTAACTTTGATCGCGCGCCGGATCGAGCGCGCGGTGAAGCTCGGCGCCGTTCGGACCGGCCACGCGGCGCACATAGTGGCCGGTGGCGAGGCAGTCCGCGCCAAGCTCGCGCGCCATGGCGAGCAGGTCTGTGAACTTCGGACCCATGTTGCAGCGGATGCACGGGATCGGGGTCTTGCCGGCGAGGTAGTCGTCAGCAAAAGCCTCGACCACTTCTTCGCGAAAGCGGGTTTCGTGATCGAAGACGTAGTGCGCAATGCCGAGTCGGTCGGCAACTGCGCGCGCATCGCGGATATCGTCACCCGCGCAGCAGGCCCCCTTTCGGCCCGTCGCTGCGCCGTAATCGTAAAGCTGCAAGGTCACGCCGATCACCTCGGCGCCGCTCTGCGCGGCGAGCGCGGCGACCACCGAGCTATCGACCCCGCCCGACATGGCGACTACGATCCGCTTGCCCGCGATCGGGCCGGCAAGCTGGAAAAGCTGCGCAGGGCAAGGCCGTTCAGCGGCCGATAGGGAGGCGGGAGAGGTCATGACCTCGGGTCCTATAGAGCCTTGGCCGCCCCGCGTGAACCCGTGCGTCCAGACCCACTTCAAGGGGTGAGGCGGGGTTAACCAACATCAACGAGGAGTAAAGCGCCCCTTTACCTCGCCTTGACCAAAGCGGGTCTATAGGCCCCTTCATGAACATTGCCTTTGATCCCCGCGAATGGATAATCGCGAGCCCGGACGATAGCGCAGCATCAGGCTGCGCGCATCCCGACTGGCACGCGCTGCGTGCGCGCCTGCATGCCGGGATCCAGACATGGTCCGCGCTCGGCGAAGGCCGCAACGCTTGCCCTGTAAAGATGTTCGGAAGCTTCAGTCGCCGCACGTCGGTGTCACTTCAACGTATTACCGAGCAATGTGATCTTGTTAACCAGACCAGTTCAGCCAATCGAAAACGTGGTGGATGCATCATCCCCCAGGTCGTCGGCATGAGCGCTATCGGCGAACGAGGGTAACGATGATCGAGAATCAGAAAATTCGCCCCGCTCAGGTAATCGGCCCGCTAGGCGAGCCGCTGACCCTGGCGTCGCTTCCCCCGCCGGAGACGACTCGCTGGGTCGTGAGGCGCAAGGCCGAGGTCGTGGCTGCGGTGAACGGTGGCCTGCTCACCGTCGAAGAGGTGTGCGAGCGCTACCAGCTCACGCTCGAGGAATTCGCATCGTGGCAGCGCGCTGTGGACCGCTCGGGCATGCAGGGCCTCAGGGTCACGCGGATCCAGCACTACCGCGATCTCTACGAGCGGCAGCAGAAGTACTGACTTTTGCACTGCGGCGGCCGTGTGTCGGCTAGCCGTTCATTGTTTCAAGACATCACCGACCTTTTGCTCTAAACCTTCGTGTCGGGCGCATTCATGAGTGCGCCGCGCAGGACAGGAGGATGAGATGGGTTGGATTATTGCGCTTATCGTGGGCGGCGTGGCCGGTTGGCTGGCCAGTCTGGTGATGAACCGTGACGCCTCGATGGGAATTTTCTGGAACATCGTGGTCGGCTGTGTCGGCTCGGTCGTCGGCAATCTGATCGCCAATCAGTTCGGCTATGCCGGCTCGGTCAAGGAGTTTTCGCTCCAGGGCCTGATCATTGCCTTGATCGGCGCGGTGGTCTTACTGGCGGTCGTCAACCTCGTCCAGCGCGGCCGGGTGCGCTAAACCGCCGTGCCCAATCTGCGGACCGGCCTTAACCGCCGGTCCGCCTGAATTTCGCGAAACTTGCCGGGCGCATGGCCGTTAATGCGGGCGTGCAGGTCTTGACGCGGTGCAGCAAGTTCACATTGCCACTTTCTCGCCGCCTGTATAAAGGCTGTTTCCGACCTTCACGGCTTACCGTGAGGCGATTTTGCTGCGAGGTGGCACTCGCTTCGTTCGGACGATCAAGCCGGCTTCGCACGCATGGCGTTTGAGCCGGCCCAATGGTGAATGGCATGAATTACGACGCCAAGATCGACGCCGACGAGGCGCTGGCGGGCCAGCTGGATTCCGAAGGCGATGGCCTGTCCGGGACCGGCGAGAGCCTGCTGACGCGGCGCATGGTGCTGATTGGGCTGGCTGTCGTCGCCGTTCTGATCGGCCTTTGGTTCATCAACCGCATGGCCACTCCGGGAGATCTCGCGGAGAACGCCGGTCCCCAAGTTCCTGTCGTGACCGTGATCCAGCCCGGCCGCGCGACTGTCGCGGGCGACATCAAGACCACCGGAACGCTTGGCGCGCGGCGCGAACTGCCAGTCGGCGTTGCTGGCGAAGGCGGACGCGTCGAGCGCGTGCTGGTCGAGCCGGGCGACTGGGTCGGCGCGGGCCAGGTGCTGGCGATCATCGACCGGTCGGTGCAGGTGCAGCAGGCCGCCGGGCTCGAAGCGCAGATCGGCGTGGCCCAGGCCGATGCCCGGCTGGCGCAGGCCAACCTCGACCGCGCGCTCAGGCTTGTCGAGCGCGGCTTCATATCGAAGGCCGACGTCGACCGGCTGACCGCCAACCGCGATGTTGCCGCAGCGCGCGTGCGCGTCGCTCAGGCGCAATTGCGCGAAACGCGCGCGCGCAACAGCCGTCTCAACATCATCGCTCCCGCCGCCGGCCTTGTACTCGACCGGCAGGTCGAACCGGCGCAGATCGTGAGCCCGGGCAGCGGCGTGATGTTCCGCATCGCCAAGGGCGGCGAGATGGAACTCAAGGCCGACCTGACCGAGGAATCGCTGGCGAAAATCTCAGCGGGCGTTCGCGCCACGGTTACGCCCGTGGGCAGCACCAAGTCGTTTGCGGGCGAAGTCTGGCAGATCTCGCCGGTAATCGATCCCGAAAAGCGCCAGGGCACCGCGCGGATCGCGCTTGCCTATGCGCCCGAACTGCGCCCCGGCGGCTTTGCCGAAGCGGTGATTACCGCGGGATCGGTGGTCGCGCCCAAGCTCCCCGAATCGGCGATCCTGGCCGATGACAAAGGCAGCTATGTCTACATCGTCGGCAAGGACAGCCGGATTGTGCGGCGCAATGTCAAGACCGGCATGGTCACCGCCGACAGCATCGCCGTCATCGAAGGCCTGAACGGGAGCGAGCGAGTGGTGCTGCGCGCTGGCGCCTTCCTTTCGCCGGGCGACACGGTCAAGCCGCAACGCGCCAAAGCGCGCTGACAGGGCCAGTCATGGACCTGAGGAACATCTCCGCCTGGTCGATCCGCAACCCGGTCATCCCGATAGTGTTGTTCGCGGGCTTGGTCATCGCCGGCATAGTCAGCTTCATGCGCATGGATATCCAGCAACAGCCGGATATCGAGTTTCCGGTGGTGATCGTCCAGATCGCGCAGCCCGGCGCGGCGCCGACCGAGATCGAGACCCAGATAACCCAGCGAGTCGAAGCGGCGGTCCGCTCGATCAGCGGGGTCAAGACGATCGGGTCAACCGCGAGCGAAGGCAGCAGCAGCTCGTTCATCGAGTTCGCGATCGGGCAGGACATCAACACCGCGGTCAACGAGGTGAAGAACGCAGTCGATCAGGTCCGCAGCGAATTGCCCGACGGGATTCTCGAGCCGCAGATTTTCAAGGCGACGACGACCTCTGATCCGATCGCCTATTTTGCCGCTTCGAGCGACGACATGACCATGGAGCAGCTTTCCTGGTTCATTGACGATACGGTAGCCAAGCGCTTGCTGGCGATCGACGGCATGGCACAGGTGAGCCGGCAAGGCGGTGTCGACCGGGAAATCCTCGTGACGCTCGATCCGGCGCGGATGCAGGCGCTGGGCGCGACCGCGACGCAGGTCAACGCCGTGCTGCGCCAGCTCAACGTCGATGCGGCGGGCGGCAAGGCCGAAATCGGCGGTTCGCGCCAGTCGGTGCGTGTGCTCGGCAGCGCCGATACCGCTTTCGCCTTGTCGCAGACCGACATTGCCCTAGGTGGCGGGAGAACCATCAAGCTCGCCGATATCGCGCGTGTCACCGATGCTTACGGCGAAGTCGAAAGCATCGCCAAGTTCAACGGCAAGCAGGTCGTGACCTTCGACATCGCCCGTGCGCGCGGCGCTTCGGACGTATCCGTTTACGATTCGGCGATAGCCGAGCTTGAGGCGCTCGAAAAAGAGCATCCGGGCGTGTCGTTCCAGCTGATGTTCACCACGGTGAAATACACGCGCTCGTCCTACACCAGCTCGATGGAGGCGCTGGTCGAAGGTGCGATCCTGGCGGTTGTCGTGGTGTTCCTGTTCCTGCGCGACTGGCGGGCGACGATCATTTCGGCAGTGGCGATCCCGCTCTCGGCGATCCCGACCTTCTGGTTCATGGATCTGCTGGGCTTCTCGCTCAACATGCAGTCGCTGCTTGCGCTCAGCCTGGTCGCGGGGGTGCTGGTCGACGATGCGATCGTCGAGATCGAAAACATCGTCAGACACATGCGCATGGGCAAGACCGCCTATCAGGCATCGATCGACGCGGCCGACGAGATCGGCCTGGCGGTCGTCGCAACGACCTTTTCGATTGTCGCGGTGTTCCTCCCGGTCGGCATCATGCCCGGCGTTTCGGGCGAGATCTTCCGTGCCTTCGGGCTTACCATCGTCGTCGCCGTGCTGATGAGCCTTGCCGTGGCGCGCATGATCACGCCGATGATGGCCGCCTATTTCCTGCAGTCGCATGGCGAAGCCGATCATGCCGGCGGCGCGATGATGCAGCGCTACATGTCGATCCTCAGGTGGTCGCTCGACCGCTCTGACGCGGCGGCATATCGCCGCGAACATGCCGGTCACGATGGCAGGCTTTCGCTGGTGACCCGCTTCAAGGCCCGCTTGCGCGATCACCGGATCTGGATGCTCGGCGTGGGCGGCGGCGCGCTGGCCTTGACCGGACTGGCCAGCACGGTGCTGCCGATGGAGTTTTTCCCGCAGCAGAACAACGATTTCGTCGGCGTGCAGATCGAGATGACGCCCGGAACGACGCTGAGGCAGACCGAGCAGGTCTCCGACGAGGTTCGCCGCCTGCTCGAAAAGGATCCCGACGTCACGCACGTTTTCCAGCGCGTGCTCGAAGGCAATGGCCGGGTCATGGTGACTCTGCGCGAGGACCGGGAAAAGACCAGCGGCGAACTCGAAAATGCTATGAATCTGCAGCTCCAGCAGATTGCCGATGCCCGCGTGTCGTTCGTCAACATGAACCAGGGCAACGGAAGCGGGACCGGGCGCGACATCTCGGTCATGCTGTCGGGCAGCGATTCGGACCTGCTCAACGCCACGGCGGCCAAGCTGGTTCAGCAAATGGGCGGTCTCGGCGATCTGGTCGTCGCGCCGCGCATCTCGGCAGACATGCGCCGTCCGGAAATCGTCATACGTCCGCGCCTCGACCTCGCCTCCAAGCTCGGCGTCTCGACAGCGTCGCTGAGCCAGGCGATCCGCATCGCCACGCTTGGCGAAATCGATCAGAACGCGGCCAAATTCTCGCTCAAGGACCGGCAGGTGCCGATCCGGGTCCGCCTTTCCGAGGATGACCGGCGCGACATCAGCAACATTGAGAACCTGCCCGTTCCCACTGCCACTGGCGGTTCGGTGCCGCTTTCGCGGGTGGCCGAGATCTCGTTCGGCTCCGGCCCCACCAAGATCCAGCGCCAGAACCAGGAGCGGCGGGTATTCGTCGGTGCCGATCTCGCTCCGGGCGTGGTCAAAAGCGAGGCGACCGAGGCGATCAACGAACTGCCTATCATGAAGAACCTGCCGACCGGGATCAGCAACAAGCCGTTCGGGCAGGACGAATGGCAGCAGGAAATGCTCGACAACCTGCTGGTGGCGGTGCCCACCGGCATCCTGCTGGTGTTTGCCGTGATGGTGCTGCTGTATCACCGGGTGATATCGCCGCTGGTCAACATGGCTTCGTTGCTGCTCGCGCCGCTCGGCGGGCTGATTGCGCTGATCATCACCGGCCAGTCGCTGTCGATGCCGGTGTTTATCGGCATCCTGATGCTGCTCGGCATCGTCGGCAAGAACTCGATCTTGCTGATCGACTTTGCGATCGAGGAGATGGCGCGCGGCGTGCCCAAGTTCGAGGCGATCATCGACGCGGGCCGCAAGCGCGCGCAGCCGATCGTCATGACCACCGTGGCGATGACCGCGGGAATGCTGCCAACCGCGCTCGCGCTGAACGGCGACGGCGCCTGGCGCGCGCCGATGGGCACAATGGTGATCGGCGGCCTGATCATGTCGACCGCCCTGACGCTGCTGATCGTGCCTGCAGCCTTTAGCCTTGCCGATGGTTTCGAAAAGCGCATCGGCCCGATTCTGCGCCGCAAGTTGCTGACCTTCGAGCCAGAGCATGCCGCTGCGGAACGGGGCCGGCGCAAGGAAGATTACGGTGAGTTTCCCGCCGAATAAGCCAAGGCGCGCGATGTTTTCCGCGCGCACTTCCCTGCCAGACCCGGCCCGGCGGATGCGCCTGATCGCCACCGGATTGCTGCTCGTCATGGCGGCATGCTTCATCCTGCTGCGCCGCTTCGAAGGGCCGCACCCGGCCTGGGGCTATGCGCTGGCCTTCACCGAGGCGGCGATGGTCGGCGGGCTGGCTGACTGGTTCGCGGTGACCGCGCTGTTTCGCCGCCCGCTTGGCCTGCCGATCCCGCATACCGCGATCATCCCGGTCAACAAGGACCGCATCGCCGACACCATGGCCAGCTTCCTGCGCGCCAATTTCCTCACCCCGCAAGTCGTAGCGCGGCGCATCGGCGCTTTCAATTTTGCCGGCGCGGCAGGCGGCTTCCTGCTCGCGCCCGGCGCGGGGGTCGAAGGCAGGCTGCGCGGCGGCGCGGCGAACCTGCTCGCCGACATGCTCGAAGCGCTCGATCCCGAGCGGCTGGGCAAGCAGGTGCGTGCGGGCCTGTGGGCGCAGCTGGCGCGGCTCGAGGTGGCGCCGCTGCTCGGCCGGATGATCGACGCCGCGATTGCCGACCGCAAGCACCTGCCGCTGATGGAGGCGGTGATCGCCAAGATCGGCCATGTGCTCGAAGACAACGAGGCGATGGTGCGAGGCATGATCCGCGAGCGTTCGGGCACGCTGCTGCGCCTGACGGGTATCGACGAGCGGATCGCCAACAAGGTGCTCGACGGGCTTTACAAGCTGCTCGCCGAAATGACCGTGATCCCCGATCATCCGGTGCGGCTCAAGATCGAGGAGGGGCTCGAAGACCTCGCGCGCGATCTGGTGAGCGATCCGGCCATGCGGGCGCGGGTCGAGCGCGTGAAGCTTGAGCTGCTGGAGAACCCGGCGTTCGGCGATTGGTGGCAGCAGGTGTGGGAACGCATCCGCACCGGGCTGATCAAGGCGGCGCGCGATCCCGATGCCGCGCTGGCAGGGCAGATCGGCAGCGCGCTTGCCGAACTGGGCGCGGCGCTGCGCGATGATCCGGCGCTGCAGGTGCAGATCAACCGCTTTGCCCGGCGCACGCTGGTGGGCGCGGTGTCGCGCTACGGCGACGAGATCGTGCGGCTGGTCTCCGAAACGGTCAAGCGCTGGGATGCGCGCACCGTGACCGACCGGGTCGAAGGGGCAGTGGGCCGCGACTTGCAGTTCATCCGCATCAACGGCACGCTGGTTGGCGGACTGTTCGGCGTGGCGATTCACGCGGTTGATGGGTGGCTTTGAGGGGATTATCTTCCGAAATGCGGGCGTTTAACCGGTGTAGCAATTTCACCCCGGCGGTCCGACCCACCGAACTCTTTCAATGTAGAAATCGTTGACTGGCATCCCATTTAAATCGGAAGCCGGAGAGAATCGCGCGCGCCGCATCACAAGCTCGCAAGTCAACGGACCAAATGCACCGTTTCCAAGGATATCCAAAGGCGTGCAGTTCATCACGCCGCCGCTACCATCAATGTCTAGCCGAAGCCTAACTGTCGCAAGAAAGCCGTAGTTTAACAGTTCCCTTGGTATATCGGCAGTGGTGACCCATCTGCCCTTGTTTCCTACAACTTGAGCTCTTCGCTTTAGTCCGGCGAATGCTGCCGGGTCATATCCCCAGTGCCGGATCAAGCTGTCGGTGCATTTGCGCATCTCGGCCATTGGCGGCCCCATCGCGCCAAGTTCGACTCGAAATTTCTGGCTCGGCAACGGAGACAGAACGAGAGTGCGAACCGCACCTTCCTGTTCGGGCGCAATCGGCGCCCAAGTGGGTACGTCGCTGTAAATCCACGGACCGGCCAGTGTGAAATATCCGAAATCTAGCCCAGGCAATGTTTCGGCGCCGAGCGTTGCCTTAAGCGTAGTGGCTTGAACTTCGTGAGCAGGGGAATCTCCGAATGCAACCTCAAAGGTTCGTTTGGCACTCGCGGCCCCATCAAAAACCTTTCCAAACCCCCGAAAGTTGAAACGGTCGCCTGGCTCAACACGAACGAATTCCAAAACAATGCCCTGTTCGCCGCTTCCGAAGCTGCGGCTTAAAACACACTGATTTTCATCGTATCGGATCGACCATTTGCTGGCAGGCGTAAGCACGATGGGTTCAACGGCCGCTGCCACTTGCGGCAATATCAACGGTAATAACGTCGCTGCTCTCAGAGCGCGAAAGGCATTCATCCAAGGACCTCCCGACCGACCAGCAAAGCGTATCATACAACATGCCGGCCAGTGAAAACAAAAACCCCGGCCGTTTCCAGCCGGGGCTTTCTGAATTTCATTTCTGAACGGCGATGAGACCTTGTTGTCGCATCGCTTAATGCGAAAAACCGTTTCCCACTTTTTCGCGCGATGTTCAAAGCTTCCCGGTAAGCTCCGGAACCAGCTTGAACAGGTCGCCGACGAGGCCGATGTCGGCCACCTGGAAGATCGGCGCTTCCTCGTCCTTGTTGATGGCGATGATGGTCTTGCTGTCCTTCATGCCGGCAAGGTGCTGGATCGCGCCCGAGATGCCGACCGCGATGTAGACTTCGGGTGCGACGATCTTGCCGGTCTGGCCGACCTGATAGTCGTTGGGCACATAGCCCGCGTCGACCGCGGCGCGCGATGCGCCCACGCCCGCGCCGAGCTTGTCGGCAAGCGGCATGATCACTTCGGCAAAGGTCGCCGCGTCCTTCAGCGCGCGGCCACCCGAAACAATGATCTTGGCGCTGGTCAGTTCGGGGCGCTCGCTCTTCGCGAGCTCCGAGCTGACGAAGCTGGAGAGGCCCGAATCGCCGGGACCGGAAACTGCCTCGACCGAAGCCGAGCCGCCTTCGCTCGCGGCTTTCTCGAAGGCCGTGCCGCGCACGGTGATGACCAGCTTGGCATCGCTCGATTCGACCGTGGCGATGGCGTTGCCCGCATAGATCGGGCGAGTGAAGGTCTTGCCGCCTTCCACCGAGAGGATGTCGGAAATCTGCATCACGTCGAGCAGCGCGGCGACACGCGGCGCGACGTTCTTGCCGGTGGTCGTCGAAGGCGCGACGAAGGCGTCATAGCTGTCCATCAGCGCGGCGATCAGCGGCGCGACGTTTTCGGCCAGCGCATTGGCATAGGCAGCGTCGTCGGCCTTCAGCACCTTGGAGACGCCCGCGATCTTCGCGGCGGCATTGGCCGCACCGTCGCAGCCTGAACCGGCGACCAGCGCGGTGACATCGCCCAGCTTGCCGGCGGCAGTCACGGCGGCGAGCGTCGCGTCCTTGACCGTGGCATTGTCGTGTTCAACCCAAACGAGAGTGTTCATGTCCGTTGTCCTTCCGGGCGCGCCTCAGGCGATGCCCATGTCCTTGAGCTTGGCGACGAGCGCATCGACGTCCGCGACCTTGATGCCCGCCTGGCGGACCGGCGGCTCGGAGACCTTGTGAGTCTTGAGGCGCGGCGCGGTATCGACGCCGTAATCGCCGGGCGACTTCACATCGAGCTGCTTCTTCTTGGCCTTCATGATGTTGGGCAGCGAGGCATAGCGCGGCTCGTTAAGGCGCAGGTCGGTGGTGATAACCGCGGGCAGCGACAGCTTGACTGTCTCGAGGCCGCCATCGACTTCGCGCTTCACGGTGACCGAATCGCCATCGATAGTCAGCTCGTTGGCGAAGGTGCCTTGCGGGCGACCCATCAGCGCGGCGAGCATCTGGCCGGTCTGGTTCGAATCGTCGTCGATCGCCTGCTTGCCGAGGATCACCAGTCCGGGCTGCTCTTCGTCGGCGATGGCCTTGAGGATCTTGGCGACGGCCAGCGGTTCGACCTCGTCGTCGGTCTCGACCAGGATCGCGCGGTCAGCTCCCATGGCGAGCGCGGTGCGCAGCGTTTCCTGCGCCTTGGCCGGGCCGACCGAAACAGCGATGATTTCCTCGGCCTTGCCCGCTTCCTTGAGACGGATGGCTTCCTCGACGGAAATCTCGTCGAACGGGTTCATGCTCATCTTGACGTTGGCAAGGTCGACGCCGGTCCCGTCGCTCTTGACGCGCGGCTTGACGTTGTAATCGATCACCCGCTTGACGGGCACGAGGATCTTCATGGATCAACCCTTCTCTTTGTCTTCGTTCGCGCGCCGAAACCGGCGCAATTTCGCTCTTTCATCCGGTATGTATCGCGCGCAACGCCATTGCGCCACGCGAACGGCCCGTCAACCCCTCCCAAAGGGAAGGTGGCAATCGCGATCAGGCCGCCTGCTTGACTTCCGCCACGATTTTCCGTGCCGCATCGCCAAGGTCGTCGGCGGGAACGATGGCGAGGCCGGAATTGGCAAGGATCGCCTTGCCCTGCTCGACGTTGGTGCCTTCGAGGCGCACGACCAGCGGAACCGACAGGTTCACTTCCTTGGCGGCGGCGACGATGCCATCTGCAATGACGTCGCATTTCATGATCCCGCCGAAGATGTTGACGAGGATGCCCTCGACCGCCGGGTCGGACAGGATGATCTTGAAGGCCTCGGTCACCTTTTCCTTCGAGGCGCCGCCGCCAACGTCGAGGAAGTTGGCCGGGAAGGCCCCGTTCAGCTTGATGATGTCCATGGTCGCCATGGCAAGGCCCGCGCCGTTGACCATGCAGCCGATGTTGCCGTCGAGCTTGATGTAGGCGAGATCGTGCTTGCTGGCCTCGACCTCGGCGGGGTCTTCCTCGGTCTCGTCGCGCAGCGCCTCGATATCGGGATGGCGGAACAGCGCATTCGAATCGAAGCTCATCTTGGCATCGAGCACCAGCAGCTTGTCGCCGCTTTCGGCCAGCGGGTTGATCTCGATCATCGCGCAGTCGAGCGCGACGAACGCGTCGTAAAGCTGCTTGGCGAGCTTCTGCGCCTGCTTGGCGAGATCGCCCGACAGCTTGAGCCCGAAGGCTACCGCGCGGGCGTGATGCGGCTGGAAGCCCTGCGCCGGATCGATCGTGATGGTGACGATCTTCTCAGGCGTTTCATGTGCGACGTCTTCGATCGACATGCCGCCTTCGGTCGAGGCGATCATCGCTATCCGCCCGGTCTTGCGATCGACCAGCATCGACAGATAGTATTCCTTGCCGATGTCGACGCCGTCGGTGATGTAGAGGCGATTGACCTGCTTGCCCGCCTCGCCGGTCTGGATCGTCACCAACTTGTTGCCGAGCATCTCGCGCGCGTTAGCTTCGACTTCCTCGATCGACTTGGACAGCCGCACGCCGCCCTTGGCGTCCGGACCCAGTTCCTTGAACTTGCCCTTGCCGCGCCCGCCCGCGTGAATTTGCGATTTCACCACGTAAAGCGGTCCGGGAAGCTGCTTCGCGGCGGCAACGGCTTCTTCCACCGAAAGCGCTGCAATCCCGGCGGGAACCGGAACACCGAACTTCGCCAGCAATTCCTTGGCCTGGTATTCATGGATATTCATTGCAAATCACTTTCCGCCGAAACAAGGATGCGCTCGCGCAGGAGGCAAGACAGGGCTTTTGTGCGCCGCCGCATAAGCATATCGCATGGCCCTTGAAAAGAGGCGCAAGGGCTTATTTGCCGCCGCGATCGGCAAACCATTGAATAGTTGGCCAGCTAAGGAACAAACTTGATCGATCGTGAGCGCCTTGAAGCCATCGTCCGCGAAGCGGGGCGGATCGCGCTGGCGGGCTGGCCGGGCGACGGGCATGCCCTCGATGTATGGGACAAGTCGCCCGATAATCCCGTCTCCGCGATCGACCTCGCGGTCGATGAATTCCTCAAGCGCGAACTGCGCGCGCTGCTGCCCGCCGCCGGATGGCTGTCGGAAGAGACCGCCGATGCGCCGCACCGGCTAGGCGGCGATCTGGTCTGGCTGGTCGATCCGATCGACGGCACGCGTTCGTTCATCCATGGCCGCGACGGCTGGGCGGTGTCGGTGGCACTCGTCAACACCTCGCGCCCCCTATTTGGCTACCTGTTCGCTCCGGCGCGCGCGCGCGAACTTGGCGGCGAGATGTGGCACGGCGAGGCGGGCAAGGGCAGCTGGCGCAACGGCGAGCGGCTTGTCGCCAGCAAGCGGGTCGAGCTTCCGGGCGCGAGGGTACCGGCCTGGAAGCTGCACGAGGAAGATGCCGATCTGGTCGCTGTTACGCAGCCCAACAGCATCGCGCTGCGCATGGCGATGGTGGCCTCGGGTGACGCCGATCTGGTCGCCTCGCTGCGCTGGGGCTATGAATGGGACATCGCCGCCGCCGGGCTGATCGCGCGCGAGGCAGGTGCGGCGGTGACCAATGCATTCGGCGAGCCGCTCAATTACAACAAGCGCGATCCGAAGGCGTTTGGCGTGCTGGTCTGCGCGCCGGGCATTCACGCCGCGGCGGTGGAGCGCCTCGCCGGGAGGGCAGAGGCGCTCGCACGGCCTGAAGCCTAGCGCTTAATTCCCCTGCGCGCGCGCCGCCTCGACCTGTTCGCGGCTGACCGGCACGATCTTGATCTCCACCCGGCGGTTGAGCGCGCGGCCCGCGTCGGTATCATTGGTGGCGACCGGCATGGTCTCGCCGTAACCCTGGCTGCGGATACGCGCGCCCGAGACGCCGCGCATCGTCAGGTAATCGGCGACGGTCTGGGCGCGGCGCTGCGAAAGCGCCTGGTTATACTGGTCCGATCCGGTCGAATCGGTGTGGCCATAGACGTCGATCAGGCTGTCCGGATATGTCTGCAGGCTCTGCGCGATCCGATCGAGCGTGGAGCGGAACTGCGGCTTGAGCGTGGAGGAATCGACGTCAAAGGTCACGCCGTCGGGCAGATTGACGAGGATCGCCTGGCCATTGTCGACCTCGGTGACATCGACGCCCGAACCGGCGGTCTGCTCCTTTAGTTCCTTGATCTGCTGATCCATCTTGTAACCGACTACGCCGCCGGCAACGCCGCCGACACCTGCGCCGATGATCCGTCCGGTGCCGCCGCCGATCAGTCCACCGAGTACGGCGCCCAGGATCGTGCCGCCGCCGGCACCGAGCACGGTGCGCGATACCTTCCTCTCGCCGGTGTTGGGGTCGGTGACGCAGGCCGACATCGTGACCAGCGACATGGCTGCGAGGCTCGATACGACGAGACGTGACTTTTTCATGGGCAGACCCTCTCCTGAAGCATTCAAGCACCGCGAATGTGCACTGGTGAACATGAATGCGCGCTTGATTGAACCTGTGTCAACGAGCGGGAGGCGGACTGGTTGCATCGCACGCCCGCTGGCGGGAACGCAACACGCGGTTTCGCGTTTCGCCCAATGCCTGCTAGAACCGGGAGTACTGTGACACCGTTCCCGTGGACCGATCTGGTCATCATCCTTTGCCTGATCCTGATCAACGGGCTGTTCGCCATGTCCGAACTTGCGATTGTCTCGGCGCGTGCGGCGCGCATGAAGATGGCGGAAACCAAGGGAAGCAGGTCTGCGCGACTGGTTCTCGAAATCGCGTCCGATCCAGGCAGATTTCTATCGACCGTGCAGATCGGCATCACCCTGATCGGCATCCTCGCGGGTGCCTATTCGGGCTCGAGTCTCGGCGGTCCGGTCGGCGATCGCCTGGCCGCTCTGGGGCTTCCGGAAAGATATGCTCAGGAGACCGGCTTCGCGCTCGTCATCATTGTCGTAACGTTCCTCAGCGTGATCGTGGGTGAACTCGTGCCCAAGCAGCTCGCACTGCGTGCCGCCGAGCCGATAGCCCTGGTCATGGTGCGGCCGATGGCGCTGCTGGCGCGCGCGATGGCGCCTTTTGTTTGGCTGCTCGATCGAACTTCGGCTCTGATCCTGCGAATATTCTCGGTGAGGGGCGCCAAGGACGGGCAACTCACAGCCGAGGAGCTCCACATGATCTTCTATGAGGCGACTCACTCGGGCGTCATCGAGGAGAGCGAACGCGCGATCATGTCCGAGGTGATGAAGCTCGCCGAGCGGCCGGTGCGCGAAGTGATGACTCCGCGCACCGAAATCGATTCAATCGACATCGGCGCTAGCGAGGACGAGATTCGCGAGCGTATCGCCACCTCGCCGCATTCGCTGCTGCCGGTGGTGGACGGATCGCCCGATGAGGTGGTCGGCGTGGTCAAGGTGCGCGAGATCCTCTCGGCGCTGGTTGCGGGCGAGCCAGTCTCGCTCGCCGCGCTGATGCGCCGTCCCGAAGTCATCCCCGACCAGGTCGATGCGCTCGACGCCATGCGCGTGCTGCAACGCGCCGAAGTGGCCATGGCCATGGTTCACGACGAATACGGACATCTCGACGGGATCGTCACGCCGACCGATCTCCTGACCGCGATCGCGGGCAATTTCGTCAGCGACCAGGACGAAGGCGACGAGCCGATGGTCGTCGAGCGGGCGGACGGCTCGCTGCTGGTTTCAGGCGCGATGCCTGCCGATGCCATGGCGGCACGTCTCGACATTGAACTGCCCGAGCCGCGCGAATTTGCCACCGCCGCGGGCTATGTACTCGCGGTAATCAAGCAGGTCCCGCACGAGGGCCTGTTTTTCGATGCAGATGGCTGGCGCATTGAGGTCATCGACATGGACGGCCTCAGGATCGACAAGCTGCTGGTGGCGCGGATCGAACCGCTGGCCGAGGCCGACGCAGCGCCTTCCGATTAACTGCCAGCGGCGGTGCGGGCCGCTTCGCCGTCGGCTTCGGGCGCCAGCAGGATATCGCGGGTGACACGGCCCTTGGCGACAGTGTGCGTTTCCGTGTCGCCCACTGAAGAGCGAATTCCCGGAGCCGCTGTGCCCGCGCGGCTCAGCGTATCGCGTTCTGCTGCGCTGCGCGGCGCGGAACCGCCGAACAGGGCGTCGAGCGTTTCTTCCTGAAGCGTGGACCCGGTTGGCCGGGGCTCACCCTCGCGCGGCGGGGTCAGCGCGAAATCGGGCGGCACCACCAGCGGCGTCTGGCGCTGCACGGCAAATTCGTCGGGGCGTTCGCGGTTGAACAGCCCGCCTCCGCCGCAGCCGCCGAGCAGCGCGGCGCAGGCGCCGACGAGAAGGAGGGCGCGTGCCCTGGTCGAGATAGGTGTGCGCATGATTCAGCTCTCCGAAGCGATGGTGTCAGCTTCTGTTTCGGGCTTTTCGCGCGAAAGCAGCGTGCGGGCAAGGATTATGACGACGCCGATGGTGATCGCGGCATCGGCAACATTGAAGATCAGGAAGGGCCGAAACCCGCCGAAATGCAGGTCGGCATAGTCGATCACGAAGCCGTGATAGAAGCGGTCGCGGATGTTGCCCAAGGCTCCGCCGAGGATCAGCGCCAGCGCGACGATGTCGGCCATGGCCTTCTCGCGCATCATCCATATCAGGACGAACAGCGCGATGCCGCCGGTGAGCGCGACCAGCGCCCAGCGCATTTCCATCGAATCGGCGGAGAACATGCCGAGCGAGACGCCGTAATTGTTCTCGCGCGTCAGGTTGAAAAACGGCGTGACGACGATCTGGTCGCCCCGCTCCCTGAGGCCGAGATCGACGACCACCCAGCGCTTGACCAACTGGTCAGCGACGAAAATGACGGCCGCGATCAGCAGTCCGGTCAGGCGGTTGCGGGTGAGGAAGCTCATGCCTGGGCGTCCATGGCGGCGACGACCTGATCGCAGCGTGAACACAGCGCGCCGTCCTCGGTCACTTCGGGCAGGTGCCGCCAGCAGCGCCCGCATTTGTGGTGAGTGGTGCGGGTGACACTAGGCCGATCTGAATTCTGAACTGACGCAACAATAAACCACTCAGTCAATTGCTCGGAAGTAACGTCCAATGACCCAAAAGGTATCGATACCTCAGCTTCCAAGCCGGACCTAACGACCTTATCTCGGCGAAGTGGTTCAATCTCAGCCAAAACGCTGTCCCGAAGTCTCCGGACTGCATTCCAATGCAGCTCAGCGACGCCTTGCATAAGTTTAGGGTTGTCGAACGACGCCGCATCTTCGACCAGCGTCATTCGCTCAAGTTCCCGCCATTCCAGCAGATGCACGCTGCCGCTGTCCGGATAGCGCGTGCCCCACACTTCCTCGGCGGTGAACACCAGCACCGGCGCGGCATAGCGCACCAGGGCATGGAACAGCGTGTCGAGCACCGTGCGATAAGCGCGGCGTTTCGGGTCCGAAGGCGCATCGCAATAGAGGCTGTCCTTGCGCACATCGAAGAAGAACGCCGACAGATCCTCGTTGCAGAAATCCGCGATCTCGCGCGTGTAAGTGTTGAAATCGTAATCGAGCGCGGCCTGTCGCAGCCGCGCATCCAGCCCGGCAAGCAGCGCCAGCACATAGCGCTCAAGCTCGGGCATGTCGGCCACCGCCACCCGCTCGCTTTCGCCAAAACCTTCGAGCGCGCCCAGCAGGTAGCGGAAGGTGTTGCGGATCTTGCGGTACTGGTCGGCCACGCCCTTGAGGATCTCGTCGCCGATGCGGTGATCCTCGGTGTAATCGACCGACAGCGCCCACAGCCGGATGATGTCGGCCCCGTTGGTCTCCATCACCTTTATCGGATCGACCGTGTTGCCCAGGCTCTTCGACATCTTCTTGCCCGAAGCGTCCATGGTGAAACCGTGAGTCAGCACCGCCTTGTAAGGCGCGCGCCCACGCGTCGCGCATGATTCGAGCAGCGATGACTGGAACCAGCCGCGATGCTGGTCGGAGCCTTCGAGATAGAGATCGGCGATCGGGCCGGTATAGCCTTCGGGCCGCATCAGGTCGGGCCACTTGCCGCTTTCGAGTACAAAGGCATGGGTCGAGCCCGAATCGAACCAGACGTCGAGAATGTCGGCGATGCGCTCGTAATCCTCGGCCTTGTAATCCGGCCCGAGATATTCCTGCGCACGCGCGTCGGACCAGGCATCGACTCCCTGCTCGCGGATTGCCGTGACGATCCGCGCGTTGACCGCAGGATCGCACAGGTATTGCCCGGACTTGCGGTTCACGAACAGCGTGATCGGCACGCCCCAGGCGCGCTGGCGGGAGAGCACCCAGTCTGGCCTCCCCTCGACCATCGAGCCGATGCGGTTGCGGCCCTTTTCAGGCACCCAGCGGGTTTCGGCGATGGCCTTGAGCGCGGTTTCGCGCAGGGTAGTTCCCCTCCCGCTTGCGGGAGGGGTTAGGGGTGGGCTGGATTCGGCCCGCGCGGCAATTTCATGCTGGCAAAGGGGGATGTCTTCGGACGCACCCACCCCCGGCCCCTCCCGCAAGCGGGAGGGGAGTTCCTTGTCCATCGGCACGAACCACTGCGGCGTGCAGCGGAAGATCACCTTCTTCTTCGAGCGCCAGCTATGTGGATAACTGTGGCGATAATCTGCGGACGCGCTGAGCAAAGCTCCAGCGGACTTGAGGTCTGTGCAGATCGGCCCGTCGGGTGCGTTGAAATTGGGATTGATGACCGCGCGGCGGCGCTCGTCGTGCGCGCCGAGCCACGGCCAGTCGTCGCGGTAGACGCCGTCCGGCCCGACCGCGAAGACCGGGTCGATGCGGTGCGCCTTGCACAGCGCGAAATCGTCCTCGCCGTGGTCGGGGGCCATGTGGACGAGGCCGGTGCCGCTTTCGGTAGTGACGAAGGCGGAGCCGTCGAGCATCGGGCGCAGGCGGGTGTAGAACGGGCTGTCAGGAAAAGCGGCGGCCATCGGGTGACGGACCATGGTTCCGGCGAGGTCGGAGCCTTTGAATCTCCGACGGAGGGCATTGCCATCGTCGAACTCAATATTTCCAATGCGCTTCGAGAAATCGGAAAAAAGTGCTTCAGCGACCAACACTCGTTTGCCGATGTGTGGCGACATTTGCGCACCATCGCGTGCGAGGCCCTTCAATTCGACCAGCAAATACTCAACATCCGCCCCATAGGCCAACGCCTGATTGGTCGGGATCGTCCACGGCGTCGTCGTCCATATGACGGCGTATGCGCCTTCCAGTTCCTTGACCGGTGACGAAACGATCTCAAACGCCACGTCGATCTGAGTTGAGGTAATATCCTCGTATTCGACCTCGGCTTCGGCCAGCGCGGTCTTCTCCACCGGCGACCACATCACCGGCTTGGCGCCGCGATACAATTGGCCGCTCTCGGCAAATTTCATCAGCTCGGCAACGATGGTCGCCTCGGCATCGAAATGCATCGTCAGGTAGGGATTGTCCCAGTCGCCATTGATGCCGAGCCGCTTCAATTGCTCGCGCTGCACATCGACCCATTTCTGGGCATAGGCGCGGCACTCGGCCCGGAACTCAACCGGATCGACCGCATCCTTATCCAGCTTCTTCTTGCGGTATTCTTCCTCGACCTTCCATTCGATCGGCAGGCCGTGGCAATCCCAGCCGGGAACGTAAGGCGCATCGTATCCCATAAGTGAGCGCGTGCGCACCACCATATCCTTGAGGATATGGTTGAGCGCATGGCCAATGTGCATGTCGCCATTGGCATAAGGCGGGCCATCGTGGAGGATGAACTTTTCGCGCCCCGCGCGCGCATCGCGAAGGCGGCGGTAAAGGTCCATCTCCTGCCAGCGCGCAAGGATCTGCGGTTCCTTCTGCGGAAGGCCGGCCTTCATGGGGAAATCGGTCTTCGGCAGGAAGACGGTGTCTCTATAGTCGCGCTGGTCGCTCATGGCGTGAGGGCGCTTAGGACTTCGCGCGCCTGATCGCAATCCTGCTCCATCTGCCCGACCAAGGCATCGAGGCTGCCGAACTTTTCCTCGGGCCGCAGGAAGCGGTGGAAGGCTATCTCGATCTCCTGGCCGTAGAGGTCTTCGGAAAAGTCGAAGAAGTGCGGTTCGAGCAGTTCCTTGGGCGGATCGAAGGTGGGACGAATGCCGATGTTGGCTGCACCGTGAAGCAGGCGCCCATCTGCCAGCCTTCCGGTGACGGCATAGATGCCGAAGCGCGGGCGCAGGTAAGTTCCAAGGTCGATGTTGGCGGTGGGAAAGCCGATGGTGCGGCCCACCTTGTCGCCGTGCTGTACCGTCCCCCTGATTGCGAACGGCCGGGTGAGCAGGCGCGCGGCCTCGTCGCAGTCGCCCGCCTGCAATGCCTCGCGGATGCGGCTCGACGAGACCGGGCCTTGCGCATCGTCGACCGGCGCCACCGCGCGGGTGCCAAAGCCGAACCGCGCACCAAGCTCGCGCAGGCTTGCCGAATTGCCCGAGCGGCCCTTGCCGAACACGAAGTCCTCGCCGGTGACGAGCCCGGCGACGTGGAACTTGCCGCAGAGCCACTCGTCCACCCAGCGTTCGGCAAGCATCCCGGCGATCGAATCGTCGAAATGAAACACGAGCATGGCGTCGGCTCCGGCGCCCGCGAACAGTTCCTGCCGCTGGTCGAGCGTGGTCAGCCGGAACGGGGGGGTGTCGGGCCAGAAATGGCGGACCGGATGCGGATCGAAGGTCGCGACAATCGCCGGGCGGCCTTCAGCCTTCGCCCATTGCACGGCTTCGCTGACGACCGCCTGATGGCCGCGATGGAATCCATCGAAATTGCCCAGCGCGAGAATCGCGCCGTGCATGGCGGCCGGGAACGGTTCTCGATGATCGATGCGAATCATGACAGCATCGCGCTATAGGTCGCGGCGAAGGGTGACGAAAGCGAATGCGGGCGAGGCGTCGCTAGCGGGATGCTCCAGCCGGGTCGTCTCGGTCCAATTGTACCCGAATTGCGGGATCATCGTATCGCCGTTGTAGTCGGCATGTACCTCGGTCAGTTCGATGCGGGTCGCGAGCGACTTGAACAGACCGTAGATTTCCGCGCCGCCGATCACGGCAACCTCGCCGTCGCCGGCAATGGCCAGCGCTTCGGCGGGATTGCGCGCAATTTCCGCGCCGTCGGCCTGCCAATCGCTGGCGCGGGTCAGCACGATGTGGCGACGGCCGGGCAGCAGGCCGGGCAGGCTCTCGAAAGTCTTGCGGCCCATGATCATCGGCTTGCCCATGGTCAAGGCCTTGAAATGCTTGAGGTCTGCCGGGATGTGCCAGGGCAGCTTGCCGTCGAGGCCGATCGTGCCGTTGGCCGCGCGCGCCACGATGAGGACCACCTCCCGGCTCACAGCACCAGCCGGGTTACGTGGCCCATCTTGCGGCCGGGTCTTGCCTCCGCCTTGCCGTATAGGTGAAGGTGATTGGCCGGATCGGCGAGGATACTGGGCCAGCCGTGCGCCTGATCACCGATAAGGTTGCGCATCTCGACCTCGCGCGCGGCCAGCGCGGTGTCGCCCAGCGGCAGCCCGCATATTGCACGCACGTGGTTCTCGAACTGGCTGGTCACCGCGCCTTCAATGGTCCAGTGACCCGAGTTGTGAACGCGCGGGGCCATCTCGTTGAAAACCGGGCCGCTCTCTGTGGCGAAGAATTCCAGCGTCAGTACGCCGACATAGTCCAGCGCTTCGGCCACTTTTGCGGCGAGCGCGCGGGCGTCGCCTACTTGCGCCAGTACGGCAGCCGACGCGGGGATTGTCGATCGCGACAAGATTCCGTCTTGGTGGACGTTTTCGGCGCTGTCCCAATAGCGGATGTCGCCGTCATGACCCCGGCATAGGATCACTGAGAACTCGGCGAAGAAACTGACGAAGCCCTCGTAGACCAGCGGGGTGGAGGGAAGGTCCACGGCCGAGGCTTCATCCAGCGAGCCGATCCGCCACTGGCCCTTACCATCATAGCCGTCGCGCCGGGTCTTGAGGATCCCGGGGGCGCCGATGCGCTCGATCGCGGCTTTCAGGTCGGCATCGCTATCGACCGCAGCAAACGGCGCCGGGGTGCCGCCGAGTTCACTTACAAACAGCTTTTCGGCAAGGCGGTCCTGTGCGGTTTCCAGCGCGCGCGGATGCGGCAGTACCGGCACCGGGGAGATCATGCCGAGTGGTTCAACCGGCACATTCTCGAACTCATAGGTAACGACGGCGCAGTTGCCGGCAAAGGCGGCCATGGCCTCGCGGTCATGCCAGTCGGCGCAGGTGAATGCTGCGCTGACCTCTGCGGCTACGCTGTCAGCCTCGGGCGCATAGATGTGGCAGCGGTAGCCAAGCTGGGCTGCCGCCATGGCGATCATCCGGCCAAGCTGGCCGCCGCCAAGGATGCCGATGGTTTCGCCCGGTGCGATCATCACTTCACGAAGGCCGCTGCGCCACACTCGCGGTCTGTTTCGCGCGGTAGGCTTTCAGGCGCTGCGCCAAAGCCTCGTCGCTCGTTGCCAGGATCGCGGCGGCGAGCAGCCCGGCATTGGTCGCGCCGGCCTCGCCAATGGCCAGCGTCCCCACCGGAATCCCGGCGGGCATCTGGACGATCGAGAGCAGACTGTCCTGCCCCGACAGCGCCTTGGACTGAACCGGCACCCCCAGCACCGGCAAGTGCGTCATGCTAGCGACCATGCCCGGCAGATGCGCCGCGCCGCCCGCCCCGGCGATGATGACCTTGAAACCCTCGTCCGCTGCACCTTCGGCAAAGTCCACCAGCCGCTGCGGAGTGCGGTGCGCCGATACGATCCGTGCATCATATGGCACTTCGAGCGCATCGAGCGCATCAGCGGCTTTCTGCATCGTCGGCCAGTCGGACTGACTGCCCATCACGATCGCGACGCTCGGTTGCCCCCCGCTCATCTCACCGCTCCGACAGGTAATAGCGGTCAGTCGCGGCAAGAGCTGAATCGAGCTCGTAGACGATCGGCTGGCCAGTCGGGATTTCGAGCCCGGTTATCTCCGCGTCTGAAATGCTCGACAAGTGCTTGACCAGCGCACGAAGCGAATTGCCGTGTGCCGAAACAAGCACTGTCGCGCCAGCCTTGAGGTGCGGCACGATTGAGCCCTCGTAATAAGGCAGGACGCGGGCGATCGTGTCCTTAAGGCTCTCGGTGCGCGGCACCGCGATCCCGGCATAGCGCGCGTCACTGGATAGATCGAACTCGCTGCCGGGCTCAAGATCGGGCGGCGGAATGTCGAAGCTGCGGCGCCAGATATGCACTTGCTCGTCCCCGTGCTTGGCGGCGGTCTGCGCCTTGTCGAGCCCGGTCAGCCCGCCATAGTGGCGCTCGTTCAGCCGCCAGTCCTTGGTTTCGGGGATCCACAGCCGGTCTGCTGCGTGCAGCGCCAGATGGAGCGTGCGGATCGCGCGAGTCTGGAACGAGGTGAAGGCCATGTCGGGTAACATGCCCTTCTGCGCGAGCAATACGCCAGCGGCGCGCGCTTCGGCCTCGCCCTTTTCGGTGAGGTCGACGTCCCACCATCCGGTGAAGCGGTTTTCCAGGTTCCACTGGCTCTGACCGTGGCGAACCAATATCAGGTTAGGCATGGGATCAAACGTCGCACTGGCGGCGGCTCCTTGCTGCGGGAGCGCCACGCCCTAGCTTTTTGGGGGCACTTTGGGAAGAGTCGGCGCGCTATTGTCCAGCCGCCCGCGTGCCTGTGCCTTGCGGCGGCGCAAATTCTCGCGCAGCTTTGAAGCAAGTCGTTCTTCGCGCGTTGTGCCCGGATCGGTCTCGTCCATGCCCCGTCCTAGCCGTGCGGCTGACTGCGAGGCAAGGTCGCGCTTGACATTGACTGGCGCAATGCCAATAGCGCGCGCCTGCCGGAACGCTGCTGTAGCTCAGCGGTAGAGCGCGTCATTGGTAATGACGAGGTCGGGAGTTCAATCCTCCCCAGCAGCACCATTTTCTATGGTGCACTGCTCAGCGTGGCAGAGGCTTTCAGATGCCCAGCATCTTGATCGCCATGGCGCGCACTTCGGCGCCAATGTCCTCGCGTTCCAGCGCCAGCGCCAGAGTCGCCTCGACGAAACCGACCTTCGAGCCGCAATCGAACCGCCTGCCGGCGAAGGTCACGGCGTGGAACGGCTGCTCGCCGATCATTCGGGCCATTGCGTCGGTAAGCTGGATTTCGCCGCCTGCGCCGGCTTCCTGCGTTTCCAGCGTGCGCATGACCTGCGGCTGGAGGATATAGCGGCCCGAGATGATGAGGTTGGAGGGGGCATCCTCGACCCTCGGCTTTTCGACCAGGCCTGTAACTTCGGTGAGCGCGCCATTCGATGCACCCGGTGCGATCACACCGTAACTGGAGACCTCCTCGCGCGGCACTTCGAGCACCGAGATCAGGTTGCCGCCAACCTCCTGGTAGGCTTCGACCATCTGCTTCATGCAGCCGCCCGAGCCATCGGCTTGGCCAACCATCAATTCGTCAGGCAGGAAGATCGCAAACGGCTCATCACCGACAATAGCGCGCGCGCACCAGATTGCGTGACCGAGTCCCAGCGGCACTTGCTGGCGCACGGTGACGAGATTGCCCGGCTTGACCCGTGTCGGCTCAAGCGCATCAAGATCCTTGCCGCGCCCGGCCATGGTCGCTTCGAGTTCGAAGGCTGTGTCGAAATGCTCGACAATCGCAGTCTTTCCGCGCCCGGTGACGAAGATCAATTCCTCGATACCGGCCTCGCGCGCTTCATCGACGGCATACTGGATAAGCGGACGGTCAACGATAGGCAGCAGTTCCTTGGGGATCGCCTTGGTGGCTGGCAAGAAACGCGTGCCCAGCCCGGCAACCGGAAAAACCGCTTTGCGAACGGGCTTTTTCAAATCTTGCGTAGTCATGCGGTGCGGTAGGCCCCCGGTTGTTGCAGTACAGTTAAAGCGGTTACGCATATGCAGCGCAACTGTTCCCGGATCGCTTAGCGGCGGACCAAGCTTGCCAATCGTCTGAATTCGGCATTTTCCAATTGCCGGATCGCCAATGCGCAAAACCGGTATCCACTTTTGCGCACGATGCTCTAGATGGCCCGATGGACAAGATCATCATTCGCGGCGGCAAGCCGCTTTCGGGCACCATTCAGATATCGGGCGCAAAGAACGCAGCGCTGACGCTGCTGCCCTGCGCGCTGCTTACTGATGAGCCGCTGACGCTGCGAAACCTGCCGCGCCTTGCCGACATCGACGGGTTCCAGCACCTGATGAACCAGTTCGGCGTATCGACCACCATTGCCGGCTCGCGTCCCGAGGATTTCGGCAGGGTGATGACGCTGGAGGCGACCCGCATAACCAGTTCGATTGCGCCCTACGATCTGGTGCGCAAGATGCGCGCCTCGATCCTCGTGCTCGGCCCGATGCTGGCGCGCATGGGCGAGGCGACCGTTTCGCTGCCCGGCGGCTGCGCTATCGGCAACCGCCCGATCGACCTGCATCTCAAGGTTCTGGAGGCATTGGGCGCGCAGATCGAACTTGCTGCGGGCTATGTTCGCGCGATTGCTCCCGATAGCGGGCTCCCGGGTGGCCGCTATGCCTTTCCGGTCGTTTCGGTCGGCGCGACCGAGAACGCGCTGATGGCGGCAGCCACGGCGGCAGGCAAAAGCACGCTCCACAATGCAGCGCGCGAGCCGGAAATCGTCGACCTGTGCAACCTGCTTGCGGCAATGGGGGCCGAGATCGAGGGCATCGGCACCAGCGATCTCACCATCCACGGCGTGCCGCGCCTGCACGGTGCCACATACCGCGTAATGCCCGACCGGATCGAGGCTGGCTCCTATGCCTGCGCGGCCGCGATAACCGGCGGCTCGGTGCATCTTGCCGGGGCGCGGATCGACGAGATGGATGCGACGGTTGGCGCGCTGCGCGATGCCGGTGTCCATGTCGAGCCGGTGCGCGGCGGCATCGATGTCTCCGCTGATGGCCCGCTGCGCCCGGTGACGCTTTCGACTGCGCCTTATCCCGGGTTCGCGACCGACATGCAGGCGCAACTCATGGCGCTGCTGTGCCTTGCCGACGGCACCAGCGTGCTCAACGAGACGATCTTCGAGAACCGCTACATGCACGTTCCCGAGCTTAACCGCATGGGCGCGCATATCGAGACTTCGGGGCGCACCGCGATCGTCCACGGCGTACAAAAGCTGTCTGGTGCGGAAGTTATGGCGACTGATCTGCGCGCCTCGATGAGCCTTGTCATCGCCGGGCTTGCCGCAGAGGGCGAAACCCAGGTCCACCGCCTCTATCACCTCGACCGGGGCTACGAACGGCTGGAGGAAAAGCTATCCAGCGTCGGCGCGGACATCGAGCGCGTCGGCGGCGACTGACTGCGAGGAAACCATTTCGCTTCCCCCCTGTTCTGTCTCCATCGAGATTGACCAAGGAGGTTCGAAATGAGTTTGATCAAGCTGGGGCTGCTGGGTGCAGCCGGTTATGGCCTTTACAAATATATGTCGGGCCGCACGAGCGAGCAGCCCGCTGCGGCATTCGCACATGGCGAGACCGCCCCCGGAAATGCCACTCAAGTGCGCAATGCTGGCGCGGAGTCAATGCGCGACCAGCCCAAGCACTGGAGCAAGACCGACGAGATGAGCGACCAGAGCTTTCCCGCCAGCGATCCGCCCGCCACCTATTGACCTAATCCAGCGGGCCGAGCCCTGCGACTAGCCAGATTCGCAGGGCTCCCGCCAGTCCGGGAGGTCGCTCGGCTTCGAGGCGCTGCGCATCGATACGTGCGACCAGCGCATTAAGTGGCACGCCTTCGCGGGAGGCGGCCTGTTTCAGCATGTCCCAGAACACCGGCTCGAGGCTGATAGAGGTCTTGTGACCGGCGATTTCGACCGAACGCTTGACCGGAGGGTGATAGGACACTTCCATGGCTCGCCAATATCCGGCAGGTCGGTTGCAAGCGCAACCCGCCTGCTGGCGGTCAAGGGAGGGTAATCGATGGGCAAACTCGAAGGCAAGGTCGCGGTCGTCACCGGGGCCAGCCAGGGCAGCGGCTACGGCGCGTCGCGCGCAATGGCACGCGAAGGCGCGAGCGTCGTGCTCGTCAGCCGCACGCGCGAGAAGCTGGAAGCAGTCGCGCGCGAGATCGAGGACGTGGGAGGTGTCGCCTTGGCGCATCCCGCCGACGTTACCGACCGGGCCGCGATGGCCGCGATGATCGAGGCGACTGCGGTGCGCTTCGGGCGCATCGACGTACTGGTCAACGCCGCACAGTCTCCTGTTATCCGCACCGCGCCAATTGCCGACATCTCGGACGAAGACGTGCGTGAACTGTGGGAATCGGGCGCGGTTGCCACGCTGGCGCTGATGCGGGCGGTACGACCGCGCATGATCGCGGCTGGCGGCGGCAGCATCATCAATTTCGGCAGCGGCGCGGTGCACAACCCGGCTCAATACGGCGTCTATGCCGGGGTGAAGGCGGCGATCCAGGCAATCAGCCGCGCCGCCGCGATCGAGTGGGCGAAAGAGGGCATACGTGTAAACGTTGTGTTTCCGATGTCCGAATCGCCCGCCGCCGATGCGGATTTCGCGCTCGGGGAAGGGCGCGCCGAACAGGTTGCGAAGGGTATCCCGCTTGGCCGGATGGGCGATCCGATCGAGGACATCGGCCAGCCGATAGCCTTCCTCGCCAGCGACGAGAGCCGGTTCATCACCGGAACGACTGTGGCGCTCACCGGCGGTTTGACTTACCTGCGATGACCCGACGCCGGCAGGTCAATACATATGCTGGCCTCCGTTGATCGACATGGTCGAGCCGGTCACGAAGGTTGAGTTTTCCGAGACGAAGAAGGCCACTCCGCGCGCGATCTCGTCGGCATGGCCGAGCCGGCCGACCGGGATGCCCGCAATGATCTTTTCCAGAACCGGCTTGGGAACGGCGGCAACCATGTCGGTATCGACATAGCCGGGCGCAATCGCGTTCACCGTGACGCCGAACTTCGCGCCTTCCTGCGCCAGCGCCTTGGTGAAACCGTGAATGCCTGACTTGGCGGCGGCATAGTTGACCTGACCGTACTGGCCTGCCTGGCCGTTGACCGAGCCGATGTTGACGATCCGGCCCCAGCCGCGCTCACGCATGCCTGGGAAAGTCGCCTTGGCCATGTTGAAGCAGCCGCCGAGGTTGATGCGCATCACATCGTTCCAGTCCTCGAACGTCATCTTGTGAAGCGTGCCGTCGCGGGTGATGCCGGCATTATTGACCAGCACGTCAATGGGGCCGACCTCTTCGGCCACCCTGGCGCAGCCCGCCATGCTAGCCTCGTGATCGCCAACGTCCCACTTGTAGGCGGCGATGCCGGTTTCCTCGGTGAAATCGTGCGCTGCCTGGTCGTTGCCCGCATAGTTGGCAACCACGGTCAGTCCCTTGTCCCTCAGCGTCAGGCAGATGCCCTTGCCGATGCCCCGTGTTCCGCCGGTTACGATCGCGACTCGCGACATGTGGTTTCCTTTCGGTTACCCTCTCCTGTCGCAGTAACTAGGGCGTTGTGTTTTGCCCTACAAGCGCCAGCGCATTGTGAAGGCTGAACAGCCTGTTGCAGTAGACGCAATAAACGAACCCAAAGAATCCGAACTAGAAGCGGAATTGCGTGCCCACGTAGACGGCCTGATTGTCCTGCTTGCCGTCGGCCGGCGGGATAAGCCTCTCGCGCTCCTGCGAATAACGCACACCGGCCGTGACATCGAGGTTCCGGGTCACCCGGTAACTACCGCCCAGATCGACCTGATCGTTGGCGTCACCCGCGAAGGTCCGCGGCGCCCTACCGGCCGGGAGCGTTTCATCGATCACGATTCGCGGATTGAAGCGGGCATCGCGTGAACTTACGCCATTTGCGATCGAATAGCGGCTGGGATCGGCAATCACCGGGCTTTGCGGCTCGTCCTTGCGGGCCAGGTTCTGCGCGAAATTGGCATAGCCGCGCGATACGCCTAGGCTGAAGCCTGTAGGCGCGATGCGCACTTCGGGCCCTTCGCTTGGTGCACGCGCACCGATGCGCGGCGCCCGCACCGTAAGGGCGCGCGCGGTCTCCGCGTCGACTCGCACCGCGACCGTCACCGAGCGGTCGGGCCTGGTCGGCGAACTGGCCGGAGTGAAAGGATAAAGTGTGCCTCTGGCGAGCGAGCTCGCCGGGAAATTACGCGAATACCCGGGGACGCTGGCCACCCGATCAAGCACGGCAGCGCCATCATCGCGGGCTGCCGGATCTACGCCAGGTTCGAACCCCGCGGTGAAAGCGAGGACCGCACTGGGAAGGGCCAGTAGGGCGACCGCGCCCGCGATCATCGCTCCTGTCGTCAGTCCTGCCGGCGGGTTACCTTTGGGCGGTTTCATCGTTTCGAGGTCCGTTCATCCTGCAGCACAGCAGCGACCCTATGCTGCGGTGTGCTCCAGTATCTTTCCAGCAGCGATCTTAACACAGGATTATCGCGACGGCCAAGCGCATCGCGTGCGTGCAGCGCGGACCCAGCGCCCCCTTGCCGCCACGCCCGCGAAGGTTATAGAGACCAATGCAGCGGCTTGGCGCGGGACGCCGGTCGTCACTTTCAAGACAGGATGCGAAGACCACAATGACCGGGACATTTCGAACCAGCCTTACCGCGCCCGCTGGCGCGCTGCGCCTTCCGATCCGCAAGGCGCTTGGCATCGCGGCGTGCCTGGCTGCAACAGCGGCGCTTTCGGCCTGCGGCGGCAAGGAGCGGGCTGCACCCGAAATGGCGGCTTCGCGCGTCACCACGATCGGCGTCAATTCGTACCTGTGGCGCGCCAGCCTCGATACGCTGCAGTTCATGCCTCTGCTGCAGACCGACAGCGCAGGCGGGGTCGTTGTTACCGACTGGTACACCAATCCGTCCAACCCCGGCGAACGCGTCAAGGTCAGCGTGGCCATCCTCGATCAGGACCTGCGCGCCGACGCGCTGCGTGTCTCTGCAAGCCGGGAGGTTGCACAGGGCGGATACTGGATCGCGGCGCCAGTCCAGGCCGCCACCGTGCAGAAGCTGGAAGACATCATCCTCACGCGCGCGCGCGAACTGCGGCGCAATTCTGTCGGCGGCTGACGGCCTCCGCAAAGGAAAGCGATCCAAATGAACGAGCGGTTCGATCCGGACCGGGCGGACAGCCACTGGCAGAAGGTCTGGGACGAGAAGCAATGCTTCCGTGCCGACGATGCCAGCGCCAAGCCGCGCAGCTATGTGCTTGAGATGTTTCCCTATCCTTCGGGGCGCATCCATATTGGCCACGTGCGTAACTACACGATGGGCGACGTCCTGGCGCGCTACAAGCGCATGCGCGGCTTCGAAGTGCTTCACCCGATGGGCTGGGACGCCTTCGGCATGCCCGCCGAGAACGCGGCGATGGAAAAGGGCGTCCATTCCGGCGGCTGGACCCGCGAGAACATCGCCAACATGAAGGCGCAGCTGAAGCGCCTTGGTTTCGCGCTTGACTGGAGCCGCGAGCTCGCCACCTGCGAACCGGACTATTACGGCCACGAACAGGCGCTGTTCCTCGATCTCTATGAGGCGGGCCTCGTCTATCGCAAGGAATCGGCGGTCAACTGGGACCCGGTCGATCAGACCGTGCTCGCCAACGAGCAGGTGATCGACGGTCGCGGCTGGCGCTCGGGGGCGCTGGTCGAAAAGCGCAAGCTCAGCCAGTGGTTCCTCAAGATCACCCAGTTCGCCGATGAGCTGCTGGCAGGGCTGGGCACGCTGGATGGCTGGCCCGAAAAAGTCCGCACGATGCAGGAGAACTGGATCGGCAAGTCGCAGGGGCTCGAATTCTCGTTCGACCTTTCCAGCGGAGACAGGCTGGCGGTCTACACGACGCGGCCCGATACGATTTTCGGCGCAAGCTTCGTCGCTGTCGCCGCCGACCATCCGGTCGCGCAGGTCGCTGCGCAAGGCAACGCCGAAGCGCACGCTTTCATCGAACGGTGCAAGGCGGGCGGGACGACTGCGGCGGAACTGGAAACCGCCGAGAAGCTGGGCTTCGATACCGGGCTGACAGCCAAGCATCCGTTCACCGGCGCGGACCTGCCGGTCTACATCGCCAATTTCGTGCTGATGGACTACGGTACCGGCGCGATCATGGCGGTGCCAGGGCACGACCAGCGCGACTTCGATTTCGCCACCAAATATGGCCTGCCGATAATCCGCGTGGTTGCCGCGAGCGCCGAAGATGCCGACAGGCCCTTCGCCGGAGAGGCCGAGGCCGGCGACGGTGTCTGCGTCAATTCCGGTTTCATCACCGGCATGAGCGTTGCCGAGGCCAAGGCCGCAGTGATCGCGCGCGCCGAAGTCGAGGGCTGGGGCGAGGGCAAGACCGTCTGGCGGCTGCGCGACTGGGGCGTTTCGCGCCAGCGCTACTGGGGCACCCCGATCCCGTTCATTCACTGCGAATCTTGTGGTGCCGTGCCGGTACCCAAGGATCAGCTTCCGGTGGTGCTTCCCGAGGATGTCGATTTCCAGACGCCGGGCAACCCGCTGGTCCGCCATGCGACCTGGAAGCATGTTTCCTGCCCCAAGTGCGGCATTCCCGCGACTCGCGAGACCGACACGCTCGATACCTTCGTCGACAGTTCTTGGTATTTCCTGCGCTTCGCCAGCCAGCCGGGTGACAAGCCGTTCGATCCCGAGGCGATCGCGAAATGGCTGCCGGTCGAGCAATATATTGGCGGGATCGAGCATGCGATCCTGCACCTGCTCTATGCCCGGTTCTGGACGCGGGCGCTTTCCCATATCGGGCTGATCGAGGTTAGAGAACCCTTCGCCAGCTTGTTCACGCAGGGCATGGTTACTCACGAGACATATTCGCGTGAGCAAGACGGCCGAGAGGTCTATTTCAGCCCCGGCGAGGTTGCGCGCAGCGCTGAAGCAGCCGTGCTCAAAACTGATGGCCAGCCGGTCGAAATCGGCCGCGTCATCAAGATGTCGAAGTCTAAGAAGAATGTGGTCGATCCCGACGAAATCGTCGCCAGCCACGGTGCCGACGCGATCCGCTGGTTCATGCTGTCCGATTCGCCGCCCGAGCGCGACCTGCCCTGGTCCGAAGCGGGGATCGAAGGGTGCGCCCGCTTCGTCCAGCGGCTTTGGCGGCTGTTCGGCCAGTTCGATGCTGGCGCGAGCGGCGAGGACAAGGCGCTCGACCGCAAACGCGACCAGACCGTCGCCGCCGTGGCGCAAGACATCGAGGCGCTTTCGTTCAACAAGGCGGTCGCGCGCATATACGAGCTGACCAATGTCACCGAGAAGGCCGCGCCCAGCGCCAGCCGCTCCGCCGCGATCCGCACGATTCTGCTGCTGGTCGCGCCGATGATGCCGCATATTGCCGAGGAAGCCTGGCAGGCGATCGGGCAGGGTCTGGTCGCCGAAGCCGCGTGGCCTGAGGTCGATCCCGCACTGCTGGTCGAGGACGAGGTGACCATCGCGGTGCAGGTCATGGGCAAGCTGCGCGATACGATCACCGCCGCCAAGGGCCTTCCGGACGACGATCTCAAGGCGCTCGCGCTTGCCAGCGAAAAGGTCCAGCGTTCGATCGGTGACGCTGCAATCCGCAAGGTGATCGTCGTGCCCGACCGGCTGGTGAACATCGTCGCATGAAGGCGCTGGCGCTCCTGCTGCCGCTGGCTCTCGCCGCGTGCGGCCTTAAGCCGATGTACGCGGGCGGCTCCGACGGGCAGGTTGCGCGCGGCCTGGCTTCCGTTCAAGTCTCTGATATCGAGGGCCGTGCCGGGTGGCTGGTGCGCCATGCCCTTGCGGACCGGCTCGAGGCGGGAGGCGCGAAGCAAACAGCGCAATACCGGCTCGACGTACGGCTCGACGACAAGCTCGAAGGCTTTGCCCTGCTGTCCGACGATACCATCGGGCGCGAGCGGCGCACCTTGCGCGCGCGCTATCAGCTCGTCGAACTGGCGAGCGGCCGGATCGTGCTCGACGGCTCAGCCGCCTCTGACGCGGGCATCGATGTCGTCTCGTCCGATTATGCGACCATCGCGGCCGAACAGACCGCGCTTGAAAACCTGGCGACCGACGTCGCCAACCGCATCGTCACCAGTGTCGCGCTGGAGCTGCGCGGCGCGGGCACACCGTGAAGGCAACCCAGAAGGACTTCGCGCGCCTTGCCCCTCAGGCAGCGCGCGATGCCCGGGTGTTCTTCTTTTGCGGTCCGGACGAGGCGGGGGCATGGGCCGCGCTTGACACCATCGCTTCGCTGCTGGCCGACCCTGGCGAACGGATCGAGCTGACAGGCGCTGATCTCAAGAGGGATCCTGTCAGGCTCGGCGACGAGGCGCGTTCGAACTCGCTGTTCGGAGATTCGCGGCATATTGTCGTGCGCGCCGCGGGCGAGGAGGCGCACGATGCGCTCGAACTGATGATGTCCTCAGATGTCGAGATCTGCCCGGTGCTGATCGTCGCCAGCGGCGCAACCGACAAGTCACGGACCGCGAAGTTGATTGCTGATCGCCGCGATGCCTTGGTGGGCATGTTCTATCCTCCCGATCTTGCCGCCATCGGGCAGGCGGTTCGGGATTTCGGCGGCGAATTTGGCCTCAAGATGGACGCCGCCATGGCGCAGCGGATCGCGACGGCAGCAGGGCTTGATATCAGGTTGGCGCGTTCGGAAGTGGAGAAGCTCGCTCTCTACCTCGATGCCGACCCGCGCTCGCCTAAAGACCTGAACGCCGATGCGCTCGATGCGATCGGAGCGGCCTCCGAGGACGACAGCTTCAACGTGCTGGTCGATACCGTGCTGGGCGGAGACACGCGGCGACTGGCGGGCGAAATCCGGCGCTTCCGCGACTTGGGCATCAATCCGGTCGCGGTCCTTTTGGCGATGGAGCGTCGCACTGCCCAGCTTGCCGCGCTGGCTGCAAAGCTTGGGCCGCGCGGCGATGTCGATTCGCTGGTCGAGGCAGAAAGAAACGCGCGGCGCATCTTCTACAAGGATGCGGCAGCGATCAAGGCGCAGCTTGGCCGCTGGCGCGGCAAGCGTCTCGAACGACTTGTTGATCGTCTTGCGCGGCTTCATCACGCGCTGCTTTCGAACAGTTCAAATGCCGAGATACTGATGGCGCAGGGCATGGCCGATATCGCCCGTGCTGCAAGTGCGAAGAAATAATTTTTAATTATTTCAGCGCATGCGTTGACCCGAAATCGGTCACTCAAAGCAATTGCGGAAAATCCGAAATTGAACTTGTCAGCAGAATGAGATAGGGAAACTCACTAGGCGTTGCTCCTTATGGCGGGAGGTTCGCACGGGGTGTACGCAACGATCTTGTCATCAATGACGGCGGCCCGGTCGTTTCTCTTCCCGGAGCGATAGAGGTTTCGGCGGACGCGCTTGGCATTCGCGCCGATCTCGACGATCCGGGCGTGCTCGACCGGGTCGGCAGCGTGCTGCGCAATATCGACCGAGTGTTGGTGAGTTGCCCGATCGAACGCCGCGCCGCATGGGCCATGCTGCTGAAAGGCGCGAACATAGCTGGCGAGGTGCTCGACGAGCAGGTGCGCCAGCTTGGCGCGCAGGGCGCGCGGGTGATTGGCGATCAGGGCATGCTACTGGTTTCGGTCGGCCCGCTCGGGCTGCGCTCGCGCGCGATCACCCGCGCCTTGCAGCACGAAATTGGAGCGCTGCCATTCCGGGTAGTTCGACAGCACTCCATTCTCGGTGATTCGGTAAACGCCTTCTGGGAAATAGAGGCGCGCGGTGCCCGTGCGGTAGTTGTAGAACAGCGCATTGCGGTAGAATAGCGACCGCAAGGCGTTGTGAATTGCCAGCGTGTCGTCGGTGACGCCATCACCAACCGCGCCGAAATCCTTAACGCACACTACATCGTTGAACCGCTCGCTGACGCGGCGGCCGACAGATTCGGGGTCGCTTACGCGATAACCGACCAGCTGGCCGCCAAGGCCCTCCTCGGTCGAGGCGAGCCGCGCCAAGCCGCCGAGCGCGAGCCCGCGCGCCGCGAAATCGGCACCGCTCATTGCGCAATCCGGTAGCTGATCGTGCCGGAGGTCAGAGCGATGTCGATGTGGAGCTGGGCGCCCGCCTCCTGCTCTTCCCACACCGGTTCGCAGGCGTTGGCGGTATAGCGGCCCCAAGCGAAGCCGCCGACTGTTACAGGATGCAGGGTGGCGCCTTCGTCAGTCGAGCGCATGAGCTGGACCGTGCCTTCCCAAGTCCCGGCCAGCGGAAGCACCACCGGCCTGCCGGCAACAGGAACGAATGGGCCGACGACAAGGCTGGCGGCGCTTGCCCCTTCAATCGGGGCCGGGGCCGGGGCGTATCCGGGCAGGACGGCGAGCGGGTCGCTCGAAGCGAGGGTAACGGGTAGCGGTTTGGTCGATTCGACGATCTCGAGCTCTCCCTCCGGTCCCGAAAAACCGAGAGCGAAGGCGGGCACATAGCCGGCGGGCGTCTTGATAGGATTGTTGATTGGCATGTCGGGCTCCGTTTGACCAACGTGGAACCCGCAGGCAGATAGTCAGAGTTTGGCGTTATCATACAAAGCATACCCAACCGGGTTGGGAGGTGCTAAGTGAGCGCCCGTGACCGCTTTGATATTTTTGACCAACTCGTTTCCGCGATGCTGCCGTTTGGAGACGGCGGTGTGGTAGCATTCTCACATGCCTACTTCGACGAGAGCGGGACTCACCATGGCTCGCGCGTCATGGGATTGTCGGGATATTGGTTTGACGCAGAGCAAGCGCGCAAGTTTTCGCGCGACTGGGCAAAGGAGCTAGCGAAGTTCGGTTTGACGGCTGCACACCAGACGGATTGTGCCCTTGGTTTTGGTGAATACAAAGGGATGCCCGTTCAACGACGGGTAGAAATTCAGAAAGCGCTAACGACTCACATAAAACGCCGCAGTAAATTCAGCGTTTCAGTTTGTATGGGTCCGGCACTGTATGAAACCGTTATGAAGGGTGTCCTTGGTGCGCCATCAGCTTACACATTTTTGCTATTGGTCTGCGTCAATAAAGTCGCCGATTTTATATCTTATTCAGGCTATTCAGGCCGCGTAGCATATTTCTTTGAAGCCGGTCATGACCGCGCGAAGGAGGCTAACTCCTTCATGGATCATATGGCGCGGGTCGAAGGGGACGGCAGTGGAATTTATCATTACGCTGCACATGCTTTCGTAGACAAGAAGGTGAGTTTACCACTTCAAGCCGCCGATATGATGGCTTGGCACACCAGACATTATTTTGACCGCATGCTGGATGGGCACGAACGTCCACGGAAAGACGTTGTCGCTCTGACTAGAGTCCAGGATGTGTTTTCCATTATCTCGCCGCAGCACCTCCTTGCACTTCGGCAACTATACGCCAGGGCCCATGAAATTTTCGGGGAGAGCCTTATCAATCCAGCAGTCGAGCCGCCGCGCATGGATATTGCCGAGGGGATTTTAAAAGATATGGGCCTTAGCTCTACTTTCGCGCGTGATGTGCGCGAGCTGCTCGCTCGGTCAAGGCGCTAAGTGTTGCCTCGGCCTCGGTGGGGTTTAGTTCGCCAGCGGCGATTAGGCGCTCTACCTCGGCGCGAAACCTCGCGGCTTGCTGCGCCGGCGTCTCCTTCGGCATTTTGCTTTTTGGCATCAGGCCCTCGCACCAGTCGTTTCGTAGGTAAGGCGCTTGCCGATCACGCCCGAAAGCAGCCGGTCGGCGCGCTCGGTGTCTTCGACGCCAAGGGCCGCACGGTTGCTGTAGCGGAAGTCAAATTCGGCAAGGTAGCGGTGCAAGTGCTTCTCGGAGCAGAACTGATAGACGCCCCGCATCCCGCGCTTGAAGATGCTGAAATAGCCTTCAAGGGCGTTGGTGCTGGAACCCTGCGGGGACAAGTAGTTGCCGACGCCGTGGAACACGGTGCGGTGTTCGATCATCTCTTTGCCAACCTTGCGGTAAGCGCGGACTTCGTCGGTGACGAGGATGCTTTCGCGGCTGACATTCTCGCGGACAATGGAGGAAATTTCGTTTGCGACCATGCCGGGAGCGTAGATCGAACGGGTCTTGCCGGTGCGCTTATCGAGCAAAGAGACGACCCGCATCTTGTGGGCCGCGCCGCGAGCCTTAGGGGCCTTCTCTTCGATCCGGCCAATGTAGGTTTCATCAGCCTGAACTTCGCCGCCGTCGCCGCCAAACAGGCCCATATCGGTATCGCGCATCGCTTCGCGGATGCGGTGCGACATGAACCAAGCGGTCTTGAGGGTGACGCCAAGCACGCGGTGAAGCTGGTTGCTCGAAATGCCCTTCTTGCTGCCTGCGATCAGATACATCGCCTGCAACCAGAGGCGCATCGGAACCTTGCTGTCCTCAAAGATGGTGCCGATCTTGACGGTGAACGGCTTACGGCACTCGTAGCACTTCCACAGACCGATGCGGGTGGTTTTGCCGTTCAGCTTGCCGACGCGATCCATCGCGCCGCAGTGCGGACAGACAGCGCCCTGCGCCCAGAGACGCGCTTCGACATACTCGTAAGCTTTTTCTTCATCATGGAAGTGGGCGGCGGAAAGGTTCGACATTGGTTAGCTCTGTTGATGGTTCTAACCATACCAATCGGAGTGGGTATGTCAAGTATAATAACGCCCAGAGCTTTCCAAGTAGGAAAACGAAAATATGAAATTTAACCAGAATGGCCAAACCGGAAGAGGCTAATTGCTCCTGGGTGCCGAGAATGTGCCCGAAACTCGCCCGCCCTCAGCCGAAGAAACGCCGCTGTTGAGGTCGATCACAAATCGGTTGGCCCGCAAGGTGTCACTGCCCCGTCGCAGCGTCGCGTTGCCAGCCATCGTAATGATCCGGCGGTTGAAATCGTATACGGCAACATCGCCGCGTGCGGTCTCGTCGCTTCGGGTCACAATGACACCGCCTGTCGCGGTGATGCGCTGGATCTTGAGTGACCCTGCGTCGGTGAAATCGACGACAGTCTGGGCTGCGCGCACACGCAGGCCGGCCTGCGTGACATCGACGTTGCCAGATAGCACGACCCTGTCCTGCTTGCCCTGAAGCTCGATCCGGTCTGCCGCATAGTTCACTGGGGCGTTCGAATCGTGTCCTGAGATCGACTGTGCAGTGAGCGATTGCAAGCCGCCGAAGCAAATCGCAAGCGCCGCTGCGGCGAAAGCGGCACGCCGTGCAGTACGGGTCTGAAGGAGATTGGACATCATTCTGGCACTCGCAATTTGCCGGGAACCATGCGCAGCCGCGCGTTGCCTTCCAGACGAACATTGCGTCCGCGAAGGTCGGCATAAATCCTGTCGGCGGAGAACGAGCCCGTGGGCACTGAGCCCGAGACACCGCCCGCGCCGACCGCGACTTGGGAATCGAGATCGATCCGCACGTTCTTCGTCTCCATCCGGTACCCGTCTGCGGCCGAAAACACGACCGGGCCGTCAACAGTAATCTGTTCGGTGCGGTAATCGTAGCTGCCGCTTGGGGCCGAAATTCGGGCCGGCCCTTCGGTCATCTGAAGCTGAGCTTGAAGGTCATCGAGATCGACGACGGGCACATCCGCAGATTCCTGCGCCGCGCTACCGGCCAGCACCCGAAACGGGCGGCCCTGCGAATCCTTGCCGCGATACATTGCCGAATCAACGGCGAGCCGTTCGCTGGTGATGGCTACCTCGTTACGGTCGAGCAGAAAGCCGATCTCGCCGCGCGGACTGAGCGGCGAGAGGACCATGATAGCCGCTATGAGCCCGATGGCGGCAGGTAGCGCCTTCGACAGGAAAGCGATCAGCCGGTCATGCGACCCGCCGGGTGCAGCGAATCGTCGCCGCCGGTCCTGCACCAGATCTGCTTGGGCGGTCATGCCGAAGTGTGGCTGAAGATGTCGTGAACCGGCCAGCCAGCAAGGTCGAGCCGGGCGCGGGCCGGCAGGAATTCGAAACAGGCGCGGGCCAGCTCGGTGCGGCCCTCGCGCTCGAGCCGAATGATAAGTTCGTCCCGCAAGGCATGCAGATAGCGCACGTCGCTCGCTGCATATTCGCGCTGGGCCTCGTTGAGCTCGCTCGATCCCCAATCGCTCGATTGCTGCTGCTTGGAAATTTCCTTGGCCAGAATCTCCCGCACCAGATCCTTGAGGCCGTGCCGGTCGGTGTAAGTGCGAACCAGCTTGCTTGCAATCTTGGTGCAGAATACCGGAGCGGCCACGACGCCAAGGTAATGTTCGATTGCAGCCAGATCGAAACGGGCGAAATGATAGATCTTTACGCGCGCGGGATCGGAAAGCACGGCCCTGAGATTGGGCGCTGCGAAGGTGCTGCCCGCTCCGAAACGCACCAGATGCTCATCGCCCTGTCCGTCGGAAATCTGCACCAGGCAGAGCCGGTCGCGCGGCGTCACCAGCCCCATCGTTTCGGTGTCGACAGCAACCGCGCCAAGGGCGAGCACGCCTTCGGGGAGATCTTCTTCGTGGAGATGGACAGCCATATTGGCAAAGTGCTTAGGCTGATCCGGCCTGGAACGAAAGCCCCCAACTTGCAGGAGTTATTGCGTGCAAGGCTTTGACATCTCGCCAAGCTGGCAAGCTGCATTGGCATCGGTCCTGGCAACGGAGCGGACTGCCGCTCTTGCCGCGTTCCTGCGAGACGAGGAGGCTGCCGGCAAGCAGATTTTCCCCCCGCAGCCACTGCGTTTTCGCGCACTCGAAGCTACTCCGCTCCCAAAGGTCAAAGCGGTCATTCTCGGCCAAGATCCCTATCTCAAGCCCGGCGAAGCTCAGGGCCTCTCCTTTTCCGTGCCGAGGGACGTGCGAATCCCGCCAAGCCTGAAGAACATTCAAACCGAGCTGAAGGACGATCTCGGCATCGAGCCTTCGGGACATGGCAACCTCGAGCGCTGGGCGGCGCAAGGCGTCCTCCTCCTTAACGATCTGCTGACAGTGGAACGCGGCGCACCGCTGAGCCACAAGCGGCGCGGCTGGGAGGAAATAACCGATGCCATCATCGCCGCCGTGGCTGAGCAGGCGGAACCCTGCGTTTTCCTGTTGTGGGGCAAAAAGGCGCAAAACAAGATCGCCCGGGTGCCCGGCCTCAGCGAAACCGGTAGGCACCTGTTGCTCAGGACCTCGCACCCTAGCAACCTGGGCGCGCGAAAGGGCTTCTTCGGATGCCGCCATTTCAGCAAGGCGAACGCCTTTCTGGAAGCGAACGGTCGCGGCGCGATCGACTGGCGGACTTGAACCATTGCGCAGCTAACAATGGGCGGTATGCTGGCGGTAGAGCGTGTAAACCGCGCCGAACATGGAGAGAAACGCCGATGACCTACCCGCTCGAGCCGGGCGAACCCGCCGATTACCCTGTGCATCCCGGATCGATGCTGCTGACCTTGGTCGAGCCGCACAAGGGATACGAGGTCGCCTTCAACCGCTGGTACGAGCGCGATCACTTCTATGGTGGCTGCATGGAAGGCGAATTCAACATGGCGGGCGCGCGGTGGGTGGCCACGCGCGACCTCAAGGACCTGCGCTTCCCCAAGGAGACCGACGCGGCCAAGCCGAACTACGATTCGGGTTCCTACGTTGCGGTCTACTGGGTGCTGGCGGGGCATCACGACGAGTGGCTTGCCTGGTCGGGCAAGCGCGTATTCGAGCTATATTCGAACGGTCGCGGATTTCCCGAGCGTAGCCACGTCAACACCAATCTCTACACCTTCCTCGATGCCGATTACCGCGATGACGATCCGGTGCCGGTCATGCTTGCGCTCGATCGCCATTATCAGGGCATGATCATCATGTGGTTCGACGGGCTGGACGGCGCAAAACCGGCGGAAAGCCTGGCGAAGCTGCGCGAGAAATGCCTGCCGGAAATGCTCAAGGGCTCGAAGATCGAGATCGCCGCGACATGGGCGCCGAACTTGCCCGACGAGCCGCGCGCGTCGCCGATGGATCTCGGCGCGGGGCCGGGCGGACCGACCCGCTTTTGCCAGTTGATGTTCACCGATTCCGATCCGAAAGAGTCAGTGGAGACGCTCAAGGCCTATGCCGAGGCCGTTGAAAAGGCGGGAATCGCCAAGCTTTCGCTTTGCGCACCGTTCAAGAAGACGATCGTCGGCACCGACACCTACACTGACAAGCTCTGGTAAGCGAGGCGAGCGGCGCAGTCATTTAAATCTAACGCCGGCAAGGACTTCCGGCATGTCGCCTGACGATTCGAGGCAGGCCTTGGGGTCCTTGTTGGAGAAGCGCTTGCAATCGAACTTGGTGGTTGCGCCGCTTCCCGAACCGCTGCGCACATATTCGAACACCATGGTCGAACGGGTCAGCGCGGGCAGCGGGTATGAGCCGGGAATGTCGTCTTCGTTTTCCCAGGCGTTGACCCGGCAAGGGCCCGGCTGGCCGCACAGCGCGAGCGCGGCATTGACGATCTGGGAGGCGCTGGCGCCCGGCGCAGCGAGCAGGCCGAAAGAGCGGCCGTCGCTGCCCACGAGCCGCAGTTTGCTACCGTAAAGCGGGACCTTGCCCATGCTCGCAGGCAATTTCGCGGGCGCTTGGGGAAGGCCTAGGATCAGCGTTTCACCAGTTGCGGGACCAATGCCGTCCTCGCTTTCGGTTTCGAGTGCAGTCAGCGCCGCGATGCTCGGCGCGCCTGTCTCATGTCCTTGATAACGCTTGCCAAAAGCGCCCGGCCCGCCCCACGATCCCGGCCAGCCGAAGAACAGGTGCGTGCCGACCTGCGCCAGCTTGCGCAGGCTCGGACTCCAGTAGGGATAGACCCAGTCGGTGTGGTAATGAGTTGCCAGTCCGACCACGGAATTGACCTGTCCGGACAATGCGTTAGCGGCGACCGCACGGGCGCGCTGCCAAGCGGCTGGGTTCATTGATCGGCGTGCCATAGAGCCGTCGCAGGTAAACGAGAACTGACAGCCGGTCTTGCGCTGCGAGCCTTGATAAACCACTCCGCAGACGGTGCCGGGAAAAGCGGGATGACGCACCCGGTTGAGCACGACCTGGGCCACTGCGGACTGGCCCGCCGTGTCGTCTCCGGCCTCGTAAAGTACTGCCGTAGCAAGACATTCCACGGCGCGCGAGCGATCGAGATCGGAACCGATAAAGGTGAAGGGACGGGCGATCGCCCCCATGCGCGGCTCGAACGCGACGTGCGAATTGCGTTTGCGCGCATCGTCGGGCGGCAACGTGGTCTTCGACAGATTCCCGTGCTTTTCAATGTCTTCGGGCCGGCCAGCCATGCCGACAGGCGGTCTTTCACGCGGGCCGTGAAGCCGGGAAGTTCGAGGGCAATGTCGCTCATCGCGTGCGCGCTCTAGAGGCAGCTACCTGAACCGTTCCCGACCGGCGAACGCTCCGGCCGCGCAGGTGCAATTCGATCAGTTGGGCGATCGGCAGCGCCCGGTCTTGGTGCGCTGCTCGACACCGTCCTCGTCGTAGCGCACCAGCATGGTCAGCCCGTCGTTGCCCATCAGTACGATGTGCGCAGGATACCAGTTGCCATCGGTCCACTGGCATTCGACTGGCGAGCCGGTGGTCCAGTCGAACGGACGCACATCGCTGGCGAGCCGTGTTTCGGTGGTGCCGTCGTCGAAGCGCACGGTGACTGCATTGCCAGACCGCGCGGCGACCACGCCGGGAAAGGTCTGCCGCTGTCCTGCCAAGGCGCCAGCACCCAGTCACCGACCTCTTGCGCGTCAGCGGTCAACGGAGCCGCCAGAAGTGCGGCGCCCAGCGCCAAGCCAGCCAAAGTTCTCATTTCCGCATCCCCCCTCTATTGCCCGACCTGCTCAACGCGGCAGGTCGCTGACCCCCATCAGCGCTTCGTCGACCGAGCGGGCGCACTGGCGGCCCTCGCGAATCGCCCAGACCACAAGGCTCTGGCCGCGCCGCATATCGCCGCACGACCAGATCTTTTCATCGCTGGTCTGGTACTTGTTCGTATCGGCCTTGACGTTGCCACGCGCGTCAAGCTCGACGCCCGACTGGTCGAGCATGCCGGGCTTGCGCGGTCCGACAAAGCCCATCGCGAGCAGGATCAGATCGGCATCGAGGGTAAATTCGCTGCCCGCGATCTCTTCCATCTTGCCGCCGTTCCATTCGACCCGGACGCAGGCGAGGCCCTGCACCGAATTTTCGCCGACGACGCGCTTGGTCAGGATCGCCCAGTCGCGCTCGGCGCCTTCCTCATGACTGGAGGAGGTGCGCAGCTTTAGCGGCCATAGCGGCCAGGTCATCGCCTTGTCTTCCATGACCGGCGGCTTGGGCATGATCTCGATCTGCGTGACCGAACGCGCGCCCTGGCGGTTCGACGTGCCGACGCAGTCCGATCCGGTGTCGCCGCCGCCAATGACGATGACGTTCTTGCCCCGGGCCGAAATCGTCCCGTCGGGCGCGGCGCGCATCTCCTCGTCGCCGGCATTGCGCTTGTTCTGCTGGCGCAGGAAATCCATCGCCAGCTCGACGCCGGGAAGTTCCGCGCCCGGAATATCGAGCTTGCGCGCTTCCTCTGCGCCGCCAGACAGGACCACCGCGTCGAAGTTGTCCTTCAAGGATGCGATCGACACGGTGACGCCGACTTCGGTCGAAGGGCGGAACTCCACGCCTTCGGCTTCCATCTGCTTCATGCGCCGGTCGAGATGGCGCTTTTCCATCTTGAAGTCGGGAATGCCGTAGCGCAGCAGGCCGCCGATGCGGTCGTTCTTCTCGAACAGCACCACCGTATGCCCGGCGCGGGCGAGCTGCTGGGCGCAGGCCATGCCCGCCGGACCCGAACCGACCACCGCGACCGACTTGCCGGTCCGCTGCGCCGGTACCTGCGGCGTCACCCACCCGTTTTCCCAGCCCTTGTCGATGATCTGACACTCGATAGACTTGATCGTCACCGGCTGGTCCATGATGTTGAGCGTGCAGGCCGCCTCGCACGGAGCGGGGCAGATCCGGCCGGTGAATTCGGGGAAATTGTTGGTCGAATGCAGCATGTCTAGCGCATTCTTCCAGTCCGCCTCGTAAACGAGGTGGTTCCAGTCCGGGATCAGGTTGTTGACCGGACAGCCGGTGTGGCAGTGTGGCACGCCGCAATTCATGCAGCGCGAAGCTTGGCCGCGCAGTTCGTCTTCCTTCAGCGGAATGACGAACTCCTTGTAATGCTTCAGCCGCTCTTTCGGGTCCCTGTAGGAACGATCATGGCGGTCGAGTTCGAGGAAGCCGGTTTCCTTGCCCATGCGCTGTGTTGTCCTGTGTCTTATTCGGCGGCGACGGAAGCAGCGTCGAGGCGTTCGGCCTCAAGCTGCTGCAATGCCGTGCGATAATCGCGCGGCATCACTTTCACGAACCTGGCCAAGGCCGCGTCCCAGTTATCGAGCAACATGCGGGCGCGCTTCGATCCGGTATGGAGATGATGACGTTCGAGCAGGATCCGAAGCCGGTCCGCATCGTGGCGCAGCATGTCGCCCATGCCATAATCATGGACGCTGACCCCGCGTTGCTGCGGCCAGCCCGTGCCGTCGTCTTCGTCCACCCGCGCCGCGATCTTCACCAGGTCGACCTGCGCATGGTTGCACAGCTTGTCGAACATGCCGTCTTCGTCATAGACGTAGGCCACGCCGCCCGACATGCCGGCTGCAAAATTGCGTCCGGTCTTGCCGAGCACGGCGACGACACCGCCGGTCATGTACTCGCAGCCGTGATCGCCGCAGCCCTCCACCACTGCGACGGCGCCCGAATTGCGCACCGCGAAGCGTTCACCGGCAACGCCGTTGAAGTAGGCTTCGCCGGCAATCGCGCCATAAAGCACGGTATTGCCGACGATGATGTTTTCGGTCGGCTCGCGGCCCACATGGTCCGGCTGGCGGACGATCACGCGGCCACCGGACAGTCCCTTGCCGACATAGTCGTTGGCATCGCCGGTAAGGTCGATCGTGATGCCGTGCGCCAGCCATGCGCCGAAGCTCTGGCCGGCAACCCCGCGTGCGGAGATGTGGATGGTGTTGTCCGGCAGGCCGGCATGGCCATAACGCTTTGCCACTTCGCCCGACAGCATCGTGCCCACCGTCCGGTTGACGTTGGCGACAGTGGTTTCGATCCGCACCGGTTCGCGGTTTTCAAGCGCGGGTCCGGCCGCTTCGATGAGCTGGTTGTCGAGCGCATTGATCAAGCCGTGATCCTGCGTCTGCGACCAGCCAAGCGACGCGCTTTCCCCCAGCGGGACCTGGTGCAGGATACGCGACAAGTCGATCCCGGCGGCCTTCCAGTGATCGATCGCCGGGCGTGCGTCGAGCATGTCGACCCGGCCGACCATCTCTCCCACCGTGCGGAAGCCAAGCTCGGCCATGATCGCGCGCAGTTCCTCGGCGACGAAGAAGAAGTAATTCACGACATGCTCGGGCTGGCCGGTGAAGCGCGCGCGCAGCACCGGGTCCTGCGTCGCCACGCCGACCGGGCAGGTATTGAGGTGGCACTTGCGCATCATGATGCAGCCCGAGGCGATCAGCGGCGCGGTGGCGAAGCCGAACTCGTCGGCACCCAGCAGCGCGGCCACCGCGACATCGCGTCCGGTCCTGATGCCGCCGTCGGTCTGCACGCAGATGCGGCTGCGCAGGTTGTTGAGCAGCAGCGTCTGCTGGGTTTCGGCAAGGCCGATTTCCCACGGGCTGCCGGCATGGGTCAGCGAAGTCAGCGGCGAAGCGCCGGTGCCGCCTTCGTAGCCCGAGATCGTCACATGGTCGGCGCGCGCCTTGGATACGCCTGCCGCGACCGTGCCAACCCCGACCTCGGAGACGAGCTTGACCGATATGCGCGCCTTGGAGTTGGCGTTCTTCAGGTCGTGGATCAGCTGCGCCAGATCCTCGATCGAATAGATGTCGTGGTGCGGCGGCGGGCTGATGAGGCCCACGCCCGGCGTCGAATGGCGGGTGGCGCCGATGGTCTTGTCGACCTTGTGTCCGGGAAGCTGGCCGCCTTCGCCGGGTTTTGCTCCCTGTGCCATCTTGATCTGGATATCGTCTGAGTTGACGAGATATTCGGTGGTCACGCCGAAGCGTCCGCTGGCGACCTGCTTGATCGCCGAGCGCATCGAGCGGCCGTCTTCCAGCGGCACGAAGCGCGTGGGGTCTTCGCCGCCCTCGCCGGTGTTCGACTTGCCGCCGATCGAGTTCATCGCCAGCGCCAGCGTGGTGTGCGCTTCCCAGCTGATCGAGCCGTAGCTCATCGCGCCGGTGGCGAAGCGCTTGACGATTTCGCTCGCCGGTTCGACTTCGGAAATGTCGACAGGCTTGCCCGGCTTGAACTGCATCAGGCCGCGAATGGTCAGCATCCGTTCGGACTGCTCGTTGATCGAGGCGGCGAATTCCTTGTACTTTTCGGGCACGTTGCCGCGCACCGCGTGCTGTAGCGCGCCGATGTTGGCCGAGGTCCAGGCGTGCTCCTCGCCGCGCAGGCGAAGCTGGTACATGCCGCCGGCATCGAGCATCGAGCGGTACACCGGATCGTCGCCATAAGCGGTCTGGTGGCGGCGCAGGGTTTCCTCTGCCACCGCAGCAAGGTCGGCGCCTTCGATCATCGTGGCGGTGCCGGTGAAGTATTTGTCGATCAGGCTGCTGGCGAGGCCGACGGCGTCGAAGATCTGCGCGCCGCAATAAGACTGGTACGTCGAGATGCCCATCTTGGACATGACCTTGCGGATGCCCTTGCCCAGCGCCTTGATGTAGTTCTTCTCAGCCTGCTCGGCAGTGACCGGCAGGTCCTTGCGCAGGCGGATCTGCTCGAGCGTTTCGAACGCGAGATAGGGGTTGATCGCTTCCGCGCCATAGCCCGCGAGTACGCAGAAATGGTGCACTTCGCGCGCCTCGCCGGTTTCGACCACCAGCCCGGTCTGCATCCGCAGCCCCTGGCGCACCAGGTGCTGATGGACCGCTGCCGTTGCCAGCAGCGCGGGAATGGCGATGCGCTGCGGCCCTTGCGCCCGGTCGGACAGGATCAGGATGTTGCGGTCGGCCAGCACCGCCTCGGTCGCCGCCAGACAGATGTCCTTGAGCGCATATTCGAGGCCCTTGGCGCCGACTTCGGCAGGCCAGGTGATGTCGAGCGTCTCGGTGCGGAACGCGCCGTCAAGCGCGGCTTCGACCGAACGGATCTTGGCGATGTCGCGGTCGGTCAGGATCGGCTGCTCGACTTCGAGCCGCTTGTGGCTGCCGGCATCGTGACCAAGCAGGTTGGGACGCGGCCCGATCATCGAGACGAGGCTCATCACCAGTTCCTCGCGGATCGGATCGATCGGCGGATTGGTGACCTGCGCGAAGTTCTGCTTGAAATAGTCGTATAGCAGCCGCGGACGCTGCGACAGCACCGGAATCGGCGTGTCGGTGCCCATCGATCCGATCGGATCGTCGGCTTCCACCGCCATCGGCTCGAGGAAACGGCTGATGTCTTCCTGAGTGTAGCCGAACGCCTGCTGGCGATCGAGCAGCGAGGTCGCGGTGACCGGGACCTGCGCCAGCTCGGGCTCGACAACATCGAGGTCCTTGAGCATGTACTGCGCCTTGTCGAGCCATTCCTGGTATGGTTCGGCCTCGGCAAGCTGGGTCTTGAGCTCCTCGTCCTCGATGATGCGGCCCTGCTCGAAATCGATCAGCAGCATGCGGCCCGGCTGGAGCCGCCACTTGCGCACGATGTTGTCTTCCTTGATGGGCAGGACGCCGCTTTCGGAAGCCATGATGCACAGGTCGTCGTCGGTGACGCAGAAGCGCGCGGGGCGCAGGCCATTGCGGTCGAGCGTGGCGCCGATCTGGCGGCCATCGGTGAACGCCACGGCGGCGGGGCCGTCCCATGGTTCCATCAGCGCGGCGTGATATTCGTAGAACGCGCGGCGTTCGGGCGACATCAGCGGATTGCCGGCCCAGGCTTCCGGGATCAGCATCATCATCGCATGGGCAAGGCTGTATCCGCCGGCCACCAGCAGTTCGAAGGCATTGTCGAGACAGGCGGTGTCGGACTGGCCGTGCGGGATCAGCGGCCACATCTTGTCGAGATCGGCGCCCAGCAGCTCCGATTCCATCGTGCGGCGGCGGGCATTCATCCAGTTGACGTTGCCGCGCACGGTGTTGATCTCACCGTTGTGCGCCATGAACCGATAGGGATGCGCCAGCTTCCAGCTCGGGAAGGTGTTGGTCGAGAACCGCTGGTGGACGAGCCCGAGCGCGGAAACGCAGTCGGGATCGCGCAAGTCGTCGTAAAAGCTGCCGACTTGAGTTGCCAGCAGCAGGCCCTTGTATACGATCGTCCGGCTCGAAAAGCTGGGCATGTAAAGTTCGGTCAGGCCGGGAAGCTGGTGCTTTTCGGCAAGGCCGGCAAGGGGGTTCTGGGTCTGCTTGCGGATCGCCAGCAGCTTGCGTTCGAAAGCGTCCTGATCGGCGCAGTTCTCGCCTCGGCCTACAAGGAACTGGCGGATCACCGGCATCGAGGCGACCACGGCCTTGCCCAGACCGTCGAGCGAAGTCGGCACATCGCGCCAGCCAAGCGCGATCTGGCCTTCCTTGGCGGTGAACTTTTCGAGGGCGTCTACCACGAAATTGCGGGCAACCTCGTCCTGCGGCAGGAAACACATCGCCGCCGCATAGTCGCCTGGCTGAGGCAGGCTCAGCCCCTCGGCGTCGGCCCACTTGCGCAGCAGGCGATCGGGCATCTGGATGAGAATGCCCGCGCCGTCGCCCAGCAGGGGATCGGCGCCCACCGCGCCGCGGTGATCGAGATTCCGCAGGATTTCCAGTGCCTGGGTGACAATCGCGTGGCTTTTCTCGCCCTTGATATGGGCGACAAAACCCACACCACAGGAATCGTGTTCGTTACGCGCGTCGTAGAGGCCCTGGGGCTCTGGAAATCCCATTGATAAACCACCCTGTCAGTTACCGACCACCGGTCGATCGGCCATCGCGCCGGGCGGCGCGAATCGCCGCGCCGCAAAACGGCGCGGGAAGCCGAAACTTCCCAATGGCGACAGGCTAGGATTTTTGCAACCGCGAAGGCGGCACGCAGCCGGGCGCTTTTTGCAACCGGTGCGCCGATTGATGCGTCAGGCCGCGCCGCTCATCCGCTGGATATTTGCCAGCGCAGTGCGCAGCGCCCGGTCGGTTTCCTGGGGATCGCGGGCACCCCGTTCGCCAGCCGGCTCGGCCGCCTGAACGCCGGGCGCAGCAAAGGGGCGCGCAAACGGCCCTTCACCGGAATGCGGCTCCTTGCCGGGGAAAATGACCACCGGTTCGATCTCGGCTGAGGGATTCTCGGGCTCTTCGATGCGCACGAAGCGCTGCTGGCCGGCGCCAGGACGCGACAGGCTGAGCAGCGAGCTGTAGCCCTCGTCAAGATCGCTGGATTCGTTGGGATCGACCGGGTCAGCGGCTTGCGGCGCTTCTGGCTCGACATGGGCCGGAACGGCCGACTCATGAGCCGCAGCGGGCATCGAGACGATCGGGTCTTGTCCCTGGCCAAAATGGCGGGGCGGCACGAAGGCCGGAAGATGGTCGCCATCGTCTTCCTCACCCAGGCCGATCGGGCGCAGCGCGGCGGGGATGGCCGTTGCATGCATTTGTGCTGGCGCTGTTTGTCGCGCTTGCGCTTGCGCTCGTCGCCATCGGCAATCCCAACCCGCGCTATCCGCTGGCCGAATTGCCGCTGCACGTTTTGCTGATCCAGAACTGGGGCTTTACCGATCATTTGCGCTGGAACGATCCGGCATGGTCGATCAGCACCGAATTTGCCGCCTATCTGGTGTTCCCGGTGATTGCCGCCGCCGCCCGGTGGGAGCGCGTAAGCGCGGCCGCGCTGCTGGCGATTGCCGCAGTCTTGTGCGCGGGCATCGCAGTGATGTTTGCCATGGCCGGGACCGGATCGCTTGGCGAGCATATCGTCACCCTCGGCCTGTGGCGCTGCCTTGCCGAATTCAGCCTCGGCATCGTCGCTTGCCTGCTGTGGCGCAAGTGGCATGGCAAGCCGCGGGCCGCAGCATGGGCTGCGCTTGCCTGCGCTGCGATCTTCGCTGCTGGCCTCGGCTTCGGCCTGCCCGAAACCATGTTTGTGCCGGCGGTGTTCTTCACCGCAATCCTTGCCCTTTCGCTCGACCAGGGCGCGGTCTCGCGTATCTTTTCAGCCCGCGTCGCGGTTTATCTCGGCGAAATTAGCTATTCGACTTACCTCGCGCACTTCCTGCTGTGGATTGTCTTCAAGATGGCCTTTGTCGGCCCGGACCTGCAGATCGGCTGGACCGGCCTCGCCGGATATTTCGCGGTGGTCGCGGCGGCTTCAGTGATGCTTTATCACGGCGTGGAGAAGCCGGCGCAGGCCTGGCTTAACGCGCGCCGCCCGCGCTGGGCTCATGCACCAAGGCTCGCCGCAGCAGAGTGACTTGCCAAAAGTAATGCAGATGCGCCAAGGACGTCGGGCAAGAGGATGCCGGACACGCCGTGGATATTGATGAACTCAAAGCAAGGGTAGGTACCCGCATCGGCACGTCCGACTGGGTCGAGGTCGGGCAGGACCGCATCGACGCTTTCGCCGACACCACGATCGATCACGAACCGATCCATGTCGATCCCGTGGCAGGGCGCGATCTCGGCTTCGGCGGGACCATCGCCCACGGCTTTCTCTCGCTCTCGCTGCTCGCGCCGTTTTACAAGAGCGGCTATCCCAAGATCGACCGGCGCTCCTATGGCCTCAACTACGGCTTCAACAAGGTACGCTTCCTTGCTCCGGTCAAATCGGGCAAGCGCGTGCGCGGCCATTTCACCCTGATCGACATGGTGGAAAAGCAGCCCAATCGTTACCAGCTTACCAGTGAAGTCAGTGTCGAGATCGAGGGTGAGGCCAAGCCCGCACTCGTTGCCGAATGGCTGACCTTCGTCGAAATCGAACCGCACCATCCCCAAGAGCAGGAACAGTCAGGACAAGATCATGCGTGATGCCGTTATCGTCGCCGCCGCCCGCACCCCCATCGGCCGGGCCTTCAGGGGCGCCTTCAATGCCACCAAGGGGCCGACGCTCGGCGCGCTTTCGATTGCCGAGGCCGTCAAGCGCGCCGGCCTCGAAGGCGGCGAGGTCGAAGACGTGGTCTGGGGCGCGGCGCTGGGCCAGGGGTCGCAGGCCTTCAGCATCGCTCGTAGCGCATCGATGCGCGCGGGCCTGCCGTTCTCGGTCTCGGCGATGACCGTCAACCGCCAGTGCGCCTCGGGCCTGATGGCGGTGGCGACCGTATCGAAGCAGATCGTCATGGACGGGCAGGACATCGCGATCGCCGGCGGGCAGGAATCGATTTCGACCATCCAGGGGCCGAAAGCCTTCATCGACAACGACGAAGAACTGATCGCGATGGTGCCGCAAGCCTACATGCCGATGCTGCAGACCGCGGAGGTGGTCGGCCAGCGATACGGGATCAGCCGCGAGACCTGCGACGAATACGCCGTGCAATCGCAGGCGCGCACCGCCGCCGCGCAGGAGGCCGGGCGCTTCGATAAGGAGATTGTTTCGGTCACCCGCAATATGGGCGTTGCCGACAAGGAGAGCGGCGCGATTTCGATGAAGGAAATCACGCTGACCAAGGACGAGGGCAATCGCCCCGGCACCACGCTGGAAAGCCTCGCCGGCCTCAAGCCTGTGCTCGAAGGCGGGATCGTCACCGCGGGCAACGCGAGCCAGCTTTCTGACGGATCGGCCGCGCTGGTCATGATGGAAGCCAAGACTGCCGCGCAGCGCGGGCTCGAGCCGCTTGGCCGCTTCGTCGGCATGGCAGTTGCGGGCACCGATCCTGACGAGATGGGCATCGGCCCGGTCTACGCGGTTCCGCGCCTGCTCGAACGCTTCGGCATGAAGATGGACGACATCGGCCTGTGGGAGCTGAACGAGGCTTTCGCAGTGCAGGTGGTCTATTGCCGCGATAAGCTTGGCATTCCCAACGAGCTGCTCAACGTCGATGGCGGCGCGATCTCGATCGGCCACCCTTATGGCATGACCGGCGCGCGCGCGGCGATGCACGTGCTGTTCGAGGGCAAGCGGCGCGGCGTCAAGCATGCGGTGGTGACGATGTGCGTGGGCGGCGGCATGGGCGCGGCGGGGCTGTTCGAGATCTTCTGACCCCGCTCGCCCGGGCTTGCGAAGGCGCGCGGCAAGGCGCATCTTGGGAAGCCCAACGGGAGAGCAGGCATGACCGAGCACATGGGCGCGATGGAAGTGCTGGGACTCGCCGGCAGCCTCAGCCTGCTGGCGGGCTGGCGGCTGTACTTGTGCATCCTGGCGACCGGGATCGCGATGCATTTCGGCGTGCTGCCCTTGCCCGATCACCTCGAGAGCCTGCAAATCCTGGCCAACCCGTGGATCATGGGCGCCGCCGCTGTGGCGACACTCGCCGAGTTCTTCGCCGACAAGGTCGCCTGGATCGATTCGGCTTGGGACGCGGTCCATACCTTCATCCGTCCGGTCGGCGGCGCCCTGCTGACCCTCGCGATCGTCGATCCCGCCGATCCGACGACGCAGGTGATCGCCTTTATCCTTGGCGGCGGGGCGACCCTTCTATCGCACGGCAGCAAGGCGGGAACGCGCGCCGTGGTCAATGCCAGTCCCGAGCCGTTCAGCAATATAGCTGTCTCTACGGTAGAGGACGTGGCGACCGGCGGCGCGCTTTATCTTGCCTACCAGTATCCCGAGATCGCGGGCCTGGTCGCGCTTGTCATGCTGGCAATCGTGATCGCGCTTCTGCTGATGGCGCGGCGCTTTATCAGGGCGCTGTTCGGGCGCGGGCGCAATCAATCCCAAGATACGGCGGCCAACTAATCGCTTGCGAGACCAAGCTTTCGCGATAATCCTTCGCAGGCCGGCGCCTTGATGCCTTGCTCGGCGGGAATGCCGGACATGACCACCAACGAAGTCTCGACCGGCCTTCACGGCGAAACGATCGCCGATCCGCAAGGCGTGCTGCGCCCGGCTCCGGACGGCGACACCGCCTTTTTCGGCCATCCTCGCGGCCTCGGTTATCTTGCGGGCACCGAGCTTTGGGAGCGCTTCTCGTTTTACGGGATGCAGGCGCTGCTGATGCTCTACATGACCAAGCAACTACTGCTGCCCGGCCGGGTCGGCCATGTCGCTGGCCTCGGCGCCTTTCGCGCCGTGCTGGAAACAATGTTCGGGCCGATGACGAACCTTGCGCTCGCGGCGCAGACCTTCGGTCTCTATTCCGGGCTGATCCTGCTGACCCCGCTGATCGGCGCGTGGCTGGGCGACCGGGTGCTCGGCCGCGCCAGGACGGTGACGATCGGGGCCTTGTTGATGGCCGCCGGACACGTCACCATGGCGAGCGAGCGGCTGTTCCTGCTCGCGCTGCTCCTGCTGATCCTTGGGGGCGGCTGTTTCATTGCCAATCTGGCGGCGCAGATCGGCGGGCTCTACACCCCGACCGACACACGTCGGACGCGCGCCTTCGGAATCTACTTGATGGCGCTGAATGTGGGCGCGCTTGCCTCGCCGCTGATCGTTGGCACTTTGGGCGGAAAGGTCGGCTTCCACTGGGGCTTCACCGCTGCGGGGGTGGGGATGCTGATCGGCCTTGCGACTTATCTTGCCGGTCGCCGCCACTTGCCGCCAGACCGCATAGTGCGCGGCGCGAAGCCTGACCCGCTCACCCGGGCGCAGTGGATCACCGTGGGAGCGCTGATGCTGACATTCGCGCCCAGGCTGCTGTTCAATGCCGCCGCGCAGCAAGCCTACGGCATCATGGTGGTCTGGGCGGACACTGGTGTTGACCGGCAATTCGGTGCGTTCGAAATCCCGGTTACCTGGGTGCTGACGGCCGACGGCGTGCTGACAATTCTCGGTGTGCTGCTCGCAAACCGGATTTGGGCGCGTCTTTCGGGCCATGGGCGTGAGCCCGCCGACTTGCACAAGATGGCGATCGGCCTTTCGATAGTTACAGCCGCATTCGTCATCATCGGCTTGTTGGCGGCCTTGCCCAAGGTGCCGGCCATCGCCTGGCTCGGGTTCTATTTCGTGCTGGCAATGTCTTACGCATGTTACGATCCCCCGTCCAAGGCGCTGATCGCACGGTACGCACCCGCCCCGGTGAACGGTACGATGTTCGCCTTGTCGAGCGCATCGAGCGCGCTCGGTTTTTTCTTGCTCGGCTGGCTCGGGCGCTTTTACGAGCCGCTGGGCGCGTCGCGGTATTTCCTTTTAACGGCGCTGCTGCCCGCCGTTGCCGCGCTTGCGCTGTTCCTGCTGGGAGGGGCGCTGCTGCGCCTGCTCGAACGCGGCGAAATACCCCAAGCGCATGGCGGAACGGTAGCGATCGTTCATTGACGGGCAGCCAAAGCGCAGATCAATTAGGCTCAGGACCCATTAAATTGCTTGCGGTACAGGCGAACAGTTGATTCAATGGCGGCGCGAGGAGGCGTTGCCATGTGTGACTTGATCTGGCTGACAGATGCGCAAATGCGCAGGATCGAGCCGTATTTCCCACTTTCGCATGGAGT
>CANJUF010000001.1 GCA_947477745.1 Sphingomonadaceae bacterium | reverse complement strand
TGCGCATCTGTCAGCCAGATCAAGTCACACATGGCAACGCCTCCTCGCGCCGCCATTGAATCAACTGTTCGCCTGTACCGCAAGCAATTTAATGGGTCCTGAGCCTAGCTCTAGGCAATCGGTCCCGTATTCGAGCTCGTAAGCGACGGAAAGCGAAGGCACCGGCAATTTGCCCGGCTTGCGGACCGGAATAAACGGAAGCCCAAGCGCGGCCGCCACCGGCGCGCCGAAAATGAAGCCGCGCGCCTCGATACCGACGATCGCCTCGGAGCGGTGTGCGCTCGCGCGGCGTGCAAGCCAGTCAACCGAGGCGGTAAAGCCAGCCGCGTGCCCCATCAGAGTGGTCACGTCGCGAAACAGGATGCCGGGGCGCGGGAAATCGGGGATCGAGCGGATCAGCGCTCGAACTTCGTCGGGGCTCACGTCAAGGTCCGACAAGAAAGCGCCCCTGCCACCGTGTGGGTGGAGGGGCGCATATCTGCTTTCGTCATCGCTTGGCCAGAGCGACTGAGCGTCAGGCCTTCTTCTTCTTGTCCGCCCAGACGTTCTTGAAGGCAAGGAAGCCGAGGATCGTCGCGAACAGTAGGAAGCCGAGCACGGGCCAGCCGGTCTGCTTGCGCTTCTCGAGCTTGGGCTCGGCGGTCCAGACGAGGAACGCGGCAACGTCCCTGGCCATCTGATCAACCGTCGGCTTGGGACTGCCTTCGCCATACTGCACCTGGCCCTCGCTGGTCAGCGGCGGTGCCATGGCGAGGTTGAGGTTGGCGAAGTAGGGGTTGAAGTGCCCGGTCGCAGGAGGATAGTTTTCCTTCGGCAGCGCCTTGCCCTGTTCGTTCTTGTATGTCGCCGGATCGGCATAGCCGGTGAGCAGCGAATAGACATAGGCGGGGCCGTCGTGGCGGGCCTTGGTCATCAGCGACAAGTCGGGCGGGATCGCATTGTTGTTGGCGGCCCGCGCGGCGATATCGTTGGCGAAAGGCTTGGGGAAGTAATCGGTGGCGATGCCGGGGCGCGAATTCACCTCGCCGGTCGCAGGGTCGATGCCCGGAACCTGGAAGCCCTTGGCGATCGCCTTCACTTCGGCCTCGTTGTAACCGAGCGCGGCAAGATCACGAAAGGCGACCAGCCGTAGCGAATGGCAGGCCGAGCACACTTCCTTGTAGACCTGGAAGCCGCGCTGTAGCTGCTGGCGATCGAACTTCCCGAACGCGCCGTCACTGGAAAGGTGCAGTTCCTTCGGGTGCTTGTGGAAGTCCTTCTCGACGCTGTGCGGCATCTCGAAATTGAACAGCCCCACCAGCAGCGACCATGTGAGCCCCGCGGTAAAGAACAGCCCGACGAGGATGGAGAGAATGCGTGCCATGTCTATCGTCTTTCCGTCTAGCTGTCCTCAGCCCGCATTCGCGAGCTTGGCGTTCTCGTCATGGCCCAGCACCGCTTCGGTGATCGAATAGGGCAGCGGCTCGGGCTTTTCGACCGCGGAGACGAGCGGCAGGATGATCAGGAAGTGCGCGAAGTAATAAAGCGCAGCGATCTGGCTCAGCACCACGTAGGGTTCCTCGGCAGGTGCGCCGCCGCAGTAGAACAGCACCAACATCGCCGGGATCAGCCCGAACCAGAAGAACTTGCGGAACAGCGGGCGGTAGGCACCCGAACGCACCGGCGACTTGTCGAGCCAGGGCAGGAAGAACCACACCAGGATCGAACCGAACATCGCCATCACGCCCATCAGCTTGGCGGGGATGAAGAAGAAGTTCACCGTGAAGGCGCGCAGGATCGCGTAGAACGGCCAGAAGTACCATTCGGGAACGATGTGCGCGGGCGTGCTCATCGGGTTGGCCGGGATGTAATTGTCCGGATGCCCGAGCATGTTGGGCGCGAAGAACAGCACGGCGCAGAACACGAACAGGAATACGCCGAGCGTCCAGCCATCCTTGGCGATGAAATAGGGATAGAAGGGCACCGTGTCGCTCTCGGTCTTGATCTCGACGCCGGTGGGATTGCTCGATCCAGGGATGTGCAGCGCCCAGATGTGGAGCACGACCACGCCCACGATCACGAAGGGCAGCAGGTAATGCAGCGAGAAGAACCGGTTCAGCGCGGCGTTATCAGGCGCGAAACCACCCAGCAGCCACTGTTGCAGCGGCTCGCCGACCAGCGGGATTGCGCCGAACAGACCGGTGATGACCTTGGCGCCCCAGAAGCTCATCTGTCCCCATGGCAGCACGTAGCCAAGAAAGCCGGTGGCCATCATCAGCAGGAAGATCACCACGCCAAGCAGCCACACCATCTCGCGCGGGGCCTTGTACGAGGAGTAAAAGAAGCCGCGGAAGATGTGGACATAGATCACCACGAAGAACGCTGAGGCCCCGTTGGCGTGCGCATAGCGCATCAGCCAGCCCCAGTTGACGTCGCGCATGATGTGCTCGACCGAATCGAAGGCCACGCCGCCGTTTGCGGCATAATGCATGGCGAGGATGATGCCGGTGACGATCTGGATCCCGAGGCACGCGAGCGCCATGAACCCGAAGTTCCAGAAATAATTGAGATTGCGCGGCACCGGATAGCCTGCACCGACCGCATTGTAGACGAGGCGCGGCACGGGCAGCTTCTCGTCCATCCATTGCATGAAGGGATGGCTCGGCTTGTATTCGTTCGCCCAGGGAAAGCTCATGATATGTGACCTCAGCCGATCTTGACGACGGTATCGGAAGTGAATTCGAATTCCGGCACTTGCAGGTTCAGCGGTGCCGGACCTTTGCGGATCCGCGCCGCGGTATCGTAGCTCGAGCCGTGGCAAGGGCAGAAGTAGCCGCCAAAGTCACCCTTGACCTCGCCTTCGCCCGCGCCCAGCGGCACGCAGCCCAAGTGCGTGCACACGCCCATGGTGATGAGCCAGTTGAGCTTGCCTTCCTTGGTGCGCTCCTTGAGGGTCTGGGGATCGCGCAGCTCGGAGAGCGGCACGGCCTCGGCAGCTGCGATTTCCTGCGGCGTCAGGTTGCGCAGGAAGACCGGCTGCTTGCGGAACTCGGCCTTGATCGCCTGCCCGGGCTGGATCGAGGAAATGTCGATCTCGGTCGAGCTGGCGGCGAGCACGTCGGCCGAAGGGGCCATCTGGCTGATCAGCGGGACGAGCGTGGCGAGCCCGCCGACGCCGGCGGCGCTGACTGCCGCGATATTGATGAAGTCACGACGCCTTACGCCGTCTCCGGCGCCCGTTTCCGGAGTATCAGTGACTGCTTGTTCTGCCATGATAGACTCAGCCTTGCTCCTGTCGCCCGCGTGGCCCCAAACCGGCCTGCAAGCGGAATTCCGTCAGCGGTTCGATGCTCCCCCGACATCGGCATGGCGCGCACTTTGCAATGCTGGCACAAGCCGACTTCGCGCGCCTGATAGACAGGAAAGTCTGCCGTGCCAACCGCCTTTTTTGGCGATTGATTCGCAGTAGTCAGGGGATAGCGATCAGAGAAATCTGACGGCCGTAGGAAGGCTCGCCGCGATGTGTCGATCGGCGGAAGGAATAGAAGCGGCTGTGGTCCGAATAGGTATCGAGGCCAAGCTGTTCGATCCGGGTCAAACCCGCCAGTTCGAGCCGCCGGGCGACATAGCCGGACAAGTCGAACTGCGCGTGATCCGGCCGGCCGGGTGCGAAAAACGCCTGATTTTCAGGAACCTCCGCGATAAACCGGTCCCGGAAGGCCTCATCGACCTCGTAGCTGTGCTGCGCGATGCAGGGACCGACCGCAGCCGCGATCCGCTCCCGCCGCGCGCCGAGCGCCTCCATCGCGGCCAAGGTATTGTCGGTGACGCCTGCCAGCGCGCCCTTCCATCCGGCGTGCGCCGCGCCGACCACGCCCGCCTCACGGTCGGCCAGCAGCACCGGCGCGCAATCGGCGGTGACAATGCCAAGCACCAGTCCGGCCCGGTCGGTGACGAGGGCGTCGGCTTGCGGCCGTGCTTCGTCCCCCCAGGGATCGCTTACTGTAACGCAGGTCGGCGAATGAATCTGATAGACCGTAACCAGCCGCCCGCCGGGACAGACTGCGGAGACGGCGCGCGCGCGGTTCTCCGCGACCAGGCCCGCGTCGTCGCCCGAACCAGGGCCGCAGTTGAGGCCGGCGAGAACCCCGGTCGAGACGCCGCCGCGTCTTGAAAGGAAGCCGTGCGGAACCTGCGCAAGTATGTCAGCCCGGATCGCCTCGACCGGCTCGTCAGCCAAGGCTTTTGCTCACTTGCTCGCGTGTATCGCGCGATAAGGTCGGCACGGCAGCGATGGCTTCCAGCTCGGCGCGCATCAGCGCTGCCCGGCCCGGTTCGATCCGCCGCCAGCGGCCCAGCGCGGGTACGAAGCGCGCGGCGGTCTGCGGGTTGAGCGGATCGAGCTCGCGGATCAGATCGCCGATCAGGCGGTAGCCCGCGCCGTCCTTGGCGTGAAACGCCTGCGGGTTTCCGGCAAAGGCCATGTACAGCGCACGCACCCGGTTGGGGTTCGCCAGCGTGAAATCCTTGTGCTTTGCCAATGCCTTGACATGATCGAGCGCACGCGGATGAAGCGAGCCCGCCTGCAGCGAGAACCACTTGTCGATTACCAGTGCGTCGCCCTCGTACCGCTTGTAGAAGTGCGCAAGCGCTGCCTCGCGTTCCTCGCAGTCGAGGCCGCACAGCACCATCAGCGCGCCCTGCCGGTCGGTCATGTTGTCGGCGGCGGCATATTGCGCCTTGGCGCGCTCAGCGCCTTCGTCCGGGTCGCCTGCGGCAATATATTGCAGCGCCAGCGACTTGACCTTGCGCGCACCGCGCGCCGCCGCCTCCCGGCTGTAGGGCACCGCGGCTGTCCGGTCGTGCAGATCGAGGAAATCGTCCTGCAATTCTTCGCCTAGCCAGGCCTTCAGCCCCTCGCGCTCGCGGTGGATCGCCAAGGGATCGGACACCGCCATCTGTTCGGCGAGATAGCCTTGCGCGGGTAGCAGCATCAGTTCGCCGCGCATCAGGTCGTCGAGCTTCTCATCGGGCAGGATCGCCTCGAAGGCCTGGCTGATCGCGTCGCGCTCGACATCGCGGGCGCGCTCCTCGAGTTCGCCCTGCACCGTCTTGACCAGGTGGCGCACCACCAGTTTCTGCAAGGCTTCGTATCGGGCGAAGGGATCGTCGTCCTTGGCCGCGAGGAACACCAGGTCTTCTTCGGCTTGCTCGACCTCGATGGCCACGGGCGCAGTGAAGCCGCGATTGATCGAGAGCACTGGCGGGCGAAGGTATCCCTTGAAGGGAAATTCGCCCTTGGCCTCTTCGAGCACGATCAGGTGCTCGCCGTGATGCTTGCCGGTCTCGCGGTCGAACAGCGCGATCCGCAAGGGGATCGGCATCGGTTGCTTGTCGCTCTGGCCCGGAGTGGGCGGCACCTGCTGTTCGAGCCGTAGCGTCGCAAAACCGTTCTCGTGAATCACTTTCGCGGTGACCTTGGGCGTGCCAGCCTGCCCGTACCACAGGCGGAATTTTTCCAGGTCCAGCTCGGCTCCGTTCTCGATCGCCTTGATGAAGTCCTCGCAGGTTGCCGCTTCGCCGTCGTGCCGTTCGAAATAGAGGTCGGTCCCGGCGCGGAAGCGTTCGGGCCCGGCCATGGTGCGCATCATGCGGATCACCTCGGCGCCCTTGTTGTAGATCGTCGAGGTGTAGAAGTTCGAGATTTCCTGATACGAATCGGGCCTGATCGGATGGGCGAGCGGCCCCGAATCTTCGGGGAATTGCGCGGCGCGCAAAATCCGCACGTCCTCGATCCGCTTGACCGCCTCGCTGCCCATGTCCTGGCTGAACAGCTGGTCGCGCAGCACGGTGAAGCCTTCCTTGAGGCTGAGCTGGAACCAGTCGCGGCAGGTGATCCGGTTACCCGACCAGTTGTGGAAATATTCGTGCGCGATCACCCCTTCGACCGCGTCGTAATCCATGTCGGTCGCGGTTTCGGGGTCGGCGAGGACATAGCGCGTGTTGAAGACGTTGAGGCCCTTGTTCTCCATCGCCCCCATGTTGAAATCGGACACGGCGACGATGTTGTAGAGGTCGAGATCGTATTCGCGCCCGAACACGTCCTCGTCCCACTTCATCGAGGCCTTCAGCGAATCCATCGCGTGATCGGTGCGGTCCTCGTCGCCGGGGCGCACCCAGATGTTGAGATCGACCGTACGGCCATGCATGGTGGTGAAAGTGGAGTGATTGGCGACCAGCGGTCCCGCCACCAGCGCGAACAGGTAGCTCGGCTTGGGCCAGGGATCGTGCCACTTCGCCCAGTGTTTGCCGCCTTCGTCCTCGCCTGTCTCCGTGCAGTTGCCGTTCGACAGCAGCACCGGGAACTGGCACTTGTCGCCCTCCATCCGCACCGTCCAGGTGGAAAGCACGTCCGGCCGGTCGGGGAAGAACATGATCCGGCGAAAGCCCTCGGCCTCGCACTGGGTGCACAGCATGCCGTTCGAGGCATAGAGGCCCATCAGCTGGCTGTTGGCGGCGGGCTGGATCAGGGTTTCGACTTCGACCAGATGGTCCCCGCCGGGCAGATCGATGACGAGGTCCGCGCCGTCCATGCGCCAGTCGTTGACTGCCTTGCCGTCGACCCGCACCGCGCGCGCGGCCAGCCCGTCGCCGTTGAGGCGCAGCGGGGTGCCTTCCGAACCATCGGGATTGCGGCGCACCGAAAGCCTTGCGGTGACTGCCGTCTCGTCGACCCCGAGCGCGAAATCGAGCGATACCTCGGGCACCAGCCAGTCGGGCGGGCGATAGTCCTCGCGGCGGATCGTGTTCTCGACATGCGGAGGCGTCGCGGCATCGGCAGTCTGCTGATTGACGGGGTCGGAGGGTCTGCTGGCAATATCCATTTCGCCTAGTTAGAGCATTGCTTTGCGATTTCCACCTCCTTGCCGAATATCGAGAGACACGTTGCCCCGCTTTTTCATCTTCGGCCTTGGCTACTCTGCCGCCCGCATCGCGGCGCGGCTGGAAGCGCGCGGCTGGGAAGTCGTCTCGACCGGAAGCGGCGGCACGCGATCCTTCGACGATCATGGTTCGGTGCGCATGGCTCTGGCCGACGCATCGCACGTGCTGTCCTCGGTGCCGCCCGGCGGCGAGGGCATCGACCCGGTGCTCGAAACCTACGGCGATGCATTGGCGGGCAAGTGGTTGGGCTATCTTTCCTCGACCGGGGTTTACGGCGACACGGGCGGGGCCTGGGTGGACGAGAGCGCGGCGCTGGTCGGGTTCGGCGGAACCGGACGGCGCAGCGCGCGGTCTATCTGTGACTTGTCCTGGCTTTCGGTGGGCGCATTGGCCTTCCGTCTGCCGGGTATCTACGGTCCGGGCCGGTCCATCCTCGAGCGGCTGCGCGAAGGCCGGGCATACCGGATCGACCTTGCGGGCCAGGTTTTCAGCCGGGTCCATGTCGACGACATTGCCTCGGGAGTCATGACTGCGCTGGAGACCGGCGCGCCGCCGGGAGCCTACAATCTCTCGGACGATCTGCCGTGCAGCCAGAACCTGCTGGTCGAACTTGGCTGCCGCCTGCTCGATTGTCGCTTGCCGCCATTGCAATCGCTCGACGAGGCGCAGCTTTCGCCCATGGCGCGCGGTTTCTATGCCGAGAATCGCCGCGTCGCGAACGGCAAGGCAAAGCGCGTGCTCGGCTGGCGGCCGTCCTATCCGGACTATATGACTGGATTACGCAGCTTACTTGCGGCCCGATAGCGCCACCAGCAGCCCGGCCAGCGAAAGCACTGACCCAGCGAGCGCAAGCGTGGTCCAGACGAAACCCTCGAACACCGTCGAAAGCCCCATCGCCACGACCGGTACGGCGACCCCGCTATAGGCCGCCGGGCCTGCACCCATTGAACGGATCAGCCCCGAATAGAGCGGGAAGGTCACCACCGATCCGATCAGCCCGAGATAGACGATCCCGGCCAGATATTCGGGGCGCGGATCGATCACCGGCGCGCCGACCGTCGCCAGGGCAAGCACGACGTTGAAGGCAGTCGCGAATGCCATCGCCCAGAACATGAAAGGCACGATCGGCAAGGGCCGCACCCGCTCGCTCGCCTGCGCGACATTGGCGGCCGAGGCGCACATCAGCCCGCCAAGCGCCAAGGCGAGGCCGAGCGGCACCGAACCGCCGGGCGGGGCGATCTGCACTTCGTTGACCACCAGCAAGGCGATCCCGGCAATCGCGACGAGCGAACCGGCGATGAACCGCCCGCTGATCCGCGTCCCCAGAAAGATCTGCGAGAACAAGGCGTTGGGTACCATCAGCAAGGCGTAAATGACCGCGACCAGTCCCGAGGTCAGGTGATGCTCGGAATAATAGACGAAGTAGAAATTGGCGGTGAACTGCAAGAAACCGACCATTGCGGCGATCACCAGCGCCTCGCGCGGCAGGCGGAACGTCTCGCGGCGCAGCGCTGCCAATGCGGCCATGCCGAGCACCGCGACGGCGAAGCGCCAGGTCACCGTCCAGGGCGGCGGAACCTGCGCGATCTGGTCCTTGATGACGATCCAAGTCGAACCCCAGATCAGGGTGATCAGCGCGAAGGACAGCGCGATCCTGAGCCGTGAGCCCGCTGCCTCGGTCACAGCGCCGCCAAGGCCGCGCCGAGCGCTTCGACATGGTCCTCGCGCGTGTCCCAGGCGGTAACGATCCGCGCGCCTTGCGCGCCCCAGTCGTGGAAGCCGAAACCCTGCGCGCGCAGCGCCGCGGCCTCGCTGGCGGAAAGGCGCAGGAACAGCTCGTTGGCCTCGACCGGATGCAGCAGCCGGCCCGGTGCCATGCGGGCGAGGTGCAGCGCCGCTGCATTGGCCTTGCGGGCGTTTTCCAGCCACAGTCCGTCCTCGATCAGCGCGAGGATCTGTGCGGCCATGAACCGCCCCTTCGATTGCAGGTGCCCCGCGCGCTTGCGGCGGTAGCGGACGCGGTCGGCTTTCTCCGGATCGAAGAACACGATTGCCTCGGCGTTCATCGCGCCGTTCTTCACCATGCCGAAGCTCAGCGCATCGGCCCCGTGGCAGGCCTCGCGCGGCGAACAGCCGAGAAAGGCTACGGCATTGGCGAAGCGTGCGTCGTCGACATGAAAGCCGAGCCCGCGCTCCCGGCAAAGCGCCGACAGAGCCTGCAATTCTTCCACGCGATAGACGCAGCCATATTCGCTCGCCTGAGTCACCGACAGCGCATGCGGCTGGACCTGATGCACGTCGTCGCGGATCGGATCGATCAGCGCGCGCGCCGCATCGGGCGTTACCTTGGCGTGATCGCCGCCGACCAGCATCAGCTTGGCGCCGTGCAGGAAAAAGCCCGGCGCGCCGCCTTCATCCACCTCGATATGCGCCTCGCGGTGGCACACCACCCCGCCTTCGGGCGGCACCATCGCGGCGAGCGCAAGGCAATTGGCCGCCGTGCCCGTCGCGACCCAGAGCACCGCGCAAGGCTCGCCGAACAGGGCGCTCATCGCCTCGTCGAGCCGCGCGGTGAGCGCGTCGCCGTCATAGCCCATGTCGAGCGCATCGGCGCTGCGCATCGCGTCCCAGACCCTGGGATGGACAGGTGCGGCATTGTCGGAATGGAACTGCATATTACATCATTGAGTGTAGGGCCGCGGCGCGCCCGTCAAGCAAGGATCAGCAATGAGCGAAGTCACGATCACCCGGCATGAAAACGGCAAGTCGGGCGAATATCACGCCCATGTCGCGGGAAGCGACCACATCGGCCGGCTGACCTGGGTGGAGCGCGGTGGTGCGCGCGTGGCCGAACATACGATCGTGCCGCCGCAAATCGGCGGGCGCGGCGTGGCGGGTAAGCTGGTCGATGCGCTGGTGGCGGATGCACGCGAGCAGCACTTCAAGGTGAAACCGGTGTGCTCCTATGTTGTGGCCAAATTCGATGAGCACCCCGAATGGGCGGACGTGAGGGCTTGATGGTTAGCCTTGCTCGCTCGTATCGAGCTTAGTCGAGACACGGCGAAAATAGCGATCGCGCCTCTCGACTTCGCTCGAGGCGAGCGGCTGAGGATTTAGGCAGAACTCCCTAATCGAAGCCCTTCGCCAGGAACGCCTCGGCCAGCCCCGCCAGCATGGCCGCACCGCGCGGCATGACTGCCTCGTCGAGCATCATCCGGGTTGAGTGGATGCCGCAGCACTGCGTCCAGTCCTCGCCTTCGCGGCTGGCGCCAAGGAAGAACATCGCGCCCGGCACTTTCTCCAGCACATAGGAGAAATCCTCCGCGCCCATCACCGGGTTATCGAGCGCGATGAAGCTCTCTCCGCCGAACAGGCCGGCGGCGACACGATGGCCCAGGTCCACCGCGCGCGCGTCGCAGACCGTCACCGGAAAGCCCTCGATCAGCTCGATTTCGCAGGTCATGCCATGCGCGCCCGCGATCCCGGCGGCGACGAGCCGCAGGTTTTCGCGCAGGCGTTCGCGGCTCTGGGCGGAAAGCGAGCGCATCGTTCCTTCGATCTCGGCGCTGTCAGGCACGACGTTGAAGGTGGTGCCGCCCGCGATCCGCGCCACCGTCAGCACCGCGGGATCGAACACGCTGAACTTGCGGGTGATCATGGCCTGCAGCGCGGTGACGATCTCGCAGGCGACCGGCACCGGATCGAGCGTTTCATGCGGCAGCGAGGCATGCCCGCCGCGTCCCTGCACCACCACGCGGAACTGGTCGGCCGAGGCGAGCAATGGTCCGGCCCGGCCGCCGAAGCTGCCATGCGGCGCATTGGGAAACACGTGCAGCGCGAAGGCCGCATCGGGCAGCGGATCAAGCAGGCCGTCCTCGAGCATGAAGCGCGCGCCGTGGAAGCCTTCCTCGCCCGGCTGGAACATGAACAGGACTTCACCTTCGAGGTTTGCCGCCCGTTTCGCCAGCAATTCCGCCGCGCCCGCGAGCATCGCCGTGTGCGCGTCGTGGCCGCAGGCGTGCATCGCCCCGGGTACCTGCGAGGCGAAGTCCAGCCCGGTCTCCTCGGGCATTGGCAAGGCATCCATGTCGCCGCGCAGCAACACGCGCCTACCCGGTCCTGCGCCGCCCTTGAGCACGGCCACCATGCCAGAGGTCGATTTTCCCTCGCGCCATTCGAGCGGCAAGTGGGCCAGCGCCATGCGCACCTTGTCGCGCGTCTTGGGCGTGTGCAGGCCAAGTTCGGGTTCGGCATGGATCGCGCGGCGAAGCGTGACCAGCTCTGAGGATATCGCCTTGGCGTCTTCGATCAGGTTTTCGTGCAGCATGGCGGCGATGATAGGCGCGATGCGCCCGTGCTGTCGAGTTGGGTTTGGCGCTTCGTCATTGCGAGGAACAAAGTGACGAAGCAATCTAGGGCCGGTGTAGAACTGCTCTGGATTGCCGCGCGACCTGCGGTCGCTCGCAATAACGAGTATTACATTCCCCTCTGCTCCAGCACCATTTCGGCAATGGCGTAAGTGCGCTCGTTATCGACATCGACTGCCTGCGCGCCGTCGGCCTGGATCACGGCGGCCACGCGCAGGCCGAAGCGCTTGCCGATCCGCTTGGCCGCATGTTGCAGGCTGATGAGGCGGAAGCGGAACAATACGATGTTGATCAGGCCGAATGCGGTGAGCAGCCGCCTGGGGTTCTTCTGGAACTGCCCGCCCTCGCGGAAGGCCTCCGCGGCGCGCAGGGCATGGCGGCCCGCAAGGCCGTAGAGATTGCAATTCGCGTATGCGCCGTCGGCGAATTCGTAGAAATTGCGCTGTGCGTCTGGATGGACTGCGAGCACCGCCTCTTTGGTCGCCAGGTTCATCGCCGCATCGTGGCTAGCCAGAGCGCCGAGCGTCGCCAGAAAAGCCTCGCGGCTCAGCAGCACATTGTCCGCCGTGGTGACGATGAAAGGCGCGGCCTGCGCTTCGACCCCCGCCAGCACGCTCCCCACGATATTTTCCGACGAAGAGACCAGATCGACCGTCAGCCCGCGTGCCCGGTAAGGCGCCATGACCGGTTCGAGCGCCTGCTGCCCGTCGGGTTCGACCATTACGCGCACCTTGCCCACTTCGGGGCGGGCGGCGAGCACGTCCATGACGTGAACGATCAGCGGCTTGCCAGCAATCGGCGCAAGGCACTTGTGGCTCACGCCGGCGCGCTGCGCCAATGGGTTGACCATGCCGGCGCGCTGCGCGGCAAGGACGATGACGGTGCAGTCCGTGCCGAATGCAGTCATTGCGGCATCAGGCCGCGGCGCGTGAGGCTTTCGGCGACGATGGTCTCGATCAGGTCTTCCTGGCTCCAGCCCATCAGCACGGCCGAGCGGCCATAGACCTTCTGCGACCACAGGTTGCACTGGAGATTGACCTCCAGCAAGTTGATCTCGCCGGTCTCCTCGTTGAATCGGAACTCGAACCGGCCGAAATCGAAGGGCCGGAACACATCGGCAAGCGCAAGGGTGAGCCTGCGGATTTCGTCCCAAGCCTTGTCTGCCTCGAACGGGACCAGCGTATACTTGTCCTCGCGCGCCACCAGATCGCGCTTTTCCGCGTGAGTCCTGAGGTGCGAAGGGTCCGCCTGCTTGAATAGCATCGGCGGCATCACGAACGGTTCGCCGTGCATGGTGATGACCGGAACTTCGACATCGCTGCCGTTCATGAACGGCTCGACGATCGCGTCGTAGCCCTCGGCGTGGATGCCCAGCATGGCGGTGCGCACGCCTTCCCAGTCGCTGGCATCGCCGATGCCCCAGCTTGCCGAGCTGTTGTTGGGCTTGATCACATAGCGGTCCGCCTTGGGGCAGCGCTCGGGCGTCACCGGCGCGCCGGCACGGTAAACCGCCCAGTCGCAGGTTGGCACGCCGCGCGCGCGGGCTTCCAGCTTGGTCAGGTGCTTGTCGTCGGCGAGCCCGCGCAGGATCGGGTTGGCGCCGAGATAGGGCACGCGCAGCCGCTCGCACAGCAGCGGGCAGAGCATCTCCGAGTTGAAGAAGCCGCCGCGGTTGAGCATCGGCCAGACGAAATCGACATGCGGATCGGTGAACAGCGCCTCGTAGCTGTTGGCGACCTGCAGCTTGTCGAACAGGCCTTCGAGGATGGTGCGCATCTCGTGATGGTAAGGCGAATGGTTGCCGTCGGCAGAGTGCAGGCTGCCGTCACCCAGCGCATGCTTGGCGATGAACAGTAGCTTGAGGTCTCGGCGCACCTCGGGGGTGAGTCTGATCGGAGCGGTCATGGTCTATCCTGCGATGCAGGCCGCGCGCCTGCGCCCGGCCACTTGCCGCGCTCCCATAACGGCTCTAGGGAACTGCGCAAATTCCAATTCACCAGATCGCGCGGGCTAAAATGGCAGAAATTGTCGATCTAACCCTGCACGACTGGATGACGCGCGGAGGCGACGCGCGCATCGTGCTCGATCCGCGCACCGGCCTCAACCGCTATGCCAGCGCGCCTTTTCCACGCGATGTTCTGGCTTTCGCCTCCTCCACCGCCAATGACCTGAGCCCCGATGCCGACGCCTGGCTGCGCGCGCGCTTTGCCGGAGGGGCCGGACACCTCGAACAGGGCGCGGCCTATGCCGCCTGCCTCGACGAGCTGCGCCAGACGATCCGCAGCGCCTATGGACTTGGCGGCGAGATCGACGTGTTTTTCGCGCCTTCGGGCACAGACCTCGAATACGTTGGCCTACTGGCGGTTGCCGGGCGCAGGCAAGGCGGGATTGTCAATCACCTGCTCGGCGCGGACGAGGTCGGTTCGGGCTGCATCCATAGCGCGGCGGGGCTCTATTTCGCCGAGGAAACCGCGCTGGGCGCGGCCGTATCACCGCGCGAGCCGGTGGCGGGCCTCCCGAGCGTGACCATGGCCGACACGCCGGTGCGCTGCGAAAGCGGCGAGGCAAACGAGAGCGGGCTGTTGGCCAGCCAGTTCGCCGCGTCGATCGAGGCCAGCCTGGCGGCGGATCGTTACCCGCTGGTCCATATCGTGCACGGCTCAAAGACCGGGCTGGTGCTGCCCAGCCTTGGCGATGTTGACGCGCTTCAGGCCCGGTTCGGCAGCGACGTTACTTTCGTCGTCGATGCCTGCCAGGCGCGGATCACCAGCGCGGCAATCAGGGACTATCTGGCGCGCGGCATCGTGGTCTTCGTCACCGGTTCGAAATTCATGGGCGGACCGCCGTTCAGCGGCTTCGCCCTGCTGCCGCACGGCCTTGCCGCCGCTGCCGCGCCCCTGGCGCGGGGAATGGCGCGGGTGTTCCGCCGCGCGGAAATTCCCGCGGGCTGGCCGGGGCGCGAGCTGTGCGAGGATACCGGCAATCCCGGTCTTGCCTTGCGGCTCAGCGCCTCGCTGTTCGAGCTGGAGCGGTTCCAGGCCATTCCGCTTGACCGCGTTTCGCGCGTGGTTGCCGCCTTCACTGCCGCGACCGACGATCTCGCCAAGGCGCTGGGCGTGCGCAAGGTGGCGAGCGCGCCTGCCGCGCAGGCCGATGGACCTGCCGATCATCCGATCGAGATGCGCACGCTCGTCACGCTCGACCTGTGCCATGACTTCGAGGGCACGCTGCGGCGCGATCTCACATTCGAGCAGGCGGTCGCCATTCACGCCGCGCTTATCGCGGGAGGCATCCGGCTGGGCCAGCCGGTGCGCTGCGTGCGGCTTGCAGGCGATCGCTGGGGCGCGACCTTGCGGATCGGCCTGTCGATGCCGCAGGTGACCATGCTCGACGCGCTGGGCGACGACGCGCTCGAGCAGTGGTTCGCACAGCGTATCGGACGCATTGCCGCAGCGCTGGGGCCGCATCTCGCTGGCTGAAGCGCGCCACGAGCCTCGCTCACGCCAAGCCCCTTGTCGATCTGCCGCCAAGGGTCCACATCGCGCGCGAATGCAGCTAATCGGGCCCAGAGCCCTTTTTTTCGAAAGCCTGACGCCTTGAATGAGCTGATTCTCAAACTGCGCAATGCGCCGCAAGCGGTTGTCTCGGTGGTCCAGAATTTCGGCTGGATGCTTTCGGCGCGCGTGCTCGCGGCGGTGTTCTCGCTGATCTACCTCGCGATCATTACCCGCTCGCTGGGCGTCACCGGCTTCGGCAAGTTCGCGCTGATTACCGGCGCGGCGCAATTCCTGGCAAACTTGCTGGCGTTCCAGACCTGGCAGATTGTCGTCCAGTACGGCATGGCGCACATCGAGAACGACGACGAGGCGCGGCTGGCGCGGCTCTATCGCGGGGCGATTGCGCTCGATGTCATCAGCGCCCTGGTCGGGATCGGCGCCTCTGCGCTTATCCTGCACCTGTTCGCAGACGAGCTGGGCATGACGCCGACCTTGGCGCGTGCGACGCTGATCTTCAACGTGATCATGCTGATCTCGCTGCGCTCTACCCCGATCGGCATCCTGCGGCTGCGCGACCGGTTCAACTTTGCCGCCGCCGCCGATGCGGCGACCCCGACGCTGCGCCTGATAGGGGCCCTGGCTGCCGCGCTGATCCACCCCAAGCTGCAGGGTTTCCTGATCGCCTGGGCTTTCGCCGAACTGCTTACCGCGGCAGCGCACTGGTATGCCGTCCACCGTATCGGCGAGATGAAACTGATCCTGCGCAGCGGCCAGGGTCTGCGCCGGGTGTTCGCTGACAATCCAGGCGTGCTGCGCTATTCGCTGACTTCCAATTTCAGCCAGACGCTGTTCATTTCGGTCAAGCAGATCCCGCTGTTCATCGTCGGCGGGCTGACCGGCACGGCAGCGGCGGGCGCGTTCCGGCTGGCCGCCCAGCTCAGCCGCTCGCTTTCAACCGTCTCGCAGATGATCGCCAAGGCCGCCTTTCCCGAGATCGTGCGCGCGGTGCGCAACCAGGGCGCGCGCAGCCTTGGCACCATGATCGGGCAGTCGGTCCGGGTGGCGACGGCTTTGGGCGCGGTGGTTTTCGTGCTCGCGATCCTGTTCGGCAAGCTGCTGCTCGAAGGCATCGGCGGCCCCGATTTCGGACGCGCCTATACCAGTCTGCTGTGGCTGACCTCTGCGGCCTGCATCGATTTTGCCATAGTCGCCTTCGAGCCGACGATCATGGCCGCGCAGCGGGCGCATCTTCTGTTCCTGGCGCGGCTGGCAGCGACGGCGATCCTGATCGTCAGCGCCTTCCTGCTCGACCCGATCATGGGCGCGGACGGAGTGGCGGCGGCGGTGCTTGCCAACTCGATCAGCCAGGCGGTGCTGCTCACTGCGATCATGGCGCGCATCATGCGCGTCCGAAAAGGTCCGGCGGCGGGCGCGATCTGACAGTTCAGGCGCGGAGCCCGTTCGCGAAAAGACTGGATTCGTTCAGGGGAGCGCGGCTAGGTGCGCGCCATGGAAGGCCGGATTTCCACTTTCGGGCGTCTGCCCGACAGCCATGCCCACGCAGCCAGTACGCCGGAACAGGCGCGCGCGGCCTCGCCGCGCGAAAATCCCGCCGCACCGCTCGTCGGTCTGGTGCGCAATCCGCGCAGTCACCGCAACAAGGGCCGCGATGCCGCACTTGCGGGCCGCGCTGACGTTCTGCTGGCCGAGCCGCGCACGCGCGCCGAGCTAGAGGAGGCACTCGCCCGGTTCGCTGCGGTAGGCATCGGCATGCTGGCGATCAGCGGCGGTGACGGTACGGTGCGAGACGTGCTGACACGCGGCGCGCCGCTGTTTGCAGACAACTGGCCGGTCATCGCCGTGCTGCCGCAAGGCAAGACCAATGCGCTGGCGCTCGATCTCGGCGTCGGCCGCCGCCCGGATCTCGACGACGCGATTGCCGCGACGAGGCAGGGGCGGTTCGTGACGCGCCGCCCGATCATCATCTCCGACCAGGACGGCGAGGCGCGCGACCGTTGGGGCTTCATTTTCGGGGCAGGCGTGTTCAACGCCGCGATTGACGCGGGCCAGGTCGCGCACCGTTTCGGCGCATTCCAGAGCTTCGCGATCGGCGTGACGGCATTGTTCGGCATGGGGCAGGCGCTGTTCGGGCTAGGCCGCACGCCTTGGCGCAAGCTGTACCGCATGACCTTTACCGACGTGGCGACAGGGATCAGCCTGCCGCACAGCGATCCAGCTTCGCCAGGCAGCCGCTATATCGCCGGGTTCACCACGCTGCGCCGCTTTCCGCTGGGCATGAAGCTGCTTGCCGGGGTCGAGGACGAACAGTCCATCGGCTATTTCATGGTCGATGCGCCGCGACGCCGGGCGCTGGCCCGCGTACCGGCCGCAGCCATGGGCCGCCACGGCCCGGCGCTCGCACGGCTGGGCATGCACCGGGGCAGCGGCGAGGCTTTCGACGTCGTGCTTGAAGATGGTTTCATCCTCGATGGCGAGCGTTTCCCGGCGGGCGCGTTTCGAATGTCGGCGGGCCCCGAACTGCGGTTCGCGGTGCTGTGAGCAGCGATGGAGGCGCGGCGCTGCTGGGCCGGATCGCGCACGGCATTGCCCGCCCTGTCGATCCTGCGGTCAGCGACTTCGCCGTGCGGCTGGCGCAGCAGGCCGGGGCGCTCGCGGCGCTGTTCTACGGCTCGAACCTGCGCACCGGCGAGCTTGAAGGCGTGCTCGATTATTACCTGCTGCTGCCCGGGCCGCCCGAGCGCGGGTTGTGGCCGCGCGTCAGCTATCACGAGTGGGACCATGGCGGCACACCATTGCGCGCCAAGGTGGCGGCGATGACGCTGGCGAAATTTGCCGAGGCCGCATCGGGCGAACTGCTCGACACCACCGTGTGGGCGCGGTTCGTCCAGCCGAGCGCGCTGGTCTGGTGCAAGGATGATGCTGCTCGCCAAACAGTCGTGGCTGCACTGGGCGATGCAAGCAAGGTCGCAGGCCGGCTTGCGGCCGCGTGCGGACCGGCGAGTGGCAGCGAGGCGGACTACTGGTCCGCACTGTTCGAGGCGACTTACCGGGCCGAATTCCGCATGGAGACGGCAAGCCGCGCCCGCTCGATCATCGAGCTCAACAAGGCGCATTTCGAGGGATTGCTGCCGCTGGCGCTCGGTGCTGCGGGCATCGGCCATGCGGCAGAGGGCGAGCGCATCACGCCCGCCATGCCGCCGGGCATGCAGCGCGCCGTCCTGCGTTGGTGGGCAAAGCGCCGCCGTATGGGAAAACCGCTCAACTTGGCGCGGCTGGTCCGCGCGGCATCGACTTTCGAGGGCGCGGCGCGCTATGCCGCCTGGAAGATCGAGCGGCATACAGGCGTGCCGGTGGCGATCACGCCTTGGCGCGAGCGACATCCGGTGCTGGCTGCGCCGGGCGTGCTTTGGTCGGTTTGGCGCGCGCGCAGAGCGCAAAGCTAAACTAAAGCGACATATACCGCATCTGGATGCGGATCGCCTTCACTTCCTGTCCTACCGAAATGGCGGTTTTCCTGAAGCTCGGCTTGCCGAGATTGAGGATATTGATGCTGGGGTTGTTCGACATCGCGCCGCCGTCCTTGGTGAGGTCGGTGTCGCCATTGCCGTTGGCGTCGTGGCGCACCGCGATGCCGTAGCTTCCGGCAGCCGGGACCGGCATGCAGAAACGCATGGTGCCCGCGCGGGCAGGCGCCTCGATCCGGTTGAGCCAACGGCCTTTCTCAAGCCATTCCGATGCGTTCGCGCGGTAGCTTTGCACGCGCACCTTGCCGGTCGAGGACTTGATGCCGTTGACCGTCACCATCACCGCCGGGCCGCCATCCGCCCCGCACTTGCTCAAGTCGTTGCCGATCGTCTGGCGATATTGCGCCAGAGCCGGGGCAGACACGGCAAAGGCCAGCGCGCCAAACGCGAAAGCCGCGCTGGCGAAGGGACGGGCGGTGCGGGCGAGATACGAAGTGTTCATTCTTGCCATCTGTTTCCTGTGGTCATGCCGGAAGGAGATTCAAGGGCGGAACCTTGCATACCCGCTCGGCGCGTTCGAGGAATGTATCAATCGGGCGGCGCATTTATGGCCGAGGCGCTGAACCGGCCGTGAATTGCGATAACCGCCTCTGTTCATTCGTTTTGCCGCGCCCAGACTATCACGTTGCCGCAAATCCGGCATTACGCATACCGAGCATGTGGAAAAGGCAAGAGCGCGCCTTGTCGCGCGAGTCGCCGGTACGTAGTCGCCTATAATTAAGGAGCAATCGCACCGCATATGGCCGTCCCGCTCATCTCGCCGTCCATCCTGTCGGCCGATTTCGCGAAACTGGGCGAGGAAGTGCGCGCAATCGATGCTGCCGGTGCGGACTGGATCCATGTCGATGTCATGGACGGTCATTTCGTGCCGAACATCACCATCGGCCCGGACGTGGTCAAGGCGCTTCGTCCGCACACCGCCAAGCCCTTCGACGTCCATCTGATGATCTCGCCGGTCGATCCCTATCTCGCCGCCTTCGCCGAGGCGGGCGCCGACATCATCACCGTCCATCCCGAGGCCGGGGCGCACACGCACCGCACGGTGCAGGCGATCAAGGCGCTCGGCAAGCAGGCGGGCATCTCGCTCAATCCCGCCACGCCGGCCAAGATGCTCGACTACCTGATCGACGACATCGACCTTGTGCTGGTGATGAGCGTCAACCCCGGCTTCGGCGGCCAGAGCTTCATTGCCAGCCAGCTTCGCAAGATCGAGGCGGTGCGCAAGATGATCGACAAGACCGGGCGCGATATCCGGCTCGAAGTCGATGGCGGAGTCAATACCGAAACCACGCGGCAATGCGTTGCGGCGGGTGCCGACGTGCTGGTTGCCGGCTCGGCGACCTTCAAGGGCGGTCCGGGCCAATATGCGGCCAACATCGCCGCGCTCAAGGGTGCGTGCTAGCGCATGGCGGAGGGCACCTTTCCCGATCTGGCGGCGCGCGAGCTCGACGAAGTCGAAGTCTCGGGCGTGCCGATGGCCTCGTCAAGCCAGGGGGAAGTACCGCTGATCGTCGATAGCGGCGAGGCGGCGGTTCGCCACGAAGTGATCGAGCCGGGCCGCGCCCTCGCCATCGCCGATTTCCCCGGGCTCACGGTCAATCCCGCGGAGCGGCTGATCCGTCTCGCTTACCGTCTCGGCGTGCCCGGCTCGATGCTGTCGCTGCCGATGGGCAAGAAAGTCGGCCCGCGCCTGCTCGCGACGGCGAGCAGCCCGCTGGCGGGCGACCGCGCCTCGGGCATCGCGCTCAGGGCCGGGCATTTCCTGGTCCACGGGGTCAAGACCCCGATCGCGCAAGTCGATTTCGGCGGCGCGGCAAGGCTGACCCCGCCGCTCGAGCGCGTAGTCCATGCCTTCGACTGGCTCGGCGATCTCGATGCCAGCGCCCCGCGCGAGGAGGCTGCGCCGGTGGCCGAGCGAATCCTTTTCGCCTGGCTCAAGGCCAATCCCAAACCGCCGTCCAAGCCGGGCAAGGGCGCCGCCTGGGGCCTGGGCAATACCGGCGCGCGGCTGCTCAACTGGCTGGTCCATGCGCCGCTAATCCTTTCAGGCGTGGACCGGAGCCTACGCTCGCGTACCCTGCATGCGATCGCCGATACGGCGCGCTGGCTCGATCGCAATGTCACCCGCGCCGAGGACCGGCTCGCCGAGGCGGTCGGCTGGAGCGCGATTGTCGCCGCCAGCCTGCTGATGCCGGGTGGTCGTCCGCGCCGCCTCTACGGCGAAGCGGGCCTGCTACGCGCGCTTGGCGAGATGGTCGGCGACGATGGCGGCGTGCTCTCGCGCAGCCCGGCCGCCCAGATGGAAGCGATCGCGGTGCTGGTGAAGCTGCGGGCCTGTTACGAGGCGACGCGCCGCGATCCGCCCGCAGCGATCGATGACATGCTGGCGCTGCTGGTGCCGCCGCTCCTGGCGCTGACTCACGGCGACGGTTCGCTGGGTTCGTGGCAGGGCGGCTGGGCGATTCCGGCGGGTAGTATATCAAGCCTGATCGAGGCGAGCCGGGTGCGCACGCGCCCACTGCGCGAAGTGCGCCAGTGGGGCTTCCAGCGCGTGACCGCGGGCGGCGCGGTGCTCCAGATCGACGCGGCACCGCCGCCGATGCCGCGCCATGCGCGCAACGGCTGCGCCTCCACTCTCGCGCTCGAATTCTCGGCCGCGGGCCAGCGCATATTCGTCAACTGCGGCGGCGCCGCCTGTGCCGGCGGGATCGTGCTGGTGCGCCTCGAACAGGGCCTTCGCGCGACCGCCGCTCATTCGACGCTGACGCTCGACGATGCCAATTCCACCGCTATCCTGATCAACGGCGGGATTGGCAACGGCGTCACCGAGGTCGAGGTTGAGCGGCGCGATCTCGATATCGAGGGGCAGGGACCGGCTACCCGGATCGAGGCCAGCCACAACGGCTATGCCGCGCGCTACGGACTGATCCACCGGCGCATCCTGATCCTGCGCGGCGACGGCACCGAACTACGCGGCGAAGACCTGCTGGTGCCCAGCGGGCGCAAGGGCAAGCGCGGCAAGGTCGGCTTCGCCATCCGCTTCCACCTCGGCCCCGAGATCGAGGCGCGCGTGTCGGACGACCGGCAGGGCGCTGGCCTTGCGTTGGCCGACGGCTCCTACTGGCAGTTCCGCGCGGGCGAGGGCGAAATCGCCATCGAGGAAAGCCTGTGGGTCGATGGCAATGCGCGACCTGTCCCGATCCAGCAGATCGTGATCCAGGGGCTGGTTTCGCGCGGCGGTGGCTCGTTCTCGTGGCTGCTCAAAAAGATGGGTTAAACCTGCCGGCAGGCGGCTTGCCCGCAAGTGCGCAGGTGATTAACAGGCCCAGACTCTCAAGCAGGACTCACTGAATGACCGATTCCGTCCCCGTCCGGCGCGCGCTGCTTTCCGTTTCGGACAAGGAAGGGCTTGCCGAGCTGGGCAAGGCACTGGCCGCGCGCGGCGTCGAACTGGTCTCCACCGGCGGCACTGCCAAGGCGCTGCGCGAGGCAGGGCTCGAGGTGCGCGACGTATCGGACCTCACCGGTTTCCCCGAGATGATGGACGGCCGGGTCAAGACGCTGCACCCGATGGTTCATGGCGGCCTGCTCGCCGTGCGCGACGAGCCAGAGCATGCCAAGGCCATGGCCGACCACGGCATCGGCGCTATCGATCTGGTCGTCGTCAACCTCTATCCCTTCGAGAAGACCGTGGCAGGCGGCGCGGACCGCGATACGATTATCGAGAACATCGACATCGGCGGACCTTCGATGGTGCGGTCGGCGGCGAAGAACCACCGCTATGTCGCGATCGTCACCGATCCGGCGGACTACGTCGCGCTGGTAGCCGAACTCGATGCCGGCAATGGCGCGACCAGTTTCGATTTCCGCAAGGCGATGGCGTCCAAAGCCTTTGCGGCGACCGCTGCCTACGATGCGGCGATCTCGACATGGTTCGCCCATGCCGACCAGGGCCTCAAGTTTCCGCCGCGCCGGATCGTCGCCGCCAGGCTGGCCGATACCTTGCGCTACGGCGAGAACCCGCATCAGGACGCGGCGCTCTATATTCCCGAAGGCCCGCAGGTGCTGGGCCTGCCGCAGGCCGAGCAGGTGCAGGGCAAGGAGCTGTCCTACAACAATTACAACGACGCCAATGCTGCGCTCGAACTGGTGGCGGAATTCGCCGGCGGTGCGCCGGCCATTGTCGTGGTCAAGCATGCCAACCCATGCGGCGTGGCGCAGCGCGGCTCGCTTCTGGAAGCGTGGGAACAGGCGCTTGCCTGCGATTCGGTGTCGGCTTTTGGCGGCATTGTTGCCAGCAATGTCCCGCTCGACGGACCGACCGCCGAGGCGATCTGCAAGATCTTCACCGAGGTTGTCGTCGCGCCCGGCGCCGACGAGGCAGCGCGCGCCGCCTTTGCAAAGAAGAAGAACCTGCGCCTGCTGATCACGCAGGGCCTGCCCGATGCGCGCCGCCCCGGCCAGACCATGGCGCTGATTGCGGGCGGGCTGCTGCTGCAGGACCGCGACAATGGCCACATCACCGCCGATATGCTGAAGGTGGTCACCAAACGCGCGCCAAGCGATCAGGAGGTGCGCGACCTGCTGTTCGCCTGGACCGTGGCCAAGCACGTCAAGTCGAACGCCATCGTCTATGCCAAGGACGGGGCGACCGCCGGGATCGGCGCTGGTCAAATGAACCGTCGCGACAGTTCGCGGATCGCAGCGGCCAAGGCAATCGAAGCGGCCGAAACGATGGGCTGGGACCAGCCGCGCACCGTTGGCAGTGCAGTTGCATCCGACGCCTTCTTCCCCTTCGCCGACGGGCTGCTTGCGGCTGCCGAAGCCGGGGCCACCGCCGTGATCCAGCCGGGCGGATCGATCCGCGACGACGAGGTGATCGCCGCTGCCGACGAGGCCGGGCTCGCCATGGTGTTCACCGGGATGCGCCACTTCCGGCACTGACTGACTCGCAAGAATTAACCATTCGTCGCACGCCTTTGCCGGTTCATCGCGGCGGCAGTTACGCGCCGAAAATGTTCACTAACTGGCAACACTGCTCCGGGCAGGTCTTGCGAACCGCAGTTCACCTGCCACCACAGTTCAGCGAAAGTCCGCCGCGCCATGGGAATGTTCAAGCCCGATTTTGCCCGTTTCTTTTTGATCGGTTTTGCCATGGGCGCATTGTTCGTCGTTTCGAGCACGGACAATTCGGTGGGTGAGCGGATCGCCAACGGCGTCGTGCCGGTCGCGGAGGCGCAGTCGGCCCGGTGACGCGGCGCAGCCCACTTTTCAAAATTCTTTCGGCGAGCCTGTTTCTGCTGGGCGCCAGCGCCTGCGGACAGCAGGCGGCCGCTTCCGAGGATACCGTTTCCGCGCCGGTGGCTGCCATGCAGGCAGATGAAGCGCCCGGCCTCAAGAAGGCGGTGTTCGCCGGCGGCTGCTTCTGGGGTGTCGAAGCCGTATTCAGCCACGTCAAAGGCGTGACCAGCGTGGTCTCGGGCTATCACGGCGGCGCGCAGGGCGATGCCGATTACCGCAGCGTCAGTGCGGGGGAGACCGGCCATGCCGAGGCGGTGCGGGTGACTTACGATCCCGCGGTGGTGCGCTATGACGAGCTCCTGCGTATCTTCTTTTCAGTCGTGGCCGATCCGACGCTCAAGAACCGGCAAGGCCCCGATGTCGGCACGCAATACCGCGCGGCGCTGGTCCCGCTTGGCGCGGAGCAGCAAAAGGTCGCCGCCGCCTATCTCGCGCAGATGCGCAAATCGGGCGTTTGGAACAAGCCGGTCGTCACACGGGTCGAGCGTTACAGCGGCTTCTATCCCGCCGAGGGCTATCACCAGGATTTCATGGCGAAGAACCCGGACCACGCCTACATCCGCCGCTGGGACGCGCCCAAGGTGCGCGCGCTCTCGCGCCTCTTTCCCGATCATTACCGCGCTGCCTTCAAGCGAGGCTGATTGCGCTGCCCGGCTTGCGCAGGCATAGTGGCGGCCATGGGCGAACACGCGCATCTCGAACATTCCGGCAGCGGCCTCCTGCAGGCCGCGCGCGCTTCGTTCTGCGAGGCCGGCGAACAATGGACCGACATGCGCAGCGATGTGTTCGAGGTTCTGGCGGCCTGCGAGCGCCCGGCGTCTGCCTATGACCTCGCCGAAAGCGTATCGGCGATGCGCGGCAAGCGGGTAGCGCCCAACTCTGTCTACCGCATCCTCGACCTGTTCGTGCGCACCAACCTCGCCCGCCGGGTGGAGAGCGCCAACGCCTATGTCGTCAACAGCCATCCCGGCTGCCGGCACGACTGCATTTTCCTGATCTGCGATTCGTGCGGCGAAGCCAAGCACATCGACGACGACGCGCTGACCGGATCGCTTGTCTCGGCTGCCAGGTCGGCCGGCTTTGCCGATATCAGGCCAGTCGTCGAACTTCGCGGCATCTGCGCGGCGTGCAACTGACTTCGGATGGAGCTGCGGCAGCGTTGCAATAGCGTTGCAGCGCGATTGCAAATGACGCGCAGGTACGATGCATTCCGGATTTTCCTGTCAATTCGCGGGCAAAAGTCATATTGCCTCGATCATCCCTCGATACCAGATCACCGGATGCGAATGTTCCTGATATGACAGCCGAACCGGCCACCCCCCTTCTCGACACCGTCAACTTGCCCGAGGACCTGCGCGGGCTTGACCGCGCGCGATTGCCGCAATTTGCCGACGAATTGCGCAGCGAACTGATTGCCGCCGTGGGGCAGACCGGCGGGCATCTGGGCTCGGGACTTGGCGTCGTCGAGCTGACCGTGGCGATCCACTATGTGTTCGATACGCCGCGCGACCGGCTGGTCTGGGACGTTGGCCATCAGGCCTATCCGCACAAGATCCTGACCGGCAGGCGGGACCGCATCCGCACCCTGCGACAAGGCGGCGGCCTCTCGGGCTTCACCAAGCGCAGCGAAAGCGCATACGATCCGTTCGGCGCGGCGCACAGCTCGACCTCGATCTCGGCGGCGCTGGGCTTTGCGGTGGCCAATAAACTCAAGGACGAGCCGGGGCGCGGCATTGCCGTGATCGGCGACGGCGCGATGAGCGCGGGCATGGCCTACGAGGCGATGAACAACGCGCGGCAGGCGGGCAACCGGCTGGTCGTGATCCTCAACGACAACGACATGTCGATTGCCCCGCCGGTGGGCGGCCTCTCAGCTTATCTCGCCAGGATCGTCTCCTCGAACAAGTTCCTTTCGGTGCGTGAATTTGCCCGCAAGGTCTCACGCAAGCTGCCCGAGCCGCTGCACCGCGCCGCGCACAAGGCCGATGAATTCGCGCGCGGGATGGCGATGGGCGGCACCCTTTTCGAGGAACTGGGCTTCTATTACATCGGCCCGATCGACGGCCACAATCTCGACCAGCTCGTGCCGATCCTCGAGAACGTGCGCGATGCTCACGAAGGGCCGTGCCTCGTTCACGTCGTCACCCGTAAGGGCAAGGGATACGCCCCTGCCGAGGCGAGCGCCGACAAGTATCACGGTGTCCAGAAGTTCGATGTCGTCACCGGCGAGCAGGTCAAGGGCGCGAGCGGCCCCCCCAGCTACACCGGCGTCTTTGCCAATGCCCTGATTGCCGAGGCCACGGCGGACGAGCGCATTTGCGCGATCACCGCCGCGATGCCTTCGGGCACCGGGCTCGACAAGTTCGCCGCCCAGTTTCCCGATCGCGCCTTTGATGTCGGCATCGCCGAGCAGCATGCCGTCACCTTCGCGGCGGGGCTCGCCGCGCAGGGCATGCGCCCGTTCTGCGCGATCTACTCAACCTTCCTGCAGCGCGCGTACGACCAGGTGGTCCACGATGTCGCGATCCAGAACCTGCCGGTACGCTTCGCGATCGACCGTGCCGGTCTGGTCGGTGCCGACGGTGCGACTCACGCTGGCAGCTTCGACGTGACCTACCTTGCGACGCTGCCCAATTTCGTGGTCATGGCCGCGGCCGACGAGGCCGAGCTGGTCCACATGACGCACACCGCTGCGCAGTACGACGCGGGGCCGATCGCGTTTCGCTATCCGCGCGGCAACGGCGTCGGGGTCGAGCTGCCGTCAGTTCCGCAGCTGCTCGAAATCGGCAAGGGCCGCGTGGTGCGCGAAGGCACGAAGGTCGCGCTGCTCTCTCTCGGCACGCGCCTCGCCGAGGCATTGAAGGCCGCCGACGCGCTCGAAGCCAAGGGTCTTTCGACCACGGTGGCAGACCTGCGCTTCGCCAAGCCGCTCGACAGCGATCTTATCCGCAGGCTGATGCTGAGCCACGAGGTCGTCGTCACCATCGAGGAAGGTTCGATCGGCGGGCTGGGCGCGCATGTCCTCACCATGGCGAGCGACGAAGGGCTGACCGATGGCGGGCTGAAGATCCGCACGATGCGCCTGCCCGACCTGTTCCAGGATCAGGAAAATCCAGACAAGCAATATGACGAGGCGCGCCTCAACGCGCCGCAGATCGTCGATACCGTGCTGACCGCACTGCGCCACAACAGCGCCGGGGTTACCGAGGCGCGGGCCTGAACTAGCCCATCCACCTCCAAGCGCCCGCCGGGATCCCCGCCAACCATACGTGCAGCCAGGTCGCGGCAAGCCAGACCGCAATCGCCGCGAGCCACAATTTCAGGCTGATTTTGGGTATACCGGATAGGCGTGGCCAGTAGCTGGTGCGCGCTTCCCATCCGGTCCAGGCGTCACCCATCAGCGCGCGTTTCTTGCCGTCCTGAAGCCGCGCTCCAACAAGTGCCAGGACGCCCATTGCACCCGCGGTTACAATCGTGCGCGGGCTCGGCCATACGAGGATGTGGGCCACGGCCCACAGCGCGAACGCCCACAACATCGGATGGCGGGTGACGGCATAGACGCCCTCGGCTTTGGCGTTCGCCGCGACGAGCGCTTCGGTTTGCGGCAGCGCCGGATTGCCGCGCAGCGATCCGAGCAGCAGGACGAGCGCGAGAATCGTCAGCACGCTCGCGGCGATCCACAGGCCCTCGTTGCTCTGCCACGCCATCAGGGTGGAGCGTTGCAAAGCGAACAGGTGGCCGATCCACGCCAGCAAGGCCAGGCTGATCAGCGAATAGACACCAAGAAACCCGCGTTCGCCCAGCAAGGCAACCATTGGCTTGCGCAACGGGTGCGACATCACGAAATGCGCAGCCACGAACAACAGGTTGGCCACGGTCAGCCATTCGAACTGCGACATATTCCCGCTCCCCGTGTCCTTTGCGCCTAGCCGGCCGCCGGCTTCGCGTTGACGTTTGGAACCTGCGGCTCGCCCGGCTCCTCGTCGGCCAAGGTATCGAGGTGCATCCAGCGTTTCACGATCGGCGAGACCAGCAGCACCGCCACTGCCGCGCCGATCGAGACCCAGCCGAACAGCTCGTAGATCTCGAGCAGCTTCGCCTTGCTCATCTCGCCGCCTTCACCGCCGGTCGCCTTGCCGATCTGGCCGGCAACGAACTGGCCCACGGCGGTCATGTAGAACCAGGCGCCCATGATCAGCGAAGCGAGGAACGTCGGCGCCAGCCGGTTCATCGCCGAAAGGCCGACCGGCGAAAGGCACAGCTCTCCGGTCGTAGCCAAAAGGTAATAGAGGAAGACGAAAATCACCGGGGTCATGGCGGCAAGGCCATAGGCCTGCGCGCCCCAGACCAGCGCCAGATTGGCAAGCCCCATCTGCGCGAGCGCCAGGCCGAACTTGGCCGGGGCCGAAGGTTCCCTCCCGTGCTTGCCGAGCCACAGCCACATCGCGGCGAACAGCGGAGCCAGCAGGATGATGTAGATCGAATTGATCGACTGGAACATCGATGCGGGGACGCCCGAGCGTTCGACATAGCGGTCGGTATACAGGTTCATCGATCCGCCCGCTTGCTCGAACAGGCCCCAGAACAGCGGATTGAGGCTGATCAGGAACAGGATCGCGAACATCCGCTCGCGCGGTTCCTTGGGCAGCTTGAAGCTCTCGTAAAGGACATAGCTGAGCAGGCCCACGCCGGTGACCAGCAGCAGGCCCTGGACTGCCTGCTGATACTGGATCAGCAGCCATACCACCGCAACGGCGGCAAGGCCGATTGCATAGAGGCTCCATTCGCGGCTCTGCGAAAGCGGCGCCGGGGCCTCGCCCGCACCGTGCAGCGCGCTCTTGCCGAGCACGAACACCACAAGGCCCGCCACCATGCCGATGCCCGCAAGGCCGAAGCCCCAGCCCCAGCCGATCGTCTCGCCAAGGTAGCCGACCAGCACCGTGCCGACAGCAGCACCCAGGTTAACCCCCATGTAGAAGATCGTGTAGGCGCCGTCGCGGCGAATGTCGGTGCGCTTGTACAGCTGGCCGACCATCACCGAGATATTGGCCTTGAGGAAACCCGAGCCGACGATGATGAAGGCGAGCGCGGCCCAGAACACGTTGATGGTGGGGTCGCCCTGTCCGCCGTCACCTTCGACCGCCATCAGGCTGTGCCCCAGCGCCAGCAGGATTCCGCCGAACAGCACGGCCTTGCGCTGGCCCAGCCAGCGATCGGCCAGATAGCCGCCCAGCACCGGGGTAATATATACCAGCGCGCCATAGGAGGCGAGGATCAACTGGCCTTCGCTATCGCCGAACAGCCAGTGCTTGGTCAGGTAGAAGATGAGCAGCGCCTTCATGCCGTAGAAGGAGAAGCGCTCCCACATCTCGGCGAAGAACAGCATGTAGAGGCCCTTGGGGTGGCCCGCGAACTCAGGTTCGCGCTGCACCGCGATCCTTGCGCCGACCGCGAGGAACAGCGCGAGGAGCGCGATCGCGATCGCTGCGATCCAGTCACCCTCGTTCCAGGCGCCCATTCCCTTCATTTGCGACCCTTTCGGTTTTTGCTGTTTTCTCGGATCAAGGGTCTAGCCGCGATCATCGAATTGCAAAAGGGGGCGAATTGCCGAGGTTTTCGGCTTTTTTGTTGCGAGTCAGGGGCGCACATGGCAAGTTTTGGCCGAGCGGCGAAAAAACAGGGCCGCGAAGCGTGTTCGCACCAATTGGGGGAGCAGTCGCATGATCAGGTCCGAGCTGTTACAGGCGCTTGCCAAGGAAAATCCGGAGCTCAGGGCCGAGGATGTCGAGCGCGCGGTCGACACCTTCTTCGACGAGATCGCGCAGAGCCTGGCGCAGGGCGGCCGCGCCGAACTGCGCGGCTTTGGCGCTTTCTCGACGCGCGAGCGCGATGCGCGAAAGGGGCGCAACCCAAGGACCGGCGAAAGCGTCAGTGTCCCGCAGAAGCGCGTGCCCTATTTCAAGGCCGGCAAGGAAATGCGCGCCAGGCTCAACACCTGAGGAGCGAAGGAAAGGCCTGTCATCGCCCTGCGACTGACAGGAGCCTCCCTAAATCCGGGAATTCAAGCGGACGTGGCGGAATGGTAGACGCCGGGGACTTAAAATCCCCTGAGCTTTGCTCGTGCGGGTTCGAGTCCCGCCGTCCGCACCACATCAAGACAGCGGTAGTGCAAAAATGCCGCACCGCGCGCGCCAAATGACTCAGACCACTTGCAAATGGGTAATACATTTGCTGTCTAGGCCGCAATCGTTCATGCGACATCAAGTTTACAGGAGAGGATTGCCATGAGGAAGACCGACAGGAACAAGCCGTTCGCCAGCCGCAATGCGCGCATGGCAGCCGTACTTTGCGCCACGGCGCTAACCGTGCCTTTCGCGGCGATCCCGGCTCTTGCCCAGTCGGCCGGTGTTGAGGAAGATTCCAACACCATTATCGTTACCGCCCAGCGCCGCGATCAGGCGCTCGAAGACGTGCCGATGACGGTCACCCTGCTCGATCAGGACACGCTCAAGAACGCGGGCGTTACCTCTGTGCAGGACCTGCAGAACGTCACCTCGGGCTTCCAACTCGGTCGCGGCGGCTCGACCCCGCAGCCCTCGATCCGGGGCGTCACCACGATCATCAACGGCTCTTACGAGAACAACGTCGCGGTCTATATCGACGGGCTTTATGTCGCGACCCCGCAGGCGCTGACGATTGACCTTCCGAACATCGAGAACGTGCAGATCCTCAAGGGCCCGCAGGGCACGCTCTATGGCCGCAACGCCACCGGCGGCGCGATCCTGATCGAGACCCAGAACCCGACCGATGAGTGGGAAGGCAATGTCGAAGCCACCTATGGCCGCTTCAACGACCGACGCGTGGGCGGCTATATCTCCGGCCCAGTCACCGAAGGCATGGGCTTGGCTATGTCGGCCTATACCCGCCGCCGCGACGGCTACCATCATCGGATGAGCCGCAATCCGGCCGATTATCCCAACAATCCTTACGACGGCAAGGCTTATCCGCTGTCGCAGGACATGTTCCGCGCCAAGCTCAATTTCGAATTTTCGCCGACCTTCGACGTCACGCTGGGCTATGGCTATACCCATACCGACGATCACGGCCTCTCGGTCAACTTCTCTCCGATTGAGAACACCGTGCCCAGCTTTGGCGGCCGGGTCGCTACCGCCTTTCCGGGCAGCTTCAGTGTGCCGACCAAGCTTGGCGAAGCGGCACCTAGCCTTGATCCGGGTGTCGAAGCCACGATTCATGACTTCTTCGGCAAGATCAATCTCGACCTGGGCTGGGCTCAATTGCGCAGCACCACCGGCTACACCGATCTGACCCAGACCACGAGGTTCGATTTCGATGGTTCCTATGCTGAAGTTTCGTTCAGCAATAGCGGCTACGTCGATCAGACCTTCCAGCAACTGGTCGATCTCAATTTCAAGATGGGCGACAGTCTCGACCTCATGGTCGGCGGGCAGTATTTCAACATCAGGACCAAGGACGGTCCGCTTGACTTCGGATATTCGGGCACTGGCAATGGTTCGTTCCTGACCTACGACCCCGCCGCCGAACAGCCAAAGAGCGCCTATCAAACTGCTAGCGAGACGATCTATTTCCGTGAAAAGGAGGCCTGGGCGCTCTTCGCCGACGCCACCTGGCAGGCGACCGATGCCTTGTCGATCATCGTTGGCGGGCGCTACAGTTCGGAAACTCAGACCAACTCGCGCATCGTCTATGGGACCGCCGCCTCGGTTATCAGCCGGAATCCCACATTCGATGCGCGTGACAGGTCCGCGAAGTTTTCCAAATTCACCCCGCGCGCCTCGATCCGCTATGAATTGTCCCCGCGCACCAGCGCCTACCTGTCCTATTCCGCGGGCTTCAAGGCCGGTGAATGGCCTGGTGCCTTTGGCGGCCTTCCTTCCGATTGGAAACCGGCGAGACAGGAAACGGTCGATGGCTTCGAGCTTGGCCTGAAGCATGCCGGATCGCGCTTGCGGTTCGATATCGCTGCGTTCTACATGGACTACAAGGACCTGCAGATCAGCTTCACCAACTTCGTCAACAATCTGGCGATCGTTAACGTTCAGAATGCGCCGAGCGCCGAAATCTACGGTGTCGAAGCAAACTTCGATGTCGAACTGTTCGAGAACTTTAACGTGCGCGCCGGCGGCACCTGGCTCCATGCCCGCTATGGCGACGGTTTCTTGTTCGATGGCCTTTCGGTCAACCCGAGCGCCGTCGGATCGAACACCAACAGCGATCCGCTCAAGACATTCCTGAACGTTTCCGGTCTCACATCGGATCTTTCCGGCAAGCAGATGTCGCGTGCGCCCGATTTCGCCGCCTATGCCGGGTTCGATTACCTGATCCCGATGGGCGATGGCGGACTTCGCTTTGCCGGTAACCTGAAATACACCGACGACTATGTCGTTTCCAATCCGTCGATTTACGGCGGTTGGGTCGCCAACCCAACTGTAATATCTTGTAGTACTCCTAATGCACCGCGGATTTGCTATGATCCGGCCAAGGTTGGCAACAATCAGGCGATACTTGCTGGCACGCCCTATACTGATCGCGCCGACGAGCAGCGCTTCATCCAGAAGGGCTACGTGCTCCTCAGCGGGTCGATTACCTATACCGATCCCTCGGACACCTATTATGTCCGCTTGTGGGGCACCAACCTGACCGACAAGCGGTATCGGCTGCACTACAACGGCACCGCCAACGCGGGTTCCTACGCACCAATGGCCGAACCGCGCACCTTTGGCGTGTCTATTGGCATCAAATTCCGCGGAGAGGATTGAGCCTGCGAGGATCTGCCGCCGCCGCCTCCGCCGCCGCCGCCTCCCCCGCCGCCGCCAGCGACGATGACCTGCCCGGATGGCACCATCGTTGGCGTCAACGATTCCTGCCCCGTGCCACCGCCCCCGCCGCCCCCGGCGCCGGAACGCGGCTAAGCATCAAAGGCAGTGCCGAAACTGAGAAGGGGGTCGGAGAAATCCGGCCCTTTTTTCGTGCGGGGTGTCAGGCGGGCCGGAACAGCATCGCGTCGCCGTTCATGCAGTAGCGCTTGCCTGTCGGTCGCGGCCCGTCGTCGAACACATGGCCGAGGTGGCCTCCGCAGCGCGCGCAGTGGACTTCGGTGCGCAAATAGCCAAGCTTGCGGTCGGTCGAAAAGCGCACCGCGCCGGACATCGGTTTCCAGAAACTCGGCCAGCCGGTGCCGCTGTCGTATTTCGTGGCCGATGCGAACAGCGGGTTGCCGTCCGCAGCGCAGACGAAGGTGCCCTTGCGCTTTTCGCGGTCGAGCGGCGAACTGAACGGCGGTTCGGTGCCGTGTGCGCGAAGAATACGGAACTGAGCCGGGGTCAGCCGCTTGCGCCACTCTGCCTCGCTGAACATGACCGGGTAGCCCTTTGCCAATGCCGTGCCGGTGCCCATGGCGGACATTATCGGCACCATGGCAACGCTGTAAGCAAGCCCTGCAAGGGCGCTGCGACGGGACTGCAAAGGCTTTGGATCAGGCATGGTAACGTGTTTTCCAAGCTGCAAAGGACATGCACTAGACGTCTCGGCTTAACCCGCGCTGTCTGACCAGCCTCAGGCCGCGGCCTCGGCGCGTCGTGTGCGCCAAACAGGCTTGCGCTCTTTCTTCATCCTCGCCGGTCCGGACTTCATCACCCGGCTGCGGAACAGCCGCGCGCCAAGCCGAACCAGCATGACGACCCACAGCGCCTGCCAGGCGATGGCTGCCGCGTGAATCCAGAGCGTGGGCTCCTGCGCAGCCCTCGCCATCATCGCGAACGGCGAGCTGAACGGGAAGGCAAGCGCAAACACCTCGGCAGGGCTGCCCGGCTGGGTCATGGCGTAGCTTGCGAGGAAGAACACCATCAGCTGCATCATCGTCACCGGCATCGAGAGCGTCTGCACCTCGCGCACCGTCGTCGCGAGCGAACCGATCGCAAGGAACACAGAGCCGAGCAGAAGATAGGCCGCCGCGAAGTAGATCACGCCAAGCGCGAGGAAGAGGGGCCATCCTACCGCGGGCGGCGGCAGGCTGGGCATCGCCGGGACGGCAGCCATGAACAGCGCCGCGCCAGCGAGGCCCCAGACCGCGATGCCGACCAGCGACACTGCCAGCATGGCGAACAGCTTGCCGAAGAACACCGCGTCCATGGGTATCGCGGCGGCGAGGATCTCGATGATCTTGTTGGCCTTTTCCTCGACGAGATTGGACAGGACCATGCCCGCGAGCAGCATCGTCAGGAGGAACAGCAGGGTCTGCGCTGCCTGCGCCGTCATCAGCCGCGATCCACGATCACCGTTGACGGGGCGGGCAACCGTGCTGGTGGCGACTTGCGGATAGGCCTCGGGCGTCTTGCCCATTGCCTGCGCGGCGATCAGCGAGGCCGGGCCCTGCCAGGCCATGATCCGTTCGGCGCTTCCGGTAAGGCGCGGCGCGGCAGGTGTTCCGCTCAACACCGCCGAGACGCTCGCCTTGCCGCTTTCGAGCACTGCCGCCGCGTCAAAGCTCTCGCCGCTATCGAGCCGTTCGATGACCGTGACGGCGGGCAGCGCCGTGCCCAGTTTGGCCGAAAGCTGCTTGTGTGCCGCGACGATCGCATCGGCCTCGTCGCCTTCCATCGCGATGCCAAGCACCGGCAGTGCGGCGCTTTGCTGGACTCGCTGGCCAACACCGCCGGCCATGGCCCCGACAATCACCGGAAACAATGGCCCGAGCAGGAAGAAGAAAAACGCGCGGCTGAACAGGATCGCGCCGAAATCGCGCCGGGCAATGACCATCGCCGCAGCAAGTGTGGAAAGGCGGCCCCGCCCGTGCTGCGCTTGCGTCATCGCATATGCTCCGTATCGGCATTTTCCTCAAGTGCGCGCGCCGCAGCCTCGCCTGCAATCGCGACGAACGCGTCGTGAAGACCCGCGCGTTCGATCGACAACGTGAGAATGCCCGCCTCGCTTTCGATCAGCGCTCGCAGCAGCGGTTCGACCCCGCTTTCGGGCAGCGAGAAATGCCAGAAGCGGCCTTCCTTGCGCGCGTCAGCGGGCAGCGCCGCTCGCCAAAGCCCGTCTGGTTCGCGCGTTTCGAGCCGCACCTGCGGCCTGATCCGGTCGCGCGCGACATCGACCGGTCCGGCGAAGGGAACCTTGCCCCCGGCGATGATGGCAACCTCGTCGCACAGCCGCTCGGCGTGAGCGATGACGTGCGTGGAGAAGATCACGGTGGTGCCCTTGTCGGCCAAGGCGCGGATCATCTTTTCGAGCCGTCCCTGGTTGATCGCGTCGAGGCCCGAAAACGGCTCATCGAACACTACGAGGCGCGGTTCGTGGACGAGGGTGCCGAGGATCTGCACTTGCTGCGCCATGCCCTTTGACATCTGCCGGATCTGCCGGTCGGCGGCATAACCAAGCCCGTGCTCTTCAAGCAGCTCGCGCCCGCGCCTGCGCCCTTCGACGATTGGCAGGCCGCGCAGCGCGCCGACAAAGCCGATTGCCTCGAAGGCCTTCATCGAAGGATACAGCCCGCGTTCCTCGGGCAGATAGCCGATCGCATGGGCAACATCGTGCGGACGCTCGGCCCCAAGCACGCGGCGGTGGCCTTCATCGGGGTCGATGATGCCGAGCAGCATACGCAAGGTGGTGGTCTTGCCCGCGCCGTTGGGGCCAAGGATGCCGTAGATCGCGCCTTCCGGTACGATCAGGTCAACTCCGTCGACAGCGGTAAAGCCGTCGAAGCGCTTGACGAGGCCGCGCGCCTCTATCGCCAGCGGCCGGTCAGCGTGCGATTGCGTGCTAGCGGCCACTTGCCAATGTCCCAGGTCAATCTTCATGGGTAAGAGCGGTTAACTTTCGCATGTGAACAGGAGCACCCGCAAGTTTGGTTAACGAGCAGGTAACCCACGAGTTGCTGGCAGATTTCGAGCGCGAGGCACAGGCAGCGGGCTTCGTGGCTCTCGGCGTGGCTGCGGCGGCACCCGACGCGCCACGAGCCGAGAATCTGCGCGCTTGGCTCGATGCAGGAATGCACGGGCAAATGAACTGGATGGCGGACCGTTTCGCGCACCGACAGTCGCCGCAGGATCTTTGGCCCGAGGCGCGCAGCGTGATTTGCCTGGGCATGAGCTATGCCCCGTCGCACGATCCGCTGGCGCTCGAAGCGAGCCCGGAGCGCGCGCGCATTTCCGCTTATGTACAGGGCGCGGATTACCACGATGTCGTCAAGAAAGCGCTCAAGGTGCTGGCCCGCTGGCTGGTTGCCGAAGGTGCAAGGCGCGGACTTGGCGAGATTGGCGTCAAGGTTTTCACCGATACCGCGCCGGTCATGGAAAAGCCGCTTGCTGCAGCTTCAGGCCTGGGGTGGCAGGGCAAACACACCAACCTTGTCAGCCGCGATCACGGCTCCTGGCTGTTCCTCGGCGAAATCTACACCACGCTTGAGCTTGATGCCGGACCGCCCGAAGCCGACCATTGCGGCTCATGCCGGGCCTGTCAGGATGCCTGCCCGACCGATGCTTTCCCGGCACCCTATCAGCTCGATGCGCGCCGCTGCATCAGCTACCTGACGATCGAGCACAAGGGGCCGATCCCGCATGAATTCCGCGAAGCAATCGGCAACCGCATCTATGGCTGCGACGATTGCCTGGCGGTTTGTCCGTGGAACAAATTTGCACAGGCAGCGCACGCACATGCAAAATTCCTGCCGCGCGCCGAACTTGCCGCTCCCGAGATCGCCGACTTGCTGACGCTCGACGATGCGGGATTTCGCGCACTGTTTACCGGCTCGCCGATCAAGCGGATCGGTCGCGATAGATTCGTGAGGAATTGCCTTATCGCGGCGGGCAACAGCGGCCAAGCTGAGCTGCTGCCGCTCGTCGAGGTGCTGCGCGCCGATCCCGATCCTGTGGTTGCCGAGGCGGCCGACTGGGCGGGGGAGAGGCTTAGAGCAATTCCTTGAGCAATTTCGATGCATCGGCCAGATCGGACAGCGCTGGCGATGCCCCTGCCTCGACCAGCTTGCGGCCTTGCACGTAATCCTTGGTGGCATTGACGCAGTCGAGCGCCAGCACCTTGCCCTCGCGCAGATAAACCACCGAGAAGCTGCGCTCGGCGGGATCGCCTCGCACCACCGTGGCGTCGTAGCCCACGTTGATCCCGGCGGTCTGCAGGCGAAGGTCGAACTGGTTGGACCAGAACCACGGGAAAGCGTGATAAGGCTTGGCCTCGCCGCAGATGTCCCTGGCGACGCAGGTCGCCATGTCGTTGGCATTCTGCACCGATTCGACGCGCATCACCTGGCCGCCCGCAAAAGCGCAGGCGAAGGCGGCGCAATCGCCGATGGCATAAACATCGGGCAGCGAGGTGCGGCACAACTCGTCCACATCGACCCCGTTGCCGCCAGCTGCCCCCGCCGCGATCAGTGGTGCGACCGCGGGAACAACGCCGATGCCGACGATCACTGCCTGTGCCGGGATGACCTCGCCATCAGAAAGCTTGACGCCGGTCACCTTGTAGCCGTCCCCCACCAGTTCCTCGACCGCAACGCCGGTGCGCAGATCGACCCCGTGATCGCGGTGTTCCTTCTCGTAGAAGGCTGACAGTTCTTCGCCCGCCACGCGGGCGAGAACCCGCGGCAGGGCTTCAAGCAACGAGACCTTGCAGCCCATCTTGCTGAGTACGGCAGCCGCCTCGAGGCCGATGTAGCCGCCGCCGATAACGACGATGTCGCGGGTGCCCGCATCGACCTCGGCCATCAGCAGGTCGCAGTCCTGCCGGGTGCGGACGGCATAGACACCGGCGAGTTCGGCGCCGGGGCAGGACAGGCGGCGCGGATCGCCGCCGGTGGCCCAGACCAGCTTGCCGTAACCGAACGTCTCCCCGTCGCGCAGCGTCAACGAGTGTGCTGCAGGATCGACCGAGGTGACTTCCCGGTTGAGGTGGAACGTGATGTCCTTGTCCGCCCAGAATGTCGGCGGGCGGATGTAGAGCCGGTCGAAGGTCTTCTCGCGCGCGAAATACTCCTTCGAAAGCGGCGGACGCTCATAGGGATACTCGGGCTCGCGGCCGATCACCGCCACCGTGCCCTCGAAGCCGGCCTGGCGCAGCGCGATGGCGCATTGCGCGCCGCCATGCCCCGCACCCACGATCACAACGTCTGCTTTTTCCATGGCCGATCCGTTTGGCGATTTTGTCGTGCGCGTCAATGATGGAGATCAACCCGGCGCAGGCCCGGATCACCCGATCAGGCAAGCGCCTCGGCGACAAGGCGGAGCGAGCGGTGGCGCGCATCCTGATCGTAGATCGAGCCGCCAAGGATCAGCTCGTCCGCGCCGGTACGCTCGATGAAAGCGGTGATCTCGCGCCGCACCGTGTCGGGCCCGCCGACCGCGCGCACGGCGCGCATGGCATCGATAGTGGCAAGCTCGTGCGGCAGCAGCGTTTCGCGGTAGCCCTCGACCGGCGGCCGCTGCCGGGTCGGCCCGCCGGTTCGGAAGGCGACGAAGCTCTGCTCCATCGAACTGGCGAGGAACTGCGCTTCCTCGTCGCTGTCAGCGGCCAGCACGGTCATCGCCACCATGGCATGAGGTTTGTCGAGCACCTGGGAGGGTTTGAAGTTGTCGCGGTAAGTCCTGAGCGCCTGATCGAGCAGGGTGGGAGCGAAGTGCGAAGCAAAGGCATAGGGCAGGCCGAGCAGCGCGGCGAGCTGGGCGCCGAACAGGCTGGAGCCGAGGATCCACATGTCGATCTTCGCCCCTTGGGCAACCGAGGTGCGGATCGGCACCTGGGGTTCGTCGGAGAAGTAGCTTTGCAGTTCGACCACGTCCTGCGGGAAGAATTCCGCCGCGCGCGCTACGTCCTTGCGCAAGGCATTGGCGATGCGCATGTCGGCGCCCGGTGCCCGCCCAAGGCCGAGGTCCACGCGGCCCGGAAACAGCGCGTCGAGCGTGCCGAACTGTTCGGCGATCACCAGGGGGTTGTGGTTGGGCAGCATTATTCCGCCCGAGCCGATGCGGATCTTGCTGGTGGCATGGCCGATGTGCGCAAGCACGACCGAGACCGCGCCGCCGACAAGTCCGTCCATGCCGTGGTGCTCGGCGGTCCAGTACCGCTTGTAACCCGCGTCCTCGGCGGCCTTGGCGCACGCCGCTGTTTCCGCCAGCGCGTCGGCAGGCGTGAAGCCTTCGCGGATCGAGACGAGATCGAGAACGGAAAGTGGGATCATGTGGCGGGGGACATACCCGAAATTGTGCGCAGCAACAGCGCAATGTCGCGCGGACGCGACAGCCTGTGGTCACCGTCCTTGATGAGGGTGAAGCGCACGTCGCTGGCGCGCAGGTCGGTCATCAAGCGCAGCGACACGTCCCACGGAACGTCGCGGTCAAGCTGGCCGTGGATCAGCCGCACCGGGCAATCGATGGGTATTTCCTCGTCGAGCACGCGGTTGGCCTGGCCGTCGGCCCAGAACAGCGGATGCATCGGCGTCGGCTCGGGGCCGTAGGGATTGGGATCATGGACCGTTTCGCCCGCCGCGAGCCTTGCCTTGTCTGCCGGCTTGCGGCCCCAGTCGGTAAAGTCGGGGGCGGCGGCAATGCCGATCAGCCCCGCGCGCCGTTCGGGCGGCAGCGCCAGCGCGACCAGCAGCATCAGCCAGCCGCCCATCGATGATCCGATCAGCAGCACCGGCGTGTCGCTGCAATGGGCTTCGATCAGTTCGAGCACTTCATCGCGCCAGGCAGACAGCGTGCCTTCGGCAAAATCGCCCTCGCTCTCGCCGCAGCCCGAATAGTCAAGCAGCAGGCAGGCGCGGCCGTTGCGCCCGGCCCATTCGAACACGGCCTGCGCCTTGCTGCCGGTCATATCGGACATGTAGCCGGGCAGGAACACGATCGCCGGACCGTCAAGGTCCTTCGCGCCCTCGCGGTAGCGGCAGGCGAGCTTGCGCCCCTGGGCACTCGTATGAAAGCGAGTCGCAGTCATGCGCCTGTCATGCACCAGCGGTGGGCGGATTTACAGAACTGGTTCACAACTTCCGGCCAAGGCTTTAAGGGCACCGCCATGTCAGACATGTTCAAGATCAGCTTGCCCGATGGTTCGGTGCGCGAAATGCCCAAAGGCTCCACGCCTGCCGATGTGGCCATGGCGATCGCGCCGGGCCTGGCCAAGGCCGCACTGGCCGCAAAAGTCGATGGCGAGCTGGTCGATCTCACCCGGCCCTTCGCGGGCGATGCCAGTCTCGCGCTGGTCACCTCGCGCGACGAGGCCGAGGCGCTGGAACTCGCCCGGCACGATTTCGCCCATGTGCTGGCCGAAGCGGTGCAGGCGCTGTGGCCCGGCACGCAGATCACTTTCGGCCCGGCGACCGACGATGGCTTCTACTATGACGTGATGGCTCCGGCTGGCCGCGAGCCGTTCTCGATGGACGACCTGCCCGCCATCGAGGAAAAGATGCGCGAGCTCATCCGCGCCGACAAGCCCTTGCGCCGCGAGGTCTGGAGCCGCGAAGACCTGATTGCGCGCTGGCGCGACAAGGGCGAAAGCTTCAAGGCCGAATGGGCCGCCGAATTGCCCGGCGACGAGGATCTCACCGTCTACTGGTCCGGGGATGACTGGCTCGACATGTGCCGCGGTCCGCACCTGCCCTCGACCGGCAAGCTCGATCCCCAGGCCTTCAAGCTGATGCGCGTTGCCGGGGCATACTGGCGCGGCGATCAGGCAAACGCCCAGCTTACCCGCATCTACGGCACCGGGTGGCTCTCCAAGAAGCAGCTCGATGCGCACCTCGTCCGGCTGGAGGAAGCCGCCAAGCGCGATCACCGCAGGCTGGGCCGCGAGATGGACCTGTTCCATCTTCAGGAAGAAGCGCACGGCTCGGTGTTCTGGCATCCCAAGGGCTACCGCATCTGGCGCGAACTCGAAGCCTATATGCGCCGCAAGATGGACGGCGCGGGCTACAGCGAGATCAAGACGCCGCAGTTGATGGACGTGCGCCAGTGGGAGCAATCGGGCCACTGGGGCAAATATGCCGAGAACATGTTCGCCGTCCCCGACATCGTCCCCGAAGTCGACGAGAGCGGCGAGGGCAATGCTGCCCCGCGCGTCGCCGACGATTCGGCATGGATGGCGATCAAGCCGATGAATTGCCCGGCGCATGTGCTGGTGTTCAAGCAGGGCATCACCAGTTACCGCGACTTGCCGATCCGCTTGGGCGAGATGGGCTGCTGCCATCGCAACGAGCCGCACGGCGCGCTTCACGGGTTGATGCGCGTGCGCCAGTTCACGCAGGACGACGCGCACATCTTCTGCACCGAGGCGCAGGTCGTCGATGAGGTGCGCGCCTTCTGCAAGCTGGCCGACACAGTCTATGCCGATTTCGGCTTCTCCTATCACGTCAAGCTCGCCCTGCGCCCCGAAAAGCGGTTCGGCTCCGAAGCCGACTGGGACAAGGCCGAGCAGGAACTGCGCGACGCCGTTGCCGAGGCGGGCATGGCGAACGAGCAATATGGCTGGGAAGAACTGCCCGGCGAAGGCGCGTTCTATGCGCCCAAGCTCGAATGGCATCTCACCGATGCGATCGGCCGCACCTGGCAGGTCGGCACGATTCAAGGCGACCGGGTGCTGCCCGTGCGGCTCGATGCAAGCTACGTCGGCGAAGACGGCGACCGTCACCGGCCGGTCATGCTTCACCGCGCGATCTTCGGCTCCTACGAGCGCTTTATCGGCATCCTGATCGAGCATTTCGCGGGCCGTCTGCCGGTCTGGCTGGCGCCGGTGCAGGCGGTTGTGGCCACGATTGTTTCCGATGCCGACGGCTATGCGCAGCAGGTCGAGGCGAAACTTGCTGCAGCCGGAATCCGGGTCGAAAGCGACCTTCGCAACCAGAAGATCAACTACAAGGTGCGCGAGCACAGCCACGCGAAAGTCCCGCACTTGCTGGTGGTCGGCAAGCGCGAGGCCGAGGAAGGCACGGTTGCGGTGCGCACGCTGGGCGTCGAACACCAGAAGGTGATGAGCCTCGACGAGGCGATCGCCATGCTGCGCGAGGAAGCGACTCCGCCCGATCTGCGCCAGTCCGCCGCCGGGTGATAGCCCGCGAACTGATTGGCACCGCCATGGTGCCTGGCGGGGCGGATCTCCAGCTTTACCGGCACGACCGCGATTTCATGATCGTGCTGGGCAATAACGAACTGATGTCGACGCGGCGCTGGGGCTCCGAAGTGGCGCTTGCCGAGATGGCGATCGACCGGCTCGGCGGCGCGGCAGCACCACAACTCCTGATCGGCGGCTACGGCATGGGCTTCACCTTGCGCGCGGCGCTGGCCAGACTGGGAAAGCAGGCGCGCGTCACCGTGGTCGAACTGGTGCCGCAGATCATCCAATGGGCGCGCGGCCCGATGGCCGAGCTAGCCGCCGGGTGTCTCGACGATCCGCGCGTCACGCTGGAAATGGGCGACGTCGGCGAGGTCATCGCCGAGGGCAGCGGCCAGTTCGATGCAATCCTGCTCGATGTCGATAATGGACCCGATGGTCTGGTGCGCGAGGACAACAACCAGCTCTACTCTTCGCGCGGACTGCGCGCGGCAAGGGCGGCGCTGCGGCCCGGCGGCGTGCTGGCGGTGTGGTCCGCCGCGCCCGATCCCGGCTTCAGGCGCAAGCTGGAAAAAGCCGCGTTCGATGTCGATGAGGTGAAGGTCGCGGCGCGCTCCAACGGCAAGGGCAGCAAGCACACGATCTGGTTTGCGCGGCCGGGCGCCGCCGAAGTCAGAAAGGCGTCGCAGTTCCCGCCGCGATCAGGGCGAGCGCGCAGCCGATCACGATGACACTGCGCAGGACTTCCTCCTGAAGCCTGGCGAGTGCCGTGGGAGCGATTGCGGCGAAAGATGCGGTGACGCGGGTCATGGCGCAAATCTGCGCCCGAACCGGTTACCGAATTGTAAATCCTTCCCGGCGGCCAGCGGCCCGGCGCTTTCCATGCATGGCGAAGCTGTGTAGTGTCACGGCTGCGCTGCAAGGTTCGGTTTTATCTAGGAGAATCGCCGGGATGCCCCAGGAGTTCGAACCCGATCTGGTCTACGACGTCGGCGCTCACAAAGGGGAAGACAGCGAATTCTACCTGAAACTCGGCTACCGCGTCGTCGCGGTCGAGGCCAACCCTGATCTGGCGCAGCGTCTGCAAGAGCGTTTTCGCGAAGAGATCGCGCAGGGACGCATGGTCGTGGTCAACAAGGCGATCGCGGACAAGCCAGGCGAAATCACCTTCTATATCAACCGCGAAGTCACCGACTGGAGCACCGCCGATCCGGCCTGGGCGGAACGCAACCGGGCGCTGGGCGCCGAATCCGACGCGATTTCGGTCGAGGCTGTCCCGTTCGCTGTGATCCTGCGTGAACATGGCTGTCCCTGCTATCTCAAGATCGACATCGAAGGCGCCGACATGCAGTGCGTCGCCGGGCTTGGTGATATCGAGCAGACGCCCCGATACGTATCGATCGAATCGAACAAGGTTTCCTGGTCCGGACTGCGCAAGGAGTTCGATGCGCTGTGCCAGCTGGGTTATGACCGCTTTCAGGTTGTCGACCAGAAGGCGCATCGGTCCGGCCGATACCTCTCGCGCGATGGCAGAGAGTTCGACCACCAGTTCCAGATGGGCGCGTCGGGACCGTTCGGCGAGGATCTTGCCGGACCCTGGCTGACAAAAAAGCAGGCAATGCGGCGGTATCGCTGGATATTCCTGTGCTACCGATTGATTGGGGACAATACCCTGCTCGAGCGCGTTCTGCCGCGAATCCCGCTGGCGCGCAGGCTGATGCGCCTCGTGTCGTGGTACGACACGCACGCGGCGCGCAGTTCCGCGGCTTGAGCGTCGTGCGAAAAAGTGGGAACCGGTTTTTCGCGAGTAACGATGCGAGTACAAATAGATAGTGCGGGCGAAGGGTTACAGCTTCCGCGAAGCACGCTCTAGATAGCAGGCATTTGCTGGCTGGCGCAGTGAAAGCCGCCGCCGCCCGCGAGCACCGCATCGGCGGGCAGGCCCACCGTGGCGCGATCGGGAAACAACTCGGTAATGGCGGCGACGCCCTGGGCATCGTGCGGCGAGCCAAATGTCGGCACCACGACAAGCTTCGTCGTGACCGCGAAGTTCATGTAGCTTGCCGGCTCGACCCTGCCGTCGCGCTCGATCCGGCCGGGCGAGGGAACTTCGCGCACGATCAGGCCGAAATTCTCGGCGCGGCGCCTGGCATCGGCGTATATCGCGGCGTTGGGATCATCCGGCCCGGTGGCGCGCGGCAGGGCAAGCACGCCGGGCGCCACAAAGCGGGCGAGGTTGTCGACGTGGCCATCGGTGTGATCATTGACCAAGCCCTCGCCGAGCCACAGCACCCGCGTCAGGCCAAGATCGCGCGCCAGACGCGCCTCGATCTCGTCGCGAGATAGGCCCGGATTGCGGTTGGGATTGAGCAGGCACTGCTCGGTGGTAACGACCAGTCCGGTGCCGTCCACGTCGATCGCGCCGCCTTCGAGAATCCAGTTCGAAGTGGCCACTTCCAGTCCGGCATCGCGGGCCAGCTGCGCGCCGATCTCCTGATCGCCTTCCATCAGATACTTGCCGCCCCAGCCGTTGAAGCCAAAGCGCCGTGCTTCGCGCTTGCCGTTCGGGCCTGTCATCACCAGCGGCCCGGTGTCGCGCAGCCATATGTCGCCGTAGCGGCGGCGTTCCAGCCTCACCGCGCCCGAGACCAGCGAATGCGCGCGCGCCTCGTTGGCTTCGTCGCGCACCAACAGGCGCACCTGCTGCCCGCTGTCGGCGACAGCGGTGGCAAACGCCGCGATCTGCTCCTGTGCTGCACCGAGATATCCGGGCCATTCCTCGGCGAGGTGAGGAAAGCCGATCCACAGCCAGTCCTGTGCGCGCCATTCGGGAAGAAAAACGAAGCTTCTTGACATATGTATATTCTCAAAATATACATCGAATCGACATTGCGGAGAAAATTCGATGGGCAAATATGAACTGCTTACGCACTATCTTGAAAACCAGCCGGGGGAAATCTGGGATGCGCAGTTCTCCGATGTCGAGCGCGTTCTCGGCTTCCCGCTGCCTCGCAGCGCGCACGAGTACCCGGCATGGTGGGCCAACCAGGTACCCGGCCATAGCCAGACGCGAGGGTGGCGCGATGCCGGATGGGAAACCGGACAGGTTGATCTTGCCGCCAAGAAGGTCCAATTCAGGCGACGGAGACGCGAGGCGAGCCACGCTAGCCTCTCCGAAATGCGAGCCAATCCAATTCGAGACTTGTGGGAGAGAGCCCACCGGATAACCGGGATCGAAGACCGCGATGCACTGATCGAAGCCGCGCTCACTGCTCTTATTCGCCGTGAGGCAGGTAAACAGTTGATTGCAATGGGCGGCACCATGCCTGATTTCACCGTACCTCCGCGCGAGCGCCCGACATGGTGATTGTCGACACATCGATCTGGGTCGATTCGATGCGGGCACGCGATGATCGTCTGAGCGTATGGATCGCGGCAGACGAAATCCTGCAGCATCCATTTGTCACCGCAGAAATCGGCATGGGCAGCTTCAGTTCAGTAGAGCATCGCTTCCGGATAATTGATTTGCTCGACAGCTTCGAACAGATCGAGATTGTAGAGGTCCAGCAGTTCCATGCCTTTGTTGCCGCCCATGGGCTTTATGGGACAGGTATCGGATTCGCTGATGCGCATTTGCTCCATGCTTGCGCGGCCAACCCCGCCGCCCGGCTTGCCACGAAAGATAAGCGGCTCTCGGAACAAGCCGGTCGCCTCGGAATCGAGATCATCTAACACCCCTCAGCAGCCACCCTCGCCGGCGCAGCTTGCATCGCGCGCGGCGCGGAATTCGTCGCCCTGATACCAGTTGGGCCAGTCCTCGCTGTCCGCCAGCTTGCGGCCGATCCGGTAGAACAGGCGCAGTTCGCGAGTCATGCCCGACCAGTCCCAATTTTCGGAATATTCGTCGCTTGGCGCGTGATAGCGCTTGGCGGTGTAATCGTCGGCAAAGGCGCGCCCCGCCGCGTTTCCGCCCGGTTCGAGATCCTCACCCGCCTCGACATAGAACATCGGCACGCCAAGCTTGGCGAAGCTGAAATGGTCCGAGCGGTAATAATAGCCCTTCTCGGGCGTGGGGTCCGGCGTCATGTAACGGCCCTCGGCGGCAACCGCGTCCTGCAGGACCGCGTCGAGCTCGGACTTGCCGCCGCCCATCACCTTGACATCGCGCGCTGGCGGCTGCGGATAGAGCGAATCCATGTTGAGCCCGCCCACCGTCTGCGACAGCGGATAGACCGGGTTGGCGGCATAATACTGCGAGCCGAGCAGCCCCGATTCCTCCGCACCGAGCGCGATGAACAGCACGCTGAGTTCGGGCGCGCCAGCCTCGCGGAAGCCTTGCGCAAGAGCGACCAGCGCCGCCGTGCCGGTGGCATTGTCGACCGCGCCGTTGCAGATCTCGTTTCCATCGACCGGCGGGCAGCGTCCGAGGTGATCGTAGTGCGCAGTGTAGAGCACGTATTCGTCAGGGCGCGACTTTCCGGGCAGCAGGCCGATCACGTTGCTGGTGGAAATTTCGCGGATGTCATTGACGAAGGACAGGCTGGCGCGAAGGCCAAGCGGCACCGGTTTGAACCCGCTGCGCTTGGCTGCGGCTGACAGCGCAGCCAGATCCTGCCCGGCGGCGCCCAGAATGCTTTCGGCGACACTTTTCTGGATCCAGCCGTTGAACGCGGTTTCGCCCGCGCCGCCGTCCTTGCTGCGGGCGAAGGCCTGCGGGCCCTGTCCGCTCGATTCGACCACGTTCCAGCCGTAGGCGGCGGGGTAGGTGTCATGGACGACCAGCGCCGCGGCCGCGCCTTGCCTTGCCGCTTCCTCGTATTTGTATGACCAGCGCCCGTAATAGGTCATGGCCCGGCCGTTGAACGGGCCTTCCTGTCCTTCCAGTTCGTAGTCCGGATCGTTGACGAGGATGACGGCTGTCTTGCCGCGCATGTCCACGCCGGCATAGTCGTTCCAGCCCTTTTCGGGCGCGACAATTCCGTAACCCACGAAGACCAGCTCGCTGGCCTTGATGTCGATCCTGGGCACGGACCGGTACGTGCCGCCCATGAACTCCGGCCCGAAGGCGAAGGCCATTTTCTTGCCCTTGCCCGCGATGGTGAGCGGCGAGATATCTTTTGCGGTGATCTCCACCAGCGGCACGGCCTGCGCCCAGCTCCCCTTGTTGCCGGGCTGGAGCCCGGCCGCGGCGAATTGCTGCTGGATATAGGCGACAGACCTGGCGTCTCCGGGCGTGCCGGGCGCGCGGCCCTCGTAGGCGTCGCTGGCCAGCTCGCGCACCACGTCTTTCATGATGGAAACCGACATTTCGGGTACATCGGGCTTTGGCGCCGGCGCTTGCACTTGCGGCGGTGGCGCGGCGGCGCAGGCGCAAAGCGCGAGCAGGGCGAATGGCGGCAGGAGCTGCTTCATGGTGCGACCTCTTTGATTCTTGTCTGTCGTATCGCCGAAACGCGCGAAGCCGGTTCCCGTTTTCTGGCGATGTGCATTATTTGACATGTGGTTGCCAGAGCGCGGCCATGGCATCAAGGCGGGAGACGTGGAGGCGTGGCTGACAAGGCATGAGCGCGGACTGGAAAGCAGCAATTGAACGGGCGCACGCCTATTCGCCGTTCCTGTCGCGTGCGATGGACCGGCTGCCCGCAATTGTCGCGCTCGCCGGCGAGGGGCGCGGCGATGACCTGCTCGCGCTGGCAAGGCAGGCGGGCGAGGGCGCTGAAGACCTGCGCGTGGCCCTGCGGCGCGAGCGCATGGCATTGGCGCTGGCATTGGCGCTTGGCGATCTGGCGGGCGCGTTTCCGGTCGCGCGCGTCTGCCGCGAACTTTCGGACTTTGCCGACCGCGCGCTCGACGCCGCCATCGCCGAGGCGATCCTCAACCGCGCTCCGGACGCGGAGCCAAGGGGCTTTGTCGGCTTGGCGCTGGGCAAGCACGGTGCGCGCGAGCTCAACTACAGTTCCGACATCGATCCGATCCTGCTTTACGATCCCGCGCGGCTGCCGCGCCGGCAGCGCGACGAGCCGGGTGAAGCGGCGCAGCGCGCAGCGCGCCGAATAGTCGAGACGCTCTCTGCCAGCACTGACGAAGGCTATGTTTTTCGCGTCGACCTGCGGCTTCGTCCGGCATCGGAGGTCAGCCCGCTCGCCATCTCGCTGGACGCTGCGCTGACTCATTATGAAAGCTCTGCGCTGGCATGGGAGCGCGCCGCCTTCATCCGGGCACGCGCCTGCGCGGGCGACATTGCCGCTGGCGAATCGTTTCTCGCCTCGATCCGTCCGTTCGTGTGGCGCAAGGGCCTCGATTTCGGGGCCATCGCCGAGATTGCGCGACTGACCGCGCGCATTCGCGAGGCAAACCGCGCTTCGCAGGTGCCCAGTCCCGGTTTCGACCTCAAGAAAGGGCGCGGCGGCATTCGCGAAATCGAGTTCTACGCGCAGACTCACCAGCTTATCCACGGCGGGCGTAATCCCGCCTTGCGGCTGCGCGGGACTCGCGAAACGCTCGACGCGCTCGCTGCAGCCGGGCTCATCCCGCCGGGCGATGCGGAACTGCTGGGCAAAAGCTATGACCGGCTGCGCACCGTGGAGCACCGCCTGCAAATGGTGAGTGACCAGCAGACGCACAGCCTGCCAAGCCAGACGGAGGCGCTCGATCAGGTCGCCCGCCTCGACGGGATGGAAAATGGCGATGCCCTGGTGGCCGAGCTGCGCCAGGTCTGCGAGGCGGTGGGCGCGCGCTACGACGAGCTGTTGCGCGCCAACGAGGCCGCGCAGCTCGCCTCGCCGATGCCCAGTTCGGGACCGGAGCTTGAGGGCGAGCTTGGCCGCATGGGCTTTGCCGATCCGCATGGCCTGGCCGAGCGCGTGGCCGACTGGCAATCGGGCAAGTTCAAGGCGCTGCGCACCGACGCCGCCAATGCCGCTTTCGACACGATCAAGCCCGCGCTGCTTGCCGCGCTCGCCCATGCGCCAGAGCCCGATCAGGCTGTGCTGCGCTGGGAGCGCCTGCTCGCCCAGTTGCCGAGCGCGCTCAACCTGTTCCACTTGCTCGAGGCGAGGCCGGGGCTGCTCGAACTGTTGGCGCGGATCATGTCGCTGGCCGATCCGCTTGCCGAAGAACTTGCCCGCCGTGCGGACCTGCTCGATCCGCTGTTTGACGTCAGCGCCTTCGATCTTCCCGGCAGCGTTGAAGATCTGACCGCGCGGTTTTCGCGCCGCGAAGCGACCGACGACTACGAACAGGTGCTCGATACCGTGCGCCGAGAGGTCGGCGAGCTGCGCTTTGCGCTGGGCGTCCAGCTGATCGAGGGCGCGAGCGACCCGCTGGCGGTGGGCGCGGCGCTGTCGCGCGTGGCGGAGGCGGCAATCGAAGTGCTGGTCGAGGCGGCGTTGGCCGAATTCCGGCAGGCGCACGGCACGGTGGCCGGCAGCGAACTGGTGATCCTTGGCCTCGGCCGGCTGGGCGGCGGTGTGCTCACCCATGCTTCGGACCTCGATCTGGTTGTTCTGTTCACCGGCGAACATTCCGCCGAATCGGACGGCCCACGGCCTTTGGGCGCAACGCGATATTACAACCGGCTGTGCCAGCGGGTGATCGCTGCGCTGAGCGTGCCGACTGCCGAAGGCGCGCTCTATGAAGTCGACACGCGGCTGCGCCCTTCGGGCGAGCAAGGTCCGCCCGCCGCGAGCATGGAGAGCTTTGCGCGCTACCAGCGCGAGCAGGCGTGGACCTGGGAGCACATGGCGCTGACCCGGGCGCGGCCGGTGTTCGGTTCGGAAGCGGCGCGGGCCGAGGTGGATGCCATCGTTCACGAGGTGCTGCTGACGCCGCGCGATGCGGAGACGCTCAAGGCCGACGTGCTTGAGATGCGCGCGCGCATGGCCGAACACAAACAGCCTTCGGGACCGCTCGATGTGAAGCTGCTGCGCGGCGGGTTGGTCGATCTCGAATTCCTGGTCCACTTCCTCCAGCTTCGCGAGCGCACCGCGCTTCACTCCGATCTGGGCGAGGCGATTGCGGCACTGGCGGGTGCGGGGCTGCTGCCCACGGCAATGACCGGGGCCTACCAGACGATGAACCGCCTCATCATCACCGTGCGGCTGCTTTCGCCCGATGGCCTGCCCCCGCACGGGGCCGCGCGCGCCGCGCTTGCCAAGGCCTGCCAATTTGGCGATTGGGATGACCTGATGGAGGCCCTAGGCGAAGCGCGCGCGCTGGTCGCGGCAAGTTGGGCCGATCTGTTTGGCGAGACACTGGAGACCGATCGATGAGCGAAATTCCCGGCGTGGGCGACCTGTTTCCCGACATTGCCATGGAGACGCCCGAGGGCGGCAGCGTCAAGCCATCCGATTTCGCCGGAAAGCCGCTGGTCGTGTTCTTCTATCCCAAGGACAACACGCCCGGCTGCACCACCGAGAACCAGGATTTCTCCGCGCTCAAGGGCCACTTCGACAAGGCGGGCGTGGCGCTGCTCGGGGTGAGCAAGGATCCGCCCAAAAAGCACCAGGGCTTCATCGCCAAATACGATCTGGCCGCACCGCTCGCCAGCGATGCCGAAAGCGGCGGTCTGTCCGATGCGCTCGGGATCTGGACCGAAAAGCAGAATTATGGCCGCACTTACATGGGCATGGTGCGCACAACCTACCTTGTCGGCAAGGACGGCAGGATCGCGCGGGTGTGGAACAAGGTGAAGGTCAAGGGCCACGCTGCCGAAGTGCTCGAAGCTGCGAAGGGGCTTTGAACCGCGGTCACGGCACAGTCGGCGCGGCGATCCGCGCTGCGCTTGAGACCCGCGATGCTTATGCCAAGGTCCGGGCAGCGCGCGCGGCGGCGCGCGATTGGCGGCTGGGGCGGCTCTCCTTTGCCTTTCCCGAAGCGATGCCCGAGCAGCCCGGACGACCCGAACGCCCCGAGCTGCTGGCGCCGCGTCACATGCCAAGGCGCGGGCGCGGCCAGTCGCTCAAGGGCCGGACCGCGCTGTTTCATGCCCTCGCGCACATCGAATTCGTCGCCATTGACCTCGCGCTCGACATGGCGGGGCGGTTCGGCGCGGAGATGGGCGAGGAGTTCGTCGGTGACTTCCTCTCGGTCGCAGCGGACGAGGCGATGCATTTCGCGCTGCTCGACCGGCACCTGCGGACGCTTGGCAGCCATTACGGCGACCTGCCCGCGCACGGCGGGCTGTGGAGCGCGGCACACGATACCCGCCAAGATGTCGCGGCCCGGCTCGCCGTAGTGCCGATGCTACTTGAAGCACGCGGGCTAGACGTCATGCCGGGGACGATCGAGCGGGTGCGGCAAGCGGGCGACGAGCGGGGCGTACGCATCCTGGAACGAATCCTTGACGACGAAATCCGCCATGTTGCGGCAGGCGCAAAGCACTTTTTCAACCTGTGCAAAGCACGTGATGCAAGCCCGCCACAGCTTTGGAAAATGTTAAGAAACGCGCACTTTGCAGGTTCTGTTCATCCACCGTTCAACGACTCAGCGCGCCGCGCAGCCGGTTTGTCGCGGGAATTCCAACCAGAGGTTGAATAGTAACGCTCGGGCTGGAAGACACGCTCAAACGAGTAGGCGGGGGGTCCGGCTACCTCGAAATTTGGGTTTCCACGCCGCCGCGCGTTGCAGCAAGTTTGCATCTCGCAGTGGCAAATCTGGATAGGTGCGCACAGCGCCCGCCGGAAAAAGAGAGTACGAGACTTTGCGATTTAACCGCACGAGCCTGGTAGTTGCCTTCCGTTTAATTACCAAAAGCGTAGCCGCTCTAGCCTGTCTGGCTTTGACCCCGGCAGCCTATGCAAACAGCAGCTCCAATGCCGATATCGCTGCGCCGCTGCGCGAAGCAAGCGCAGCCAACCAATCGGTTTCGGGCGGACAGGATGAACGCTTCAGCGCCCTGTTCAGCAACTGGCGCTCGCTGGAAGCAAGTTCGGTCCCCGCGCTCGCCGCTGTTGCCGAAGCGCAAAGCCAGGCCGGCATGGTACAGCCTGTCTCCGGCGCTCTCGCCGGTTTCCGGATGCCGGGCCAACAAGTTTCGATCCCCTCGCGCACCCCGCTCGCGGGCCTCACCATGACCAGCGATTTCGGCATGCGCATGCATCCTGTCACCGGACGCCGCGCTGCCCACAAGGGCATCGATCTTGCAGCGCCGACCGGCACTCCGATCTATGCTACGGGCGATGGCGTGATCAGCCGTGCTTCGTGGTTCAGCACTTACGGCCTTTACGTCGCAATCGAGCATGGCGGCCAGATCCAGACCCGCTATGCTCATATGTCGCGCCTTAACGTTGCCGAGGGCCAGCGCGTCCACAAGGGCGATGTCATCGGCTTTGTTGGCACGACCGGACGGTCGACCGGCCCGCACCTTCACTATGAAGTCCGCGTTGACGGCGCTGCGGTCAATCCGGTGCCTTACATGAATGGCGGCCAGATCGCCCACGCAGACGCCGATCCTACGCTGGGCCGCGGCGGCAACTGATAGCTTCGGCGCCGGGTTGAGCCGGTCCGAACAAAATCCGCAATTTCTGGCTATCAGGATGCGGGCAGCTTAGCCCGCTTCAGCCTCGAGCGCGGCCCGGTCAAGCACCCGCAGACCGCGCCTTGATGGCAGATCGATGATCCCCGCCGCCTTCAGCCTTGTGAATTGTCGGCTGACCGTCTCGATCGTCAGGCCAAGGATGTCGGCGATCTGCTGCCGAGAGAACGGCAGTTCCAGCGTTATCGGTGCATCGTCGAAGCGAAGCTCGCAACCCTTGGTCACGCCCATCCGCTCGAAGACTTCGAGCAGGAACGAGGAGACCTTTTCCGAAGCCGACTTGCGCCCCAACAGCAGCATCCAGCGCCGGGTGCGATCAAGTTCGCCCAGGGTGCGTTCGAGCAGCTTGTGCTCCAGTTGGGGATGTTCGGCAGCAAACCGGTCGAAGTCGCTCCGGTTGAACACGCATACGCGCGCATCGGTCAGCGCGCTGATCCCGTGACTGCTGGTCCCGTCGAACGGCCTGCCGATGAAATCCGAGGGATAGACGATGCCGACGATCTGTTCGCGGCCGTCCTCGGTATTCGATGCGAGCTTGAGGACCCCGTCGAGCACATTGGCGACGATGACCGAATCCTCGCCCTCCCAGAACAGCGATTCCCCGGGCGAAAGCTTGCGCTCGCGCCCGATGGCGTTAAGCGCCTCAAGCTCTGTTCCGTCCAGCGCCGAGCAAATCGCCCGGTTGCGGACCACGCATATGTCGCAGCTGCTCACGGCAGTGCGTTAGCAGTCACTCGGCACAGCCACAACCGGAACGTCGACCGATCCCGCAGAGGTTTATTCCGCGCGCGGCGCTGCGGCTGCTGCATTGGTCGGAAGCCCGCCCATCTCGTCGACAAGCTTGATGTAGCTGTCGAGATAGGCAAGCACGATCACCTGGCCGTTCTCGGTATCCTGGTAACCGCCCCCGGCAATGCCCGCGAATGCCCCGCCGAACCAGCCGCCACCGCCGCCGCCGAAGGAGACATCGGACTTGCGGGCGTAGCCTTCCGACAGCGCGACTTCCTCGGTCGTGCGGACGTTGACCACTGAAAGCGTGACGCTGGCCTCGCTCTTCTTGACCTTGAGGCCGCCAAGCACCGCGCCGCCAAAGCCGCCGATGCCGCCAAAGCCGCCGCCGCCGCCTGAATTCTTGTTGGCGGTGACGATATTGGGTTCAAGGAAGTAGTCGGCCGCGCGGACCTGACGTTTGCCGAGGTTGGAGCCGCGCTGCAATTCGCCCGAATCGGCGAGCCCGCGTTCCTCGTAGCGCTTGTCCATCGAGCGCCCGCGATTGACCAGGGTGAAGCAGCGCGACTTCTGGATGAACACGCGCAGCACCGCTTCGGGGCTTTGCAGGTTATAGTCGCGCCACCACTGGTATTCCGGCTCGACCAGCGCGATCGCGCCAAGGTTGCGCCCGCAGGTCGGGATTTCCATCGTGCGCTTTTCCTGCTGCTTGCGCGCGGATGACTTGTCCTACTTTGCGATGGCAGGCGACGCGCTCAAGGCGGTCGCGGCCACGGCCAGCGCCAACATGATCTTTTTCATGCGAAATCCTCCTGTTTTGCCCATTGAAGCAATGGCGCCCCAGTCAGTGCAGCCAATAGCTTCTTTCCATGGTTGCGCAAAGAACAGAACGCATCTGACTCACAAGTGAACACCCATGTTGTCGATCAGCCGCGCAGACCCGATCCGTGCCGCGACCAGCAGCCGGGCCGGATCCTGGCCGAGCGAATCGAGGCAGACAAGCGATTCGGCGTGGCGCAGTTCGGCATAATCGACGCTGGCGAAGCCGCCCTCGATCAGCGCGGACTTGAGGCGGTCCAGCGCAGGCGCGACCGCTTCGCCTCGCTCGATTTCCGCAATCGCCTCGCGCATCGCACGCGGCAGGGCGGCGGCGCGGGCGCGATCCTGCGCCGAGAGGTAGGCGTTGCGCGAACTCATCGCGAGACCGTCCGCCTCGCGCACCGTGGGCACGCCGATAATCTGGTCGGCAGACGGCCGGGTGAGATCGAGGTCGCGCGCCATGCGCCGGATCACCGCAAGCTGCTGCCAGTCCTTCTCGCCGAAAAAGGCCATGTCGGGCATGACCTGGTTGAACAGCTTGCACACCACGGTCGCCACGCCGTCGAAATGGCCCGGCCGGTCGCCGCCGCACAGTCCCTCGCTCACGCCCGAGACCGAGATGTTGGTGGCATAGCCTTGCGGGTACATCGCCGAATGCTCGGGCGCCCAGACCAGCGAGACATCCTCGGCGGCAAGCAGCGCGCAATCGGCCTCGAGCTGGCGCGGATAGGCATCGAGGTCCTCGCCCGCACCGAACTGGCGCGGATTGACGAAGATCGAGACGACGACATGCGCGGCGGCCCTTTTTGCCTCGCGCACCAGAGTCAGATGGCCCTGGTGAAGCGCGCCCATGGTTGGCACCAGCGCCACCTTTCCATCCGCTCGCAGCACTTCGAGCGCAGAGCGTAGTGGATCGAGCCGCGCTATCGTTTGCATGGTATCTCCGCCTTCGATACAGCCGGGCACAGGCGACCGGCCTGCACCTGCCTAGCTTGCGGGAAGTCCGGGCGGCAACCCATTTGACCCATAACTGAGCGAGCCCGTGACCGCGCACCGTATTGTCTTTGCAAACGAAAAGGGCGGCACCGGCAAGTCGACCACAGCCATCCACGTCGCTATTGCGCTTGCCTATCAAGGTGCGAAAGTCGCCGCGATCGACCTCGATCAGCGCCAGCGCACGCTTTACCGCTACCTCGAGAACCGCGCCGAGACCGAACGCAGGCGCGGCATTGCCTTACCCGGCACGCGCTTCGCCGTGTTCGAAGGGCCGGATGTCGCTGAATTCGATGCGCTGTGCTCGGAAATCTCCGAAGGTCAGGATTTCCTCGTGATCGACACGCCCGGGCGCGACGATCCTTATGCGCTCCGCGCCGCCACCCTTGCCGATACGCTGGTCACCCCGATGAACGACAGCTTCATCGATTTCGACCTGATCGGCCAGGTCGAGGGCGAGACCTTCAAGGTGCGCAAGCTCTCGTTTTATGCCGAGACGATCTGGGAGGCGCGCAAGAAGCGCGCTCTCGCGACCATAGAACAGCAGCGCCGCGAGCTGGACTGGGTGGTGGTGCGCAACCGCCGCCAATATGTCGAGGCGCGCAACATGCGCCGCATCGAGGGCGCCTTGAAGGAATTGTCGCAGCGGGTCGGCTTTCGCGTCGCCGAGGGACTTTCCGAGCGCGTGATCTACCGCGAGCTGTTTCCCTCGGGCCTCACCCTGCTCGACAAGGGCCAGCTGGGCGAGCTCGGCACCAGCCATCTGGTTGCGCGCCAAGAACTGCGCGGCCTGCTCGCATCGCTGCGGCTGCCCGCCGCCGCCGCTACCGCCCCGCGTGAGGTGGCGCTCGCCCGGCAATGATCAAGCTGCTGTGGCTTGCCGTGCTCGCCAGCCTGGCCTGCCGGATGGTCACCGGCCGCTGGCCGTGGCAATGGCTTGCGCTGCGCAGCGCAGACCGGCCGCGGATCAATCAGGCGCGCAAAGTGTTAGGTGTCCCTGAAGGCGCTTCGCGGCAGGTCATTCTCGACGCGCATCGCCGTCTTGTAACAACAGTTCATCCCGATCGCGGGGGCACGAACGAGCGCGTCCACGAAGCCAACGAGGCGCGCGACATTCTCCTCGTCGATCTCGACAGCCGGAGTGCCCCCTGATGTCTCACAGCTTCGACCCCACGATCCTGCGGGAATATGACATTCGCGGCGTGATCGGGAAGACGCTGGGCGCGGACGATGCGCGCGCGATCGGCAGGGGTTTCGCCACGCTGCTTCGACGTGCCGAGCGAGGCAATAACGAGATCAAGGTTGCGGTGGGCTGCGACGGGCGGACAAGTTCGCCGATGCTGGAGGCCGCGCTGGTCGAAGGCCTGACCGCCAGCGGAGTCGATGTCGTGCGCGTCGGCATGGGGCCAACCCCGATGCTTTACTATGCCGAAGCCTCAGCCGAAGATGTGCAGGGCGGCATTCAGATAACTGGCAGCCACAATCCCCCCGATTACAACGGCTTCAAGATGGTATTTCAAGGCCGGCCGTTTTTCGGGGTCGACATCGCCAGGCTTGGCGAACTGGCCGAGGCCGGGGACTGGCTTGAGGGCAACGGATCGGTCGAGGACCGCGATGTCATGCAAGCCTATATCGATCGGATGCTCGAGGCTCTTTCGGGCATCGAGCCCGCCGCGCTCTCGGCCTTGCGGATCGGCTGGGACGCGGGCAACGGCGCTGCCGGTCCAGCACTCGAGCGTCTCGTCGCGCGCCTGCCGGGTGAGAATTTCTGCCTTTACACTGAAGTTGACGGACATTTTCCCAATCACCATCCCGATCCGACTGACGAGGCGAATCTCGCAGACCTCAAAAAGCTCGTCGCGGACAAGAACCTCGACTTCGGAGTGGCTTTCGACGGCGACGGCGACCGGATCGGCGCCATCGACGGCGAAGGCCGGGTCATTTGGGGGGATCAGCTGTTAATGATCTACGCCGAGGACCTCCTGGGGAAACTGCCTAGTTCGACGATTATCGCCGATGTGAAGGCCAGCCGCGCACTGTTCGATCATGTTGCTGCGCTCGGCGGCAAGCCGCTGATGTGGAAGACCGGCCACAGCCTGATTAAATCCAAAATGAAGGAAACAGGCGCGCCGCTGGCTGGCGAAATGAGCGGCCACGTGTTCTTCGCCGACGAATACTACGGTTATGACGACGCGCTCTATGCAGCCGTGCGCCTGATCGCGGCTTCGGTGCGGCTGGGCAAGTCGGTGACGCAGCTGCGCGGCGACATGCCCGCTATGCTCAACACCCCCGAACTGCGCTTCCAGGTCGATGAGAGCCGCAAGTTCGCCGCGATCAGCGAGGTCGAGGCGCGGCTTTCGGGCACTGACGCACAGGTCAACGACACCGACGGCGTCCGGGTCACGACCAGCGACGGCTGGTGGCTGCTGCGCGCCTCGAACACGCAGGACGTTCTGGTCGCGCGCGCCGAAAGCGACACGCAGGCTGGGCTCGATCGGCTGCTGGCGCAGATCGACGAGCAGCTTTCGCTGTCAGGGCTCGAGCGCGGCCCGCAAGCGGGGCATTAAGCCAAAAAAAGGGCCCTCCGAAGAGGGCCCTTCCGCAGACCTTGGTGCTTGGCAATCAGGTCTTGTTGCTGGCGCCGGTGCTGCCGGTGCTGCCGGTGCTGCCGGTGCTGCCAGTCGCGCCCGGAGCGGTGGTGCCGACCCCGGTCGTGGCGCTTCCGGTGCCGCTCGAGGCGCTGGTCGATGTCAGGTTGTGACTCGTCGACCCGCTCGAACCAGCCGAACCGCTCGAACCGTAAGGTCCGGTCGCCTGGACGCGCAGGTTGTTCTGGACGTGCTTGACGCCCGAGACGTCCTCCACGCAATCTTCCGCGCGGCGCTTCGCATCGCGCGACGGTACATGGCCTTCGAGCGTCAGTTCGCCGTCCTTCACGGTCACGGTGATGTTGCTGGCATCGACGCGCCAGTCCTTGGTCAGATGCTCGTTGGCGTCTTCCTGGATGCGCTCGTCGGACCGCTTATAGTTCGAAGGACCGCGCCCGCTGTGGTCCTGCTCGCGCCTGCGGGCGGCATCCTCGTCACCGAACCAGCTGGCGATCGTGTCGCTTGCCCGGTCGAAGAAGCCGCGCGTTTCGCCGTATTCACGCCACGAGCCGAAGTCCTGGCCGCCGCTACGCTGCGACGAGCTCGCGCCATAGGGATTTCCGACATTGCGGCCATCGTAGTCGTTCTGCGACCACTGGCCGCCTGACGAGCGATAATCGCCCGCATATCCAGACGAGTACGACTGGCCTCTGCCGGACGAAGAGCCATAGCGGTCGCCAGACTGCATGCCGCCCGACGAGGAACCATAGCGGCCGCCCGATTGCATCCCGCCGGACGAAGAGCCATAACGGTCGCCCGGCTGCATGCCGCGGCCCTGTCCGCCGTAGCTTCCCGAATAGTCGGAACGGCTGCCGCGATAACCCGCATCGCCGTAGTCTCCGCTCTGCGAATACCGGCCTGACTGGCTTCCACCAGACTGCCCGTATCCCGACTGCCCGCGTCCAAAGTTATGATCGTCCTGGTCGCGGCTCTGGTAACCCGAACTCTCGTGGTGGCCGAAACCGGTGTCGCTGCTGCCGCCCATCTGGCCGCGCGAAGGGTAGTCCTCGCCGGTCGACCAATCGGACCGCGAGCGCGAACCCGTGTCCTCGAACTGGCCCATCTGGCCCGATCGCTGGCCGCCTTGCTGGCCAGAATAGTCGTAGCCGCGATCCTCGCCGCGCCCGCGCTGATTATCGAAACGGTTGTTGCTAGGCATGTCACTTCTCCTCTTGCAATGCCGCCCCCGAACTGCGGGAAAGCGGGCTCACCCAAGGTCAAATGCTTAGCACGACGAATTGATCCACGGCGGGACGCGGCGATGAGGCAGTTTGTCGCGGGGCCGCATAAAACCTCGACAATTCAGCGGGGCGGTCCATAGTCGAGTGAGCCAGGGGGCAGCATGATGGCGGGGCAAAATGACGCAGCGGGCGGAGGCCTGATCCTCACACGGTCAAAGCCGCTGCGGCTGCTGACCCTGTTCCTGTTCTATTTCACACAGGGCTTTCCGATCGGCCTGTTCTTCTATGCGGTGCCTGCATGGATGGCGGCCAACGGGCGCAGTTCGGCCGAAACCGCAGCGGTCGTCGCGGTAAGCGGCCTGCCCTGGACACTGAAGCTGGTGAACGGCTTTCTGATGGATCGCTACACCTTCCTCGCCATGGGCCGCCGCCGCGTGTGGATCATCGGTGCGCAGTCATTGATGGTGCTGGTTTTCCTGATCGGCGCCGCTCTTTCTCCTTTGCCGGGCGACGTTGCCCTGCTTTCGGCGATCGGGTTTGCCGCCAACATGGCGGTGACCTTCCAGGATGTCGGGATCGATGGTCTCGCGGTCGATATCATGGCCGAGGACGAGCGCGCCAAGGCCAGCGGCATCATGTTTGGCGGGCAGATGCTGGGAATTTCGGCAGCCTCTGCCATGACCGGATATTTCTTCGAGCGCTTCGGATTTGCCGCCGGGATGGCCGCGTCGGCGCTGATCCCTGCAGCCGTTGCGGTCTATGGCATGGCGGTGCGTGAACGCGAGGGAGAGCGGCGCTTGCCGTGGTCACACGGCGAGGCTCACCGGCGCAATCTCGATATCCAGGTCGAGGCGTGGCGGCCGCTGCTCAAAACGTCGTTTTCCGCGTTCCTTTCCCCGCTCAGCCTGCTGCTGCTGCCGATCCTGCTGGTGCGCGCGCTGCCGATGGGCGCATTCGAGGCCTATCATCCGGTTCTGGCGACCCAGATCGGTGGCTGGACCCAAACCGATTACACCAGCCTGATCGCCACCGCGACGCTGGTTGCCGGGCTCCTCGGGCTAAGCGTGGGCGGCTGGCTGGTCGATTTCATCGGTTCGCAGCGTTCGCTGGTGATCTTGATGGTCACTTACCTCGCGCTGCTCATCGGCTTCGCGCTCGCCCGCGAATTCTGGACCAACGCCAGCGTGCTTTCCAGCATGTTCTTTGCCGTGACGATTTACGAAACCTTCGTGGCGATCGCGGTGATCCCGATCTGCATGCGGATGTGTTCGCCCGCCGTCGCTGCAACCCAGTTCACGCTTTACATGGCAATGTCCAATCTCGGGCGGCCGTTCGGCGCGGCACTGTCGGGCGTGCTTACCCAGCCCGGATCCGAGGTGCTGCTTTACTGGACCCTGGCATCGATCTGGGGCGCGGCGGCCATGTTGGCGATCTTCGCCAGGTTCCCGGGCGAGAACCGCGCGTTCGTCGAGGTGGCCGAAACCATTCCGCAGGGAGACGGCCTGCCGCCTGTCAGGAATTGACGGGAGGGAACCTGCCGGCGGGTCTATACGCTTGAAGACCATGATACCTGCAGCCATCCCGCCCGAAATCGAAAGCTGGTTTTCGGCGCGCGGCTGGCAGCCCCGCCGCCACCAGCTCGAGATGCTCGCGGCGGCGGACGCGGGACACCACGCGCTGCTCGTCGCCGATACCGGAGCGGGCAAGACCCTGGCCGGGTTCCTGCCCACCTTGGCCGACTTCTGTCCCTCGCGGCTCGATGGCGGGGCGCCGCCCGAGGGCCTGCACACGCTTTACGTCTCGCCCTTGAAGGCTTTGGCGACCGACGTGCAGCGCAACCTCCTCGCGCCGGTGGAAGAGATGGGGCTGGCGATCCGCATCGAGACCCGCAGCGGCGATACCCCGTCCGACCGCAAGGCCCGCCAGCGTGCCCGCCCGCCACATATTCTGCTGACAACGCCCGAATCGCTCTCGCTGCTGCTGAGCTACCCGGAAAGCGGGGAGCTGTTTGCTGGCCTGAAACGCGTGGTGATCGACGAGGTCCACGCCTTTGCAAGCGGCAAGCGCGGCGACCTGCTGGCGCTCTCGCTCACCCGGCTTCAGGCGCTTGCGCCCGGCGTGCAGCGCGCGGCGCTCTCGGCGACATTGGCCAACCCGCAGGATTTTGCCGACTGGCTGGCGCCGCACGGCGATGCCGGTTCGGTGACGCTGGTGCAGGGCGAGGCGGGCGCTGATCCCGATGTCTCGATCCTGCTGCCCGAAACCGAGCGGATCCCCTGGGCCGGTCACGCTGCGACTTGGGCAATCCCGCAGATTTACGAGCAGATCCGCAAGCACCGCACCACGCTCGTTTTCACCAACACGCGCTTCCTGGCCGAATACATCTTCCAGAACCTGTGGGACGCGAACGAGGACACGCTGCCGATCGGCATTCACCACGGCTCGCTCTCGCGCGAGGCGCGGCGCAAGGTGGAAGGCGCGATGGCGCGCGGCGAGCTGCGCGCGCTGGTCTGCACCGCCAGCCTCGATCTGGGGGTGGACTGGGGCGACATCGATCTTGTCGTCCAGATGGGCGCGCCCAAGGGCAGCTCGCGGCTGCTGCAGCGCATCGGCCGCGCCAACCACCGGCTCGACCAGCCGAGCAAGGCGCTATTGGTTCCGGGCAACCGCTTCGAATTTCTGGAGGCGACCGCCGCAGTGGAAGCGGTGGAGCAGGGCCAGCGCGACGGCGAGGACCTGCGTCCCGGCGGGCTCGACGTGCTTGCCCAGCACGTCATGGCGCGCGCCTGCGCCGGGCCGTTCCGTGCAGAGGAGTTGCTTGCCGAGGTGCGCTCGTGCCTGCCCTATGCCTGGCTCGATGAGGCGGGGCTTGCGCGCGTGCTCGATTTCGTCGCGACCGGCGGCTATGCGCTGCGCAGCTACGACAGGTTCCGGCGCATCGTCGAGGACAAGCCGGGGCAGTGGCGGCTTGCCCATCCGCAGCATGCGGCGCGGCACCGGCTGAATGCAGGCATCATCGTCGACAACGAGATGCTCACCGTGCGTTTCAGGAACGGCCGGTCGCTGGGCAAGGTCGAGGAGATGTTCGGCGCTAGCCTCAAGGCGGGGGACACCTTCCGCTTCGCCGGACTCGATCTCGAGGTCGAGAGCCTGCGCGATCTGGAACTGGTGGTGCGCGCGGCGAAGCGTTCGGCACAGATCCCCAGCTACACCGGGCTGCGCCTGCCGATCACAGCGCATCTTGCGGAGCGGGTGCGGGAAATACTTGATGACCGGGCGGGCTGGGGGCGGTTTCCGGACGACGTGCGCGACTGGCTCGAGATGCAGGACTCGCGCTCGCACATGCCCGCGCCGGGCCGGCTGCTGGTCGAGAGTTTCCCGCACCGGGGCCTCCATTACACCAGCTATTTCACTTTCGAGGGCTGGAACGCCAACCAGTCGCTCGGCATGCTGATTTCGCGCCGGATGGAAGACAAGGGGCTCGGGCCGCTTGGCTTCGTCGCCAACGACTATACGCTTGCGGTCTGGGGGCTGAAGCCCGTTGCCGATCCCGCGGCGCTGCTTTCGCCCGAAATCCTCGCGCACGAATTCGTCGACTGGGTGCAGCAATCGCACCTGCTGCGCCGCGCGTTCCGCGAAGTGGCGGTGATTTCAGGGCTGGTCGAGCGCCAGCAGCCGGGAAAGCGCAAGACCGGTCGGCAAGTGACCTTCTCGACCGACCTGATCTTCGACGTCCTTCAGAAGTACGAGCCGGGGCATCTGCTGATCGAGGCAGCCTGGGCCGATGCTCGCGCGCGCATGACCGACGTTGATCGGGTCGCCCAGGTTCTCGAGCGGGCGATGCACGAGATCGACCATGTCGTGCTCGACCGGATCAGTCCGCTGTCGGTGCCGGCGCTCTCGATGCTGGGGCGCGAACGGACGCCGGCGGGAATGGCAGAGGATGAATTGCTGGTGGAGGCCGAGAGCCTTGCCGCGATCGCCATGCGGCCCGATCAGGAGGTGGAGGGAGATTGAATTCCGCCCGCGGCGCCCGCAAACAAAAAGGGCGGGTGTATCCCCGCCCTTTCCGTTTATCATCTAGGTACCGTCTCGGCATCATCTCGGTACCATCCGGGCACCGTCTCGATCAGAAGGCCGCGTACTTCTCGTTGCCGACGAAGCCGAACTTGGTGACCTGCGAACCCTTGATCACGTTGAGCACCTTGACCGAAAGATCGTAGGCGGCGTTCTCTTCGGGCTCGAACTGAAGCTCCGGCTCGACCGGGAAGGTCAGCGAAAGCTTCAGGTTGTCAAGCAGCTGACGGTCGGTGATCTGGTTGCCGTTCCACAGGATCTTGTTGTCCTGGGTGAGTACCACCTTGTTCTTGTCCGGAAGCACCGGCGGCGGCGGCGTGTCGGGCGGATTGGCGACCGGAAGGTCGATATCCACCGAGTGTGTGGCGACGGGAATGGTAATGATGAACATGATGAGGAGCACCAGCATGACGTCGATAAGCGGCGTCGTGTTGATTTCCATCATCGGGCTGCCATCGTCCTTGCCGCCTGACATAGCCATGAGAATTCTCCTTGGAAGTGGCCTGCGAAACGGCGATCAGCCGTTCGGATCGACCGGGTTCGAGATGAAGCCGACGGTCGGATAGCCGGAAATCTGCACGTTGTAGATCGCTCCGGCAATGCAGCGCCACGGGGCGTTGATATCGCCGCGGATGTGGACCTGCGGGATCTTTTCCGGATCCCTGCGCAGCGCTTCTGGGCCGCCCGCGCGCTTCACCAGCGCATCGAGCCGCTTGAACGCCTGGTCGCGAAGCTCCTCGGCATCCACCCGCGTGGTGTTGTTGAAATAGACCCGGCACTGCCCGTACCGCGACGAGCCTTCGTAGCCCGGCTGGCCGGCGCTGCGTCCTGCGGCATCGGTTGTCGCCACGGTGAGCAGGAGGTTTTCAACCTTGTCCTTCGATTCCACCGAAGCAAAAATCGGGATGCGGAGCTTCTCGATTTGCTGGATCGCGACCGGAACCGCGATCAGGAAGATAATCAGCAGCACCAACATCACGTCGACCAGCGGCGTGGTGTTGATGTCCGACATCGGTGTATCGTCGGAGCCTGCTACTGTAGCTGCCATGGTAACATCCTATCCTAACTTCGTACCGGGAGCACGGCGGGTCCGCATGCGAAGACCTGCCGTGCTTCCCTGGTGCGGCAGCGCCGCAACCGCTGCCTCTTACGCTTTGGCCGGAGCCGCTGTTGCGGGCTTGGTGGCAGCGGCGGCGGTGACGAGCTTCGGCTTCACTTGGCCATTCGACGCGATATTGGCGAGCACCTCGGTCGAGAAGCCTGTCAGCATCTCGGCGATGCGCTTGTTGCGCGCCTGGAGGTAGTTGTAGGCGAGCACCGCGGGAACCGCGACGAGCAGACCGAGCGCGGTCATGATCAGCGCTTCACCGACCGGGCCGGCGACCTTGTCGATCGAGGCCGAACCGGCCAGACCAATGGCGATCAGGGCGCGGTAGATGCCGACGACGGTACCGAACAGGCCGATGAACGGCGAGGTTGCACCGACGGTGGCGAGGAACGGCAGGCCCGAGGCGAGCTTGGCGTTGATCGAGGCTTCCGAACGTGCCAGCGAATTGTGCAGCCAGTCATGGCGCTCGCCTTCGGCGGCCAGCTTCGAGGCCTGCTCTTCAGCCTGGAGGCCATCGTCGACGAGCTGGCGCCAGGCGCTGTTCTTGTCGAGCTTGCTGGAGCCTTCACGCAGCGTGTTGGCCCTCCACAGCGGATCGAGCGTCCGTGCCTGCTTCATCACCCGGGATTGTTCGATCCACTTGGTGAAGAGAATGTAGAACGATCCGAACGACATGATCGCCAGGATGACGACGGTCGCCTGGGCGACGAAACCGCCCTGCTCCAGAGCTTCCTTGAAGCCGAACTTGTTTTGCGGAGCAGCGGTGCTAGCCGCGGCAAGAATTTCAATCAGCATGCGTTTAGTCCTCTCAAAAGCTAATACCAGGAATTCGGCACCGAACGCGAACGCGCGGTGCGTTCAATCGCAGAGTTATTCGGGAATGACCCAGCGAACACGGTTGGAATAGGATCCCTGCACGGGTGATCCGTCCTGCATCGCTGGCTTGAAACGGGCGCGCCGGGTTACGTTCTGACAGGTCGCCTGATCGAGATCGGCATGGCCGCTCGACGAAGTGATCTGGCAATCGACCACGCGGCCATCGGCACCGACGGTGACGCGGAAACCGGTGGTGCCCGAACGCTCTTCACGCAAGGCGCGCGACGGATAATCGTTCGTGGTCGCCCATGAACCCGGGTTGCCCTTGGGCTGCGCGGGGGTCGACGGAGCCTTGGGCGCCGGAGCCGGCGGCGCAAGCACGATCGGTGCGGGCGGCGGCGGTGTGGCCACTGTTTCGATCTTGGGCGGGGCCGTCGACACATTGATCCGTACCGGCGGTGCGACCGGCGGCGGGATGTTCTCCACCTTCTTCGGCGGCGGCGGAGGCTCTTCCTTCTTGACCTCCTCCTCGATGTCGACAGTCGTCACTCGCTTGAGAGCCTTCTTCACGCCTTCGTAAGCCAGGCCCGTAACGAGACCATAGCCGAGGGCGATGTGAAGGATCGCAACCACAATCAGGGCGATCAGCCTGTTGCTGCTCATTTTTTGGTCAGCGTAAGCCATTCAGTCGCATCACTCCATTCACTCGCCCGGGAATAACCCCGGCAGCTTTCGCCAGCAGCCCTCACGCCGCAGGCAAACCCATTTGTTAACCACCAGCGCGAGCCAGCATACGCATTGGCGATACACTGTGGATCACAAGGTGTTTCGGGACTTTCGTTGTGTTTCAGTCCCATTTCGCGTCAGCTTTAGCGACGATGTTTGGGCCGCGCAACGCCTTATCGGCACGTCAAACGGTTCAGGATCAATTCAGCCTAATTCGCTTTATCGTTGGCGGCGCACGCTCTATCCTCGGGCCGGCATTCTCGCCGCTACGCGCGGAAATCCAAGGAGTTGCCAGGCGTTGGCTCAATCTGCAATCGGTCATGGCCTTACGCTCTCATTAACCATCTTGTTGGCAGCACTTCCCTTCCAGTCGGCAGATGCGCAAATCCCGCCACCCGCCGCCGAGACCTATGCCGACCTTGCCGACCTTGCCGATTCGGCAAGTGTCGTGGTCCAGGTGCAGGTTCGCAAGCTCGTGCGCATCGAGGATGGGCAGGCGCGCGGTCTGGGCACAGGGCAGGGCAGGTTCTACGTTACCGGCAAGACCAGGGCGCTTCTGTTCGGCAATCAGGCGATCGGCGAGTCCCTCGCCTGGCTCGTCGACCTTCCGCTCGATGCCCGGGGCAACCCCCCCCCCGAAATCAAGAAACGCGATTTGATTGTCTTCGCCCGCACCGTCCCGGGCCGGTCGGGCGAGCTCCAGCTTATCGGGCGCAGTTCGCAGATCTTGTTCAGCGATGCGTCGCTGGCGCGGCTGCGGCCGATCCTGGCCGAAATGGCTTCGCCCGATGCGCCGCCGCCTGTCACCGGGCTGCGCGAGATCATCCATGTGCCCGGCAGCCTTGCGGGCGGGGGCGAGACCCAGATGTTCCTTGCGACCGCCGATGGTTCGGCGGCATCGATCACGGTGCGCCACGAGCCCGGTCGGCAACCGACCTGGGGCGTGTCCTTTTCCGAGCTCGTGGCCGAAGCGAACAACGGGCCGGCGCGCGACACGCTAGCCTGGTACCGACTGGCGTGCTTCCTGCCAGACCGGCTCCCGCCTCAGGTTAACCTGTCCGCCAGCGCCGCAGACCGGCAGCAGGCGATCGCCGATTACCGGATGGTGCTAGGCGAGCTGGGCGACTGCCCGCGCAACCGCAGGTAAGTCGCCTTACCGACCGAGCAGCACCTCGCCGATTTGCACGGCATTGAGCGCCGCGCCCTTGCGCAGGTTGTCGCCCACAACGAACAAGGCCAGCCCGTGCTCGACGGTGGGGTCGGCGCGCACCCGCCCGACATAGACCGGATCGCGGCCCGCCGCCTCAAGCGGATTGGGCACTTCACAAACCACAACGCCGGGCGCTTTCTCGAGCAGGGCGACGGCCTCGCTCGCCGAAATTGGCCGTTCGAACTCGGCATTGATCGAGAGCGAATGGCCGGTGAACACCGGAACCCGCACGCAGGTGCCCGAAACCGGCAGGTCGGGCAGGCACAGTATCTTGCGCGTCTCGTCGCGCAGCTTGATCTCTTCCTCGGTGTAGCCGTCCTCCACCAGCTCGTAGTTGAGTGGCACGACGTTGTAGCCGATCGCCACGCTCCACTTGCGCGGTTCGCCCAGATCGACCGCGCGGCCATCGGCGGCGAGCGCCTCGCAGCCTTGCGCGCCAGCGACGATCTGGTCGCGCAGCACTTCGACCCCGGCGACACCGCCGCCCGACACGGCTTGATAAGTGCTCGCCACGAGCTTTTTCAGTCCCGCGGCGTCATGGAGCGGCTTGAGCGCGGGCATGGCAGCCATGGTGGTGCAGTTGGGATTGGCGACAATGCCTTTGGGGATCGAGGAAAGCGCGTCGGGGTTCACCTCGGCGACCACCAGCGGCACGTCTGGATCGCCGCGCCATGCAGAGCTGTTGTCGATCACGATTGCGCCTGCCGCCGCCACTTTTGGCGCGAGCGCCTTCGAAGTGGACCCGCCTGCCGAGAAGAACACGATATCGAGCCCGGCATAGTCGGCAGTGGCGGCATCCTCGACAACGATGTCCTCGTCCTTGAACGCCAGCGCCGACCCTGCCGAGCGGGCCGAGGCGAACAGCCGCAGCGAACCGAGCGGAAACTCGCGCTCTTCGAGCAGCTTGAGCATCATCGAGCCGACCAAGCCGGTTGCGCCGACGATGCCGACGGCGGGATTGGCGGGAAGCGAGGTGCGGGCATTCATGACAAGGCGTCTCCTGATATGGCGGAAGCGCGGAGGATGTCAGCCGTTTCAAGAGAGGCCGCCCCGCGCATCGGCGGGGCTGTGTCCGGGTCCTAGCGGCAGTTCCTGCGCGCGTCCCGAACCGCCCCGCGAGCGCGGGCCGGTTTGGTGGTAATAATCGATGTGATCACCGGTTCGGACATGGGACGCGCCGTTAGCCGCGCTGCAGCGCAATGTAAAGTGCCCAGCGCCGCGGCGCATTGCCGCGGTGCAAGTGCGCCGCTAGGCAGGCTTCCATAGAGATAAAGTGAGAGGCGGGATCATGGGCGAATTCACGGTAGGCATGTGCTGGCTCACCTTGCCCAGCGCCAGTTTCGTCGAACTGGTGGAACTGTCAGCGCGGTTCGGCTTTCCGACGCTTTCGCTTGGCCCGACGCTCGTCCAGCAGCAGATCGAGGCGGGAGATACACCCCAGATGCTGCGCAGACGACTGGCAGATGCCGGGGTTCGCATGGCCTATATCGACGCGATCGTCAGCGGTCTCCCCGGCCTTGGCCCGCCCGTCCCGCCGAGCGATCCGGCAAGCTGCATGGAAGCGGCCGAAATGCTCGAAGCGCCGATGGTCAATGTCGCGCACTATCGCGGTGAGCCGGTCGGATTTGAGGAATTGGCGGATGGCGTGGGCGAGCTCTGCCGCCAAGCCGCTCGGCGCGGGCTGACGGTGGGGCTGGAGCCGATCGCGGGCACCGGCTTTCCCGACCTCGCCACAACCGACCGGTTGGCGCGCGCCAGCGGCGCGAGCAATTGCGGCCTGCTGTTCGATCCCACGCATTGGTCAAACGCGGGCTCGAGCGTGGACGACATCAGGGCGCTGGAACCCGGGCGCATCGTCGGCTTCCAGCTTTGCGACGTTACCACCGCGCGCCCGCGCGATCCGGCTCACGGCATGTTCTGGCGCGACTTGCCGGGCGAAGGCGACCTGCCGCTCTGGGAAGTAACCGAGGCGGTGCTCGCCAATAACCCGGCGCTCACCATTGAGCTGGAATCGCTTACTCCCGAGCTTCGTGACCTGCCGCCCGAACAAGGCGCGGGGCGGTGCCGCGCGGCGATGGAGGCTTGGGAACGACAAAGGCCCTCGGCGTAGCGAGGACCCGCCCTACTTCGCCAGTTCGGCCTCGATCGTGCCGACCAGCGCCGGGTCGTCGGGCGTCGTGCCGGGGGCGAAGCGCGCGACGACATCGCCGTCTTTGCCGATCACGAACTTCTCGAAGTTCCACAGCACTTCGGGATCCTCGGTCGGGCTCATGCCGAAGCCTTTGAGACGTTCGCGGAATTCGGTTGCCGGTCCCTGCTTTTCGGGCACGGCCTCGATCAGTCCGGCATATAGCGGCTGTTTGCCCGGCCCGGTAACGTCCGCCTTGGCGAACAGCGGGAAGGAGACGCCGTAGTTGACCTTGCAGAACTCGGCGATTTCCTCGTGAGTGCCCGGCTCCTGCGCGCCGAAATCGTTGGCGGGAAAGCCCAGAACCTCGAAGCCCTTGTCCTTGTATTTGCCGTAAAGTGCCTCAAGCCCTTCGTACTGCGGCGTTAGGCCGCACTTCGAGGCGACGTTCACCACCAGCAGGACATTGCCCTTGTGATTGGCGAGGCTGTCGGACGCGCCGTCGATGCGCTTGAGCGGGATTGCGGAAATGTCGGCCATGGTTCTCTCTCCTGCGTTAAGTCAGGACAGGTAATGCGCTGTGGTTTTTGCCGCAACCTCTTCCGCATTCACGCCCGGTGCCGTCTCGATCAGCTTGAACGGCGAAGCGTGATCGGGCCTTTGGAACACGGCAAGATCGGTGATCACCATATCGACCACATTCCTGCCCGTCAGCGGCAGGGTGCATTCCGGGATGAACTTGGGGCTGCCGTCCTTGCTGGTGTGTTCCATCACCACGATGATCTTCTTGACGCCGGCGACGAGGTCCATCGCCCCGCCCATGCCCTTGATCATCTTGCCCGGCACCATCCAGTTGGCGAGGTCGCCGTTCTCGGCCACTTCCATGCCGCCAAGCACGGCAAGATCGATATGGCCGCCGCGGATCATGGCGAAACTTTGCGCCGAATCGAAATAGGTCGAGTGCGCCAGTTCGCTCACCGTCTGCTTGCCCGCATTGATCAGATCGGCGTCGACCTCGTCGTCATAAGGAAAAGGGCCGATGCCAAGCATGCCGTTTTCCGATTGCAGCGTGACCATCATGCCCTCAGGCACATGGTTCGCCACCAGGGTCGGGATGCCGATGCCAAGGTTGACGTAAAACCCGTCGCGCAGTTCCTGCGCGGCGCGGGCGGCCATCTCGTCGCGGGTCCAGCCCATCATGCCGCCTCCCTTTCGCGCACCGTTCGGAACTCGATTTTCTTGTCATAGGGCGCGCCTACAATCAGGCGCTGCACATAAACGCCGGGCAGATGGACACAGTCGGGATCGAGGCTGCCAACCGGCACGATCTCCTCAACCTCGACCAGGCAGACCTTGCCGCAGGTCGCCGCAGGTACGTTGAAATTGCGCGCGGTCTTGCGGAACACGACGTTGCCGGTCTCGTCGGCTTTCCACGCCTTGACCAGCGACAAGTCGGCGAAGATGCCGCGTTCGAGGACATATTCCTCGCCGCCGAAGACCTTGGTTTCCTTGCCTTCGGCAATCAGGGTGCCGACGCCGGTCTTCGTGTAGAAGCCGGGAATGCCCGCACCGCCGGCGCGCATGCGCTCGGCGAGCGTGCCTTGGGGGCAGAATTCGACCTCAAGCTCGCCGGCGAGGTACTGGCGCTCGAATTCCTTGTTCTCGCCGACATAGCTGGCAATCATTTTCTTCACTTGCCGCGTGCGCAGCAGCTTGCCGATGCCTTCGTTGTCGATCCCGGCATTGTTGCTGGCAAAGGTCAGGTCCTTCACCCCGCTCGCCTGCACCGCCTCGAGCAGCCGCTCGGGCATGCCGCAAAGGCCGAAACCGCCGCTGGCGATCAGCAGGCCGTCGCGAAGGAGGCCATCGAGCGCGGCCTTGGCATCGGGATATATCTTGTTCATTCCGGCTGGCTCCAATCGGTGATGTTGCAATGCAGCACGGCCTTGCCCGATAGCGCAAGGCCAAAGTCAAGGTCCAGCCGTTTCAGCGGTCTCGTGCCGATGTCGATTTATCGCGCGGCCGCGGAGGCATCAGCTAGAACCCGAAAATTGATCCAGATCATTGGACAGCGGCGTTCTCGCGCCTAAGCAGAACGTGTGTGCAGAAGGAGGCACAAACATGCGTTCCATTCTCGTCAGTGCAGACCGGCTTCCCGGCATGGAGGCGCGCCTCGAATCGGCGCTTGCGATCGCGCGTGCCAATCAGGGCCATATCACCTTGCTCGTCGATACGCCGGTGGTGCGTTATGTCGCAATGGACCCAATGGGCGGCAGCTACGTTGCCTCCGACGCTCTCAAGCAGGCCATGGCCGACGACGATGCCGCGGCCGGCAAGCTCGAGGAGCGGCTGGCGCGCGAGGATGTGCCCTTCGATGTGGTGCGCTCGGAGGCCGAGCCAGTCGAGGCGCTGGCCAAGGCCGCGCGGCTCGCCGATCTGGTGATTGTCTCGCGCGCGGGCGGGCTGGCGGGCGATCTTGCCTTGTCGGCTCGCACACCGATTCTGGCGCTGGGCGAAAAGACTATCCTTCCGGTTCCGCTGAGCGGGGTTTGCGTGGCGTGGGACGGCGGCGACGAGGCGGCCTGCGCGCTGCGCCATGCGGTGCCGCTGCTTGCCGCTTGCGCCCGGGTTCAGGTGATTACCGTTGCCGAAAAGCCCGGTGGCTTCCCGCTCACCGAGGCGCTCCGCTATCTTTCGCGGCACGGCATCAAGGCTGAACTCGACGAACTGCCGCGCCGCGGATCGACCGAGGAAACGCTCGACTTGGCGGTTGCCCGGACCGGCGCTGACGTGCTGGTGATGGGCGCTTACGGCAAAAGCCGCATGCGCGAGTATCTGTTTGGCGGGGTCACCCGGTATTTTCTCGACAAGCAGGATGGCCCCGCGCTGCTGCTGGCGCACTGAGGACAGCCGCGCCGCGATTATGCGGGAAATTTTGGGTGCAGTGCAGCAATCAGTTCGCTGTCGCGAAACTAGTTCACGCGGCATTTCCAATGGGCCTGATAAAAAATCATTTAAAAACAATATGATGGGCACAAGCTCTCGCTTTGATGTAAAAAACTCATCAGTTAATGCGTTTTTCGCATTTGCACAAATCGCCGCTTTAGCTCATATCGATCCTGCCTTTCAGGCATCCTCTCCCAAACTCTCAGGCCCGGCCGATTTATCGACCGGGCCCTTTTCTTGGCTCTCACGGAGCAAGCTTTTGGCGGGCTATCGCCGCGGGTTTGAAAAATTGTGCACTAATGCCTAGCTGGACCTTGATGGCACTGAGCGGCATTGGCCGGTCCCGCCGGTAAACAAGGATTAGTCCATGGCCGATGCCCCAGTCGCAACCGATGTGCGCACGATCAAATTGCAAGTTGCGGCGGCGCGCCAGGAAGAAAGCGGGCACGGAATCGCCCGCCTGCCCAAGGAGGCGCTTTCGCGCCTTGGCGCGATGGAAGGCGACGTGCTCGAAATCGTCGGCAAGGACACGACCGTGGCGCGGGCAATGCTTGCTTACCCGGAAGACGAGGGGCTCGACGTGATCCGGCTCGATGGCCTTCAGCGCGGCAATGCCGAAGTCGGCTCGGGCGAACATGTCCAGGTGCGCAAGGCCGAATCGCGCCCGGCGCAGCGCGTGGTCTTCGCGCCCGCGCAGCAATCGGTGCGGCTGCAGGGGCCGGGCCAGGCGCTCAAGCGCAATTTCCTCGGCCGTCCGATGATCGCGGGCGATCTCATCGCCACTACCGGGCGCCAGCAGGTCGGCGATATTCCGCCGCAACTTTCGCGCATGTTCAATACGCCCGCCTATGCGCTCACCCAGATCCGGCTCAACGTCGTGGCGACCACCCCCAAGGGCATCGTCCACATCGACGAGAATACCGAGGTCGAGCTGCGCGAGATGTTCGAGGAAGCGCAGAGCCCGCGCGGTGACATCAACTACGACGACGTCGGCGGGATGAGCGAGACGATCCGCCAGCTGCGCGAGATGGTCGAGCTGCCGCTGCGCTATCCCGAGCTGTTCACCCGGCTCGGCGTCGATCCGCCGCGCGGGGTGCTGCTGCATGGCCCGCCAGGCACCGGCAAGACCCGGCTTGCCCAGGCTGTCGCCAACGAGAGCGACGCGAATTTCCTGCTGATCAACGGGCCGGAAATCATGGGCTCGGGCTACGGGGAGAGCGAGAAGCGGCTGCGCGAAGTGTTCGAGGAAGCGGAGAAGGCCGCGCCCTCGATCATCTTCATCGACGAGATCGATTCGATCGCGCCCAAACGCCAGAACGTTCAGGGCGAGACCGAAAAGCGATTGGTCGCCCAGCTGCTGACCCTGATGGATGGGCTCAACTCGCGCGTGAACGTCGTCGTCATCGCCGCCACCAACCGGCCCGATGCGATCGACGAGGCGCTCCGCCGCCCCGGCCGCTTCGACCGCGAGATCGTCATCGGCGTGCCCGACGAGAAGGGCCGCCGCGAGATCATCGGCATTCACACCCGCGGCATGCCGCTGGGCGACGGGGTCGACCTTGCCGAACTGGCGCGCACCACGCACGGCTTCGTCGGCGCGGACATTGCCGCGCTCGCCCGCGAGGCCGCGATCGAGGCGGTGCGGCGGATCATGCCCGAGCTCGACCTCGAAGCGCGCACGATCCCTGCCGAAGTGCTCGAGCGGCTTTCGGTCGAGCGCGACGATTTCATTGCCGCACTTAAGCGCGTCCAGCCTTCAGCGATGCGCGAGGTCATGGTGCAGACGCCCGACGTGGGCTGGGACGATGTCGGCGGTGTCGATGAAGCGCAGGAAAAGCTGAAGGAGGGCGTCGAGCTGCCGCTCAAGCATCCCGAAGCCTTCCACAAGCTCGGCATCCGCCCGGCGAAGGGCTTCCTGCTTTACGGCCCACCAGGCACCGGCAAGACCCTGCTGGCCAAGGCCGTTGCCAAGGAAGCCGAGGCCAACTTCATCTCGATCAAGTCGTCCGACCTGCTGTCGAAATGGTATGGCGAGAGCGAGCAGCAGATTTCGCGGCTGTTCGCGCGCGCCCGGCAGGTTGCGCCCTGCGTGATCTTCATCGACGAAATCGACAGCCTGGTGCCCGCGCGCGGCAGCGGCGGCGGCACCGGTGAGCCGCAGGTCACCGCGCGCGTGGTCAACACCATCCTTGCCGAGATGGACGGGATGGAGGAACTGCAATCGGTGGTGGTGATCGGCGCGACCAACCGTCCTGCGCTGGTCGATCCGGCGCTGCTGCGGCCGGGCCGCTTCGACGAACTGGTCTATGTCGGCACTCCCGACGAGGCGGGACGCGAACATATCCTCAAGATCCACACCGCCAAGATGCCGCTCGCCAAGGATGTCGACCTGGCCAAGGTCGCCGCCGAGACCGACCGCTTCACTGGCGCGGACCTCGAGGACGTTGTGCGCCGCGCAGGCCTTGTCGCCTTGCGGCGGCACGGCGCGAAAGTCAGCAAGGTTGACGCTTCCGACTTTGTAGAGGCGCTCGAGGATTCGCGCGCCACGGTCACTGCCGAGATGGAGGAGGAATACAAGAAGATGCGCGGCGAACTGAAGAAGCGGGCGATGGCGGTCACGCCGGTCGGCTTCCTCGCGCCCGGCATGGTCGAACCGGTGCGGGACAAAAAGCACGGGTGAGGGTTTGCTTTCTCCCCCTTTCGGGAGAGGCTGACCCTCAAACCTCGTCGCACAGCGCTTCGGGCATTTCCTCGCGCAGCCATTCGAGCATCGATTCGCGCATGGCGAGGCGCAATTTGTCGAGCGAGCCGGGATCGCGTGCGCTCATCACGAAGCGCAGTTCGACCGAACCGACCCGCACGTCCGCAACGTTGAGCGCGGCGGTTCGCTCGTCCCATTCGGGGCGCAGCGCGATTCGCGCCATATAGGCCTCGCGCAGCGGCGCGAAAGCGTAGCCCGGCTTGATCGGCACCACCACCGAGCCGGTGATGCCGGTGGCGACGCGGGTCCAGTTCTCGAAAGTCGTATCGAGAAACTTGCTGGTCGGCACGATGACCCGCCGCTCGTCGCCGGTGCGGATCACGACATAGCTCATGCGGATGTCCTCGACACGGCCGCTCTCGCCGTCGATGGCGACAAGATCGCCGATCCGGATCGGCTCGGTGATCGCCATCTGCAGGCCCGCGATCAGCGATTTGAGCGCGGGCTGGGCCGCAGCGCCCACCGCCAGCGCGGCAAGGCCCGCCGAGGCCATCAGGGTCACGCCGATGCTGCGCACCGCGGGCACGTTGAACAGCATCAGCGCCACGGTGATGACGATGACGATGCCGCCCGCCGAGCGCGACAGGATCGTGACCCGGGTCTGGCGGCTGCGCGCGACGATCTGGTCCGAAACGCCTTCGGCCTGGCGGGAAATGACCAGGGCCAGCGCCTGGATCAGCGCATAGATGGTCCAGCCCAGCAGCGCGGGCACCACGAAGCGTGCTGCCGCCTCCCAAACCCGCGCCAGCGTCTCGTTGCCCTCGGCCGCCAGCGACAGCGCAACCGCCATGATCGACCAGCGCAGCGGCTGGCGCAGGCGGCGCACGATCTCCGCGCCCGCTTCGCTCGATGACATGCGGGCAATGCGCGCCAGCACCGTGAACAGCGCGAAATGGAGAACGAGGGCGAGGCCAATGGCGATGCCCGCCGCGATCATCGCATTGGCAAGCGTGCCCGACCAGTGAAGCAGATCGCCGATCAATGCGCCGCGCCCCAGCTAGGCCCCGAACCGATATCGACGCCCAGGGGCACGCTAAGCTTGACGGCTGGCTCCGCTGCGCCGGCCATCACGTCGCGGATAACCGCCGAAGCCGCCGAAACATCTCCTTCGGGAAGCTCGAACACCAGTTCGTCGTGGACCTGCAGCAGCATCCGCACATGGCCGAGGCCTGCCTCGCTTAGCGCGGGCATCATCCGCGCCATCGCCCGCTTGATGATGTCGGCGCTGGTGCCTTGTATCGGCGCGTTGATCGCGGCGCGCTCGCTGCCCTGCCGCTCGGCCTGCTGCTTCGAATTGATCCGCGGGAACCACGTCTTGCGGCCGAACAGCGTCTGTGAATAGCCCAGTGCGCGCACCGATTCGAGCGTTTCGTGGATGTAGCGCTGGATGCCGGGAAACCGCTCGAAATAGCGGTCGATCATCGCCTGCGCCTCGTCCGCCTCGACCCCGAGCCGCCCGGCAAGCCCCCAACGCGAGATGCCGTAAAGGATCGCGAAATTGATGGTCTTGGCGCGCGCGCGGGTATCGCGGTCCACGGTTCCGAACATCTCGTTGGCGGTGCGGGCGTGAATGTCCTCTCCCGCCGCAAAGGCTTCCTTGAGCGTGGGCACGTCGCACATGTGCGCGGCGAGCCGCAGTTCGATCTGACTGTAGTCGGCGGCGAGCAGCAGGTTTCCGGGCTCGGCGACGAAGCATTCGCGGATCTGGCGCCCGATCTCGGTGCGGATCGGGATATTCTGCAAATTGGGTTCGGTGGACGACAAGCGCCCGGTCTGCGCGCCGACCAGCGAATAGCTCGTGTGGACGCGGCCCGTATTGCGGTTGATCGCGGCCTGCAGCGATTCGGTATAGGTCGAACGCAGCTTCGATAGCTGGCGCCAGTCGAGCACCTTGCGCGCCATTTCGACGCCCTGCGCGGCGAGGCCTTCGAGAATCCCGACATCGGTGGAATACTGGCCGGACTTGCCTTTCTTGCCGCCCTTGAGTCCCATCTTGTCGAACAGCACGTCGCCAAGCTGTTTGGGGCTGCCGATCAGGAACGGCCCGCCGGCAAGCGAATGGATCTCGGCTTCGAGCAGCGCCATCTGTTCGGCGAATTCCGAAGACAGGCGGGCGAGGCGTTCGCGTTCGACCCGGATGCCGTGGCGCTCCATCTGCGCGACCACCGGGATCAGCGGGCGATCGACTCGCTCGTAGATCCGGGTGCCGCCTTCGTTAGGCAGGCGCGGCTTGAGCAGGCGGTGCAGCCGCCAGGTGACGTCGGCATCCTCGGCGGCATAGGAGGTAGCGCGCGCGAGATCGACTTCGGTAAAGGAGATCGCCTTCTTGCCCGCGCCGCACACGTCCTTGAAGGGGATGCACTGGTGGCCGAAGTGCCGCATCGCAAGTTCGTCCATGCCGTGTCCGCCGCCCACGCCATCGGTGCTGCGCCCGGCATCGAGGCAGAAGCTGATGACCATGGTGTCGTCGATGGGAGCGACATGAATGCCGTGCCTTGCCATGACGTTGAGGTCGTACTTGATGTTCTGCCCGACCTTGAGCACCGCATCGCTCTCGAGCAGCGGCTTGAGCCGCGCCAGCGCATCGTCGATCGGGATCTGCAGCGGTTTTTCGGCGAACATGTCGCTGCCGCCGTGGCCAAGCGGCACATAGCAGGCCTGGTTCGGCCCCACCGCCAGGCTGATCCCGCACAGGTCCGCCTGCATCGCGTCCAGCGCGCTGGTTTCGGTGTCGAAGGCGAGCTTGCGGGCAGCGAAGGCACGCGCGATCCATGCGTCGAGCGCATCGAGGCTGGTGACGCATTCGTAGGCTTCGCGGTCGATCGCGGGCATTTCGGGCAGCGGCTGGCGCGCCGCTCCCTCAGCCGGTGCCGACGCGGCGCTCGATGGCTTGGCAGGATTGAGCTGGGTAGCGCGCTCGGGACTGCCCGAACCCGCGCCTAGCCGCTTGAGCAGGCTGGTGAAGCCGTGCTTCTCGAGGAACATGGCAAGCGGATCGGGCGGGATGGACGTCAGTTTGAATGCCTCGAGCGGCATGGGCAGGTCGCAATCCTCGCGCAGGGTCACAAGGATCCTGCTGAGCCGCGCCATATCCGCGTGCTCGATCAGGCGCTCCTGCAGCTTCGATGGCTTCATCGCGGGCGCTGCCGCCAAGACCGATTCGAGATCGCCGTGGTCCTGGATCAGCTTGGTCGCGGTCTTGGGACCGATCCCGAACACGCCGGGAATGTTGTCAGCCGAATCGCCCATCAGCGCGAGCACATCGCCGACCTTCTCGGGCGGCACGCCGAATTTTTCCTCGACCTCGGCAATGTCGATGCGCTGGTTTTTCATCGTGTCCAGCATGTCGATGCAGCCGCCTTGCAGTCCGTCTGCGGGCTCGCTGCACTTGCCGACGAGCTGCATCAGGTCCTTGTCCGACGAAACGATAGTGACGTCCCAACCCTGCCGAGTCGCCTCGCGGGCATAGGAAGCGATCATGTCGTCCGCCTCGACGTCGTCTTCTTCGATCAGCGGCAACGAGAAGGCGCGGGTGGCGTCGCGAATCAGCGGGAACTGCGGGACCAGGTCTTCGGGCGGCGGCGGGCGGTTGGCCTTGTATTTGTCATAGATTTCATTGCGAAATGAGGTGCCCGCCTTGTCGAGGATCACGGCCAGATGCGTCGGTCCGTCGGCCTTGTTGAGGTCTTCGGCGAGTTTCCACAGCATCGTTGTATAGCCGTAAACCGCGCCGACCGGCGTGCCTTCGGGGTCGGTGAGCGGCGGCAGCCGGTGGTAGGCGCGGAAGATGTAAGCCGAACCGTCGACGAGGTAGAGATGCTGTTTGGGCTCCATCCCGGCTCGTTAGCAGCCGCAAGGGCGGTCGTCAGCCTCGATATGCGCAGCGACGGCCAGTCATAACAATGACACAATTGCGCCGTATTCGCATATTTCAGCACAACGAAATCGCGGCTTATGCGACAAGCGCTTGCATAGGTGCGACAAGACGACTAATTGACGCGGCGGAGCCTGTCGTTTGCGGCGGGCTTCCGGTGCGGCATGCGCCGCGCCTGGTCCACTTGCTGTTCAAGGATTACCATAAGATGCGCAAGATCGTTTTCGCTGCTGCCGCCACCATTGGCGCCCTTTCGCTCGCGGCTTGCTCGGAAGCCACGAAGGATTCCGCCGAGCAGACGGCTGATGCCGCTGCTGACGATGCCGCTGCCGCTGCTGGCGACGCTGCCGAAGGCGCTGCCGACGCTGCTACTGCTGCCGGTGACGCCGCCAAGGACGCTGGTGACGCCGCTGAAGGCGCTGCTGACGGTGCTGCTGCTGCTGCCGAAGGCGCTGCTGCTGATGCTGCTGCTCCCGACGCTGCCGCTCCTGCGGACAAGGCTGCCGAATAATTCGGTTACCTCTTGACTGATCAGGGCGCGGGGCCGGTTCGGTTCCCGCGCCCTTTTCTTGTCCAAAGCCCGGACAGTTGAATAGTGCATCCATCTTCGGGCGCTTGCAGGCTGATGGCATTCTGCCTATCCTGAAGCGCGAAGCGGGCTGGTATTGGCCCATTGTTACCTCAGACGTTCAAGGAATCGCATCGATGCGCAAGTTCGTTTTCGCCGCTACTGCCGCTCTTGGCGCCATTGCTCTTGCAGCGTGCTCGAATGCAGATAGCGGCGATGCTTCCGCCGATACCGAAGCCATGGCCGACGAAGCCATTGTCGAAACCGAAACGATGGCTGAGGAGCCTGGCGCAGCTGAGGCTGCCGCCGATGACGCGGCCGCCGATGCCGAAGCTGCGACCGATACCGAAGCCATGGAGGTCGAGCAGACCGCGAACGACCAGGCAGCCGCCGCCGAACAGGCCGCTGCCGACGCCGAAGCCGCGCTCCAGGCCGAATAGGCCAATCTCTACCCGAAATCCGAAATTCGCGCTGCCGTCGGACCGCCGAAATTAGCGCAGCGCAGTCCTGCGCGGAAGCGCAGCGCCGCTGGCGTAGCCGTCGTAAATCGCACGCGCGAGCTGCGCGATCCGCGTCTCGCGATTGAGGCGCGAGCCTTGCCCGGTGACATAGATCGCAACGGCAATGGCCCGCCCTTCAGGCGTCCAGACAATGCCGACATCGCTGCTAGTGTTGTAAAGCGAGCCGGTCTTGTGCGCGACCATGGCATTTTCGGGGAGCAGCGCGGGAATGCGCCGCTTGCCGGTCTTGCAGCGTTCCATTGCGCCGAGGATTACATCGCGGTGCCTCGCCTGCAGCCACTTTCCACGGTAAAGCCCGCTTAGCAGCTGGACCATGGCCAGCGGTGTCGCGCTGTCGCGGTAATCGATGACTGTCGCAGGATCGACATCGCCATCGTCGCGAACCAGAGTGGCGATGTCGCGGTCGATCCGGAAATCGCTGATCCCGGCGCGCCGTGCCCAGTCGTTCACCGCCTGGGGACCGCCGACAGCGGCGAGCAGCGCGTCGGTCGCCGGATTGCTGCTGCGCGTGATCATCAGTTCGATCAGTTCGATCGCCTGCATGGACTCGCCTGCCTGGACCGGGGCTACCGGCGTGGAATTCGCGGCTGAGCGTACGGCAACCATCAGCGGAAACTGGCTGGTCAGGCTCCAGCGCCGCTGCTCGACCCCCTCAAGGAAAGTAGCGGCTATGGCGATCTTGCTGGTACTCGCCATCGGAAAGCGTTGCGCGCCAAGAACATCGACGGTCTGACCGGTCGACAGGTCCATTGCGGCGACACCGATCCGGCCCTGCGAGGCTTCCGTCAGGGCAGCGAGCTGCGCTTCGAAACTCGACTGGTAAACCTTCGGGCTGCGGTCCTGCCTGACCAGCGCGTTGTCGAACGCGTGCTCGAGCGTGCTGAGATCTTCGGCCTGCGCGGAGGCAGGCACAAACAGGACGCTGGCGGAAAGTGCCAGCGCCGATGCGAAACCCGCCAACCTTTTTATGATTCGTGCGCTTGCCATGGAATCAGCAATTACCCCCAAGACACTGTATTTTACCTTAATCCCTCTCGGTCCTGCCGCCCAACAGCCAGCGCGACGAAGCGAGTCCCAGCTGCGCCGACCCGATGCAAAAGGGTAGTTTGCCTTGGCCCAAATGCAAAGGGCCGGGAGAATCGCTCCTCCCGGCCCCAGCATTACGTTAGTCGTAAGCTTCGAATCAGAAGCCCATGCCGCCGCCCATGCCGCTCATATCGGGCATCGGCATCGCCGGCTTGTCGTCCGGCTTCTCGGCAATTGCGGCCTCGGTGGTGATCAGCAGGCCGGAAACCGAAGCGGCGTCCTGCAGTGCGGTGCGCACTACCTTGGTCGGATCGATGACGCCGGCGGCGACGAGGTCTTCATAGACGTCGGTCGACGCATTGAAGCCCATCTTCTCGTCGTTGCCGTCGATCAGCTTGCCCGCGACGACAGCGCCGTCGAAGCCGGCGTTCTCGGCAATCTGACGGAGCGGCGATTGCAGCGCGCGGCGAACGATGTCGATGCCGCGGGTCTGGTCCTCGTTGACGCCGGTCATGCCTTCGAGCGCCTTGGTGGCATAAAGCAGCGCAGTGCCGCCGCCCGGGACGATGCCTTCCTCGACCGCGGCGCGGGTGGCGTGAAGCGCGTCATCGACGCGGTCCTTGCGCTCCTTCACCTCGACTTCGGTGGCACCGCCGACCTTGATGACGGCAACGCCGCCAGCCAGCTTAGCAAGACGCTCCTGGAGCTTCTCCTTGTCGTAATCGCTGGTGGTGGTCTCGATCTGGGCGCGGATCTGCTCGACCCGGGCCTTGATGTCGTCACCGGCGCCAGCGCCGTCGACGATCGTGGTATTATCCTTGTCGATCGAGATCTTCTTGGCCTGGCCGAGCATGGCCAGCGACACGTTCTCAAGCTTGATGCCGAGGTCTTCGGAAATCATCTCGCCTGCGGTCAGGATCGAGATGTCCTGCAGCATCGCTTTGCGGCGATCGCCGAAGCCGGGAGCCTTGACTGCCGCGACCTTGAGGCCGCCGCGCAGCTTGTTGACCACCAGCGTGGCGAGAGCCTCGCCTTCGATGTCTTCGGCGATGATCAGCAGCGGACGACCCGACTGCACCACGGCCTCGAGGATCGGCAGCATCGGCTGCAGGTTCGAGAGCTTCTTCTCGTGGATCAGGATGTAGGGGTTTTCCAGCTCGACCGTCATCTTGTCGGGGTTGGTGACGAAGTAGGGTGAGAGGTAGCCGCGGTCGAACTGCATGCCTTCAACGACATCGAGTTCGAATTCGAGACCCTTGGCCTCCTCCACGGTGATGACGCCTTCCTTGCCGACCTTTTCCATGGCTTCGGCGATCTTCTCGCCGACTTCACGGTCGCCGTTGGCGGAGATGATGCCGACCTGAGCGATTTCCTTCGAACCGGAAACCGGGTTCGAACGCTTCTGGAGATCTTCGACGACCTTGGTCACGGCGAGATCGATGCCGCGCTTGAGGTCCATCGGGTTCATGCCGGCGGAGACCGACTTCATGCCTTCCTGCACGATCGACTGGGCGAGCACGGTGGCGGTGGTGGTGCCGTCGCCCGCGATGTCGTTGGTCTTGCTGGCGACTTCGCGCAGCATCTGCGCGCCCATGTTCTCGAACTTGCCCTTGAGCTCGATTTCCTTGGCGACGGTGACACCGTCCTTGGTGATGCGCGGAGCGCCGAAGCTCTTGTCGATCACGACATTGCGGCCCTTGGGGCCGAGCGTGACTTTCACTGCATTGGCGAGAATGTTGACGCCGTTGAGGATTTCCTCGCGCGCGTCACGGCCAAAACGTACGTCCTTGGCTGCCATGTTTGATTACCTTCTTGATTGGGTTGGATAGACGGGAGCGGAGCCTTCTCAGCCGATGATGCCGAGAATGTCGCTTTCCTTCATGATCAACAGCTCTTCGCCGTCGACGGTGACTTCGGTGCCCGACCACTTGCCGAACAGCACGCGGTCGCCAGCCTTGACGTCGAGCGCAATGCGGTCGCCGTCGTCGTCGCGCAGGCCTTCGCCGACAGAGACGATCTCGCCCTCAGCGGGCTTTTCCTTGGCGCTGTCAGGAATGATGATGCCGCCGGCCGTCTTTTCCTCGGCCTCGACGCGGCGCACGAGAACACGGTCGTGCAACGGACGAAAACTCATGGGATAACCCTCCTCAATTTAACTCATGAACGTTTTGGCACTCTCGGTGCGGGAGTGCCAACGGGCGCGCATATGGGTGCGGGCCGGTGGCGCGTCAAGCGATTCGGGACGAAAATCTTATGCCTGTTCCGCACTGGGAACGAGGTTGAAGGCCGCCCGGCGCGACCAGCGCAGCAGCAACGCACAGGCGACTACCACCAGCCCGGCCGCCAGCCCGATCCAGACCCCGACGCCGCCAAGCGGCGTGTGCAGTCCCAGCGCCCATGACAATGCGAAGCCGATTGGCCAGTAACCGATCAGTGCGATCACCATCGGCACGCGCGTGTCCTGCAGGCCGCGCAGCGCCCCCGCTGCAACCGCCTGAATTCCGTCGAAAAGCTGGAACGCGGCGCCGACCAGCAGGAACTGCGTAGCAAATCCCACCAATGCCGCATTGGCGGCAGCTCGCGGATCGACATAGGCGGAGATCACAACCGAGGGAGCCAGCACCATCACCGCCGAACTGGCTAGCTGGAAGCCCAGGCACGAGACGATCGCCGCCCAGCCGGCGTGGCCAACGCCCGCCCAATTCGACGCGCCATAGTGAAAGCCGACGCGGATCGTGGCCGCTTGAGCCATGCCAAACGGGATCTGGAAGGCAAAAGCGGCGATCTGCAACGCAACGGTATGTCCGGCAAGCTGCGCAGTGCCGATCAGGCCCATCAGGAACGCGGCGCCGTTGAACAGTCCGCCCTCGGCGATGACGGTCGCGGCGATCGGCAGGCCGATCCGGGCAATCTGGCGCAGGCGCCGCCATTCGGCCCGCCACCAGCGCCCGAACAGGTGATAGCGCCGCATGCGACGGTCGCTCCGGATGGCGAGGGCATAGGCGGCCAGGGTCGCGAAGGCGGTTAGGATCGTCGAAATCGCCGATCCGTTCAGTCCCAGGGCGGGTGCGCCCAGTTTGCCGAAGACGAATATCCAGTTGCCAAGCGCGTTGAGCACGATTGCCAGCCCGGTAATCGCCATCGCGAAGACCGGACGGCCTAGCGCCGAAACGAAAATGCGCAGCAGTCCGCTCGCCACGGTCGGCGCGATCGCCAGCGACAGCAGCATGACGAACTGACCCGACCTGGCCGAGATCGCCGGATCCTGCCCGGTCGCCAGCATGAACGGCTCCGCGCCGAGGCAGATGAGCGTCCCCGCCAGCCAGCATGCGACGGAGAGCCACAGGCCCATGCGCATCGTCCGGCGCACTTCGCGCAAGGCGTGGCGGCCGCGCCCGAGTTCGGCGGCGATGAGCGGCGCTGCGCCGCTGATGAGGCCCTGGAAACCCCACATGACCGAGCCGAACACCGCAGTGCCAAGGCTTGCCGCGGCCAGGGAATCGGCGCCCAGCCGGGCGACGAAGATTACGTCGATTGCATAGACCGCCATCTGCAGCAGGTTCGCCATCGCGAGCGGCCCGGCCAGCCGCAAGGTGGCGCCAAGCTCGATGCGAAAAGGTGAAGGTATGGTCCGGCCGGTCATGCCCATGCCCATAGGCGCCGCCGCGCCGGGGGGATAGGGGCGGCGGCCCCGCGCCGCCTTGGCCTGCGTTGATACATTGCCTTGCCACTGTGCGAAGCCGGGACAGCGCATCGCTTCGCCGCTCCCGCTAACGACACCTCCGCAATTTTCGGGCATGGAGCCAGACGATGAGACATCTTTTCCGCCTGCTTGCAGCCGCCGCCCTGATCGCTGCCGGTCCTGCCCGTGCCGACGAGATGTTCGCCGGTGCCTATGTCCATGAGGTCGATACCCCCCTGACGCTCAAGGGCGCCGAGGGAGGGGCCGATATCGCGCTGGGCTACCGCTTCAAGCCGATCGAGCGCTGGCATGCGATCGGCAAGCCGGCCCCTATGTCATCGCGTCAATCAATACGGTGGGTGATACCTCGTTTGCGGGAGCGGGCCTTTCGTGGACGATTGGCAAGGGCCGGCTATATCTGCGGCCTGCGGTTGCCATCGTCGTCCACGATGGCGACACGCACCGCGCCGACCCCGTCAATGGCCGCGATCGGGGGCTGGGCAGCCGGGTACTGTTCGAACCCGAGATCGGGCTTGGCTGGCGCGCGAGTGATCGGCTTTCGCTCGAGGCAAGCTGGATGCACGTCAGCCATGCCACGCTGTTTGGCGAGCAGAACCCCGGCATTGACATGATGGGTTTGCGGCTGAACCAGGGGCTGTAATTCGCGCAGCCGCAGCCTAAAGACCATCAATGGCGCGCCTCATCCTGTTCAACAAGCCGATGGGCGTGCTCAGCCAGTTCACTGACAAGGGAAGCGAAGGAACGGAGCGCGAAACGCTGTCCGCCTATATCAAGGTACCAGGCGTCTATCCCGCAGGGCGGCTGGATCGCGACAGCGAGGGGTTGCTGCTGCTTACGGATGACGGCCGTCTCCACGCGCGCATCGCCGAACCCCGGCACAAGGTACGAAAGACTTACCTCGTTCAGGTCGAAGGCGAAGTGGGCGACGAGGCGCTTGCCGCGCTGCGCAAGGGCGTGATGCTCAAGGACGGAATGACGCGCCCCGCCGAGGCTGAGGCGATCGATCCGCCAGCGCTGTGGCCGCGCGATCCGCCGGTGCGGTTTCGCAAGTCGGTGCCGGATAGCTGGCTTTCGCTCACCATCAGCGAAGGCCGCAACCGGCAGGTGCGCCGGATGACCGCTGCTGTCGGCCTGCCGACGCTGCGGCTGGTGCGCTGGCGCGTGGGCGACTGGACGCTCGACGGCCTGGCACCGGGCGAATGGCGCGAAGTGACGGTGTGAGGAATTGGAGCGGGTAAGGGGAATCGAACCCCTCTAGCTAGCTTGGAAGGCTAGTGCATTACCACTATGCTATACCCGCCCGCTTGCGCCGCAGCGTATTTTGCGCGCTTGCCATTTCCGATGCGGCTGCGTCAATGGCTTTGGTGGATGATGCGTCCTGGATTCGGGGCAATGGGAAAAACCGGGCGAAGCGACCCGGGCATGAGGGACGGACGGGATGAGCGCGCTTTCGGGCATACGGTTTTGCGATTTCACCGGGCAGCTTGCCGGGGCTGCGGCGACTAAATGGATGGCGGCGTTCGGCGCGGAAGTGATCCGCATCGAGGATCCGACCAACAACGGCGCCTGGGACGTTCTGCGCAACACCCCGCCTTTCGTCGACGAGCGGCGCGGACCCGATCTTGGCGGCGGGTTCAACAACCACAACGTCGAAAAGCTGGGCATCACGCTCAACCTCAAGACCGCGCGCGGACGCGAGATACTTGAGGAGATCATCGCCAAGTCCGACGTGGTGACCGAAAACTTTGCGGCGGGCGTGCTCGAGCGGCTGGGCTTCGGCTACGAACGGCTGCGCGAGATCAGGCCCGACATAATATATGTCTCTAACTGCGGCTTCGGCCACTCCGGCCCTTACCGCGACTTCAAGACCTGGGGGCCGATCGTGCAGGCGCTCTCTGGCCTCACCTTCAATTCCGGCCTGCCCGACAGGGAACCGGCAGGCTGGGGCTTCAGCTATATGGACCACACCGGCGGGCACTACATGTCGATGGCGATCCTGCTGGCGCTGTTTCATCGCATGCGCACTGGCGAGGGGCAATGGGTGGACATGGCGTGCTGCGATACCGGGCTGACGCTTCATGGGCCGGCGCTGCTCGACTATACGGTCAATGGCCGCAAGGCGCGCAGTGAGGGCCGCCCGATTGGCAACCGCTGCCAGTGGCCGGCCATGGCGCCGCACGGCATCTACCGCGCCTTGGGCGAGGATCAGTGGATCGCCATCGCCTGCCGCAATGATGCGGACTGGCACAGATTGGCGGACGAAATCGGTGAGAATTGGGCTTTGGCGGCGCAGTGGCGCTCGCTCGAAGGCCGGATTGCCGGGCAGGACGAGCTTGACCGGCAGTTGAACGCGTGGTGCGCGCGGCATGACAAGTTCGTGCTGCACCAACGCCTCCAGCAGGCCGGGATCGCCGCCGCCGCCGTGCTCGACGCGCGCGAGCGGATCGACCTCGATCCCGCCAACGAGCATTTCAACCTGTGGCCCAAGGTCACGCACAGCGCGATGGGCGAGGTGCAGGTTGACGGCCTGCCGCTGCGCATGTCGCGCACCCCGCCGGTGATCGAACGCGGCGCACCGTGCCTCGGCGAACATACCGAGCAGGTGCTCACCGGTCTTCTGGGCATGGACGCAAAGGCTGTCGCGGCGCTGCGCGAGGAGGGCGTGATATGAGCGCGCTTGCCGGGATCCGCGTGATCGAGCTGGCGCACGAGCGCTGCGCTCTGGCTGGCAAGCTGCTTGCCGACATGGGCGCGGATGTGATCGTTATCGAACCGCTGGCGGGTGCTGCCGCGCGCCGATACGCGCCCTTCGCGGGCGACGTGCCCGATCCCGAGCGCAGCCTCCACTGGTGGCACTACAACACATCGAAGCGCGGCATGGCGCTCGACTGGAACGTGCCGCAGGGCCGGGAAGCCTTGCTGACCTTGATCGCCGGCGGGGACCTGCTGCTCGAGGCTGAAGACCCCGGTGTGCTCGCGGCGGCCGGGCTTGGCGACGATGCGCTGACGGGCGCGATGCCAAGGCTCATCCATGTGTCGATCACGCCGTTCGGCCCGGATGGTCCGCGCGCTTCGGAGCAGGCGACGGACCTCACGATCCTGGCCAGCGGCGGGGTCACGGCCGTGTGCGGCTATGACGACCACGACCTGCCGCCGATCCGGCCGATGGGCGATCACGGCTATGCGATGGGTGAGCATTTCGCGGTGCAGGCCGCGCTGACGGCGCTGATTTTTCGCGAGGCGGGCGGCCAAGGCCAGAAGATCGACGTTTCCCTGAATGCCGCAGCCAATGTCACCACTGAGCTGTCGAGCTACACCTGGCTGGTGGCGCAGGAGCAAGTGCAGCGCCAGACCGGGCGCCACGCGGGCACCAATCCATCGATGCCGACCCAGTACCGCTGCAAGGACGGCCGCTACGTCAACACCGGCTTGCCGCCGCGCACCGCCAAGCAGTACACGCTGATGCTGGAATGGTTTCGCCAGCATGGCTTCGACAAGGACTTTCCCGAGACCGTCTTCCTGGAAATGGGCACGCACCACCCGGTGCTCGACATCTCGCGGGTCGGCATAGACGATGAGATCACCGCGATCTTCGGCGCGGCGCGCGAGGCGCTGGCCTATGCCAGCAGCCAGATGACGGCCTATGATTTCTTCGAAAGCGCGCAGAAGGCCAACATCCCGGTGGGGATCATCTATTCTCCTGACGAAGCCTTCGAAGATCCGCATTACAAGCATCGCGGCTTCCAGGTCGAGATGGACCAGCCGCAGCTTGGGCGCAAAGTGCTCTATCCCGGCGCGCCCTATGCCTTGCCGGCAAGCCCGTGGCGGCTGTCGCGAGTCGCGCCGATGCTGGGCGAACACACCGATGAGGTGCTGGCCGAAGCGGGCATCGACGTGGAGGAACTGCGCCGCAGCGGGGCGATCCTCAATTCTTCGGCTTGACTGCTCCAAGCCCGGAAGCGGGCTCGCTGGGGCTGAAGCCCATCGTTTCCATGAACAGCGCCAGCGCCTCGCCGGTGGTGCGCGGATTTGCCACTGGCTCCTGCGCCATGATCTGCGGCATGGCCTGGGCGAGTTGCTCCACGGTCATGTCGGGATCGGTCCAGCCCGCCGTTTCGCCGATGACCGTGCGCGCGACGCGCCCGCCGCCCGCGACGAACAGTTCGCCGCTGACCGGGCATGTCTCGTGACACAGCAAGCCCACCAGCGGCGACACAAGTTCGGCGCGGCAGGTCTTGAGGAACCAGTCGCGAAACTCGCCCTCCGCCATGTTCTCGGCCATGCGCGTTGCGCCGGCCGGGCTGACCATGTTGACCTTGATATTGTTCGATTCTCCCGCTGCAGCCAAGGCGCGCGTGAGGCCGATATAGGCGGCCTTGGCGGCGGAATAGGAGACCGATCCGGCAATGCCGTAAATCGCGGTCGAGCCGACCAGCACCACTCGCCCCGAGCCATGCGCCTGCATCGCCGGCCAGGCCTCGCGGCACAGGGTGAAGGCCGCCCGCGCATTGATCGCCAGCAGCGCATCGAGGCGGTCTATCTGCTCGCTGCCGAAATCCATCGAACCCAGCGTGAACCCGGCGTTGTGCACCAGTGCATCGAGCCTGCCGTAGATTTGCAAGGCAGCTGCAACGGCATTGCTGGCGCCTCGCGTGTCGCTCAGGTCCTCGGTGTAAGCGACTGCTTCGCCGCCCTCGTCACAAATCAGCGCAACTGTTTCGTCGGCCGGAGCGGAATCGCTCCCCGAGCCATAGAGCCCGACCCCGCGATCGGCGACGACCACCCTGGCCCCGCGCCGGGCGAGCAGCAGTGCATGCTCGCGCCCCATGCCCCGGCCCGCGCCGGTGACGAGCGCGACGCGCTCGTCGAAGCGCAGCTCATCGGTCATGCGGGTATCAACCTTCGGCCACGCCCTCGAACAGGCGCATGGTCCGCTCCACTCCCGGCGGCTGGAATTCGCGGCGGTGCTGAAGGCCGAAATTGTCCCACACGCAGATGTCGCCCTCCTGCCAGAAATGCTCGTAGTAGGGCGCGTTATCCAAAGCGAAGTCGCGCAGCATGGCGACTGTCTCGGCGCTGTCTTCGGCGTTCATCCCGGCGATCCGGTGGATCGTCCAGTTGCTGCCGAATATCGCCTTGCGGCCGCTGACCGGATGCGACGCGATGATCGGATGCATGGCGTCGCACAGGCGCGGCAGCTTGTCGGGGCCGGGCAGGCGCGGATCGAGGAAAATGCCCTGCTTGCCCTCCAACCGAGCCTTGATCTCGCGCGGCAGCAATTCGCACACGGTGTACATGTCGCGGAACGCGGTCGGCACCGCGCCCGGCCCGAAGCGCACGTTCTCCAGCAGCGAGATCGTCTTGAACTGGGGCTTGTGTGACTGGTCTGAATGCCACCCCAGCTCGATCATGCCGTCATCGCCGGCGACGACGAGGTTGCCGCCCTCCTTGCTGCGCATCACGTTGTTGACCGCTTTCTCGGTGCTGAAACGGTTGTAGTGAAACTGTCCGTCGAGCGTTTCCATCACAAGCGGCCCGAACGCGCCCCAGAACAGGTTGGACTGCTCATGGCTGGGCGAGCTCTGTCCGCGCAGCACCAGCAGCAGATGGCGGCGCATCGCGCGGGTGAGCTCGGCGACCACCTCGGGTTCTGGCGGGGTGTCGCTCCATTCGATGCCGCGCACCACCACGCCGAAGGGCGCGTCGAGCGGCTCGAAGGTCAGGCGGGCCGGACGGCCGCGCTGGACCGCGTTGCAGCCGCCGGACCCGGTTTCGATGGCGGGGCCTTGCACCGCCGCTGTGGTTGCCATCTCGGCGCCTCCCGCGCTGCGACCCTGTTTGCGGATCGCCAAAGACTGTGCCGCACAGCTTCGTTCATCTGCGCGCCGCGATCAAGCGGAATGCGGAAAAACGAATCCGTCCCGGTTTGCAGGTCCGCCAGCCATCGCCAAGCGAACAGGCAGGACCGGGCGCATGTCCATAACGGCGCAATGGCAACCAACACGGCTTCCCCATTCCAACTTCAACTGTTGCTCTACATTGCCAGTTAAGAAGAATTAATTTGAACAGTCCAATTCGCAAGTGCAGTTGTTCTTCGGAGCGGCCTTCGAAAAGGGTCTGTCTCGAAGCCAGACGAACAGGGGGCTGGGAGCCGATGAACAGGAAGCCGATTTTCGATGCCGTCAGGATCCTGCTTGGCGGGCGTCTTACCAAAAAGCATGTGCAGGCGCTGGATCTTGCCTGCGATCTGGCGGAAGCGGCGGTGCCGCTGCCAGCTCCCGAACCGGCCAAGCCCAAGTCGGCGCCGTCCGCCGCAAGCGCGCACCGGCTCGGCGCGCTCTCGCAGAAATACGAAAGCGCCAAGGAAGGACCGGGAGCGGTCTCGACCGGCGTCTCCGATCCCGGCGGAGTTTCCTACGGCACCTATCAGCTGTCGTCGGCCGCGGGGACATTGACCGCTTTCCTCAAGGCCGAGGGCAAGCCCTGGGCAGATAGATTCGGTGCGTCGACGCCGGGCTCCGCCGATTTCTCACGAATCTGGAAAGAAATTGCGGCGGCGCAGACGCAGGCCTTCGGCGATGCCCAGCATACCTTCATCGAACGCACGCATTATCGCACCGCAGTCGCCGCAGTGCTTGCCGCGAAGGGCCTCGACCTCGATGCGCGCCACGACGGCGTGCGCGATGCGTGCTGGTCGGTGGCGGTCCAGCACAGCAAGGCTGCCGTCATCCTCATCGATGCAGTCAACGCCTGCGACAAGGGCGAGGCGAGGACTTCGGCCAAATACGACCGCCGCTTGATCGAGGCTATCTATGCCCGCCGGACCGACTACGTGCTGGGGGTCGCCGCCAATACCAAGCTCCCAAAGGGGCAGAGAAACCAACTGATCAGCATTACCAAGAACAGGTATCCCGCAGAACTCGCCGATGCCCTGAAAATGCTCGATGCTGCTGGCCCCGTGATCATCAAGTCGGTGCAGCCTGGCGCGGCAGCCGCGACGATCGATGGAAACGCGGTGGCTGCCGCCAACGGAGTGCTGGTAAGGAGCGCGGCTGTGAAGATCTCGCAGCTCGACCCTGCCATGGGGATCGCGATCACCGCAGTCGCCAAGCTGGCGAAGACCATGGACCTGCCCACGCCGGTCATAACCTCGGGTAACGATTCCACGCACAAGAAGGGATCGCTCCATTATGACGGACGTGCGCTTGATTCCCGGGGCAACAATGTTCTGGTGTCAGTCGGCCGCAAGTTCGCCGAATCGGTGCAGGCAGAGATCGGAAGCGGATACGATGTCATCTTCGAGATTTTCGAGAATGCCTCGAACAATCACCTCCACGTCGAATTCGATCCGGCTTGATTGCGAGGCGCGGCCGAATGCAGGCCGATGCGCAATTCGCGTCTGGCCTGTGGCAGCGAGCCTGCTGCTGGCCGTTCTAGCCGGAGCCTGTGATCAACGCCGCAGCGAACCTGCGCCAGCCGATACGGGCAAGCCGGACGCGGCGTCTACTACCTCACCGACTGGCGATCGGGCTGGGCCGGTTCAGGCCGCAAGCGAGGAGTCTGCGGTGTTCGGCGCTGCCGATTCCCTTCCCCTCACCATCGACGAAGAGCCGGTGGAAACGGCAGAATCGGTTTTCGTTAGTCAGAGGGACGATGTCGTTTCGGGAAAGCCGGCCTGCGCCTTCGAGCTTCGCTACAAGGGCGCGGTCGATCAGCCGGCGGTCTGGAATGGCGAACCCTGCCGGAAACTGACCGCGAAATTTGTTGACGCTGACACGCTCAAGGCGCGGGGCCGCTGGGCCTGCCTTCCCGAAGAAGTGCGCGACGACATCGCGCGCAGCGGCGGAAAGGCAGCCTATATCGAAGGCGAGTTTGCCTCCGCGCTCTATCCGCTCAACAGCGCAGGGCGGGTTTACCAGGTCTCGTTGGCAGATTGAATTGCCGAGCGCCGGCGAAGCGGGACGGACGGACCCGACATGACATCAGGCCCGCCGCGCCGCAGCTTCGCGGGGCAGCCCCGTCAGACCGCGATCGGCTTCAGCGACCAGCCGGGCAGCAGGTTGAGTTCGTCGCACAGTTCCTGGCCCTGCACGCACTGACCGGCATATTTGTCGGCGTCCTTCGAGGTCGCAAGCCAGTTGCAGACTTCGCCGATGACTTCGGGCGGGGTCCAGTCTTCGGCGTTGAAACCGAAAGCCTTCATGTCCTGCAGCAAGCGCTCGGTCTTGATCGGGCCGGGCTGCACGTTGAACGAGCGGATGCCCTGGTCGCCGTATTCGAGCGCGAGGAAGCCGGCGATCGAATGCCCGGCCGCCTTCGACATGCCGTAGCACAGGCCGTAGCCACCGGTGCCTGCCTTGCGGCTGGGCAGGTCGTAGGCCGAGGTCGATGTGATGTAGATCACCGTGCCGCCGCCCTGCTTGATCATCGAGGGCAGGAAATAGTGGTTGAGCACGAAGGGCGCGAACGCGTTGCCGTTGACGTGCTTTTCGAGAATGTCGATCGGCGTGTCGAGCATCATGTCCATGTGCCCCGGGCCGATGAAGCGGGCATTGTGCACCACCAGGTCCACCCCGCCCCAGCGCTCCAGCACCGTGGTCGCCGCAGCGCCCAGCGAGGCGCGGTCAAGCAGATCGGCCGGCAGCACCAGCACTTCGGCGCCTTCGGCACGCATCAGGTCTGCAGTGGACGAGAGGCTGCCCGGCAGGGCCGAAGTATCGGACTTGGTGACGGTCGAGGAGTGCTCGCGCTCCTCCCCCTCGTTGACGGTGCGCGCGGTGATCGCGACGTCAAAACCGTGCTTGGCAAGCGTAACGGCAATGCCCTTGCCCACACCGCGGCTCGCGCCGGTTACGAAAGCGCGCTTCCTGGTTCTCGACATGAATTTTCTCTCCTCCGGCGGTCCGGTCTCCATCAGGCCGAACGCTGCTCTGCGAACGCGGGTAAGCCCGGACGCAGGCGCTGTCAAAGGCAAGACCGGGCCATTACGAGACCGTCGATCGGATCAGTTAGGGGAATACCAGATCGGCGAGGTCCACGCCCGTTCCCTGATCGCGGCGCTCCATTTCGGATCGTGCGGCACGCCGAGCCTCAGCGAATCGCGCGTGCTCCACCGGCAGGTCGGATTTTCAAGGACGCGCACATAATAGATCGCGCGCTTCGAAGCATCGAAACCGGGATCGGTCCATGTCGCGGCAAGCTGCGCCGCGCCCTTGCCCTTGGCGGGCTCGCAGGTCTGCATATCGACCGAAGCCCGATTGTCGGCGCACATGCCGGTCCTGAGGTCGGGCCTGATCCCATCGGAACAGACGACATCGAATGTGCGCGATTTCAGCTCGCCATTTTCGGTCCAGCCCTTGATGATCTGGATCTTCTGCAAAGGTGCGCTCTCGGGATCGCGCAAGGCCTGGACGACAAAACGCGGGGCCTTGACCTTGCCCGCACGTTTCAGGTCGCCGCCCATCGGCACGCCCCTGGCATAGGCGGCCGTCAGCATGCCGGGCCTGCGATGAAGATCAGCGGGATAAGCGAACGATCCGAAGAAGCGCACGCGAATGCGCGTGCCCGAGGTGCCGAAAGTTTCGCGGCTGTGCAGCGCATCCCAGATCGCGCCGCGCGTGTTCCTCGGCGCCCAGACGCCGGCAAGCCCGCCGGGATTGTACATGGTGAAGCCGAACTTGCGCGCCTTCTCGTGCCTGCCATCGGGTCCGGGCGCGTCGAGATAGCCGAGCCGCTTGCCAAGGGTCGAATCCTGTCCGCCGAGGTGTCCGGCATAGCTGCTCTCGCGCGTGTCGCCCGGATTGCCGTTGTGCGAATCGGTCGCCGCGATGATCCCGTACTTGAACGGATTGACCCCCATTTCGTCTTCGATCTTCAACCCCTTGACGAGGCCGGTGCGCACGAAGGCATTGCCGCTGGCGCAGCCGTCTTCCTCGCCTGCCGGGCAAGCGGCCACCGCGTTCTCGAAGCCGCATTCTTCGTCAGTGAGGCCGACCCCGGCCATGCATTCGGACGAGCCCTTGATCTGGAAAATCTCGATCAGCGGCTCGATCCGGGCGCGGCGCTCGAGTATCTCCCTGGTCCACGGTGAGCCGTCAGAGTTCTTTCCGTCCCAAAAGAACCGGCCCCACGAATAGTTGATGTTGTGCGGGATCGCGAGCACCCGGCAGGCGCCGGTGCAGTTCGCTTCCATCCACGTGTGCATATCTTCGCCGGTGCCGTCATAGGCGCTGAAGGCCCTGTCGGGCACCGCGTCGCTGCGGAAGATCACGTTTCGGTGAAGCATACCGGGCACGTCGGCCTTGGTCTTGTTGTCCATGTTGGTGAACCTGGCCGTCGGCGCGTTGGCGGAAAACTCGTAGCCGATCAGCGTGGTGAATTTGCCGGGCTTGTAATAGCGGTTGGCGGTGAGGCGCACTTGCGTCCACAGGGTATCTGCTGTCGCCACGCACAGCTCTCCGTCTTCGTGACAGACATCCGCCATGCGCTTGCGCGCGGTAACGCTGGTTGCGAGCTTGGAGAATGCGGCCATGTTGTTGGCGCGCATCGAGGCGCACATCTCGGTCTCGTAGACCTCGGAGCCGGGCGTGGTGCAAAGCCTAAGTTCGCCGAGGAACTCGGCATGGTCGGTGACTGCCACGAAATCGAGCGGGCGGTCGAGCCTGCGCATCTGCCCGCCATAGAATTTCACCGGCTCGCCCTGGGCGAAGCGGTAGGCCTCGTCCGGCCCCAAAGGGTTGCCGAAGATGAAGCTGTCGAACGAATGGTTGGTGTGCAGGTGAAGCTCGCCGAAATAGGCGTCTTTCAGGGGATTGGCCGGAACCGCACCTTCGGCGGCCGCCCAGTCTGGCGGCTCCACTTCAGCCGCCTTCGCGGGATCGCCATTCAGCTGCATCAGGGCCGCCGCAGCCAGCAAAGCCGCCCCGCCTAGGCCTGCGATCCAGGGCAATGCCTTCATATCTTCTCTCCGGGCCGGTCTCGCCGCCGGCATTGCGGCAATGTGCACGATCCTGCCCTTGCGTCAACGCAAGGCGCGGGGATGGACAGCGGCGGTAGCTCGGGCGATAGTCGGTCCACGGGAGAGGAGAACGGCGATGAAGAAACTGGCAGGCGCGGCTCTGGCCATGGCGGCGCTGGCGTCGCCCACACCGCAGCAAAGCGTGGCTGTGGCGAGCGTGACCGGCAAGCAGCCCGCCGTGCAGACGGCCTATCCCGAACAGGTCTTCTGGGGCGATACGCACCTTCACACCTCCAATTCGCTTGACGCCTTCGCGTTTGGCAACCGGCTCGGCCCCGAGGCGGCGCTGCGTTTCGCCAGGGGCGAGAAAGTCACATCGTCCACCGGCCTTGCGGCGCAGCTCGGCCGGCCGCTCGATTTCCTGGTGATCGCCGATCACAGCGACAGCCTTGGCTCGACGAGGCGGCTCTATGATATGCCCGCGTCGCAGGTGACCGATCCGGTCCTGCGGCACTGGCAGGACCTGATGAAGCAGGGGCCACGGGAGTCGCAGAAGATCATCGGCGAGTTGATGGTGCACGGCGCCAACGGCACCATCCCCAAAGCCTATTACGATCTCGGCAACGAGGAATCTGCGCGCGGCATCTGGCATGAGCACACCGCGATCGTCGAGCGGTATAACCAGCCGGGCAAGTTCACCGCTTTCATGGGTTTCGAATATTCGCTGCAGCCCAAGGGCAACAACTTGCACCGCGTGGTCATCTTCCGGGACGGCAAGGACAAGGCCGACCAGGTGCTGCCCTTCGGTTCGCAGTTCGGCGGCGCCAGCGTCGACAAGCTGTGGGATTACATGGACCGCTACGAACGCACGACTGGCGGCCGCGCGCTTGCCATTCCGCACAACAGCAACGTGTCCAATGGCCTCATGTTCGAACTGGTCGGCCCGGATGGCGGGCCGATGACTGCCGCTTACGCGCGCCGCCGCATCTCGCGCGAGCCGCTGGTCGAGGCGACGCAGATCAAGGGCGACAGCGAGGCGCATCCATTCCTGTCGCCCAATGACGAATTTGCCGGTTATGGCGTTGCCGGCTGGGAGCTTGGCAACCTGCCTTTCACCTTGCCCAAGAGCAATGCGATGTTCGCCGGGGAATATGTGCGCGAGGCGCTCAAGCGCGGGCTGGAGATCGAGGCGCGGACCGGCGTCAATCCTTACCGGCTGGGCATGATCGGATCGACTGACAGCCATACTTCGCTCGCGACGGCCGACGACGATAATTTTCTCGGCAAGCACACCGGCAACGAGCCGAATTCCATCCGCGCGATGGAGCCGATGAACCTTGGGGGCGGCGAAGGACGGATCGGCTGGAATTTCCTGGCGAGCGGTTACGCCGCCGTCTGGGCCACGTCCAACACGCGCGAGGCCCTGTTCGACGCGATGATGCGCCGCGAGGTCTATGCAACCACCGGGCCGCGCATGCGCGTGCGCCTGTTCGGCGGCTGGGACTTCACGCGGCGCGACCTCAAGGGCGACTGGGTCAGGCAAGGCTATGGCCGCGGGGTGCCAATGGGCGGCGAACTGCACAAGCGGCCGGGACGCGCGCCGACATTCATCGTTTCGGCGCTCAAGGATCCGATCGGCGCCAATCTCGACCGGGTGCAGGTCATCAAGGGCTGGATCGATGCCAGCGGCAACAGCCACGAGAAGGTCTACGATGTCGTGTGGAGCGACATGGGCAAGCGCAAGGTCAACGCGCAGGGCAAGGTGCCTGCGGTGGGCAATACCGTGGATGAGGCGAAGGCAACATACGCCAACACGATCGGGGCTGCCGAACTGACAAGCGTGTGGCGCGATCCGGCTTTCGACCCGGCGCAGAGTGCATTTTACTACTTGCGCGTGATCGAAATCCCAACGCCGCGCTGGGTGCTTTACGATGCGCTGCGGCATGGCGCCAAGCTGGGCAAGGATATCCAGAAGGTCCATCAGGAGCGCGCCTACACTTCGCCGATCTGGTACAAGCCGCAAGGTTGATCCCGGTGATGATAGGGGATCGATTGTGGGGCCTGCGCCGCGAGCCGCTGGTCCATTTCCTTCTGGGCGGTCTTGCGATCTTCGTGTTCTTCGCCTGGCGCGGCACCGAGGTCGATCCAGCAGGTCGCACGATCGTCATCGAGCGGGCGCAGGTCGAAGGCCTTGCCGCGCAGTTCGCCCAGACCTTCCGGCGGGCGCCCAGTCCGCGCGAGGTAGACGGCCTGATCCGCGACTTTATCAAGGATGAGGTCTACTATCGCGAGGCGCGGCGGCTCGGTCTCGATCAGGGAGACGAGGTGATCCGCCAGCGGCTGCGCCAGAAGATGGAATACTTCGCCCGCTCCAGCGTCGAGAGCGAAGAGCCGGGCGATGCCGAACTGCAGAAGATGATCGGCGCCAATCCGTCGAAATATGGCGGCAGCGCGGTGATCAGCTTCGATCAGGTCTATCTTGGCCAGCACGATCCAGCCGAAGCCCGCGAACGCGGAAGGGATGTGCTTGCTCGGCTTGGCCAGGGTGCCGACTGGCAAAAGCTGGGCGATCCGCTTTCGGTGCCCCGCGCGATGGAGCGCGCGAGCCGAAGCGAGATCGAACGCGAGTTCGGCGACCAGTTTGCCGATGAACTGGCGGTTCTGGCGGGCAAGCCTTCGCCCGCGTGGCGCGGGCCGGTGCCTTCGGGCTATGGCATGCATCTGGTGCGCCTGCGCGCCGCGAGTGCGCCGCGACCGCCCCGGCTCGCCGAGGTTCGCCAGCAAGTCGAGAACGACTGGCGCGCCGCTACCATCGAAGCGCGCGAAGCCGCTGCTTATCAGGCGCTGCTCGATAGCTATGCAATCACGATTGAAAAGCCGTGAGCACGGTTTTGCGGCGCTGGTTTGACGCGCTGCTCGGCGCGCTTCTGCTGGCTCTTCCCGCGCCCGGCGCGGCTGACGAGCTGCGGCCCGGATACCTCGAGTTAACGCAGAAGGATGCGGCGCGCTGGTCGCTGGTCTGGAAGGCGCCGCTGGTTGCCGGAATGCCTGCGCGGATTGAACCGGTTCTGCCAGAGCCGTGCAAGGCGGGGGGCGAACCGCGCCGCGAAATCGCCGACCGGGCGCTGGTATCGCGCTACGAAATGACCTGCACCGGCAATGTCGCGGGATCGCGGATCGGCCTGTCCGGTCTTGCCGCGGCCCGCAGCGACGTCCTGGTGCGGGTTGCGCCGCTCGGCCGTCCGGTCCAGGCCTCGCGGCTGACGGCGGCCGAGCCAACGACCGAGATCCGCGCCCGGGCCAGTTCATGGCAGGTTGCCCGCACCTATTTCGTGACCGGCATCGAGCACATCGTGCTGGGCTATGACCACCTGCTGTTCGTGATTGCACTGGTCCTGCTGCTGCGCCGTGCATGGGCAGTCGCCAAGGCCGCAACCGCCTTCACTGCGGCCCATTCGATTACTCTGGTGGGGACGACGCTGGGATTGATCGGCCTGCCGCAGGAGCCGGTCGAGGCGCTGATCGCGTTGTCGATCGTGTTTCTCGCGCTCGAGATCGTGAAGCAGAGGCCTGACCGAAAGGGACTGACGGAGCGTGCGCCGTGGATCGCCGCCTTCGTCTTCGGGCTGCTCCACGGTTTCGGCTTCGCGGGCGCGCTGCGCGAGATAGGCCTGCCCGAAAGCGACGTGCCCGCCGCACTTCTTGCCTTCAATCTCGGGGTCGAGGCGGGGCAGTTGCTGATCGTTTTCGCCTGTCTTGCCGCCATCGAGGGGGTGAGGCGCATTGCCGCTGTGGCCGTCGCACCGGCAATTCGCATCTCGACTTACGGCATCGGCATGACGGCGAGCTACTGGCTTATCGAACGGCTGGTTTGAGGCGCGCTAGCGGTCCGGCTCATGAAAAGTAAGCGGACCGAGCGGCTGGCTCGGCGAATAGCCCAGAAGCTCCATCAACCGCGCCGCCGAAGTTACATAATCGGCAAATGGCTCGAAGCTCGATTGGTCACGGATCCGGGCGATCGCCTTGCCGATCCCCTCGGGGGTCAATTCCCGGTCGATGAAGCCATATGCCTCGCCCATCAGGATCGGCGCTACGCGCCCGCCGGCAGCGGCAAAGCTCTCTCCGTTCACCGTCGCATCCTCGTGCACGAGATAGGCGACCAGCGCGGTTACCAGTTCGGGCTTCATGGTCTCGAAGAACCAGCGCTTGAATTCGGATTCCTCGATCGTGTCGGCAAGGCGGCTGACGGCGCTTGGCCCGATCAGGTTCACGGCGATACCGTGATCCCGCCCCGCTTCGGCGAGGCTTCGGGTCAGGCCGAGATAGGACGCCTTGATCGCTGAATAATAGACCGCATCGGACATCCCGTACATTGCGGTCGATCCGACAAAGACGATGCGGCCGTGCCCCTGCGCGGTCATCGCCGGCCAGGCTTCGCTGACCATCAATGCGGCGGCGCGGGTATTGATGGCATAGAGATCGTCGAGGTCAGCGATCTTGGCCTGTGCAAACGGCACGCTGCGCGAGAAGCCAGCGTTGTGCACGATAATGTCCAGACGCCCATGCTCGGAAAGAGCATGGCGGACCGCGCCGCGCGCGCCCGCTTCGGTGGCGAGATCGCCGGTCCACGCGCTCGCCTTGCCGCCAGCGGAACGGATGACCTCGACAGTTTGCACTGCCACCGCTTCGTCCTTGCCGCTGCCGTCGGTGGCGGTGCCAAGGTCGGCAACCACTATGGTTGCCCCGCGCCCGGCAAGGAACTCCGCATGCTCGCGGCCCATTCCGCGCCCAGCCCCGGTGATCAGCGCCACGCGCCCGTCAAAGCGGAGTTGTTCTGTCATTCGAGCGACTCCTGCCGTTCGGGCAGGATAAAGCCTGCGCCGTCGATCCGGTCTGAAAGCACGATCTGGCAGGACAACCGCGATTCTGCGCGCGCGAGTGGCAGGGCATCGAGCATGGCCTGCTCCCATTCGCTTTTCTCGCCTGCCGCCTCGAGCCACTGCGGACCTACATAGACATGGCAGGTGCCGCACACGGCTGCTCCGTAGCACTGCGCCTCGATGCCGGTGATTTCGTTCTCGACCGCTGCTTCCATCAGGCTGCATTCCGGCGGATGGTCGATAGAGACCGAATGGCCGAGCTGATCGGTGAAGGTGACCCTGACCAATTCAGCTCTCGCCTGCCGCCAGGTACGCATCGACGGTGCGGTGCAAGTGGCGGATCAGCCGCTCCTGATAGCGGGCAAAATGCATCGTGTGGTAGCCGTCCGAATGCAGGCCCTGCTGCACCCGTTCGAGGTTCGCCACGTCCTCGTCGAGAATCTTGCCTAGGCCGCTCATGCCCGGCGCTTCCATCCACGACGCGCCTTCGGCCAGCAGGGTCGGCGGCGCATCGGCCGGTTTCTCGCCAGCAGGGTCCGGCGCGGTCACCATCACCTCGAACAGGCACGAGTCGGGATCTTCGCGGTTGGGACGGACACGGTAGGCAAGGTTGGTGCCGAAGCCGCCCCAGGGCGCGAAGTTGGGGAACACGAAGTACTCGAGCGTATCGAGCATCTCGGCATCGCTGAACCGGCTGAAATCGCGCCCGGTCCGCCGGGAATATTGATTACGCTGATAGTCCGCGAGCACCCCGCGCGCGCGGCGGCCCTGCGGAACCTGCGGGATATCGTCCTTGCCCGCCGCCAGTCCCATGCCGATCCAGTGATCGACGAGATCCTGCTCCGAAACCCCCTTGGGTGCGTGGAATTTCAGCAGATGCATCCGGCCATGCGAGCCGAACTCGTCGTATTTCGTGGCGATGTCGGTCGCAAACTGCCCGCCCGTCGGGTGAGTGACGGGCACGTGGTAGACCTCGAGGAAAGCTTCGAAGGCGGCTTTCCAGTTGCAGCGGATGATCTTGGCCGCGTGGCTGACGAGGTGCCGCTCGGCCTGCGGCCAAAGCGCGAAGTGGCGCGGCAGCATGTCGCCAAGGTAGTCGGCGAGCGGCGCCGCATCGGGATCGAAATTGACGAAGACCCAGCCGTCCCAGCAATCGACCTTTAGCGCAGGCAGCGCGACCTTCGCAGGATCGAGCGAGGGGAAGTCCCATGCGCGCGGCAGGGCCTTGAGCTTGCCTTGCCGGTCGTAGCACCAGCCGTGGAACGGGCACATGAACTGGCCGCGCTCGCCGAGCTTTCCGGCCTGGGTCACCAGCCGGATGCCGCGGTGCTGGCAGACATTGTGATAGGCGGAAAATTCCTGCTGCCCGGTGCGCACCACGATCACCGACTGATCGAGAATGTCATAGACCGTGTAATCGCCGACCTCGGGGATGGCGCGCTCGCGGCAGGCCATCTGCCACACCTTGCGCCACAGGTGCCGCGCCTCGGCGCGCGCATAGTCCGGGCTGATCATGCAGTGCTTGGAAACCGGCTCGCTGCCGGGGTTCTCGCTGCCGCTGTCGAAATACTCGGGCGGCGGCGGCACCGTGTCTCCGGCAAGGATGGCGCAGACATCGGCCATGCCCCGCGCGCCTTCGGCATCGAACCCCATCAGGCAGCTGCCGGCCAGGTAAGCGGCAGGCTGAATATGCCCGCCGTCACGCCCGGCGTCACCCTGACACGCGCGCCCGGCGCGATCCCGAACGCGGGGATCGCGGCAAGCCATTCCTCCAGCGCGATGCGCAGTTCCATCTTGCCGAGGAACGAGCCGGGGCAGCGGTGGACACCGTGGCCGAACGACGAATAGCCGCCGGTCTGGCGGTCGATGTCGAACCTCAGCGGGTCAGGATATTCGCGCTCGTCGAGCGCATGGAGGATTTGCGGGGTGGTGACCAGATCGCCCTTGTGGATCGTCACCCCGTCGATTTCGGTGTCGCGCGCCGTGATGCGGGTATTGGTGCCGACCGGAAAGCGGCGGCAGAATTCTTCGACCGCGTCGCGGATGCGCTCGGGGCTGTCGGCAAGCAAGCGCTGCAGCGCTGGATCGCGCGCCAGATGATCCCACACGAACGACATCAGCGCGGCCACCGTATCGAGCCCGCCCAGCAGCAGCGTCGTCGCCATGTTGACGGCATCGTCCTGCGTGATCGGCTGCCCTTCGATCCGGGCCGTGGCAATCGCGCTGATCACGTCGCCGCCCGGGTTGGCCTTCCTCTCGGTCAGAATCGGCAACAGGTAATCGGCAAAGCGCTGCATCAGTTCACCCTGATCGGCCGAACCGTCGGGCCGCATCACCGCTTCCATCCAGCCGTAGAGCAGGTCGAAATGCTCGGTCGGAAGATCGGCGATCTGCAGGAACACGCCGGTGGGCAGCCGTGAGGCAAAATCGCGCATGAAATCCGCCTGCCCAAGCGGCGCGATCCGGGCGATGAGATCGCGGCTGAGTGCGCGGATGCCCTCCTCGCGGCTGCGGACCGAGGCGGGCGTAAAGGCCTGCTGGATCACCATCCGGAACGGGCGGTGGCGCGGCGGGTCGGCAGCCGTGGGCAGAAGATTGGAAAGGCCGCGCTCCCTCGGAACCATCAGCACGTTCGATGAAAAGCTCTCGTGATCTTCGAGGATCGCGCGGATCGAGCTCCCGCGCGTCGCCACCCAGTGCCCGCCATTGCGCGGCGTCCAGAGCAGCGCCTCGTCGCGGGCATGAAGCGCCTTCCAGGCCTGTGCCGGATCATCGAGTTCGGGCGCTGGGTTATAAACGTCCAGATCTATGACCCGGTCAGCCGGGACATTTTCCGGAATTTCCATGACGCCGTCCTCTCGCCCTTCGCGTCACCCGTTTTGGGCGCTTGAAAAGGGAGTTCAGCCTATTGCCATGCGTATCTGGGAGCAATGCCAAATCCGGCATGCGTCACTTGTCGCGGACATAACCGCGAGTGCCCCACAAGGGGGAGGTATTCAGGACTGCCTGGTGCGCGGCGCAGTCCGGAGCAAACGTCTCTCACTTCCGCTTTCCCTGATAGGCAGGCAATCTACACGGAAAAACGGCATTTGCGCCGGGCTTTGGAACAAACTGCTACGATAAACCGGCAGAATTGCGCCAGATTTATTCAGATTTTCCCTGCTCGATGGAACAGGGAACCTGCAGGGAAGCACTGAGGGAAACTGGCACTGCGGAGCACGTTCTGCTAGGTTGAAATTGCAAAGGAGTTCTGGTGCCACGCCCCCGTACAAACGACCCCTCCAATTTGCCAGCGGCGATCAATCTGGTCTCAGATCCTGCTCGCGAAGCCTTGCTGGTGGTCGAGTTCCAGAAGCGTCTCGCTTATCTGAAGCACAGTTTTCTGATCGGGAGAGCGGCTCACGCCGGCGACAATGTCGCTTTCAACGCCTCGCTGGAGCGGCTTCGTCGCAGACTTGCGCGCAAGTATCCTGCGAAACGTCGAGGGGACAGGATCCATCCTGAAATCGAGATGGTGATTTCTCACCATGCACGGGCGATGGCGAACGCAGAAAACGTCGCGGTGAGCCAGCGGCATATCCAGTTGGCAGCCGCAAAGACGGTGGAGCTGCTTCGACCGCGCAGAGGTCGACCAGATGACGCTTTCCTCGATCTACAAGTGTCAGGAGTCATGGCGCTTGCACAGGAAGTCACCGGAAGGCCAGTACTCGCCAGAAAATGTCGCGACAGCGTCTACGATCCTCATTTCGCAGACGGGGTGAGTCAGGTGGTGCCGTTATTTTTTCAGGATCTCGACGAAACTCTCACCGTGACCCGGCTGGTCGACAGCGTGCGCAGGATAAGGAAGGAATACGCTGGCAAACCGCTTCGGTTCTCCGATCTCTTTCCGTTGTATGGAGCCAGCTTTGATCGGGATTGCGGAATCACGTTGCGGCGAGGTTACCGGCTTGAAGCATTTGAGCCGAATATTCCGATTTATTGTCCTTAGCGCGCCGGCGTCGCGCCGATAGATGGGATGCTCCCGTTTGCAAGGAGCAATCCTCATGACTGCCAATATCCATCCGCGCGTTGAATTTATGTCAACGACGATGCTCAAGTCCAACCCGCGCAATGCGCGTAGCCCAGACGGCGATAGCCGAACCGGCGACGCTCTGCCGCTAGCTCTCGCAGCCGTTGCCGCAGCGGACCATCGTCTGGCCGCGATGATCGATACCGGATCACCCGCCGGCTCACGCCCACCAGGTTGCACGCCCGACGCTCGCTCAGCCCGTGATGTTGGCGGGCATGAGCGACAGCTTCACGCTTAGCGCCGGGCGTCACCATTTTTTTGATGCCAGATCCTTCAGCACCACATTGTCGAGCATCGCTTCGGCCAACAGCTTCGTCAGCCGGGCGTTCTCCTCCTGGAGCGTCCGCAGGCGCCGTGCATCGGAGACCTCCAGACCGCCATACTTCGACTTCCATTTGTAGAACGTCGCCAAGCTGATCCCGTGGCGGCGGCAAACATCTGCCGTCGCCATGCCCGCTTCCTGTTCCTTCAAAATCGCGATGATCTGCTCTTCGCTGAACCTGCTGCGCTTCATTTTCGTCCGACTCCTTTGCGTCGGACTCTACCCAAAATCGGTCACATTTCAGGGGAGCACGTCAATTGCAGGAAAGATCGAAATTGACAGTGAGAACGGAAGCACTTCATCGATCTTATGTCGCTCGAGGCGGCCCACTGCATGGAAGATGCCAGACCATATTTGACGTCAGGCCGCACCGCTTTGTTGACGGAACGCGTTCAAGAACCGGATTGCTCGGTGAGATCAAGCAGATTTTGTTGCTATCGCGGCCGGTGAGCATTCGAATCTCGGACGTTCGCGACTTGTTAAGCAAAGCGAGGAGCCGCCCGATTCGCGCTACGCGCAATGCGAACCTTCGCCGAGTGCGTTTCCACCATGCCTTAAAGGTGAAACCCGAGGCGTAACCCGGCGTCCAATTAACAGAGCAAAAATTTGCATTAAACCATTGAAAAGATTGGTCGGGGAGACAGGATTCGAACCTGCGACCCTCTGCTCCCAAAGCAGATGCGCTACCAGGCTGCGCTACTCCCCGACCCTGGTTCCGGCGTAAGGCGATGGTGGGCCCGGCAGGACTCGAACCCGCGACCTAGCCGTTATGAGCGGCCAGCTCTAACCAACTGAGCTACAGGCCCGCAATTCATCGCTTGTGCGCTTTGCCCGTCCGTCTGAATATCCAGCCGGCCGGAAGGCAGCGCGTTAGCTTGCCTGCCGCCGCTAAGCAAGATGCGCCGCGCGGATCACCTCGGCAATTGTTGCCGGGGCGACGCCGCGCTTTGCCAGATGGTCGAGCACGCGCTCCCACCAATCGTAGAACCGTGTGAGCTGGTCAAGACTGCGCACATAAGGCGTGTGACCCACGGCAAGCGAAGGGCTGTGGAACGAGAACATCAAGACCGGCAGCTTTTGCGCCACGGCCGCATCGATGGCGCGCAGCGCCTCGCGCACGGGTACGCCCTCGGGCGTGAGCGGGATGCGCTCGAGCAGGCGGGTGCGCGCGAGCACTCCCGGCAGCCTCGGCACGCGCGCGGCGCGCGGCAGCAGCCTTGGCCCCAGCCGGCGCAGCAGTCCGGTGAACACCGTCGTGACCGGCAATTCGAGCAGGCTCTGGTGCGAATCGAGCCAATAGGGCGTCAGCGGATGGGCGTGATAGTCGGGTGCGCCATGTTCCTGCGAATAGTCGAAATTGGCGCGTACCGAGGTGTCGATCGCATAGCCCATGTCCGTGAGCAGGCGTGCGGTTGCCGGTCCCGCGCCGTAGCGGCCTGCGCGGTAAACGACCGGGCGAACCCCCAGGTTCGTCTCGATTGCCTGATGCAGGCGAACGAATTTCTCGCGCTCGAGCGCGGCGGGAAGGTTGCCGGCGAAACTGTTGAATTGGCTCACCTCCTCATCGAACGGCGGATTGACCCAGGGGTGTAAGTGCAGGCCGATCTCCGCCTTTCCGGCGGCGGCGGCCGGACGCAGGATCTCGGCGGCCTGCGCCGAATGGGCGATCGGCCAATCCACCAGCCATAGCGGCACGACGCCGCGCGCCTCGCTGAAGCGCTGGAATTCGGCGATACGCGAAGCAGCGGAAACAGCATGGCTTTCGCGGCTGACCGGCGCGTTCCAGTCGAACTCTTCCTCGGTATCGATCGAGACAAGGAAGCGCTGCCTGAACGACGGGGCAAACGCCGCCGCCCGGTCCGAATCGGGCCGTTCGAGGATGTTGGTAGTATCAAGCATGGCGTGCATCACGGCGGATGCTTAGCTCAGCGGCTCCTAATATTCGCTGAAACATCCGTGCTTGAGGGCAATTCAAGCACCAGCACCGCTTGCTCGCGGCGCAGCCTCGCTTGGCCCACCGACGGGCTCGGGCCGGGTCTTGCGATAGCGCTCGATCCGGCGGACCAGCTCGCCGATCGGCGATTCGCGGCTGGGCGCGGCTGCCGGGGGGATCGCATCGCTTTCGGCGTCAGCCGCCTCGGCGATGGGTGCATCGATGACCTGCGCGGCGGGCAGTCCGCGGTCGGCAACGCCCAGCCGATCGAGCCGCGCTTCGACCGCTGCGCCAAGATCGCGGCGATGGCGCAGCACCCCGCGCGCGCGCACCGGCAAGGCGGGCACAAGGTCGAGCCATTGCTGTTCTTCCAGATCGGCGGCGGCAACGGCGGCGCTCGCCAATGCGGTCTCGTCCTCGGCGAGAAACATGACGAGGGCAGGATTGCGCAGCTTCAGGCCCGAATCGCGCAGCAGGCGCACACGCTCGGCAGCGGGCAGTTCGCCTCCCAGCGCGGAAAGCCGCGCATAGGCGGGATCGAGCGCGGAGCTGGCGGTGTCGGCGCTGGTCTTGCCGAGAAGGTCGAGCAGCTGGACGTACTGGACCCGCGCGATCTCATGCCCGCGAATAGGCTGTTTCAGGACGGTGTTCAGGCGGTCGTCGAAATGCATTGCTGCTCCGCGCGGGGGCATGCGGGACGAAAAATCACGCATGGGGATTCGCTGGCCTCACCTAGCAGGCCGGTCCGGGGTATGAAGCACGCGCTTGACATGCGTTGCAAAGCGGGACGATGCCGTTATGAACAATTATCGGTCGTCCGTTGCAATTTCCAAATGCCGCGGCATCGCGAATGTTCCGCATGTGACAATTTTTGCATCGAGTGAAACGGCATGAACAGTCTCGATGATATTGACCGGCGTCTGCTCGCCTCGCTGCAGGATGACGGGCGCATGACCAATGTCGATCTCGCCGCGAAGGTCGGGCTGACCCCGCCGCCTTGCCTGCGCCGGGTGCGCGGTCTGGAAGAAAGCGGCGTGATCCGGGGCTATCATGCCGATCTGGATGCGGCCAAGCTCGGCTATACCATTACAGTGTTCGCAATGGTCAGCCTCAAGAGCCAGGCCGAGGACGCGCTTCGCCAATTCGAGGATCACATGCGCTCGCTTCCCGAAGTGCGCGAATGCCACATGCTCAACGGCGAGATCGATTTCATCATCAAGATCGTCAGCCGCGATCTGCAATCGTTTCAGGAATTTCTCACCTCGAAGCTCACGCCTGCGCCCAATGTCGCCAGCGTCAAGACTTCGCTGACGATCAGGACCGCCAAGCAGCTTCCCGGCGTGCCGCTCGACTAGAGCTTCGCTGCGGCTTCCAGCGCAAGGATATAGCTTTGCGCGCCGTGGCCCTGAAAAGTCTCGCGCGCGGCCATGCCGACATAGGACAGGTGCCGGAACGGCTCTCGCGTGTGCGGATCGGACAAGTGGACCTCGTAGACCGGCAGCTCCACCGCCTTGATCGCATCGAGCAGCGCCACGGAGGTGTGGGTATATCCCGCCGCATTGAGCAGCACGGCGTGCGCGCCCTGCGCCCTTGCTTCGTGCAGCCAGTCGATCAGGTGGCCTTCGTGATTCGACTGGCGCATGTCGATCTCGATATCGAGTACTTGCGCGCGGGCCTCGATTATCGCGGCGATATCGTCGAGCGTCTGGTGGCCGTAAATCTCGGGCTCGCGCGTGCCGAGGAGATTGAGGTTCGGCCCGTTGAGGACGTAGACCAGCCGGTCAGCCATGTGAGTGCCCCGAAGATGTTTGCTCGGCACCGGTTAGGCCCCGCTGCGCGCGCGCGCAAGGCCGCGGCACCTTACCTGTCCGAGCCCTTGATCTTGCCCCACTGACGCATCACTGCATAGCCAAGGTAGCCGGTGCCGAACAGGGCATAGAGCGGCTCGGGCAGGGCGCCGAGGTAGCTGGTCATGCCCTTGGCGATGGCGCCGGCGGTATCGGCATCAATTGCCGAAAGCAGGCCCATTGGCAGTGACCACAGGATCAGCGCATACATCACATAGAGGAACGTGGGCCGCGCCCGGCTGGTCCATGGGTCAGCCGAGCTTGCCTCGGTGACGATCGCCGATAGCTGCGCCTCGATGCGTTCGAGTTCCTGCGAACCTTGCATCTTGAGCAATTCGAGCTTGGCCTGCGCGCGCGCCTCTGGATCGGGAATGACCTTGTCGATCAGCGAGACGATCGGGCCGATCAGAGCTTCAAGAAGGGGCATGAGGGTTCTCCGAGTATGCTGGAAAGGCATTTCGGATAACCAAATTGGTTTGTGTAGGAAAGAAAATGTTCCAACCGCGAGGTCGGCACCTTTAAAAGAAAAACCCGGCGCGTTAGGGGGCGCGCCGGGCCTTCCACTCGGTCAAAAGGTTAGTTGACTGACTGATCTCGCGGCGAACCGCCTGCGTTGTTCTCGCTCGGTGTCTGGTCGCGTTCGAGGAATTCGATCAGGTAGCCATCGGGGCACAGCACATAGGCCATCTCGACCGGCCAGCGCTCCATGCGGTGCGGGGCAGTGTGCGAGGTCGCGCCAGCGGCGAGGGCCTTTTCGTAGGTGCCCCTGCAATCGTCGGTATAGACATAAAGCTTCCAGAACGCGGTGCCCATGTCGATCGGGCCCTTGATCGTGGAGTTTTCGGCAAGCTGGAGCCAAGCGCCGCGCTCGGGATTCTCGACGACCGCTTCCTTGATCTCGTCGGTGATCTGGGTCCGGCTGGTGCAGGTGAGGCCGATTGCCTCATAGAACTTGATCGACCGTTCGATGTCGGTGACGTGGAAGCAGTATTGGCGAAGCCAAGAGGTCATCTTTCTCTCTCCTTGAAGTGACGCTGTGCGAGGGTCCGGTTGCCCCGGATCGACTGCCCGCGAGAAACAGTCAAAGGTGTATCATTGTCAAGCGATCTTGCAGAACAGGGCTCGCTGCGAGGAAACGCGCGGCAGGCCCGATCTTGCTCGCCAGGGCCTAATTGACCGACTGGTCGCGCGGCGATCCGCCTGCATTGTTCTCGGTGGGACTTTCGTCGCGCTGGAGGAACTCGATAAGGTAGCCATCGGGGCAGGTCACGAATGCAACCAGCGTTGGCCAGCGCTCCAGCCTTACCGGCGCGGTGTGCGATGTTCCGCCGGCGGCAAGCGCCTTCTTGTACATGCTTTCGCAGTCGTCGGTATAGACATAGAGCTTCCAGAACGCGGTGCCCATGTCGATCGGGCCCTTGATCGTGGAGTTCTCGGCAAGCTGGAGCCAGGCGCCGCGTTCGGGATTCTCGACAACCGCTTCCTTGATTTCAGGGGTGATCTGGGTCCGGCTGGTGCAGGTGAGGCCGATCGCCTCGTAGAACTTGATCGACCGTTCGATGTCGGTGACGTGGAAGCAGTATTGGCGAAGCCAAGAGGTCATCGGGTCTCTCCTTGAAATGACGCATAGCATTGTCCGGCGGGCCCGGATCGACTGCGCGCGAGAAAACGGGCAATGGTGTATCATTGTCAAGCGATAAGGTTTGGCGCGACTCGATAGCCATGGCATTGTGCCGTCAAAGAGGAGTGAGAGAGATGCTGGATCTGAAGATCGCTAACGGCACCATCGTCGATGGAACGGGCAAGCCAGGTTACGTCGGGGACCTCGGCATCAAGGACGGCAGGATCGTCGCGGTGGGCAAGGTCGACGAGGACGCGCGCGAAACGATCGACGCGGCGGGGCGCGTGGTCGCACCCGGCTTCATCGATTGCCACACCCATTACGACGCGCAGGTGTTCTGGGACCCGACGCTCAGCCCTTCGTGCTATCACGGCGTGACTACGGTGTTCGGTGGCTTCTGCGGCTTCTCGATCGCGCCGCTCAGCCCCGAATCGGGCGCTTACCTCATGCCGATGCTCGCGCGGGTCGAGGGCATGCCGCTTGCGGTGCTCGAAGGCGCGGTGCCGTGGAACTGGTCGAGCTTCGGCGAATTCCTTGATCGCTTCGAAGGCAAGGTCGGTCTCAATGCCGGGTTCTTTGCCGGCCATTCGGCGATCCGCCGCTACGTGATGGGCACGCGCGCGGTCGGCGAGAAGGCCAGCGAGGCCGATCTCGAAGCGATGAAAGCGCTGCTGGGCAAGAGCCTTGCCGAAGGCGCGATGGGCTTTTCGACCACGGTTTCCAACACGCACAACGATGGCGACGGCAATCCGGTGCCCTCGCGCTGGGCGGACCATTCGGAGATCGTCGCGCTGGCGGGCGTCGTAAAGGACCATGAAGGGACCGGGCTCGAACTGCTCCCGGACCTCGAATTCGGCCCCGGCATGCCCGAACTCCTCGCCGACGTTTCGATTGCTGGCAACCGTCCGGTCAACTGGAACGTGCTTGGCGTATCGAGCCGCCCCGATGCCGAGGCATACGTGGCGAAACGCCTCGCCGTGTCCGACTTCGCGCGCGAACGCGGCGGCGAGGTGATCGCGCTGGCCATGCCGGGCAGCGCTGCGGCCTACATGAACCTGCGCAGCGGTTTCCTGTTCGATGCGTTCCCCGGGGTGTGGCCGGGCCTGTTCCAGCTTTCGCTGGACGAGCGCATGGCGCAGTTCCGCGATCCTGCGGTGCGCCGCCAGATGGCCGAGGACGTGGCGAGCATGTCGGATCAGGCGCCACTCAAGGGGCTGGCGCGGCTCGACAACTTCAAGGTCTCGTCGGTCTCCAGCGAGCAGAACCAGAAATACGTCGGGCGCAAGACCGGCGACATCGCGCGCGAGGAAGGCAAGGAGCCGATCGACGTGCTGCTCGATCTGGCGCTCGCCGACAATCTGGACACGGTCTTCACGCCCGACAACAACAGCGACAACGCCAAGACCTTCGCCTTGCGCGGCAAGGTCTATGCCGATGACCGCACCCTGATCGGCGCATCGGACGCGGGCGCGCATCTCGATCTGATTGACACCTTCGCCTTCTCCACCAGCCTGTTGCAACAGGCGGTGCGCGAATTTGGCGTGATCACGCTCGAAGAGGCGGTACACCAGATCACCGGCCGGCAGGCGACTTACTTCGGCCTGGTGGATCGCGGCCTGCTGGCGCCCGGCTATCACGCCGATGTCGTCGTGTTCGACAAGGACACGGTCGGGCGCGGGCCTACCAAGCAGCGCTACGATCTTCCCGGCGGCACCGATTTCCGGCTTTACGCCGATGCCGAGGGCATCGATCATGTGCTGGTCAACGGCGTCGAAATCGTCCGCCACGGCGAGCATACCGGCAAGCTTCCGGGCACGGTGCTGCGCTCGGGCCGGGACACCAGGACCGTCGCGCTAGATGCCATGCGAACAGCCGAGCTGGTTTGATCCGGCCGGCCTGAAGGAACTTTCCGAATGACTGAAAAAGTGCTGCCGCAGCTCTGCGCCGGGCTGATGTCCTTCGCTGCCGAGGATCCGGGCGGCTGGACCCCGATGGCGACTTTCGCGCGCGCCGCCGACGCGGCCGGAGTCGATTGCCTGCTGATCTCCGACCACGTCGTGTTCGGCGAGCAGCTTGAGGAATATGCAAAGCCCGAAGTCGGCGGCAGCAAGGGCGGAACCCAGCCGACCGGGCCGGACGGTCACTGGCTCGAACCGGTCACCACTATCGCCTGGCTCGCGGGCCAGGCCATGCGAGTCGATTTCAGGACCAACATCCTGCTGGCGGCGCTGCGCAGGCCGGTGGTGCTGGCCAAGATGGCCGCGACCATCGACGTGCTTTCGGGCGGGCGGCTCGCGCTGGGAGTCGGCGTCGGCTGGCAGGCGGCGGAATACGAAGCGGCGGGCCTCTCGTTCGAAGGACGCGGCGCTCTGCTCGATCATGCGCTCGAGGTCTGCCAGACGCTGTGGCGCGAGCGTCAGGCGAGCTTCTCGTCCGACCTGCTGACCTTTGCGAATATCCACCAGATGCCCAAGCCCTTGCAGCCGGGCGGGGTGCCGATCTGGATTTCGGGCACGTTCCGCAAGTCAACCGTGCGCCGGCTTGCGACCTTTGGTGCCCGCTGGATCCCGTGGGGACCCGACGCCGGCGACATCCTCAACGCCGCGCCGCGCATGCGCGAGGCTGTCGCCGAGGCGGGCGGCGATACGTCGGGCATGCGGATCGTCGGCAACCTTGGGCTGCGCGCCGGCGCTGACGGCAAGGTCGATGTGGCCGCGAGCATGGAGCGGGTAGGCGCGATGCTCGAGGCCGGCGTCACCGACTTTTCGGTGCGGCTCGATCCGCCCGCTGATTATGACGATGCCACGGCTTATATGGAGCCGATCGTCGCGGGATTCCGCGCTGCCACGCGGCGCGACTGAAACGACAAAGGCCCCGCGGGGGGGCCTTTGGTATATTGGTCGGGACGAGAGGATTGTCGCCAGCCGCGCTCATCGCGCCTGGCGATCCTCGCGAATACTCGCTCGGACTGCGCGCGGCCTGACGGCCTCGCTTCGCGGTCAACCGTCCCCCGGACGGCTGACTCCAAACCTCCTTCTCCGGTTCGATCCTGCCCCCCCAAATAAAAAAGGCTCCTTGCGGAGCCTCATTTATTTGGTCGGGACGAGAGGATTCGAACCTCCGACCCCCACACCCCCAGTGTGATGCGCTACCAGGCTGCGCTACGTCCCGACCGAGGGGAGCGCCTATAGGCAGCACCGGCCTGCATGACAAGCGCGTAAGCACTCGCACCGCCGCGTTGCCACGCCCACGCTTTGTTGCTAGTCGCGCGCACTGGCCAGGACCCCGGCCGAGAGGAAGCGTTTTTCGACCATGAACACTGCGATACTGACAATGCTGGCGGCTGGCGCCGGTGCCGAGGCTCCGCCCGCCTGGATCCAGTTCATGCCGCTGGTGGCGATGGGCCTGATCTTCTGGTTCCTCATCATCCGCCCGCAAATGAAGCGGGCGAAGGAACAGGCAGCCAAGATCGCGGCGATCAAGAAGGGCGACCAGGTGCTCACCGGCGGCGGGCTGCTGGGCAAGGTGGTCAAGGTCGACGAGAACTATGCCGAAATCGAGATCGCGCAGGGCGTGAAGGTCAAGGCGGTCAAGTCTACCATTTCCGATATTATCCTGCCTCCCGGCTCGTCGCCCGCCAATGATTGAGCGCGCCGCTCCGGATTGCCGCGCACCGAGGCGCTGAACCATGCTCGAATTCCCTACCTGGAAACGCATCTGGCTGTGGGGGTTGACCATAGCCGTCATGGCTGCGGCGCTGCCTTCGCTGTTTTCGCTCGCGAATGCGCAATGGCCCAAGGCGCTGCCAGCGCCGATGGTCAACCTTGGCCTCGACCTTGCCGGCGGCAGCCACATCCTGCTCGAAGCCGATCCCGCGCAGGTGCGCGCTCAGCGGCTCGAGAACATGGAGGAATCAGTTCGCGCCCGGCTGCGCAATGCCGAGCCGCGCATCAGCATCGGCGACATTTCATCCAGCGGCGGCAGGCTGTCTTTCACCGTGCGCGATCCCGGCCAGATCGACGCCGCGCGCGAAGAAGTGCTGCCGCTGACGTATGGCGCGGGCCTGACCGGCCAGCGCGACTGGAAGTTCGAGGTGCTCGACGAGGACCGGATCGTGCTTACGCCGACCGACGAAGGCATCGAGCAGGCCGTGTCGAACGCCATGGATTCCGCGACCGAAGTGGTACGCAAGCGCATCGACGAGCTGGGCACGCGCGAGCCGACCATCATCCGGCAGGGGCCGCAGCGCATCGTCGTCCAGGTGCCCGGGCTTGACGATCCCGGCGCGCTCAAGGCGCTGCTGGGCCAGACCGCCAAGCTCGAGTTCAAGCTGGTCGATACCGCTGCCGCTCCGTCGGACGTCGCGCAGGGCATTGCCCCGCCGGGCAGCGAGATCGTTCCCTATGCCGATCCAACTTCGGAAGGCGTGGCCGCGATTGCGGTGCGGCGGCTCGGCGGCATCAAGGGCGACAGCCTGACCGATGCGATGCAGACCTTCGAGCAGCAGACCAACGAGCCGGTCGTCTCGATCACCTTCGACCAGCAGGGCGGCGCCAAGTTCGCCAAACTGACCACCGAGAACGTCAACAAGCCTTTCGCGATTATCCTCGATGGCAAGGTGCTCTCCGCGCCCAACATCAACGAGCCGATCCTGGGCGGCAGCGCACAGATTTCGGGCCGCTTCACGGTCGATTCGGCCAACCAGCTTGCAATCTCGCTGCGCTCGGGCGCGCTTCCGGTCGATCTGACCGTGGTCGAGGAACGCACGGTCGGACCCGATCTGGGCGCCGATTCGATCCGCAAGGGCATGATCGCGATGCTGGTCGGCACCCTGGCGCTGATGGCCTTCATCGTAGCGACCTATGGCCGCTTCGGGCTTTATGCCTGTGTCGCGCTGGTGATCAACGTGCTGATGATCCTGGGCGTCATGGCCATCGCCAACACCACGCTGACACTGCCGGGCATTGCCGGTTTCGTGCTGACGATCGGCGCGGCGGTCGACGCGAACGTGCTGATCAACGAACGCATCCGCGAGGAACGGGCCAAGGGGCGGCGTGTGATCGCCGCGGTCGAGAATGGCTACAAGGAAGCCAGCCGCGCGATTTTCGATGCCAATATCACCAATGTCATCGCCGCCGTGCTGATGTTCGTGTTCGGCTCGGGTCCGGTGCGCGGTTTTGCCGTGGTGCTGATGATCGGCATCGCGACATCGGTGTTCACCGCCGTGACCCTCACCCGCATGTGGGTGGCGGGCTGGGTGCGCAAGACGCGCCCGTCCGACATCACGATTTAGGAGCGGGCCGATGAAATTGCTCAAGCTCATTCCCGACAACACCAACATCCGCTTCCTGCGCTGGCGCGTGCCGTTTTACGTCATATCGCTTGTGCTGATGGCGGCATCGGTGGGGCTGGTGCTGACCAAGGGGCTCAACCTCGGCGTCGATTTCGTCGGCGGGCAGATGATCCGGGTGACCTTTACGCAGAGCGCCGCCGCGCCGGTGGCGGAGCTTCGCGAGAACGTTGGCGCATTGGGCTATGGCGATCCGATCATCCAGCAGTTCGGCAAGCCCAACGAAATCTCGATCCGCATGAAGCTGCCCGAAGGGTCGGAAGGCCAGCCTGAGCTTGCCGATACAATGACTCGGAAGATCGTCGCCACGGTTCGCGAAGGCCATGCCGACGCGCGGATCGACGGGGTCGATTCGGTTTCGGGCAAGGTATCGGGCGAACTGTTCGATACCGGCATGAAGGCGCTGCTCGCCGCGATGTTCGCGGTCGCGATCTACATCTGGGTGCGCTTCGAATGGCAATTCGGCGTCGGCGCGCTGTTCAGCCTGGTCCACGACGTGACACTGACGCTCGGCATGTTCGCGCTGACGCAGCTCGAATTCGATCTCAACATCGTCGCCGCCTTGCTGACGCTAATCGGCTATTCGTTGAACGACACCATTGTGGTCTACGACCGCATCCGCGAGAACCTGAAAAAATACCGGCGCATGCCGATGCCAGAATTGCTCGATCTGTCGGTCAACGAGACGCTGTCTCGGACCATCGTAACCTCCGGCTCGCTGCTGATCACGCTGATGGCGCTGCTGCTGCTGGGGCCGGACGTGATATTCGGCTTTACGGCAGCGATCACGCTTGGCATCTTCGTCGGCACATACAGCTCGATCTACATGGCCGCGCCTATCCTGATCTGGCTCAAGGTGACGGGAGACAGTTTCGTCCCCACCGAGACCGACGTGGAACGGCAGGAACGGCTGGCACGAGAACAGGGCTGACGCCGCGAACAGCGCGGCAATCGGAGAGACACCATGCCGCGCATTCACGTCGTCCCACCCGAAAAGACCCACGCCGAGCAGCTTCCCGAAGCCTGCACCGGCTCGGGCGAATCGAGCCTCTATGTCGACCCCGAAAGCTTTCCGATCGAACTGCACAAATTGCGGCTCGGTGCGGACGAGACGATGACGATCGGCGCATTGGGGCGCGGACGCATCGGCTATGTCTGGCACGGCGCGGTGCGCGCGGGCGGGCGCGACCTGCCGGCCGGATCGAGCTTCATCGTCGAAAGCGGCCAATCGCTCGATGTCACAGGCGCCGGCGAGGCCGCTGACGTGCTGCTGTTTGCCGCGAGCTGCGATCCGCTCGAGCCGGAGGCGGGCGGGCACGTCCACTTGCTGCCCAGCGCCAATGTCCCGCGCAACCTCGCGCTGACCGACACCGGCGTGCGCGGCGGCATGCACGCCGATGCGCAGTGCCCGACCTGCCAGGTATGGCTGCACGAAAATGCGTTCCCGGGGGCCGAGCCGGTCACGCCCGAGGACCTGACCGTTGGCGTCCATTCGCACTCGGAGGACGAGATCATCTTCATCGTCTCGGGCCAGATCCGGCTGGGGCGCAAGTTGTTTCCCGAAGGCACGGCGATCGCCATTCCGGGAGATACGCTCTATTCGTTCACGGCCGGGCCGAACGGCATGGCCTTCGTGAATTTTCGCGCAGGCTTGCCGGCAGACATCCACTTTCCCGGCGGCCAGACCATGAACGAGGTCGAATACTGGCGGAGCAAGCTGCCGCGCCCGGTCTATCTCGAGGCGGTCTAGGGGTCGTCTAGGGGTTGTCTAGGGCTTATCCGGGGGTGGTCTCTGCCCCGTTGCGACGACCGCGCGCTGCCATATATCGACGATTGCCGCGCCGTTACGGTCCCAGCTGAATCCGGAAACTACCTCGGCGACGTCCTGCTGCTTCGGCGGCTTGGCGAGGATCTCGCTCACTGCCCTGGCGATGGCCCCTGCATCGCGGGCCGCCAGCCGTCCGGCCGCAGGGCTGGTCAGCAACTCGCGTGCACCGCCTACATCGGGCACCACGATCGGGGTCCCGCAGGCCAGCGCTTCGACCCAGACATTGGCAAGGCCTTCGCTCTCCGAGGGCAGCACGATCGCATCGGCGGCGCTGAACAGCTGCGGCAGCAGATCGTGGTTGACGTGGCCGAGGAACTGGACCCGGTCCTTGAGACCCAGCGATGCGACAAGCGAGCGCAGATTGTTCTCGTTCTCACCGGTCCCTGCCAGCGCCAGATGGCAGTTGGGCAGATCCTTGAGCGCTTCGATGACCAATGCCTGACCCTTGCGCACGATCAGCGCGCCGGGCGTGACCAGCAGCGGCCCTTCCGACCAGACGTGCAGGCTGGGAATCGCGGAAATCAGCGCGCGCGCCGCCTTGCGCTCGACCGGCTTGAACGCCTCACGGTCGAGCCCGGTATAGTGAACGACAATCCGTTCCCGGGGCATGCCGAGCGCGGCCATGTCGGCCTTCAGCGCCTCGGATACGGCCAGCATCAGCGAGGCGCCCTGCGCGGCTTCGACCATTTGCGCGAGCGCGGCGGGCCGCTTGCCCCAGTAATGGATGTCCGCGCCGCGCGACTTGACCGTGTAGGGAAGGCCAAGCTCGGCCGCGAGCCGCGCGACGGCGGGGCCATCGGGAAAGAAGAACGAGGCGTCGAGCAGGTCGAACGGGCATTCCTCATGCAGCCTGCGCGCCAGCGGCAGCACTGCTTCGACGATGCGGTCGGGATTGGTGTCACCGCCGACCTTGGGAATGGTGCGGAACTGGGGATAGTGGACCGGCAGGCCGGGAAACTCGCTGGTTGCGGGCAGCTTGGCGAGGCTGCGGTAAGGCTCGCGCAGCGACAAAGGCCAGGGCGGGATGCCCACCGGGCTGACCATCGTCAGCTCGACATCGTCCTGCTCGGTAACCGCAAGCATCTGGTTGCGCACGAAATTTCCGAAAGCCGGGCGCGCCGGATTGGGGAAGAGCGTGCTGATCGAAAGGACTCGCATTTTTGCCATTTAGCGGATCACAGCTTGCGGACCAGCATTTCCGCAACCGCAAGCCACGCGGGCTTTTCGATCACTACCTGCCGCTGGCCCATGCCGTGCGGCAATAGTGCGACGCGCGCCGAATCGCGATCTATCATGCGCCCGAAAGCGAACCTGCCGCCGGGGCGCGGGGCGAGCACGTCGCGGTTGATCAGCCGCGCATGTTCGGCGGCGGGAACCTCGCGCAGCCAGACCTGATCGCCCGCGCGGTATTCGCCCGCGCTCGCCTCGACCGACAGCGCCATCAACAGGCCGCCGCCGCCGAGCGCGGTGGGCAGCACTGCATCGCGCGGCGCGGCAAGTGCCTCGGCGCCGGCCTCGGTAAGGCGGGCGACGACCTTGGGTTCGCTGGGTTGATCGCTGCGCAGCAGCAATTGGGGTTCGACCTCGAGCGCGGCAGCGATCCGGTTCATCCAGTCGAGCGAGAGGTTGCGCATCCCGGTTTCCAGCCGCCCGATAGTTTGGGCGGTGGTTGGCGGGATGCAGCGCTCGCCGACTTCGGCAAGGGTGAGGCCCTTTTCGCGGCGGACATCGCGAATGCGGTTGATCATCGCCGAAAACTCCCCTTAACCAGATCGGTTTCTTCTTTCCTACATCTTATCGTCTTTGGCAAGTCCGCGCCATGTCGCAGTTTCGCGTCTCATGGGGAGAAGCACATGAAACGGGTCCTGGCCGAACGCGAACTGACCAGCGAGGGGCCGGCCGCGCGTCCGGCGCGCAAGCGGGCGCGCAGCGCCACCGTCAATCTGGCCGAATCGCCGCTCACCTGGCTTCATTCGCGCGGGCACATCTCCGACCGGCAGTTCGATGCTGGCGAGCGCCTACGCGCTGATTGGGAGCGGGCGCAGCTTGCCCCTTCGATCACGATGACCTGGAACCCAATCCGCGTTTCGGGAGGAAGCGGCGGCGACCTCACCCCCGGCGAACGTCAGCTTGCCGCGCGGGCGCGCTTTCACGGTGCGGTCGGCCATGTCGGAAAGGATCTTTCCGACGTGCTTTGGCGCGTGGTCTGCGCGGGCGAGGGTCTGCCCGATGCCGAGAAGGCGCTTGGCTGGCCGGTGCGCAGCGGCAAGCTGTTGCTCAGGATCGCGCTGGACCGGATCGCCGATTACTACCGGCTGGCCTGACCGCCGCAACATTGCGCCGCTTTCTGCCGCGTGCCACAAGGCACGCAGATAAAGACAGAAGGGGGTCGCACCTTGCACACCAATCGCAGACAGTTTCTCGCTGGCACAGGCGCAAGCGCCGTTGTTCTCTCCTTTGCTCCTGCCATCGCCCTGGCCCAGACCGGCGACGACAAGGCGGTCGCAGCCCTGTGCGAGAGCGTGCTTTCGGGCGATCTGCTGGTCAGTCCGTTCGATGCTACGCTGCTCGGGCTCGATGTCGGCGACCGGGCGCCGCTGCGCGCGCAATTGGGTCCCGGCGGCAAGGCCGGTGACCTCGCCGCATCCAGGCATAACAAGGCCATGCTCGAAGCGGCGCGCGCCATCGATCCGGCGGGTCTGAGCGAGATCTGGCAGGTCCGCCGCGATGTGGTCCAGGACATGCTCGAACAGCGGCTTGTTTCCGACCGGTTCGATGTACCCGACGTCGGCTCGCCCTATCGCCTCAGCCAGCAGGACGGCGCTTATGTAACCGTGCCGGACCTGCTCGATTCGGGTCACCCGATCGAGAGCAGCAGCGATGCCGAGGCCTATCTTGCCCGGCTGGCGGGCTTTTCGGGCGTACTTAGGGAGGAGAGCGAAGCGCAGGCCGAGGAGGCATCGCGCGGTTATCTTGCTCCCGCCTGGTCGCTTGAAATGACGGCCAGCCAACTCGCGACGCAATTTGCCTCCGCGCCTGCGGACAACGGTATGGTCGGCTCGCTCGCGCGGCGCACTAAGGAAAAGGGCATTGCCGGAGACTGGGCGGCACGCGCGGCGAAGCTGCTCGAATACGAGGTCTATCCCGCGCTGCGCGAACAGCACGACCTGGTAAAGCGCTTGACGCCCACGACGCGTGCCGGTGACGGGTTGTGGCGGGTGCCGCGGGGCGACGAAATCTATGCGGCCGCGCTGCGCCAGTTCACCACCACCGACTTGTCGGCAGAGGAAATCCACAAGATCGGGCTTGAACAGGTTGCCGAACTTACGGGCGAACTCGATGCGATCCTCAGGAAGGCCGGGCTGACCAAGGGCACTGTGGGCGAGCGATTGACCGCGCTCAACAAGCGGCCCGATCAGGTTTTCGCCAATACCGACAAGGGCAGGGCGGCGCTGCTTGCCTCGATCAACGCCAATCTCGCCGCGATCCAGAAGAAACTGCCGCAGATGTTCGCCACTGTGCCCGATGCGCCGCTCGAAGTGCGCCGGGTGCCGGTCGAGATCCAGGACGGCGCCTCGAACGGATATTATTATCCCGCCGCGCTCGATGGTTCGCGCCCGGCGATTTACTGGATCAACCTCAAGGACACGGCAGACTGGCCCAAGTACACGCTGCCTTCGCTGACCTATCACGAGGGCAATCCCGGTCATCACCTGCATGGTTCCATCCTGATCGGCGACAAGGACCTGCCTGACCTGCTCAAGAATTATTTCATCTCAGCTTATGGCGAGGGCTGGGCGCTCTATTCGGAAGTCATTGCCGAAGAGATGGGCGGCTATGCCGGGATCGAGAAGGCCGGCGCGCTGCAATCCTGGCTGTTCCGCGCGGCCCGGCTGGTGGTCGATACCGGTATCCATGCAAAGCAATGGAGCCGCGAGCAGGCGACCGACTATTTCGCCTCGACCGTGAGCTTCACGCGCGGTCGTTCGCAGCGCGAGATCGAACGTTACTGCGTGCTGCCGGGGCAGGCGTGCAGCTACAAGATCGGCCAGAACGAATGGGTGCGGCTGCGCAAGCTGGCCGAAAGCGAACTGGGCGCGAAGTTCGATCCGCGTCAGTTCCACGAGATCTTGAAGGAAGGCGTGATGCCACTCGCCATGCTCGACAAGCGGGTGAAAGCGTGGATTGCAAAGCAGAAAGGTTAGGCAAACGCGGCCGAGACAGCCTCTCGTAGGATAGGCAGAACCTCATCCTCGAACCATGGATTTGCGCGCATGAACAGGGTGCTGCGCCAAGCGGGATGCGGCAGCGGGAAATATCGCGGCAGGAACGTTTCGAACGCGCGGACGCGCCGGGTCAGGGGCATACCTCTGGTCTGCGGCAGGTAAGCGGCCTGCGCATAGGTTCCCACGAGCAAGGTCAGGCGGACCTGCGGTGCGGCATGCCAAACGCGGCTGTGCCAAAGCGGCGCGCATTCCTTGCGTGGCGGCATATCGCCGCCGCTCGCTTTTCCGGGATAGCAGAACCCCATCGGCACGAGCGCAACGAACTCGGGATCGTACATTTCCTCCCGGGAAAGACCGGTCCATTCGCGCAGGCGGTCGCCGCTGGCGTCGTCCCACGGAACTCCGCTGGCGTGGACCTTGCTTCCGGGCGCCTGCCCGACAATCGCAAGGCGCGACCGGACCGAGACCTGGACTACCGGACGCGTGCCGTGCGGAAGATGCGCTTCGCAGGCGCGGCAAGCGGCAATCTCGCGGTGAAGCGGCGTCATGCGCCTTCGACCATCTCCGCGAGCTCCAGCCAGCGCTGCTCCGCCGCGTCCTTCTCGGCACGCGCAGCCTCGAGCGCCTCGGTCAGCGCGGCAAACCGCGACGGATCGCGGGTGTAGAGGTCTGCATCGGCAAGCGCCGCCTCGTCGCGGGCGATCTGGGCGTCGAGTTCCTCGATGCGCGCGGGCAGCAGGTCGTAGTCGCGCTGGTCCTTGTAGGTGAGTTTGACTCGCCCCTTCCCGCTTGCGGGAGCGGGTTGGGGTGCAGTTTTGTCTGACTTCTGAGGCCCACCCCCGGCCCCTCCCGCAAGCGGGAGGGCAGCTTTTCGAACATTCTTTTCGGGCAGCGGCCTGCGCTTGGCTTCCCAATCGGCATAGCCGCCCGCGATGACGTCGATGTGGCCGGTCCCATCGAGGCCGAGCGTGATGGTGACCGTGCGGTCGAGAAAATCGCGGTCGTGGCTGACGATAAGCACGGTGCCGTCGTAATCGGCGATAACTTCCTGCAGCAGGTCGAGGGTTTCGAGGTCAAGGTCGTTGGTCGGCTCGTCGAGCACCAGCAGGTTCGAGCGCCTTGCGAACTCGCGCGCGAGCAGCAGGCGCGAGCGTTCGCCGCCCGATAGCGTGCCGACCTTGGCATCGACCATGCCGGGATCGAACAGGAATTCCTTGAGATAGCCCTGAACGTGTTTGCGCACGCCGCGAACGTCGATCCAGTCACCGCCCTCGGCGAGAACGTCGCGCAGGCGCTTTTCAGGAGAGAGCAGGCTGCGCTGCTGGTCGATCACCGTGCCGGTCAAGGTCTTGGCGCGGGTCACCGTCCCCTGATCGGGTTCGATCTCGCCGGTCAGCAGCTTGAGCAGCGTGGTCTTGCCCGAGCCATTGGCACCGACGATGCCGATGCGGTCGCCGCGCTGGATGCGCAGCGTGAAATCCTTGATGATCGTGCGCTCGCCGAACGCCTTGGTCACATGTCCCGCGACGATCACCGACTTGGTTTTCGCGTCGTCGGCCACGATCTTGAGCTTTGCAGTGCCGGCTGGATTGAGCATGGCGGCGCGCTGGGCGCGCATCTCCCACAGCTTCTCCAGCCTGCCCTGATTGCGCTTGCGCCGCGCTGTGACGCCGCGCTCGAGCCAGTGCGCCTCGAGCTTCAGCCGGGCGTCGAGCTTTTCGGCGGCACGCGCCTCTTCGGCATAGACCTGCTCTTCCCATGCTTCGTAGCCGCCGAAGCCGACGTCCTTGCGGCGCAGCGATCCCCTATCGAGCCACAGCGTCGCATTGGTCAGCCGGGTAAGGAAAGTGCGGTCGTGGCTGATGACGACGAACGCGCCCTTGTAGCGCGCCAGCCACGATTCAAGCCAGTCGATCGCGGCCAGATCGAGGTGGTTGGTCGGCTCGTCAAGCAGCAGCAGGTCCGGCTCGCTGGCGAGCGCGCGGCACAGCGAGGCGCGGCGACGCTCGCCGCCGCTGGCGCTGTTCGCATCGCGCGACAGGTCGATGCCGAGTTGGCCGGCGATGGATTCGACCTCGTGGCGGGGCGGAGCGTCATCTCCCGAGAGCGCGAAATCGAGCAGGGTATCGAAGCCCGTGAAGAACGGGTCCTGTTCGAGCAGGACGATCCGTGTCCCCGGCTGGACCGAGCGCAGGCCCCGGTCCGCCTCGACCTGGCCCGCGATCAGGCGCAGCAGCGTGGTCTTGCCCGCGCCGTTGCGGCCTATCAGCGCCAGCCGGTCGCGCGGGCCGATGTGAAGGCCAAGCTCCTGGAACAGCCAGCCCGATCCCTGGATCAGGCCAAGGCCTTCCCAGCTCAAAATGGGTGCAACTGCCATGGCGCGGCCCTTAGGGGGTTCTCGAGTGCTTTTACAAGCGCCGTTCAGGTGGAACCGCCTAGATGGCCGGGCCGTTTCGGTGGCGACGATAAACCTGCCCAGAAAGGACTGCCATGACCAATACAGTTCGCACCCTTGCCCTTGCCGCAATTGGAATGGGCGCCGTCATGCCAGTTGCTGCCGGTGCCGCGCAGATCGAGATCGCAGTCAAGAACCCGGTGATCGAACTGACATTGACCGAGATTGTCCAGTCACCGCCCGATACGGCCAATGTCGGGGCAGGGGTTACCGTGCGCGCCCCTACCGCGAGCGAGGCACTGCGCCGCAATGCCGAGCAGATGGACAAGGTGATTGCCCGACTGCGCCAGCTCGGGATCGCGCGCGAGGATATCCAGACCGCCAATTTCAGCCTCAATGCGCAGTATCAGTACCGCAACGACAGCCAGCCGCCGGTGCTGCTGGGCTATGATGCGAGCAATTCGGTCAATGTCACGCTGCGCAAGCTCGACAAGGTGGGAGAGACGCTCGACGCGCTGGTCTCGGCTGGAGCGAACAACCTCTATGGCCCCAATTTTACGCTCGAAAGGATGCCGCCGCCAAGGCTGCCGCGCGCAAGGCCGCTTTTGCCCACGCCCAGGTGCAGGCGAATGAATATGCGCAGATGGCTGGCTATCGCGGCGTCCGCATCCTCGAGATCTCGGAAGTCTACCAGCAGATGGGACCGATGCCCGTCTCGGCCCAGGCGATCACGGTCACGGCGGAACGCGGCGGCGAGGCAACCAAGATCGAGCCGGGCCGGGTCGGCACCGGGGTCAACCTGACGGTGAAGTATGAAATGACCGGCTGAAAGTTTTATGCGAGTGGGCTAGTGCCGAACGATCCGAAAACCGCATCTGGCGGAATTTCGGATCAGACAAAGAACCTACCAGATTCCAACATTCACTGCATGTTCAAGTCTTTCGGCCTAGTCACCGGGCATAATGAAACACCACCACGCATCGATGCTGTTCGTGCTGCCGGTCCTGCTTGCCGCATCCGCCGTGCCGGCGCCGGCCGAGCCCAACAACGAACAGGGCCAGGTGCGCGAGCAGCGCAAGACCGGTTCGGTACGTTCGTTGCGCCAGATAGAGCAGCTCATCCTGCCCCGGATGAAGGGCATGCAGTATCTCGGCCCGGAATATGACCCGATTGCGATGGCCTACCGGCTCAAGTTCATCAAGGACGGCAAGGTCGAGTTCGTCGATGTCGATGCGCGCAGCGCCAAAATTCTCAACCATTCGCGCTGATGACAAGGCTGCCCGGTTTGCTTGACGTTGAGGGCGTTTCGGCCCATTTCGGACGCGGTTCACAAGGGGAGACCTCCAAATTGCACATCCTGATCGTCGAGGATGAGCCCACGCTCGGCAACCAGCTCAAGACCACGCTCGAGCAGACCGGCTATGCTGTAGACCTCTCGCGCGATGGCGAGGATGGGCATTTCATGGGCTCGACCGAGGAATACGATGCCGTGATCCTCGATCTTGGCCTGCCCGAGATCGACGGGCTTTCGGTGCTGGGCATGTGGCGCAAGGAAGGCCGGACATTCCCGGTGCTCGTGCTCACCGCGCGCGACAGCTGGTCGGACAAGGTCGCGGGCCTCGATGCCGGCGCCGACGATTATCTCGCCAAGCCGTTCCAGACCGAGGAATTGATTGCGCGGCTGCGCGCATTGATCCGCCGTGCTTCGGGCAATACCTCGTCCGAATTGACTGCGGGCGGCGTGCGCCTCGATACCCGGTCGGGCCGGGTCACGCTCGATGGCGAGCCGGTCAAGCTCACCGCGCAGGAATACAAACTGCTATCCTACCTTCTGCATCACAAGGGCAAGGTGATCAGCCGCACCGAGCTGATCGAACACATCTACGATCAGGATTTTGACCGCGATTCCAATACGATCGAGGTCTTTGTTACGCGCATCCGCAAGAAGCTGGGCGCCGATGTCATAACCACGATCCGCGGCCTCGGTTACAGCCTCGACGATCCCGCCGACGCACCTCGCGGCTGAGCCGGGGCAGGGCGCGCCTTCGGTGAACGAGGTGACTGCCTTTCCCGCCGATGCCGGGCGCAGCGCGGTGCATGGCGGCCGCGGCGATACTGCGCCTGCGGAAGTTACACCCGACGCCGCGACCAGTTTGCCTGCGGCTCCCCCGGTGCACACCGGCTCGCTTTCGCAGCGCATGATGCTGATCGCTTCGGCGTGGATCATTGTGCTGCTGCTGGTCGGCGGGCTCGCGCTCGATCGCACCCTGACCGGGCTCATCACCCGCAACTTCGACGAACAGCTCGGCTATATGCTCACCGGCATGATCGGCTCTGCCGAAATCGGTCCGGACGGCGAGGTGTTCTTCAACCGCCCGCTGGGCGACCAGCGCTTCCTCGAGCCCAACAGCGGTCTTTATTGGCAGATCACCGGCAAGGGGCACGAGGATTTCCCCTCGCGCTCGCTGTGGGACCGTACCTTGAAGACCCATGGCGAGCATTTCGACGCCCAGCCGCACGTCTACGACAGCGAACAGTTCGAGGGCGAGGAACTGCGCGTACTGGAGCGCTCGATAATCCTGCCGGGCAGCGATACCCAGTGGCGTTTCACCGTCGCCGCGAGCCGCGAGAACCTCGACCGGCAGATCGCCCAGACGCGCTCGATTCTGGTCTATTCGTTCGTGATCCTTGCCATTGGCCTGCTGCTGATGGCGGGTCTGCAGACCTGGTACGGGCTTTACCCGCTGCGCCACATCCGGCGCGGCCTTGCCGAGATGCGCGCGACCGGATCGAACAAGGTGACCGAGCCGCTGCCGCTTGAAGTTCAGCCGCTGGTCGAGGAACTCAATGCGCTGCTCGAACACACCGACCGGCAGGCCGAGGAGGCGCGCACTCATGCGGGCAACCTCGCTCATGCGCTGAAAACCCCGCTCACCGTGGTGATGAACGCGGCGACCGCCCACGCGCCCGATCTGGCCGATACGGTGATCCGCGAAGCGGCAGTGATGCGCCGCCAGGTTGATCACCACCTGGCGCGTGCCCGCGCGGTTGGACGGCGCTCGGCGGGGCTGTCGCGCGCCAATCCCTTCACCAGCGCCGAAGCGGTGCTGCGCGCGGTGGAGCGGCTCTACGAGGACGTGCGGCTGGACTTAGCCGGCAACAAGGAGGCCATGGTCGCGCTCGAACGGCAGGATCTCGACGAGATCATCGGCAATCTGATGGAGAACGCCGCGAAATACGGCGGCGGCTCGGTATTCGTGACCATCGATGCCGAACCCGACAACCCGGTTTACTGCGAAGTCTGGATTGAGGACGACGGCCCCGGCATTCCCGAGCAGGAGCGCGAACGCATCTTCGATCGCGGTGCGCGGCTCGATACCGAGAAACCGGGCGCCGGGCTTGGCCTTGCCATCGTGCGCGACGTGGTGCGCATCTATGGCGGCGATGCGGAACTGGATGAGAGCGAGGATCTGGGCGGGCTGCTGGTGAAGCTCAAGCTGCCGCGCGCCTGAAGGCTCGGCCGCCTGCTTTCAGGCCATTCCCTTGCCCACGGTTGCGCGCACCGGGATGCCTTCGGGATCGAACTCTTCGAGACAGTACACGTTGACCCCGAAGTAATCGGGAGTCACGCGCTTGCGGTGAAACGGATAGATGCCGCAAGTCTTGCAGAAGAAATGCCGCGCCGTGCCGGTATGGAAGCGGTATTCAGTCAGGTTCTCGGCGCCTGAATGGATCGTCACGCGATCCTCGGGAACCTTGACCATCAGTGCATTCTTGCGGCGGCAGATCGAGCAGTCGCAAGTCGTCAGTTCGGGAAAATCTGTCTCGATGGTAAAGCGGACCGCGCCGCAGTGGCACGAGCCATCGTATCGCGCCATCGGCCGCGACACCGGTCAGCCCTCGTCCTGCGCCTGCTCGTGATGGCGGATCACTTCCTCGATGATGAAGCGCAGGAACTTTTCGGAAAATTCCGGATCGAGCTGTGCCAGCTCGGCCAGCCCGCGCATCCGCGCGATCTGCCGCTCCTCGCGCACCGGATCGGACGGCGGCAGCTTCATCTCGGCCTTGTAGGCCCCCACTGCCTTGGTGATGCGGAAGCGTTCGGCCAGCATGTGGATGAGCGCGGCATCGATATTGTCGATGCTCGAACGGTATCCGGCGAGGACCGGGTCGATTGTGGGGGCTTGCTCAGTCATGACAGCCAAGCGGCTAGCAGAGGCGCGGCGGCTTTGTCATCGGCTTTGTCATCGTCCGATTGCGTGCAGTGCAAGCACGGCGATTAACCTTTGCACTTGCCATCGGACTGCCAAAGCGCAATGCGACGCGGCGATGAGTGCCGAAATCGTGCAATTGCGCCCCGGGGCGAGCGAACCTTCGCTGCAACCGATGCTGTCACTGACGGCGGCGGGGATGAATTCGGTCAACGCCGTGATCCTTGAGCGGATGCAGAGCGAAATTCCGCTCATCCCCGCGCTTGCCGGACATCTGATCTCGGGCGGCGGCAAGCGCATGCGGCCGATGCTGACGATCGCCGGGGCCGAGTTGTGCGGTTATCAGGGTACTCGCCATTACAAGCTGGCGGCGGCGGTCGAGTTCATCCACACCGCCACGCTCCTGCACGACGATGTCGTCGACGGTTCCGACCTCAGGCGCGGCAAGGCGAGCGCGAATATCGTTTTCGGCAATCCCGCGACGGTGCTGGTTGGTGATTTCCTGTTCAGCCGGGCCTTCGAGTTGATGGTCGAGGATGGGTCGCTGCGCGTGCTCAAGATCCTGTCGGGCGCGTCGGCAGTGATCGCCGAGGGCGAGGTCGATCAGCTTACCGCGCAGCGCCAGATCGAGACCAGCGAGGAGCGCTACCTGTCGATCGTCGGTGCCAAGACCGCCGCGCTGTTTGCCGCCGCGACCCGCATCCCGGCGGTGATCGCGGAATGCAGCGAGGCCGAGGAGCGCGCGCTCGAGGAATATGGCCGCAACCTGGGCATCGCCTTCCAGCTTGTCGACGATGCGATCGATTACGATTCGGACAGCGGCGAATCGGGCAAGGACAAGGGCGACGATTTCCGCGAAGGCAAGATGACCTTGCCGGTGATCCTGGCCTATGCGCGCGGCACCGAGGAAGAGCGCGGGTTCTGGCGCGATGCCATCACCGGTTTCCGCTGCGACGACGAGGATCTCGCTCACGCGGTCATACTCATCAACCGCCACGAGGCCGTGCTCGCGACGCGCGAGCGGGCGCGCTATTTCGCGCAGCGGGCGATCGATGCAATTGCCGGCTTCCCGGCTGGCGAAGCACGCAATGCGATGGCGCAGGCCGCGCTGTTTGCGGTGTCGCGGCGTTACTGATCCTGCCGGGTCGCCGCCCGCCAGTCGCCAGACCGAAACTCTGTATATATGGAAGTCGCCCGAATCCGGGTGCTTGAGTTGTCTTGCCTTGCGATTTGGGTCACTTTGCCCGGCACAAGAATGCCCCCGCACGTCAGTCACGCCGGCGCGATGTCGCCGTAACCATCAAGCGGGAAAGGGAGAAAACAGGCGATGTACTATCCTGCCGCTTTGCCCAAGCAGATTACCGTATCCGGGCTTCAGCTCGAGTATTTCGACGAGGGCCAGGGCCCGGTCGTGCTTTACCTCCACTCCAGCGAAGGGCCGAGCCCCGATCTGGCGCTGGTCAAGGCGCTGACCAAGACGAACCGCGTGGTCATGCCCGCAATGCCCGGCTTCGGCACGAGCGAGACTGCGGGCTTCATCAAGTCGGTCGACGACATGACCTATGTCCTGCTCGACCTGATCGAGGCGCTCGATCTCAACGATGTCACCGTGCTCGGCAGTTCGCTTGGCGGCTGGGCGGCAGTCGAACTGGCGACCAAGGCAAGCCCGCGCGTGGCGCGGCTGGTGCTCGACAATCCGCTGGGCCTGCGGTTCACCACCGATCCGACCGTTCGCCAATTCCCCGACATCTTCCAGGACCTGCCGTCGCAGTGGAGCGCGTTCTTCTCCGCGAGCGAGCCAATGGACGGGCGGGACTGGCCATCGGTCGAACGGGACATTGCGCTGCGTGCCGCGCGCAACCGCGAGATGTTCGTGAAGGTGGGCTGGTCGCCTTACCTTTACAGTCGCAACTTGAAGGGGCGCATCCACCGTGCGTCCGTGCCGACGCTGGTGCTGTGGGGCGATCAGGACAAGCTCGCCAATCGCCAATATGCGCAAGACTATGCCGCTGCACTGCCCGATGCCCGCCTTGAGGTGATCGCCGGGGCAGGCCACTTCGCATTCCTCGACAAGCCTGACGCCGTCGCGAGCGCCGTCCAGGCCTTTGTCGGCTCCAAGCAAACCGCGTAAGTCAGGGACCCTTATCATGGACGTCTATTTCTTCTCGGAACAATCGCATTACCCCGCCTGGGGCAAGTTCGACGGCATGCTGCGCGGGGATATTCCCAACGAACATGGCGATCCGATGGTCTCGTCGAAGCTGCTCAATGGCTACCTCGACATGTACCAGCTGGCCGACCAGTGCGGCATGAACGTCATGGTCAACGAGCATCACATCGCCTCGACCTGCATGAACAATTCGATCACGCTGACGCTGTCGGTGCTGGCGCGGATTACCAAGAACGCGCGGTTGCTCGGCCTCGGTTCGATTATTACCAACCGGCCCGATCCGATCCGCGTCGCCGAAGAATATTCGATCGTCGATTCCATCTCGGGCGGCCGTCTCGACATGGGCCTCGTCAAGGGCGCGGGCTGGGAGCTCTATGCCTCCAACGCCAATCCGGTGGGCGGTATGGACCGTTTCTGGGAAGCGCATGACCTGATCATTGCGGCGATGACCCGGCGCGAGCCGTTCAGTTGGGAAGGCGAGCATTTCGACTATCGCTGCATCAACCTGTGGCCGCGCCCGGTCCAGCAGGATCACCCGCCGATCTGGTTCACCGGCAACAGCCCGGGCAGCGCCAAGCTGACCGCGCCGAAGGGCTATGTGAACGCCGCGTTCCTTACCGGACCGGCGGCGAAGGGCACCTTCGACGCTTACCGCGAGACCTATCAGGATACCTTCGGCAAGCCCGCGCACGCCGACCGGCTGGCCTACCTTGCGATGATCGCCTGCTCGCGCGACAAGGACCAGACCGAGCGCAACGTCAACGCGGCATTCGCCTATCTCGCCAGCGTCGCGCGGATGCGTCCGGCGCATGTCACGCCTCCTGGCTATGCCCATTATCAGGCGATTACCCAGATGATGCAGACCCCGCCGGGCGCCGGCCCCGGCGGAATGGGCGGCGGTGCCACCAATGCGGACGATCTCGCCAAGGCGGGCATCCTGTTCTGGGGTGAGCCCGAGCGCGTCTATGACCAGATCTGCGCGTTCAACGAACTGGTTGGCGGCTTCGGCCACTTGCTGAACATGGGCCAGAACGCGCATCAGCCTTATGAGGACGTGCGCGACAGTCTCGAACTGTTCGGCGAATTCGTGCTCCCCGAACTGGCCAAGATCGACGGATCGCCGGCAGCCGCCTCCAAGGAGAGCGTCACCGCCTGATTCCCCCGACGCGAGGGGATTTCGGTCCCCTCGCGCATGGCCTCCGCTGCAAAAAGATCGTAATCGCTCGCGCGTGAGCGAGCTTCCCATTCATGCCGTCCTGCCAGACCTGCTTCGCGCCTTGCACGGTGCGGGGCGGGCAGTGCTGGTTGCGCCGCCAGGAGCGGGCAAGACCACGGCGGTCGCGCCTGCCTTGCTGGGCGAGGACTGGTGCACGGGCAGCGTGATCCTCCTCAGCCCGCGCCGCGTGGCCGCGCGCGCCGCTGCCGAGCGGATGGCGTCGGAAATGGGCGAAGAAGCTGGCGGGACGGTCGGCTACCTTACCCGGCTCGACAGCAAACGCTCGGGCAAGACCCGGATTGTGGTGATGACCGAGGCGATCTTCGTCTCCACGATCCTCGCCGATCCGTCGCTCGATGGCGTTTCAGCGGTCCTGTTCGACGAGGCGCACGAGCGCCATCTCGATTCCGACCTTGGCCTCGCGCTCGCCATCGAGGCGCGCGAGGCGCTGCGCAGCGACCTGCGTCTCCTCCTCATGTCGGCAACCATCGACGGCGCGAGGTTCGCCTCGCTGCTGGGTGAGTGCCCGGTGATCGAAAGCGCCGGCAAGGCCTGGCCGCTCGACCTGCACTGGCTGGGCGCAAGGCCAGAGATACGGATCGAGGATTCGATGGCCTCGGCGCTGGTTACGGCATGGCGCGAACAGCAGGGAGACATTCTGGCGTTCCTGCCCGGGGTCGGCGAGATCGAGCGGGTGCGCGAACGGCTGGAGCAACGGCTTCCCGATGCGCTCGTCCTGGCGCTTCATGGCCAGTGCGAACCGGGTGCGCAGCGACAGGCGATCCGGCGCGATCCGCAGGGCCGTCGCCGCGTGGTGCTGGCGACCGCGATTGCCGAAACGTCCTTGACGCTCGATGGGGTGAGCGTGGTCGTCGATGCCGGACTGTCTCGCCGTGCCGAATTCGACCGTGCGGCGGGCGTGACCCGGCTCGTGACTCACCGTGCCAGCCAGGCCTCGGCGGATCAACGCGCGGGACGCGCTGCGCGGCAGGGGCCGGGGACGGCCTACCGCCTTTGGGAGGAAGCAAGCCACCTTGGCCGCGCTCGGTTCGATCCGCCTGAGATCGAAACTTCCGATCTTTCCTCGCTGGTCGTGTCGCTCGCCGATTGGGGGGCGCGCGATCCGGCGGCAATGGCCTGGCTCGATTCTCCGCCCTTGGCTTCGGTCGAGGCAGCGAGGGCAAAGCTGCGCGCGCTGGGCGCGGTGGATGACGAGCATGCGATCACGCCGTTCGGCAAGCAGGTCGCGAACCTGCCGATGGCTCCCGACGAGGCGGCCATGGTGCTGTTCGGGGCAAGGCACGGGCAGGCGCAGCTAGCGGCGCGGCTAGCGCTGCTCATGCAGGAGCGCGGGCTGGGCGGGCGCAGCGACGACCTGCTGCAGCGGCTCGATCGCTGGAACGGCGAGCGCGGCGGGCGAGCCGATGCCGCGCGCAAGTTGGCGGACCGATGGGCGAACCGCGCCGAGGCACTGGTTTCCGGACAAACCCGCAAAGATTCGGTCAGCCCTGCGCTATTTCTGGCCATGGCGCGGCCAGATATGGTGGCGCGGCGGCGCGATGCCTCGGGCGAGCAATGGCTGTCTGCGGGCGGGCGCGGCTACATGCTCGATCCTGCCTCGCCGCTGGCGCGGGCCGAGTGGCTGGCGATCGGCGACGCGCAAGGCCAGGCCAAGGGCGCGCGCATTGTTTCAGCCGCGCCGCTCGATCCCGCCGACGTGCAGTCACATCTCGGGCGCCTGATCGAACGGCGCACCTCGCTTCGCTGGAATGAGAGCGAATCTCGCGCCGAGGCAAGGCTGGAGAGCCGCATGGGCGCGATCGTGCTCGCTACAGGGCCTGATCCGGACCCCGACCCCAAGGCGATGCGCGAGTTTCTGCTAGGTGTAGCGCGCGAGCGGCTGGACGACCTGTTGCCACAGGGCCTGATCGCTCGCGGCGCTCATGCCGGGATCGACGCGCTGAGCCTCCAAAACCTCTCCGGAAGCGCCGAGCAATGGCTCGCACCGCTGTTGCAGGGACGCCGCGACCTTGATCTGCCGCGAACTCAGATCGCCGATGCGCTGATTGGTCTGCCCGACTGGAACGCGCGGCAGGCGATTGATCGTTTGGCGCCGCGCCATTTTGAAAGCCCGGCAGGAACCTCACACGCCATCGACTATGCTGATCCCGGCGGTCCTTCGGTCGAAGTTCGGGTGCAGGCTCTGTTCGGGCTGGACGAGCATCCGTTGATCGGCCGTCCGGGCGTCCCGCTCCTGCTCAAGCTGACTTCGCCGGCTGGCCGTCCGCTCCAGACGACGCGCGATCTGCCCGGCTTCTGGCGCGGATCGTGGCGCGACGTTCAGCGCGAGATGAAGGGACGCTACCCGAAGCATCGCTGGCCCGACGAGCCGTGGTCGGAAAAACCCAGCCTGAAAACCAAGAACGCCTTTTCACGGGGCGGCAGTTGATCTAGTCCCGGGCTTGGTAGAGGCCCGCAAGCGCGAATGCGCGTCGCGGCTTTTGCCGCGAAGCCAAGGCGGGCGGATGCCTGCCGCCCGGCGTTTGAGGGACCAAACAAGCAATGACCGCCCGAATTTATCAGCGCCCCAAGAACGCGATGCAATCCGGCAAGGCACGCACGGATAGCTGGATTCTCGAATTCGCGCCGCAGGAGGCCAAGCAGCCCGATCCGCTGATGGGATGGGCCGGTTCCGGCGACACGCAGCAGCAGGTGCAGCTTTCGTTCGCCAGCGAACAGGAAGCGCTTTCCTATGCCGCGCGCCACGGCATCGAGGCGCTCAGTCACGTGACGCCGCCGCGCCGTCTCAAGCTTCAGGCCTACGCCGACAATTTTAGGTAGCCTGCCGCTCTGGTCCTTGCCGAATCGCTCTGTTCCCGCCATATGCGCGGCGGGAGTCGAGTGGACGCTTGCGTTCGCGAACCTGGTCAGGTCCGGAAGGAAGCAGCCACAACGGATTGCGGCGGGTCGCTCGGCTCCTTTGTTCTCTCTTCCCTAATGACAATTGCGGCTTGAGCGCCAAGAGCAGTGTGAAATCTGAGTCGCGCTGCCCAATCTTATTATTCGTGGTCGCATCGCTAATCGCGAAAAACCGGTTCCCACTTATTCGCGCGATGCTCTAAAGCCTTTCGCGTGGACGATTCACCAGACATTTTCGGCGATCCGCAGGATGAGGAGGGCGAAAAAGGCCCCAGCGCAGCCGAGCTTGAAGCAGCGGGGCAATCGGCGCTGTTCGGCGAGCCCGAGCCTGCCGCGCCTGTCGTGCGCGAGCAAAAGGCGCCGGTACCGGAGCCCAAGCCCCCCGCGATCACCCGCGAGCCGCCCGCGCCCGCGGCACAGCCTTACCGCGTGCTCGCGCGCAAATATCGCCCGCAGACCTTCTCCGAGCTGATCGGCCAGGACGCCATGGTGCAGACGCTGGGCAATGCGATCAAGCGCGACCGGCTTGCCCATGCCTTCCTGATGACCGGCGTGCGGGGCGTCGGCAAGACCTCGACCGCGCGGCTGATCGCCAAAGCGCTGAACTGCATCGGCGCGGACGGGCAGGGCGGGCCGACAATCGATCCCTGCGGACAGTGCGAACCCTGCGTCGCCATTGCCGAGGGCCGCCACATCGACGTGATCGAGATGGACGCCGCCAGCCATACCGGCGTCGACGATGTGCGCGAGATTATCGAGGCGGTGCGCTATGCCGCCGTGTCGGCGCGCTACAAGATTTACATTATAGACGAAGTTCACATGCTTTCGCGTAATGCTTTTAATGCCTTGCTCAAGACACTTGAAGAACCGCCTCCGCACGTGAAATTCCTGTTCGCGACGACCGAAGTCGGTAAGTTGCCCGTGACCGTGCTGTCGCGCTGCCAGCGTTTCGACCTCAAGCGCATTTCCGCGCCGCTGCTCGCGGACCATTTCGCCTATGTCTGCGCCGGCGAAGGGATCGAGGCCGATCCGGAGGCGCTGGCCATGATTGCGGCGGCGGCGGAAGGTTCGGTTCGCGACGGCTTGTCGATCCTCGACCAGGCGATTGCCCATGCCGATCTTGATACGGACGGAAGCGTCCATGCCGATCAGGTGCGCGACATGCTTGGCCTTGCCGACAAGGGCGCACAGCGTGAGGTGCTGGCGACATTGCTTGCCGGCGACGGCAAGGCGCTGCTTGCCAGCGTGGAACAGCAGTTCGCGCTGGGAGTCGAGCCGCTGGCCATGGTGAACGGCCTGATGGAACTGGTTCATGCGGTCACGGTCTTGCAGGTGGGCGGCTCTTCCGCTCCTGCGGCATCTGCCGAAGAACGCGCGGCGCTTGAAAAATGGTCAGGGTCGCTTGGGGCGGGGCAGCTTCACCGCTTGTGGCAGCTTCTGCTCAAGGGCCATGACGAGGTGCGCAGTGCGCCCGATCCGCTGATCGCGCTGCAGATGGCCTTGCTGCGCGCAATGCATGCCGCCGACATGCCCGATCCGGGCACGCTGGCGCGGCAGCTCGAGGATCTGGCGGCGCGCGCCCCTGCCGCGCTTGCTACCTCTTCGGGCGAGGCGCCAGACCAACCTGACGCCGCGCCGCCCTGGGAGGCGTTGGTCGAGCAGGTCGCGGCAAAGGCGGGCGAACATGCGGCCAATGTGATGCGGCTCCAGGTCCGCGTCGTCGAGATCGAAGCCGGGCGGCTCGTCTACGCGCAGCCGCCCGAATTTCGCGAAGACATCTCCGCCGAGCTTGGCGGCGCGCTGCGTCAGGCAACCGGCGAGCGTTGGAGCGTCGAGCGTGTGGACGCAGGCGGCGCGCCGACGCTGTTCGAACGCCAGATCGCGCACGCCAGCGCCGCCGAAGACGCCCTGCGCGCCGATCCCTTGGTTGCTGCTGCGCTTGCGGCGTTTCCCGATGCTGAATTTGTCGATAGTTCCGCAGGTGCGCGCCGGGCTGCCGGGGAATGAGTGAAACAGAGGACGAATAGCCGAATGGACAATATCAAGGACATGATGGCGGCCGCGCAGCAGGCCAGCGACATGATCAACAAGCACATGGAAGAGGCCCAGCACAAGCTCGACGCGATCGAGGTTGAGGGGCTATCCGGCGGAGGACTCGTCAAAATCCGGTGCTCGGCGAAGGGCAAGGTCAACGGCGTGACCGTCGACGAGAGCCTGCTGACGCCATCGGAAAAGACGATCCTGGAAGATCTGGTCGCCGCAGCCTTTAACGATGCGCGGGTCAAGGCGGACGCCGCCGCCGAGGAGGAGATGCGCAAGGTCCGACATTCGATCCAGCTGCCGCCAGGTTTCAAACTGCCGTTCTGAACACTTGAGCGCATAAACGTGCAAATGGTGCACATTTGTACATTGCGTCGGCATTCCGCTGCGTCTATACAGTTTCTTACACCAAGGAGAATGCCATGCGCGTCGTGATCCATGATGAGGAAACTCTCGAGCCGATCACTGTCGTCACCCTTCCGGGGCTGACCGACAAGAACCTCGAGCGGAAGCGCCACTGGCGCGTCTCGGTCCACGACGGCGCCAACGAACCGCGCGAAATGCCGCCCGAAAGGGCCTATTCGGATCGGCTGCGCTTTGTCGATCTGACCTTCGAACGAGTCAGCCGCGTGACGCTTACCCACGGCGAACAGGTAACCTGGCGCTGCCTTACTCGTGCGACAGAGCTTGCCCTGCTGCTCACGCCGGATTGGCTGCCAGGTCAGCGCCCGGCGATCGACATGCTCCAGCGCGAGAACGAGCGCCTCGCCAGCCTGATGATCGGATCGCTCACCTCGCGCTGAGCGCTTGCGCCCGGGCCTGTGGAGCCTTCTCGTGAAATCGCATGAGCGATGGCACTGATGGCGTGATTTGCGTTATGTCATGTTTGCGTCTTCGGACCGGGTGCTAGCCATCACATCGTCCGAACGATTCCAAGGTGAGAGGAGCTACCGCTATGCGCATGGAAGATATGGTGATTGTCAGCGTCGACGATCACATCACCGAACCGCCCGCGGTTTTTGACAACCAGCTTTCTGGCGAGGCCTACGCCACGGCGCCCAAGCTCAAGGTTGCCGAGGACGGTGCCAATTACTGGGAATACCAGGGCAAGAAAATGCGCAACGTGGCGCTCAACTCGGTCACCGGGCGCGTCAAGGAAGAATACGGCTTCGAGCCGACTCACCTCGATCAGCTGCGCAAGGGTTGCTGGGACGTCCATGCGCGCATCGGCGACATGGATGTCAATGGCACCGCCGCCAGCCTCAATTTCCCCAGTGTCGCCGGGATCGATGGCGGGCTGTTCATCAAGGCTGATGACAAGAAGCAGGCGCTCGTCCACATGCGCGCCTACAATGACTGGCACATCGACGAATGGTGCGGCGCCTATCCGGGCCGCTTCATTCCGCTGGGCATCCTGCCGCTGTGGGACATGGACGAAACCGTCAATGAGGTTCGGCGTCTGGCTGACAAGGGCTGCTTCGCCGTCACCATGAGCGAGAACCCGACCGTTGGCGGAATGCCCGGCATCCACACCGGCTACTACGAGAAGCTTTTCAAGGCGGCGACAGATTGTGAGACAGCAATCTGCCTGCACATCGGCACCGGAAACGTTTCCCCGCACTGCTCGCCCGAATCGCCGGTCGAGGCCAACATCACGACCATGCCGATGGCCGTTTCCTCCGGCGCGTCGGACTGGATTCATTTGGAAGCGCTCAATCGCTATCCGAACCTCAAGGTCTGCTTTTCCGAGAGCGGCATCGGCTGGATTCCCTATCTGCTCGAACGCGCCGACTTCACTCATGAGCAGCACAGCACCTGGACCCGCTCGAAGCAGTACCTGAGCGCGGCCAAGCCCAGCGACGTGTGGAGGCGCCAGTTCTACAGCTGCTTCGTTGACGATGCCTATGGCCTGAGGAACCTCGACCTGATCGGTGAGGATTCGGTGATGTACGAGGTCGACTATCCGCATTCCGATGCGCAGTGGCCCGACGCGCCCGAAAAGCTGTGGCCGTCGCTCGCGCCGTTGACCGACGCGCAGATCGACAAGATCACGCACCTCAACGCGATGCGGGTCTTCAAATTTCCGCTGTTCGACATGATCCCCAAGGAAGAAGTCACGGTCGGTGCGCTACGCAAGAAGGCTGAAGCAGCAGGGGTCGACACAACGCCGATCTCATCGGGGGGAGCCGCGCCTCTGGCAGACGGGGAAAAGCCGCGCCCGGTCACTTCGGGCGACGTGATGGCGCAATTCGGCAGGCAGTCTGCCCCGTCCCAGCCCGAACCGGCCTGAAGGTCCATAAGCAAGAAAAGGGGCGGTCCGCTATGTCCGGGCCGCCCTTTGTTTTTGCGGCAAACGGAACACGCGATTCCGCGAGTCCACAGGCTCGGTCGCTCTCGCCATTGCACCAGGCGGCACACGATACCATATCTGCGACCAACCACCGGCAGGCGTCTCGGCCTGCCCGATGCGATCAGTAGAATTGGAACCCCAACCTGTGATTTCGCTTCCCCTGCTTCCCCTTCGCGACATCGTCGTGTTTCCCGGCATGGTCGTGCCGCTGTTCGTCGGCCGCGAGAAGTCGGTCGCCGCGCTCGAGGCGGCAATGGCTGGCGACAAGGATATCTTCCTGCTCGCCCAGCTCGATCCCGCCTGCGACGATCCCGACCGCGACGATCTCTATGACATCGGCGTCGTCGCCTCTGTCCTGCAATTGCTCAAGCTGCCCGATGGCACCGTGCGGGTGCTGGTCGAAGGGCAGGATCGTGCGCGGCTTCAGGAATTGCATTCCGAACCCACCGCCGATTCCGAAATGCTCGTCGCGCAGATCGAGGAGATTGAGCCGGTCAACGCCTCGGGGACCGAGGTTTCGGCGATGATGCGGTCGGTGGTCGAGCAGTTCGGAGAATATGCCAAGCTCAACAAGAAGCTGTCGCAGGACGCGGGCGAGCAGCTTGGCGACATCGACGACGCCGGCAAACTGGCCGATGCGGTCGCGGCGCAGTTTTCGGGCAAGGTGTCCGACAAGCAGGCGCTGCTTTCCGAGCCCGATCCGTTGAAGCGGCTGGAGATGGTGTTCTCCTTCATGGAAGGCGAGCTCGGCGTGCTCCAGGTCGAGCGCAAGATCCGCGGTCGCGTGAAGCGCCAGATGGAAAAGACCCAGCGCGAATATTACCTTAACGAGCAATTGAAGGCGATCCAGTCCGAGCTTGGCGGCGCGGACGGGGAAGACGGCAACGAGCTCGCCGAACTTGCCGACAAGATCGAGAAGACCAAGCTTTCGAAGGAAGCACGGACCAAGGCGCTCGGCGAGCTCAAGAAGCTCAAGTCGATGCAGCCGATGAGCGCCGAGGCCACGGTGATCCGCAACTATCTCGACGTGCTGCTCGGCCTGCCGTGGGGCAAGAAGAGCAAGCTCAAGCGCGATATATCGCAGGCGCAGGCCGTGCTCGACGACGATCACTACGCGCTGGAGAAGGTCAAGGACCGCATCGTCGAATATCTCGCGGTGCAGGCCCGCACCAACAAGCTCAAGGGGCCGATCCTGTGCCTCGTCGGGCCTCCGGGCGTCGGCAAGACCTCACTCGGCAAGTCGATCGCCAAGGCGACCGGCCGCCAGTTCGTGCGCCAGTCATTGGGTGGCGTGCGCGACGAGGCGGAGATCCGCGGTCATCGCCGCACTTACATTGGCTCGCTTCCGGGCAAGATCGTCACTAACCTCAAGAAGGCCGGTTCAGCCAACCCGCTGTTCCTGCTCGACGAGATCGACAAGCTGGGTCAGGATTTCCGCGGCGATCCGGCCTCGGCCTTGCTCGAAGTGCTCGATCCAGAGCAGAACTCGAAGTTCCAGGACCACTATCTGGAACTGGATTTCGACTTGTCGGACGTGATGTTCGTGTGCACCGCGAATAGTCTCAACCTTCCGCAGGCGCTGCTCGACCGGATGGAGATCATTCGCCTCGAGGGCTACACCGAGGACGAAAAGGTCGAAATCGCCGAACGGCATCTGCTGCCAAAGCAGATCGAAGCGCATGGGCTCAAGAAGGGTGAGTTCACGCTGACCACCGAGGCGCTGCGCGACCTGATCCGCTATTATACGCGCGAGGCCGGCGTGCGCACGCTCGAGCGCGAGATTGCCCGGCTGGCGCGCAAGTCATTGCGCAAGATCCTTGAGGGCGAGTGCAAGGAGCTGGTCATCACGCCGGAGAACCTCGCCGATTTTTCAGGCGTCCGCAAATTCCGCCACGGCGTCTCCGAAGAGGAGCATCAGGTCGGTGCCGTTACCGGGCTGGCCTGGACCGAGGTTGGCGGTGAACTGCTCACCATCGAAAGCGTCACAGTTCCCGGCAAGGGCCAGATCCGGTCGACCGGCAAGCTGGGCGAAGTGATGAGCGAATCGATCCAGATGGCTTTCAGCTTCGTCAAGGCGCGCAGCCCGGCGTACGGCATCAAGCCTTCGGTGTTCCAGCGCAAGGACATCCATATCCACTTGCCCGAAGGCGCGGTGCCCAAGGACGGCCCCAGCGCGGGCATCGGCATGGTCACCTCGATCGTCTCCACGCTGACCGGCATCCCGGTGCGCAAGGACATTGCCATGACCGGCGAGGTTACGCTGCGCGGGCGCGTCTTGCCGATCGGCGGGCTCAAGGAAAAGCTGCTTGCGGCGCTGCGCGGCGGCATCAAGACGGTGCTTATTCCCGAGGAGAACGAGAAGGATCTCGCCGAGATTCCGGCGAACGTGAAGGAAGGGATGGAAATCATCCCGGTTGGTCACGTCGATGAGGTTCTTGCCCGGGCGCTGATGGAGCGGCTTGAAGCTATCGAATGGACCGAAGCGGACGAATTGGCCAGCCATTCGGCTGCGCCGAGCCACGCCGTTCCGGGTCAGTCGGCCACGGCACATTGATCCCGATGGGCCCATTTTTCGCTGCGCCGCAGCGAATCGAGGAACAGCGTTCGACCGATTACCGGGAATTAACCATGAAACGATGATGCGCTTTGCGCGCTTCGCAGCACATTGATCGTCATGCACGCCAAAATGGCTTCATTTCGTCAGAAAATGCGTCGGAACCCGGGCATTTGCCTTTGACAGGCAGTGCCCAAATCGTCCAAGTAATGCGCCTTCGCGCTCGCGATTCCACAAGTTTCCAAGTCCGTTTCCACATCCAGAGTTTAGGGGGAAATTCGAATGAACAAGAACGATCTCATCAGTGCCGTAGCGGAATCGAGCGGTCTTACCCGCAGCGATGCAACCAAGGCGGTCGAGGGTGTGTTCGACGCCATCACCGGTTCGCTCAAGAAGGGCGGCGAGGTTCGTCTGGTCGGGTTCGGCACATTCTCGGTTGCCAAGCGCAAGGCTTCGACTGGCCGCAATCCGCGCACCGGCGAAACGATGCAGATCAAGGCTTCGACGCTTCCGAAGTTCAAGGCCGGCAAGGGCCTCAAGGACGCGGTCAACTAAGACCCTGCGAACCTTCGGCATCAGCGAGCGCTGATGCCTGAAACGAAAAAGAGACCGCATCAGTCACCTGGCTGGTGCGGTTTTCTTTGTGTGCAAGTGAACCGGTTACTTGGTCAAACCGATGAGCGCAGTCGGCGCGCTGTCGGTGCTGTCGTTCACCGTCCAGTTCAGGATCGAGCCACCGGTGCCCGGCTGCGGGCCTTCCTCGGTGTTGTTGGCGAGGATCGCGCCATCAGTGGTAACGGCAAAGGTGCCGTCGAGCACTGGCAATTTCGGGCCTTTGCTCGCGCTCTTCGCCTTCCCGGCATCGTCCATCGCCCCCATTCGCGCCAGATTGCGCAAGGGGGAACCTTCGGGGCCTGAGGAAAAGGCCGGGGCATTGACCCGCACCGAGCCATCGCTGCGCCGGATCACCTGGACGAAAGGGCTGGCCTGGGCAAAGCCGTCGATCACCGGGAAGGTGAAATCGTGGCTCAGCGTTCCGCTCACCGCATAATCGACATCGAAGCGGCCATTGCCCATCGACTTGACGCTGCGCCAGCCGCTTTGGCGCGCGAGCTTCCGGGCAAACTCATCCGCGGCCTTGGGGTCCGTCAGGTTCATGCCGCCGCCCATCATGGCTTCCATTTGCGCGGCTTCCGCGTCCTTGCCCGCCTTGCCGTCCGGCTTGGCTTCGCTGCCTTCCTTCTTCTCGTCGAGCTGGGACGGCGAGACGAAATGGATCTCGCCCTTGTAGGCAAAGCTGAATTTCCCGTCCTTGCGCAGATCAAGGCTGGAGGCGAACTTGCCCGGGATCAGCATGCAGGCCGCCAGCAGTATGGCGAGCGCCGCGACCACGCCAGCACCCAGCATTCGTTTCGCTGCGGCGGCGCGGCGAGGCAATGTCTCTGTTGTCGTCATGTCATTCTCCCCCGCGTATGGATGCCGCATAAAGCGCGATCGCTGCGGCGTTGCTGACGTTGAGGCTTTCCATCGCCTCGCTGATCGGCAGGCGGGCCAGCGCGTCGCAATGCTGCCCGATATTGTGGCGCATGCCGTCGCCCTCCGCGCCCAGTACCAGCGCGACCGGGCCGGCGGGCAGGGCCTGAGCCAGCGTCGCTTCAGCCTCCCCGGCAAGGCCGATGCGCCAGTATCCGGCCTCGGCCACCTCGTCGAGCGCGCGGGCGAGATTGACCACGCGTACCCAGGGCAGGATTTCCAGCGCGCCCGAGGCGCTCTTGGCCAATGTGCCCGATTCCGGGGGGGAGTGGCGGTCCTGCGTGAGCAGGGCGCAGGCACCGAAGGCGGCGGCAGAACGCATGATGGCCCCGACATTGTGCGGATCGGTGACCTGATCGAGCACGACCAGCGGCCGCGCAGGATCGCCATCGAGCACGTCTGACAGGTAGATATCGGGCAGCATGTCGCAATCGAGCACGAGGCCCTGATGCGGCGCATCGCGTGCGACCAGCCGCGCGAGGTCGGCGCCCGAGGCCCATTCCACTGCAAAGTCCGGCGGAAGCTCGCCGCCAAGCGATTCCGCTCCCTCGCGGGTTGCCCACAGCTTGCGATGGTTGCGTTCGGGATTCATCAGCGCGGCTTCGACGGCATGGCGGCCCCACAGACGCACTGCGCCAGTGCTGGCCCGTCCGCTGCCGCGCCCGCCCTGCATGCGTCCGGCGCGACCGCGCAGTGCCCGTTTGGGTGCGCCATCGCTGCGTTTGCTCATATGTTGTCCTTCCGGGGTGTTCGCCCCCATTGACAGGAATGCCGCGCTTCGCCAATAGCCCGGCCTCTCGGTCGCAGCGCACCTCACGGGGTGCCGACACTCGCGGGTTTCCCCGCAAGCGACAGCCGGTGTGGACAGGTGGCCGAGTGGTTAAAGGCAGCAGACTGTAAATCTGCCCGCGCAAGCGTACGTTGGTTCGAATCCAGCCCTGTCCACCACCCGGTCTCCCATGTCGCACGGGATTCGCTCTCTGAGCGTCAAAGCGCGCCTTTGTGCGGCCATTGTGGAATGATTGGGGAGCACGGAGAGCGGCTTCTCGAGACAATCGTCGCCGGTTTGACGGTATTTCTCTGAGGCCTATTTTCGGTGTCCCCAGTGGCAGGAGCCTTGTGAGCTGCTGGCCGGGAAGGGCTCATGTCTTACACAGAGACTAAAGTGGTATTGCTAGACGGTGAAGACTAATAGACGCGCTGGACCAACCGGAACCGCAATAGTCTTGATCGATAGCTGCCGTTCCGGATCGTCCGGCCTCTCGGACATTTGCGTTCACGATCATTTATGGCAGTCGGCAACAGTGATCTTGGCATGGCAATGCCAAGATGATCGCGATAGATGGACCTCCGAATCGAGGCACCATGGACAGGCCGATGGTGCGCACCGAATTGCAGCGCTATGGGATGGATGTGCAGGACTTGCTGGCTCATCCCGAAGTGCGCAAATTCGTCGATTGGGCGGCGAACAAGGATCCCGATTTCACGGCCACCAATGCCAGAAAGTATCGCTGAGGACACGTGCCCGTGAAAGACTCCTGTTTACCCATCCGCGTGGCCGCGCTCTACAAGTTCGCCCGGCTGGACGATTGTGAAACTGTTCGCGGTGAGCTGGCACAACTGTGCCGTGATGCGGAAGTAAAGGGAACGCTGCTGCTTGCGACGGAAGGGATCAATGGCACGATTGCCGGATCCGATCGGGCAATCGATTGCGTCCTGGCGCTCATTCGGAACCTTCCAGGCTTTTTCGATCTGGACGTGAAGTATTCGGCGGCGGGGACGATGCCCTATCATCGCATGAAAGTGCGAGTGAAACGCGAGATCGTGACCATGGGCCAGCCCGGCGTCGATCCACTTGCCGGCACCGGGCACTATGTCGTGCCTCAGGACTGGAACGCATTGATCCGCGAACCGGGCACGATCGTGATCGATACCCGAAACGACTACGAGGTGGCGATCGGCACGTTCGCCGGTGCAATCAATCCCATGATCGGCAGCTTCCGCGATTTCCCGGCCTGGTTCCGCGCCGAACGCGAGCGGTTGCTGAGTAATGGCGACCAGCCGAAAATCGCGATGTTCTGCACAGGCGGCATTCGATGCGAGAAATCGACGGCGTTCCTGAAGTCCGAAGGCTTCGACGAGGTGTATCACCTGCAAGGCGGAATCCTGAAGTACCTCGAGACGGCCCCCGCCGACCAAAGTCTTTGGCAAGGGGAATGCTTCGTATTCGACGAGCGCGTCGCTGTCGGCCATGGCCTCAAGCTCGGAACGCACGAGCTGTGCCGCGCTTGCCGCAGACCGGTCAGCGTGGAGGATCGCGCGTCGCCTCTGTATCAGGCTGGAGTGAGTTGTCCTGCTTGCCATTCGCAGCGCACCGATGCCCAGCGGGCGAAATATGCCGAACGGGACCGGCAGGAACGGCTCGCCCGGTCTCGCGGAGCTGCGCATATCGGCGCCAGCAAGTCAGAGCGGCGTGACGGATAAGCCGATCCTCTACAGCTTTCGGCGCTGCCCCTATGCCATGCGCGCCCGTATGCAGGTCGATGAAACCCGGAGCGACGAACAGCCCGGTCGCGTCGAGAACTTCGGCCGCATCAGCAGGATCGAGCTTGCCGATCGCGGCGATCTTGCCTTCCCTGATGCCCACGTCGCCCAGGAACCGCGATTGGCGCGTGCCGTCGACAACCATGCCATTGGCAATGATGCGGTCAAATTTCATGCTCCAACTCCCAAAGGCTAGCCCGGACCAGTCGGTTCTCTTGCCAGCAAACGTCCGTTCGGCTCGATGGCTTGCTCTCCCATCAACCGGGCTGAGCGTAGCCGAATTGCAGCATGTTGCCAGCCGAATAACCCGAGAAGCCAGCAAACGGGTGCACGGCGCGGGGAGCGAAGTATGCGGACGATAAGACCTACTGCAGCACCCTGCCATCGCTGTTGTCCGCCCAGGCATTGTCGAGGCGGCCGGCGGGCGAAACGTGGACGGGCACAGCGGTCATCCTGGGCATGGCGTTGACCGTCTGAAGTTCGAAGTCGGTGGTCAGCAGCGCATTTACCGCCACGCCGTGCGCGTCATAGCGATTGGCGTCGGGAAGATCGCCATAGCCATGCGACATGGATATGCAGCCGCGCCGCAGCTTGGGGTCAGCTTCGGCGATTGCCTCCACGCTCGCGGTTCTGGAGGTGATGCGGATCCGGTCGCCTGATGCAATTCCCAGTTCGGCGAGGTCCTCGGGGTTGAGATAAGCAGGGTTGTGAGGCACGCGGCGGTGCGTTCCGGGCAGTTCGCGGCTGATCGAATTGAACATGTGGCGCTGGCGCCGCACGATCAGCCGGTGCGTTGCGGCGGCACCGTCGCGGGTGATCGGCTGCTGCCCGAAAGGCTCCTGCGAAAGTTCGGTCAATTCTTCCATGACCTCGGGCGAGGCGAGGGTAAACCTGGCATCGCTCTCGCCGACCAGCGCGAACACGGTCTTGTCCTCGAAGAACAGGCCAAGCTCGTGCTTCCTGATTTCGCCAAGCGATCGGCCCGCTTGTTCGGCAACGCGGCTCAGGAAAACATGGGTATCGGGCGGATTGTCCATCGGTATGGTGCCGCCGAGGAACGACATCTGCTTTCCGAGCCGCTTGAGCAGGCCCCAGAAGATGTACTCGTCAGCAACCACCTCCATGCCCTGCGCGGGCTTGGCGATGGGCGGGGTGTAGCGGGTATAGGGCTTCCAATAGCCCTCGTATTGCCAGCAGGGCAGGTCGGCCCGCTCGTACTGAAGCCGGGTTGGCAGGACATAGTCGGCGAGCTTTGCGGTCGGGGTCATGAACGGGTCGATCACTACCATCAGTTCGAGCGAACGGAACGCCGAGACCATCTTGACCTGGTCGGGGACGATTACGGCCGGGTTGCCGCCATGCACGAAGAATGCGCGCACTTGTCCGGGTCCGGGCTGGAGAATCTCGTCAGCCATGATCCCGGTCGGCAGTTCCGGGACGATAACGGGGATCTGGCTGTATCCGCCGATCCGGCTCTTGTAGCTCGTTTCGTACGATCGCATCGCCGGGGCGACCTGCGCCAGCGGAGGATAGCCTTGCATCAGCGCGCCGGGGAAGGCGATGCGCTCGCCCTCGCGCACGCAGCGCCCGCAAATGATGTTGAGGCAATTGAGCAGGTGTTCGACAAGATTGGAATGCGGCCCCATGTTGGCGCCCGTCCCGGTCATCGCCTTGCCGCGCTTTGCAGTTGCGAATGTCCTGGTTATCGAGAGGAAATCCGCCTTGTCGATCCCCGCGCGCTCGGCGACATAATCGGGCGTGAACGGCTCGACGCGGGCGCGCAGTTCTTCCAGCCCATCGACATACTTCGCGACGAACTCCTTGTCCTCCCATCCGTTCTTCAGGATTTGCCGGATCATGCCGGCAAGGATCGTCGCGTCTTCGCCGGGTACCGGTTGGACATGGATGTCGGCAAACTTCGCGGTCTCGGTCTCGCGCGGATCGATGACCAGCAGCTTCATCCCTTTCGCCTTCTCCTCCTTGAGGTGCTTGAGCGGGTTCATGACGATGAAGGTCAGGGCGAAGGAAACCAGCGGGTTGGTCCCGATCAGCAGGGTGACGTCGCTGCCGATGACGTGATGCAGGCCCGCCTGCCAAAAACCGATCCGCTCGACCGCGACGTTCTTGGCGGTCTGATCAATGGTAGAGGCGGAGAAAATCTTCTTCGTGCCGATCTGCTCGAACAGCGTATCCATGATGAAGCAGCCGACCGCATTGAAGCCCGAGCCGGTTCCGCGATAGCCGCCGACCGCTTCCGGTCCGTCGCGCTCGATGATGGCGGAGAGCTTTTCGGCGATTTCGTCGAGCGCCTGTTCTATACCGATGCGTTCGAAACTGCCGTCTGCCATGCGTTTGAGCGGATGGCGGACCCTGTTTTCGGGATCGTGCGATTCGACCGCCTGAAGGCCCTTGAAGCAGGCGAAGCCCTCGCTGACCGGATCGTCCTTGTCGGGCCGGATCGCGGTGATCCGATCCTCCTCGTCGAGCGTCAGGACCATCCCGCAATGGGTATTGCAGATCCGGCAGAACGATTTCTTCTCGCGCATGATCCAGTTTCCTCTATGCCCGTGTGAAAACTACGACCCCGTAGGTTTCTCCTCAAGCGGAATTTTAGGCGGCCGGGTGCAATCGCCCCCGCCCAAAGCTTGATCTTCAACTTAGCTACGCTTACGTAACTAACCGATGAAGTTCTGCCGCCATCCCTATTACCCTGCGCGCTACGCAGCCCTTGCGAAGGACCGGGTGCGCGTGGAAGGCGACAGCGGCGAGTGGGGAGAGTTCGATCGCAACGGCACCTGGCTGGAAGGGCCATTGCGCCACGCCGACCCGATCTTCTGCCGCTGGGTGACGGGGGAGCTTATAGCAACGGATTGCGCGGCACGGGCAGGGGAAGAATGATGGACCAAATCCGCAAGACCCCGCGCGCGCCCGGCCTCAATTTCATCGACATCCTCAAGGCCTACGACAAGCATCCGGTCCCGGACTACCTGCTGATCGACAAGTCCGAATGGCTTGGCGACGAGGACATTCCGGCCGACAGGTACATAACCCGCGAAGCCTATGAGTTGGAAAAGGAACGCATCTGGAAGCGCGTCTGGCAGATGGCCTGCCGGGAAGAGGAAATCCCCGAGGTCGGCGATATCGTCACTTATGAGATCTGCGACATCTCGATCCTGCTGGTGCGCAGCGCGCCAGATGAAATCCGCGCGTTCCACAACGTCTGCCTGCATCAGGGTCGGCGGCTGGTGGACGGGGCGTGTCACAGGAAGGAACTGCGCTGCCCATTCCATGCCTTCACCTGGACGATAGACGGCAAGTTCAAATCCTGCCCGTCGCGGTGGGATTTCCCGCAGCTCGATGAGGACAATTTCGGTCTGGTCGAAGTGAAGACCGGGCGCTGGGGCGGGTTCGTCTTCATCAACATGGACCCTGACTGCGAGGCGCTGGAAAGCTATCTCGGCGACCTGGCGATGCACTGGGAGAAATTCCCGCTCGAAGAGCGTTGCATCGCCGGCCACATCTGCAAGATTTTCCCGGCCAACTGGAAGGTCGCGCAGGAGGCCTTCATGGAGGCCTACCACAACTATTCAACCCATTCGCAATTTGGCGTCTACTTCGGCGGGATGGCGTCCGACAGCGGGCAATACGATCCGATGGGCAATTACTCGCGGGCGCTGGGGCAGGGGACCGCCGACTTGCCGCTCGCCTTCATTCCAACTCCCGACGAGCGGCTTGATGCCCTGCCCGGGGTAGGCAACCAGGAACCGGTCGAACGCGTGCTTCAGGACTATCCGGCCGAGGGCCAGGACCGCGAACTGATTGAATACGAGCTTGAAGTGCGCCGCAAGGTCTTGCGCGAGACGATCGGCGACAAGGTCGACGATCTCACCGATTTCGAGGTGTTCGGCGGCGGCTATTTCACCGTGTTCCCGAACTTCCATCCGTGGTGGGCCTACGACGAGCTGGCCTACCGCTTCAGGCCTTGGGGCGATGATCCCGAAATGTGCCTGATGGAGACTTATCTGCTCAAGCCGTTCAAGGGCGAGCGTCCGAGGCCGGCTGCCACGCGCTGGCTGGGGCTGGACCAGTCGCATCTCGAAGCCAGCGACCTGCTCGGGAGGGCTGCGCGGATTTTCGATCAGGACGAATTCAACATTCCCGAAGTCCAGAAAGGCCTGCACAACCTGATGCACCTTGGTCGCGGCGCGATGCTGGGCGTCTATCAGGCGACCAAGATCCGCCATTTCCACAAGTTGTGGGACAAGTGGACCACGAGTGAGACCGCGCCCAAGAGCGATTAAGACAGCATGTTGTTCAAGCTGCCAGTGCGGCGCGTGTAGGCCTCGAGGCGCGCCGTATTCAAAGCCTGTCGCTGCGCGGCATTGCAGCGCGCCATGCCAGCGGGGAGATGGGCGTCCAGTTCAGCCAGTTTGACGATCCGGCTCCTGATCTGCGGACCGCCGCGCAGCTGCTGCTCGGGCAGGTTCTGCCAGCGGGCGGTCATCAGCACATGCCTGAGCCCGCGGCAATCGAGCCAGTTCGCTACCCCGGGATCGCTGCGCGACAGCACCACCGTCACCGAGCCGTCATCATTGGGCTGGGCCTGATGGTTGTTGAGCGTCGATGACAGGCGGTGGCTGTCGATCGGCAAGTACCACCAGTCGAGCACAGAAAGTCCCGAGAGCCGCGCACCGGCAGGATCCCATTCGATCAAGGCGGCTTCGTCTTCTCTCAGCTCGAAATAGCCTTGCGCGGTCGCCATGCTGGCGCTTCCGCCCATCGCTGCCGCCGATTGCGCGGGCGTGATCCCGTTGGGCGGCAGGTTGCGATAAATGTGGTTCATCCAGAAGTAGAGGTAGAGCTCCTCGATCGCGAAGTGGCAGATTTCGTCGAGCGCAAGTTCTTCGTCCCATGATCCGCCGCGTGTGACGCCCTCTGCCTCCAGCGTCATTGCGAAAGGCGTATCTGCAGACCAGTCACCGAGGAACTCGCGGATCAGCAGCAGCCTGGTCTTGGTGGTCAGGGTCAGGTGGTTGGCGCGCCCATTCGCGGGATCGGCATCGAGCGTGATGACGAAGCCGCCGTCAGGACTGCGCGACAGGTCATGCAGGTCGATGGCCTGTCCCGGCGTGGTGCCGCCATAGGTGCCCATCAGCGTGAACGATGCATCGACCGGCGCGGGCCCGGTCTCCCAGCAGGTCAGGGTATAGCGCCGGTCGGGATCGAGCCCGCCCCACCGGTAAACCGCGTCCGGATTCTCGCCATAGAACCGGCACCCCGGAACGCCGGTTCCGTCCGGGCGGCGATAAGCGGGATGGCAGGTGTAATGCAGGCAGAAGTTGTTCCGGTCCCGGCATAGCACGCGCTCCACATAGGAGAACACGTATTCCTCGATGGCATTGTCGAGACTGGCCCTGGCCTCATCGGGAATGTCGATCCCGTATCCTGCCAGCATCAGGCCCTTGGCCTTGGCTGCGACAGCGCGCACGCGCGGATGAGCGAGCAATTCAATTGCCTTGCTTTCGAGCGCCAACTGCTCGGGCGTAATCAGCGCGGCAGGGAGCAGAGCGGCCATTACAGATATTGGCCATGGTAAGCTGCGAATGCCGCGTCGATTTCTTCGGCAGTCATGCCATAGTCTTCGGGCGAATAGGTGTGAGGGGGATGCGTCTCCCTGCCATTGGCGTCCATCCAGGCCCGGGCGGCGGCGAGATCGGCTTCGCCCACCTGCATTCCCAACTGGCCAAGAACATCGCCGAACACGTCCACCGGCCGCTCGAAGGTGTCCTCGAAACGCACGTCGATAAAGCGATCGGCGAATTGCGGATCGGCGCGAACCTGCATGAAGTGATCGACGCTGCGCTGGAACAGTCGAATCGAATCGCGGCCGTACTTGCGCGGATCGTAAGTCGCCGACCACTGCGCAATCGTGGTGTCGATCATGCTGGCATAGGAGGTCGCGACCTTCTGCAGCGTCCGGTGCGTGATGATCGCCTTGGCACCGGGCATCGCGGCGAAGGCATGCTTCAATCCTCCAGCCAACATATGCTGCGGCGATTTCAGGATCCATCGCTGGCCAGCCTTGTCGGGGCGCTGGTACGAGATGATCTTGAGCCACAGCAGCATTTCTTCGTAGGCGCGGGCCTGGTCCTGACCGCTGAGCCAGTCGAGGTAGGAGGGGATGTAGAAATAGGCTTGCCACATCAGGCTCATGAAGCTGCGGTCAAACAGCATCACTTCTTCATCGACATCGAAGGGCTTGAGCGGATGCTGGCTGCGCATCTTCGGCCATTTCTCGTACATCGCGTTCATCGTGGCGACGGCGAGGTGCTTGCGATCCTCGCAGTCGTCGGACAGGTCCGGCGTGAGCGGCAGCGGATTGAGCAGCTCCCACCAGCATGCTCCCGTCAGCCGCGGCGAGGAACAAAGCAGCCGCTGAAGTAGGGTCGAGCCGCCCCTTGGCCAGCCGATGATGAAGGCGGCCACGTCGACTTGCTCGTCGAAGACCCTGGGATTCTCGTTGAGATAACGGACCATGCGCAATCTGTCCGCCAGCGCGCCGATCAGCAGCAGGACCGGGTCTGCATCCGCCTTGGTGAGCCCGCCTTCGGCATTGACCAGTTCGATGACCTTCCTGAACGGGGTCATGAACCACGGATCGCCGAAATCATCGAGGCCGGTCGCGGCGCGCGCCTGGGCCATCAGCGCATCGGGATCGAGCACAACCGCCACGGTGTCAGGCCCCACCGAGCGGCGAGATCGGCGTGAAATAGTTCTCGATCAGCGAGAACGTGCGCCGCGCAAATTTCCACAAGCCGTGTTCGCGAACCAGCTCGTCGTCATACCAGCCATGCGCCTCGAAGCGGATGCCATCACGCTGGATCGAACCAGTTTCGCGGATCGAGCACTGCGCGCGAGCGTGTTCGCCGTCGATCGATATGTCGGACGGCGTGTTGAGCTGGATCAACGATGTGGTATCTTCCACCAGCGCGGGAATGCCGGCGACGACAGCGTCATGGCCTTCGAATGTCGCGCCGGGAATGGCTGGCGCTGACCATACAGCGTCCGCAGTGAAAATGCCGGGCAGGATCGACCAGTCCCTGCGGTTGACGCAGTTGGTGTAGCGGCTGATGACCGACTGGATTTCATGCGCATCGTTGCTGGCCACAGTTTTTGTTCCTTTCCCGCTGGATCAGGCGGTTTCGCGGAGCATGGCGAGAGCCTCCCGCACCGCTGCGGCGACCGGGATGAACGGATCTTCGTCCGACGTCGCGGGCAGCACCAGCCGGTTGTGGCAGAACGAGACTGCGATGTCTTCGCCCGGATCGGCCCAGCCAAGCGCCCCGCCGACGCCGGGACAGCCGAATGCGGTCGGCGTGCGGAATGCGGCGGTGATCGGTTCGGGGGCATAGAGCCAGAAGCCGGCCTTGCTGATCGGCATCACCTGATTGAACATGACCGTGTCGGGCTCGTCTCCGCCGATGCGCGGCTCGGCAAACCCGGCGACCCGCTCGGCCGAGAGAATGCGTACGCCGCCGAGTTCGCCGCCATTGGCGAGCATGCCGAAAAAGCGACCTGCGCTGCGTGCGTTCGCAATCCCGCCGACGCCGGGAATCACCGCCTGACGGATGCGGTTGTCCTCGAACACGTCGGGAAGCAGCCTTACCGCCCAGGGCGAAACCTTTTCCCAGATCTCCGGCAGGGTTTCGGGCGACATTGGCGGCATGGCATCGACCATTGTGGCGATCCTGGGAAGTTCGCTGTCGGGAACGCCAAGCCACAGGCTGTCGATGCCGAGCGGCCTATTCACCTCCTCCTGCAAGAAGGTGTTGACGTCGCGCGCTTTGGGATCGGTGCGGCGCACCAGTTCGCCAATGATCCAGCCGAACGACAGGGCCTGATACATCGGTTTCTCGCCCGGCGCGGCCATCGGTTCGAGCGCGGCGATGGCCGAAGTCATCCAGTCCCAGTCGACCAGGCGTTCCGGGGTCATTCCCTCGGGCATTTGCGGCAGGCCTGAGCGGTGCATCAGTGCATGGCGCACGGTGATGCCGTCTTTGCCGCTCGCGCCGAATTCCGGCCAGTACTCGGCGATCGGAGCGTCGTAATCGATGAGGCCGCGGTCGGCCTGGATATGGAGCAGCGTCGCGGTGATCGCCTTCGAGACGGACCAGATGTTGAACAGCGTCTCGTGATCGGCAGGCCGCGAAAGGTCCGGCTCGGCAGAACCGGCCGCGACATCGATGAAGCAGCGGCCGCGGTGATAGGCGCAGACCTGCACGCCCAGTTCATCACCGTGGGCGATAGCCTTATCGACAGCTGCTTGCACGAGGGCGTTGCCCGGTTCGAATAGGGTCATCTCGTCAACCTCTCCCTCTGGTCCTCTGGCGCTGACAGTCTCACGCCTAGCGGAATTAATCCATGCATGGCGCGTTCAGGCTGGAGTCGGCCAAATATTGAGCTGCAACCCGGGCGTGGGCATGTCGCGCATCATCCAGACGTTGCCTGGCCCGTCTGTCAGGAACAGGGTACGCATGTCGTGGCCGCCGAAGCACAGGTTGGTGGTGAAGCCTTCGCCCTCTATCTGGAAGTGATCGACGATCTTGCCTTGCTCGACGATCCGCACCCCGCGATCGATGCTCGCAGCCATGTAGATCCTGCCGTCACGGTCAAGTTTGATCCCGTCGGTTGCGTGTTTGTCACTGACGTTCTCGATGATCCATTCGCGTTCGCCCTGAGGCGAGAGGCGCATAAGCCCATTGCCTTCGGTGACCACGAGATTGCCGTCCGCTTCGAGCGCGATACCGTTCACCATGATGAAGCCGTCCGCGACCGTCCTGATTTCCCCGCCGGGCGTCATTGCCATGACCCGCGCCTTGGGCTCGCCGGGCGGTGCGGGGAAGGCGTGCGGATCGGTAAAGTATATCGTTCCGTCCGGAGCGATCGTCAGGTCGTTCGGTGCCTGCATGCCGCCGAGCAGCCTTGCGACCGACCCATCGGGCATGACCCGTTGCAGCCCCGCGTCGATATGATCGGGGGCGGGAAGCGGATAATTCTCGATTCCGGAACCGGGCATCATCGGCAGGTTGCGAAAATCGATGCCGCCGTTCTGCGTGACGATGAAGCCGCCGTCGCTTGCGAGCGCGGACGAGTTCGCGCCGCCGCGCGTCGATGCAATCTTCTCCTTGCGCCGCTCATCGGGCCAGATCCGGTAGAGCGCGCCTTCGGCGACCGAGGTCACCACCAGCGTGCCGTCCGGACACCAGGTCGGCCCTTCGGGCACGGCGATCCCGCTGGCGATCAATTCAGGCCGTGAAACCATTGCCTTGCCCCCTAACGCGGATCGTCCTCTAGCCCGAAAACGCGCACAGCATTGCCTGCAAGGATCATGCGGCGCTCTTCGTCATCGAGGGTGCCCAGGTCCTTCTCAATCTGCTTTTTCGAATTGGGGAACGGCCCGTAATTGTGTGGATAGTCGCTGCACCACATGATGTTGCCGGTGCCGATGACATGGCGGTTGGCGATCCCGATCGTGTCCCACAGGAACGAGCCGAACACGTGCTTGCGAAAGATCTCGCTCGGTTTCTCGTTCATGCCGGGATACATCGACGGGTGCTCCCCCACCAGCACGTCCATCCAGGAAACGAGGTGCGCCATCCAGCCCACGCCGGTCTCGACGCACACCAGCTTGAGGTCCGGATGGTCACGGAACACGTGGCGCACGATCAGCGAGGCGATCATTTCCTGCGGCATCGTCTTGTTGATGATCATGTTGATCGCAGGCTCGTCGTAATCCTGCAGCGCCTTGGTTGCAGCGGCGGCGTCGGCGTGGACGACGATCACGAGGCCAAGCTCCTCCAGCGCATCCCAGAGCGGGTCATAGACCGGCGAAGTATATGGCTCGTCCGCCGGGCACGACCATGCACCCACGTAACCGGGGATCGCCGGCATCAGCACGCCGCGCAGGCCGATGGCCTTGACGCGCCGGGCCTCTTCGACGGCGCGGGGCACGTCCCACACCGGAATCTCGCCAATGCCGATAAGCCGCTTCGGATCGTGGGCGCAGAACTCGGCGAGCCAGTCGTTGAAGGCCATCATCATGCCGCGGCGCGTGTCGCGGTTTTTCGGCAGGAGGATCGGATAGCCGGGGTGGACGAGAACGTCGGCATCGATGCCGTCGCGGTCCATGTCCGCCAGCCGCGCTGCGGGATCGCGCTGGCCCGGAACGCCCTCCTCGAAAGAGCGGATGAAGGGAATGTTCATGTAGTCGGTGCGGTCCAGCCCCACCTGCGCGGAAAGCTGGCGGATGTAATGGCCTTCCAGCTCGATCGCTTCGTACTCGCCGTCGTCGTCGAAGGTGCGCTTCACCAGTCGCGGAGCGAGGTGCCGCAGATCTTCGGGGAAATAGCGCTCGTACATGTCACCCGGCGGATTGACGTGCGTGCCGACGTTGATGACGTTGTATTTCATTTTGCGTCCTCTCCCTACGTGGACCGAATGATACTGCGATATCACAGTTCGAGGTCAAGGGCATCGCCGACCCGGTGCATTGGATTACATCTTTCATATACGTAATGGTATACATCAAAGTTGACAAAGCGGCGCGCAATTCCTTTGAGGAAGCGCGGAAGGCAAGGGTAGATGCGCAGTCATTCCGCCGCACGCGCAACGCTTCTTGAAAGGCGACAGGATGGCAGCAGAAATTTTCACGCAGGAGCCGCTCAGCGTATCGGATGCGATCTGCCAAGTGATGGAAGAGGCCGGAATTCGACGGATCTTCGGCGTACCCGGCGGGCACACCGGGCACATCTATAACGCCTGTGAATCACATGCCAATGCGCTGGATCTCGTAGTCGTTCGCCAGGAATCGATTGCCGGGGTCATGGCGGAGGTTACCGGCCGCCTTACGGGCGTGCCCGGCGTGATCATGGGGCAGGGTGCCTGGGTACTCGGCCACGGGATCATCGGCACGCTTGAAGCGCATCTCTCCAGTTCGCCAATGCTGTTGCTCACCGAATTGAGCGATACGCCGGGCTTCGATCTGCATGCGCCTTATCAGGCAGGGACAGGGGACTACGGTGTCTGGGATACCAAGAAGGCGTTCGAGGCCATTACAAAGCAGGTTTTTGTCGCACGGGATTCTGTAAGCGCTGTGCAGGCAACGCAGCTCGCGATCAAGCATGCGCTGGCCGGGCAGCCGGGCCCCGTGGCAGTGCTTTACAGTCGCAGCGCGCTGCTTGGAGAACCGGTAACACCGGACAGCTTTCCCATCCTTTACAATACCCGCTATTACCTTCCGCCAGCTCCGCCTCCCGCTTGCGCAGAACATATCGCTGCGGCAGTCGCAGAAATTCGCAAGGCAAAAAGGCCGGTCATCCTCGCCGGGAACGGAGTCAGGGTCGGGCAGGCGCAGGAATCCCTGCGCCGTTTTGTTGAGGCTACCGGCATTCCGGTTGCCACCACGGCAACCGGCAAAGGTGTGTTCGCCGAAGATCATCCGCTTGCGTTAGGTCCGGCTGGGACGTTCGGCGTCCATGCCGCCGGCATGACTTGCGCGGATGCGGACCTCGTAATCGTAGCGGGCTCGAAACTCGGCGCATCGGACATCGGACGCGAATCTCCTAAACTGTTCGACCCGCGTCGTCAGACTTTCATTCAGATCGAGATCGAGCCGCGAAACGCGGCTTGGGTCATTCCAGCGGACCATGTGCTCATTGGCAGCGTCGGCCCGGTACTCGACCAATTGCGTGAGGCTATCGGTGCATCGCCGGATGCTGCGAACGAGGGCAAAATCAGGGTAGCGGAGATCCGGAAGACCTACGGGCATTTCGACGCGCCGGCGCGCAAGAACGATACCGCACCGCTTCATCCCCAGCGGGTCATTGCGGGAATGGAAGCCGCTTTGCCGGATGACATCGTTGTCACCTGCGATGCGGGCGAAAACCGCATGATGATCAATCATCATTTCAAGGTCCGCGCTATCGACGGCGTGCTCCAGCCCGCAGGTGTTGGTCCGATGGGTTACGCCATCCCGGCTGCGCTGGCCGCGAAACTTCATTATCCGGATCGCATGGTGGTCGCAGTTGTCGGCGACGGCGGCTTCGCGATGAGCGCGAACGGGTTGATCTCAGCGCTCGATCATAGGCTCAAGATCATTGTTGTGGTTTTCAATAATGCTTCGCTTGGCGCAGTGGTTCATGACACGGGAACCTATGGAGCGCGATTTGCCGAGATCGACCATGCCGCCATGGCGCGAGGAATGGGCTGCACCGGTATCCGGGTTGTCCATGCCGCCGAGATCGAGCCTGCCTTCCGGCAAGCGATGGAAACCGAAGGGCCGGTTGTGATTGACTTCATCACATCGCCAGAAGTGTCTTTCCGCGCAGCTGTCGCTCCCCCGCTTGGCTCGCTTTCGGCATCTGACGAAGCGGGGTGATCGGCGCGCTTACCGGCATCAACTACCAGCTCGCCATTTTTTTCGTCCTGTCGGCCAATCTCATCCCCAGTTTCGGTCGCTTGTGCTACCTCATTGGCCAGCACGGAGCGTTCGCTTCATCGCAGCTTGCAACTCCAAGACGAAGCAAATATGTTCGCTAGCGTAACTTTCGCTTTGGCGGGGCGCCTCGTCAAGCAGAACGTCGGTGAATGGTAGGTGCGCAAAATTCGGGCGCGAGGGAGAGGTCGATGAACGAATTGAGCAAGACCCGGACCGAGGGCGCCAGGGAAGAAATCCGCAAGGACTGGGTGCCAAAGGATCGCTGGATCGGCGAGGATATCGCCCGGCTCGAGCGCGAGCGCCTGTGGCCGCGGATCTGGCACATCGCCTGCCGCGAAGAGGAAATCCCTCATGTCGGCGATTACGTCACCTACGAGATTTTCGAGGAATCGATCATAATCGTCCGTTCCGCCCCCGAGACCATCTCGGCCTATTACAACGTCTGCCAGCATCGCGGCCGGCAACTCGTCAATCCGGGCAAGGGGTTCTCGAAAGGCGGCTTCCTGTGCCGCTTCCACGGCTGGAAGTTCGATCTCGACGGCAGCAATTCCTTCGTGTTCCACGAAGAGCAGTGGGCCGATTGTCCTGCCTTCACCAAGGAGAGCCTCGCGCTCAAGAAGCCGAAGATCGATACGTTCGGCGGCTGGGTCTGGGTCAACATGGACCCGGACGCGGTTCCGCTTCGCGAATGGCTGGAGCCGGTTGCCGACTGGCTCGATCCCTTTGAGTTTCAGGATCTGCGCCGCGCCTGGCACGAAACGATCATTGCCCCAGTCAACTGGAAAGTGGTGATGGAAGCCTTCCATGAGGGCTACCATTCGGGCGCGACGCACAATTCCTGGGTCGATTACTACACGATGCTTTCACCGACGCACGCTTACGGCAAGCATTGCGGCTTCACCACGCAATTCCTCGAAATGCCCAGGATGAAGCGCGAGGACGGCAAATGGACCCCCGCCGTGTCCGGCGCGGACATGCTCTATTACCAGTCAAAGGAGCTGCACGACGAACTGCTGGCGCAGGTCAGCGATTCGGGCATGCGCGCGCTCGAACGGCTGCGCGAGGAGTTTCCGCCCGGATCGGACGAGAGCACCCTGTTTCCCCGCTTCATCGAACTGAGCAAGGAGGAGATGGAGGCCGAAGGGGCCAGGTGGCCGGAAAAACTGGACATGGAAGCCATGCTCAAGCCCGGCATCAGCATCCACATTTTTCCCAACACCATCGTCTTGCCAACACCAGACGCCGTGCTGTGGTACCGGATGCGCCCGCACCCCACTGACGCGGAATCGTGCATCTTCGATATCTGGTCGCTCAACCGCTATGCGCCGGGCAAGGAACCGCTGGTCGAACAGCACGTGTCCGAGGGGTTCGCAGCCGCCAAGGGGCGCAACCCGTTCCTTGAGCAGGACTTCGGCAACATGGAAGCGGTGCAGAAGGGCATGCGCTCGCGCGGCTGGGAAGGCGCGCGCACCAATCCGCTCGAAGAAGTCACCACCAATCATTTCCACCGCGTCCTGGACCAGTTTCTTGCGATGGATCCGCTGTGATGCCCGATTTCGATGTCGTGATCATTGGCTCGGGCTTTGCGGGGCATTGCGCCGCGCTTGAAGCCGCAGCGGCGGGTGTGCGCGTCCTGATGGTCGAATCCGAAGGCGCTGTGGGCGGATCGAGCAAGCTTTCGACCGGAATGATGATGGCGGCGGGCACCCGGTTCCAGAAAGAGCGCGGCATCGACGACGAGCCGGACCGGCTGTTTCGCCATTATGTGACTGCCAACCAGTGGCTCGTGCAACCGTCGCTGGCGCGGCGGCTGTGCTACGATGCGCCGGAAACGCTGGAATGGCTGAGCGACCTCGGGGTCGAGGTTATCGATGTTATCAAGTCCGGCGAGGAGGACCGCGCGCGCGGCCACGTCACGCATGGCGGCGCGGCGATCATCGAGACACTGAGCGGACAGCTCAATCAATTCGGCAATGTCGACATTGCGCTGGGAACGCGCGTGGATCGGCTTGTCCAGAAAGACGGTGCGGTTGCCGGGATCGGGGTTGGCGCGGACGAGATCAGCGCCGGCGCGGTGATCGTCGCCACGGGCGGCATGTCTGCAAATCACGATATGCTCGATCGCTGGATGCCCGGCGTTCTCGATCAAGCGAACGGACCGCTATATCATCAGAGCACCCCGTGGGCGCGAGGCGATGCGATCGTGCTTGCCGAACAGGTCGGCGCACAGATCCTCTCCGGACTCGGATCGCGGGCGCCGGCATGGCCGTTCGGCGGCGGCTATCTGCCGGGATACATGATGGTCGTGAACCGGCTGGGCAGACGCTTCTACAACGAATCTGAATCCTATTCCGCGTCCGAAGTCGCGTTCCTGTCGCAGCCCGGCACGCTGGGCTTCATGGTGTTCGACGATGCCAGCAAGCGTGCGATGGTAAGGCCCTCTGACGTCGAGCCTTACATGCGGATCTTGCTGCCCGAGACCGATTATCTGCAGCAGGCGTGGACGAGCGCGGCCGTCGACGATCATGTCGCACTAGGCCATGTATTCCGGGCCGATACGATCGAAGCGCTGGCGCAGCAGATGGGCCTGCCGGAAGCCAACCTTGCCGGATCGGTGAAACGCTACAACCAGCTCGTCGATGCGGGAGAGGATTCGGACTATCTCAAACCTGCCGAGGTGCTGCGCCCGATCACAACCGCCCCGTTCTACGGTGTGCAGATGAAGCTGAACATGCTGGCGCTGACCGCCATCGGCATGCGCACCGACCACGAAGCCTGCGTCATCCACGAAAACAGCCTGCCGATCCCCGGCCTTTATGCTGCCGGGGAATGCGTCGGCGGCGTGCTCGGCTCGATCTACGTGGGCAGCGGAAATTCTGTGGCGAACTGCACCGTGTTCGGCCGCGTCGCTGGCCGCAATGCCGCGCGCTTCGCGATGGGAGGAGAAGCGTGACCGGCGATGTAGCGAACAGGGATGCCTGGCGTAACCTGATCGTCGAGGCGCCAATCGAGCCGGACCTGCCGATCATCGATCCGCACCACCATATCTGGCCAGTCTCGCCCGTTCCCGGCAGCGAGGCCTGGGGGACGGAAGCCCTGTTCGCCTACAAGGTCGGTTGCGGGCACAACATCATCGCCACGATGTACGTGGAATCGGGCGTCGAACACCGCGCCGATGGACCGCCGCATCTGGCCGGTGTTGGAGAGACCGACTTTGCCGAAAGCGTGGCGCGTCAAGCGCAGTCGCGCGGCGGAAGGATCGCGGAGGCGGTCGCCGGAATCGTCGCCGGGGTTGAAATGCTGCGCGGCAGTGCGGTCGCCGAAGTGCTCGACGCGCATATCGAGGCCTCGCCGCGCCTGCGCGGCGTGCGTTCGCTGACCGCATGGGATGCGGACATGCCTTATGACATGGGCACGCGGGCCGGGATGTTGATCGAACCGGCGTTTCGTCAGGCGGTTGGCGAGCTCGCATCTCGCGGTCTGGTGCTCGACGTGTGGCTGATGCACCCGCAAATGCCCGATCTCATTGCTCTTGCGCGGGAGTTCGAAGACACGACCTTCGTTCTCGACCATGTCGGCGCGCCGATGGGGATCGGCCGCTTTGCCAGCGATCCCGATGCGGTATTTGCCGAGTGGGAACTCCTGATCTCGCGCCTTGCGCAATGCCCCAATGTCGCGGTCAAGCTTGGCGGTCTCAACATGCCGCTAACCGGCCTGTGCGCGGACGAAGACGCTTCCGCGCCGTGGAGCTCGCAGAAGATGGCCGATGTGCAGGGCCGTTACGTGCGGCGCACGATCGAGCTTTTCGGTCCGCATCGCTGCATGTTCGAAAGCAATTTCCCAGTTGATCGCGCGCTGACGAGCGGCACCGTGCTGTGGAACGCCTTCAAGCGCATGGCCGCTGACCTGTCCGCCGACGAACAGCACAGCCTCTTTTTCGAGACCGCCAACCGCATCTACCGCCTGGGCCAGGATGCAAGCTGACATCATCATCGCCGGGGGCGGAACCGCGGGATCGCTTCTGGCCGGTCGTCTCTCCGAGGATCCGGGCCTTCGGGTCGTCGTGCTCGAAGCCGGTCCCAATGACCGCAATCCGCTGATCCGCGTGCCCAAGGGCATGGCAAAGCTGCTCAGCGATCCCGAGTTTACCTACTACTATCCGACCCAGCCCGATGCCGACTGGATCAAGCCGGAGGTCATGATGCGCGGCCGCATGCTCGGCGGGTCGAGCGGCATCAACGGGATGGTCTATCACCGCGGCCAGCCCGCCGACTATGACCGCTGGGAAGAGCTCGGGCTTGCCGGCTGGGGCTGGCGCGATATGCAGCGGTGCTTCACCGCGCTTGAAGACCACCTGCTGCCGCAGACCGAATGGCGGGGGCGCGGCGGCGCGCTTCCGATCCGCGTCGCTACAAGTTTTCCTCCTTTGCTGCGCGCGATGATCGAAGCGGCGGGCGCAAACGGCCTGCCGTTCAAGGAAGAGCCGAACCTTCTCGATCAGGTGGGCGCCGGTTCGGTCGCGGAAAACATCGACAAGTCCGGCAAGCGCGTCAGCGCGGCGCGCGCGTTTCTGCCGCCGCATGTCCGGCGGCGGCCCCATCTCCAGATAATGACCGGGACGAGGGTCGAGCGCATCCTGTTCGATGCGGATAAGCGCGCCTGCGCCGTCACCTGCCGCCGGGGTAGCGATACCCTTGAAATCCGGGCCTCGCGGGAAATCATCCTGTGCACCGGAACCATCGAATCGCCGCGTATTCTGCAGATCTCCGGAGTCGGGCCGGCAGCGCTGCTGAACCGGATCGGTGTTCCGGTCGTCCGCGCCAGCGAAGGAGTGGGGAGCAACTACCGCGATCATTACTGCGTGCAGCCGCAGTGGCGCCTGCGCCGCCATCAGGACAGCGAGAACCGCGATCTCAGGGGCTTTCGTCAGGGCCTTAGCGCACTTCGGTATATGGTCACGAGGGGCGGGCCACTGGGCTACGGCTCGCATCGGATCTCGATGTTTGCCGACGTCGCTTCGGGCAGCGGCAGGGCGGATGCGGAGTTCCTGTTCGCGCCCTATTCGCTCGACCAGAGGCCGGGGCTCGAAAAGATCGAGATGGAAGCCGAGCCTGGCGGCCACTTCGCGGTGTTCCCCTTGCGCGGAACCAGCCAGGGGATGGTCGAGGCCGCATCGAGCGATCCCGGCGACCTGCCGGTGATACGCCCGCGCTATCTCGATTCCGATTATGATCGGCAGGTGACCGTGGCGGCGGTCCGGCTGATGCGCAAAATCATGTCCGATCCTGTCATGCAGCCTTTCGTAGTCGGCGAGACCGGCGAACTGGCCAAGGCGCAAAGCGACGACGAAATCATCGATGCCGCGCGGCGCTTCGGCTCGTCCGCCTATCACAGCATCGGCACCTGCCGCATGGGCAGTGTTCACGACAAGGGCGCTGTGCTTGACGCCAGCCTACGGGTTCGCGGCGTGCAAGGCCTGCGCGTGGTGGACTGCTCAGTAATGCCCGAGCAGGTCTCGGCGAATACGATGGGCCCGGTCATGGCGATAGCCTGGCGGGCCTGCGAGATCATCCAAGAAGAATTGCGGGTCTGAGCCGACACCGGGGTGCATGGAGAGGACTATGGCGACGCTTCCCACGATCGAGGATTTCGACGACCCGACCTATGATCCCTTCAAGGCCGAAGAGGGGGTTTTCGGCGAACTTGCCGACATCCACGAGCATCTTGAGCGGCTGCGCGCGGAAAAGGGTGACGTCGTCGAAGGCTCGTTCATGAGCCTCATGGGGTTCGACTGGCCTTCGGACCGGCCGACCTACACATTGCTGTCCTATCAGGACGTGTCGGACACGTTTTTCGATCCACAGACTTTCACTAACGAATGCTTCCAGCACACGCTGGGCCTGACCTTCGGGCGCACGCTTTCGGCAATGGATGCGCCCGAGCACACACGCTATCGCCGACTGTTCCAGAAGGCGTTCCTGCCGCAGAACATTGCGCGCTGGGGCGACGAAATCGTCGAAGTGGTGGTGCAGGACCTGATCGCAAAGTTCCGGCGGCGCGGCACCGCCGATCTCGTGCAGGAATTCACCAAGCTCTATCCGTTCGAGATCATCTATCGCCAGCTCGCCTTGCCCGAGGGTGACGGTCCGGTCTTCCACAAGCTCGCGGCTGCGCAGAACCTGGTCTACACGCCTGAGGGACTGGAGGCAGGTCGCAAGCTCGGCGTCTATTTCCAGGCGCTGGTCGAGGAACGCCGCAAACGCCCGCAGGACGATCTCGCCTCATTGCTGATCAACGCAGAAGTCGACGGCGAGAAGCTTCCCGAGGACGTGATCGTCTCGTTCCTGCGCCAGCTCATCAATGCCGCGGGCGACACCACATTTCGCGGCACCAGCGTCCTCCTCACCGGCTTGCTGACGAACCCGGATCAGCTCGAAGCCTTGCGCGCGGATCGCAGCCTGCTGCCGCAGGCAATCGAGGAAGGGCTCCGCTGGGAATCGCCGGTCAACTGGACCGAACGCACCGCCGCGCGCGATGTCGAGATCGGCGGCGTGACGGTTCCGGCTGGCTCAACCATCGTCGCAGTGCTGACTGCCGCCAATTGCGACGAGCGGGTGTTCAAGGACGGCGCGAAGTTCGACATCTTCCGCCAGAAGACCAGGCCGCCCGTTATCTTTGCCTTCGGGCCGCACATGTGCGTCGGCCAGCACCTCGCCAAGCTCGAGGTTACCCGCGCGATGAATGCGCTGCTCGATGGCTTACCCAACCTGCGGCTGGATCCGGACATGCCGCCGCCGGTCATTCAAGGCGCGATGCTGCGCTACCCGAAGCACCTTTATGTGAAGTTCGACTAGAATTCAGTCGCGGTGCAGCTCCGGAATAAAGGCGGGAGAACTACCAATTCCATGGTGTTGGTCATGCGCATTGCGGGGGCCAAAAGCATTCATGGCGCCGACCATGGTCGTCTCAAAACCAAGTACGCGCTTTTCGTCCTCGCTGAGCCTGGCGAGTACATCATCCTGGATGCTGGCGCAGAAATTCTCGCCGGGACGCAGGGCGAACAGGCAGAAACTTAGCGCGATCGCATAGCGAGCCTTGTCAGACCGGTTCTCGGTTTGCCCGTGCCAAGTGCTGCCGTCCCAGATGATGACCGAGCCTTTCCTGGCTGCTGCGACAGCGCGCGATGTCCATTCATCGCCATCGTTGCGCGGCGGCGGGCCGAGATGTGATCCCGGCACGAATCCGGTCGGTCCCATTTCGATGTCGAAATCCGAAACGCAAACGAAGCAATTGATCATCACCGGCCGGGTCAGCATCGCTGCGGGCACGATCGAGGTATCGGTATGCAGGAATTGTTCAGCCGCTCCGCGACGGGTAATGATGCCGTTCATCCCCCACACCGTCCAGTGAGAGCCGAGCAGATGCTCGTTTGCATAGTGATGAAGCGTTTCGTGCATCATCAGCTCGCGAAACACCTGCCCCTTGTTGGGTAGCGAAAACATCAGCTGGTAGATTGGGTCGGATAGTTCGCCGACCTGCGCATTGCGGATGTCTCCGTCCCGGCCGATGGTCGGCTTTGCGCTGGCGCCGGTCTCTCCACTGACGTTGCCCAGTCCGAGCTTGCGCTCCATGTATGCCTGCTCGTCCATGCGATTCCGCAGACGGTCCGCGAATTCGTCGCTGATCACGTTCTCATGAATGACGACGCCGTGCTCCGCCAACGTGCGGAGGCCTGCCTGCGCATTGCGTACCGATGGAGGCATTGCATGGCTGGTCCGGTGCGGACCTTCCTGACGAAGAGCAACAGCTTCGGCCATGACAGCAATTCTCCCGAAATCATCAGGGCCATCAACGCGGCCTGGCTGAAAATATACGGAGCCGTAGGTTTTCCGTCAAGGATTGAGGTCAGGCCTTCGCGGTCACCCTTGCTCGTGGCAAAGGCTTTGCCGGAGACGGCTTGCTTGTGCTTGCGGCCGTAAGCTTCAGGGATTTCGGATTGAACTTCTTGCGCGCGTCCGGGGCGACGGATTCAATCAGGGAGATCAGAAGTTTCTTCGTGGTTTCCCTGGCCAGTTTCTGTCGCGGCTTCAAAGCGTAGGTATAGACCGTATTACTGATCATTGTCGAAATTGCATAGGCTGCCAGATCAACCTCGTTTTGGCTGGCTCCGCAGGCACGCAGAAGTAGCGACCAATGACTGACAAATTCGTCCTCGTGGCGCAGGTATGCATCGTTGACACGCTGGTCTGAAGAAAAACCGTTGGTGATCTTGCGGATCGGCAGATCGCTGGCGTTTTCGAAATCGAAGGAGGCGTCCACTAACCAGGATACATAGTCGTTCAGCGTCTCCGCATCTTTGACCTTCTCGTTAACCGACTGCGTGAGCTGCTCGAAGTGGGAGTCAAGCAATTCAATGATGACATCGCTGGAATTTCCGAAGTGGCTGTACACTACCGGCTTGGCGACACCGGCCAGCTCGGCCAAGGCGGTCATCGTCAATGCGTCCCCGCCTTCCTGAGCAACGAGCTGCCGTGCAATCCGCATCAACTGTTGATAGCGGTCGGCACGACGCATGGACGGTCCCCGCTTTTTGCGTATCAACTCACGGTCTCCTGGAAATCGATTGAGCTACCCGACTCTGTCGAAAAGGAACCTACGGGGCAAGGTCTTCCTGTGGACAGACGTGGGATGAGTGCTCATCCGTCGTGTCCGCGGCATTGGGGCGTATCGTTGACGTCTTCAATCGGTGTACAAAGGATAACCGGCATCACTCGGCCACCCGTTCGGGCGGGATATTCTTCGAAACCCGGGATCATCGTGCACAGGACAGACCAGAGGCGATCGCGTTCGGGGCCAGGTTCGACGACATCCGCGCGATACCTTCCTTGCCCTCCCCCGGCAATCGTCACCGTAACTTCGGGATTTTTCTTGATGTTCCAATACCAGGCTGGGTGACGGTTTCGCGCCGCATTCGAAGCAAGGATAACGAGGTTTTCCTTGTCGCGCGCAAACCCAAGCGGCGTGTGTCGGATTTTACCACTCCTCGCACCGAGCGTCGTGAGCAAGGCCAAACCTCCAACCCCATTAGGGTCGTTGTGCGGACTTACCGAATACATCCCTTTGCTCCAAAGCATCCGGTAGCGATCAACAGGCGGCACAAGACGCACGTAGATGCGCTGGCCCAACCATGTAGAAGAGAACCAGATTGTGAGCCTAATGAGCGGCCCGAAGGTTGGACGTGTTTGTTTCATGATGCCACAGCAGATGGCCGCTTCAGGTTTATTGCGTGAGGGTAAGTTTCCTTGGCCTATTAGCTCTAGCACTGGCATTATGGTTACGTATATGTATTAATTGCGCAGAGACGGAGAAAACGATGACGGTCAAACTGATGGTGTTTCTCAAGCGAAAGGATGGGCTATCGCCCGCCGAATTCCGTGAGCGGTATGAGAACGGGCATTCGCGCATCGGCCTCAGAATGCTGGGGCACCTGTGGAAGGAGTATCGCCGCAACTACGTCGCTAGCGCCAACAGCTTCGCCAAGGCGGAAGGCGCGCCGCTCAGGCCCGAGGATGCCGAGATGGAATCGCCCTTCGACGTGGTGACCGAGTTCGTCTTTGAAAGCTGGGCCGATCTCGAAGAGCAGAACCGGCTGGCGACCCTGCCCGAGAACAAGAAGATTCTATCCGAAGACGAAGAGACGCTGTTCGATCGCGAGCACTGCTATGCCTCGGTATGCGAGGTGCTTGACGAAGATCTTGGAAAGGCGCGGCAAGAGGGACTTTTCGCCAACGCCTGAAAGTGGCGGTCAATTACTGGGTTTAGTTTACCAAAGGCGCGCCATGAAATTCACCCTTTTCACTCCCAATGTACCAGTTGATCAGGTCTTGGCTGTGGGCAAGGCCGCCGACCGGAGCGGCTGGCACGCGATGGCTTTGCCCGACTGCGTGTTTCATCCAGAGAAGGTCACGGGAGATTATCCCTACAGCGAAGACGGGTTGCGCCATTGGGAACCCGATATTCCGTTCGTCGATCCTTATACGGCCATACCGGCACTCGCCGCGGTGACCGAGAACCTCCATTTTTACACCGCCGTCCTCAAGGCCATCCTGCGCCAACCGCTGCTGCTGGCAAAGGCGCTGGGCACGGCCGAGGCGATGTTCCCCGGCAGGATCGCGCTCGGGGTCGGAACGTCGTGGATGCTCGAAGAGTTCAAGTGGCTCAATGAGGACATGCCTTCGCGCGGCGCGCGGCTCGACGAAATAATGGAAATCATTCGCGTCTGCCTTTCGCCCGGCTGGGCGGAATTCCACGGCAGGTATTATGATTTCGACCGCCTGATCATGAGCCCTGTCCCGGCGCGTCCGGTGCCGATCTATGTCGGCGGCCATGCAGCCCCGGCGCTGCGCCGCGCCGCTACGCTGGGCGACGGTTGGATCGCCGCCTACGCCGATCCGGGCGACCTGGGCGGCGTCATTCCGCAGCTGCTGGAAATGCGGGCCAATGGCCCGCGCGCGGGGCAGCCCTTCGAAATCATTGCCTGCACGATGGAGCCGCCCGATCTGGAGCGCGTAGCCTTGCTCGAAGAGCTCGGCGTCACCGGAATTGCGGTGAGGCCCTATCCCGAGGACGCGGTGGATATCGGTGCCAAATGCGACGCCATCACCCGCTACGGCGAGGACGTTGCGCAACACTGTTGAAACCGCCCGACCTTTTCGAATTTTCGGCGCGCCGGTTCGAGCCATCTCGCTCGAAGCGTTCCCGGCTATGGTGAGAGCGAACGGCGCCCTTGCGATATGCAAACACCGAAGCCGATTTCCCATCGAGCGCTACGGCGAACCGCGGTCAAACTTTTGCAAGACCTCCTCCGCAAATTTGCGCAGGTGATCGTCGGCTTCTTCTACATCGCGGCCGTCGCCATTGAAGGTGACCTGCGTCACTCCGATGGCTGCGAGTTCCTCGATCCGCTCGGCTTTCACGGCGTTGGGTTCATCGTCGGGGAACATCCTGAGGCTCATCACGACGTCGATTGGATCGCTGCGGCCCATGGCATCGGCGTAGTCGCGCATCTGGTTTATGAGAATACGCAGGTCCTCGACAGTTTCGATTGCCGGCACCTTGTGTTGCGTACCGGGGGTCCGCTTGAGCGGCATGGGTAGCCAGGCTTGGCCGAATTGTGCGACGCGTCGGCGGCTGAGCATGCTGTTCCCGCCAACCCAGATCGGAGGATGTGGTTTCTGGACCGGAAGAGGCAGCAGCGTCGCGCCAGCCGCATCGAAGTTCGCTCCCTTGAAATGGACCGGTTCGCCGGTGCAGGCCAGGCGGAAGACTTCCAGCGATTCCTCGAAGTGCGAATTGCGCTTGTCGAAGTCGATGCCGAGCGCATCGAATTCTCCCTTCAGGTATGCAGTGATCGGACGCGATCAGCTCTTCAGGGAGATTACCGCATCAGTTGCACGTCTTCTGGATGAACATGGGCCGGACAGCATCGCTTGTTATCAAGGCACTTATTCGCTTATGAACCCGGCGACCAACCCGATGTCCCTGGCCTTTTTCCAGGCAATCGGCAGCCCAATGATTTTCAATACGGTTACGATCGACCAGCCGGGAAAGAATATCGCCGGTGCCCTGTTGGGCGGCTGGGAAGCGGGCCTTCAAGGTTTCCCTGGAGCAGACGTCTGGATGATCGTCGGCGCTATCCGTGTCGCGCCCGGCGATCGTAAGTGTCGCGACAGGATGGACGTCGCCAACGCGGACATGATGGCGCAATTATCAAGCCTTGCTGATGAGCCCCTAGCGCCGGATCAGGTTCGCTACCCGTGAGGCTGGAACGAGCCGCAGTGGGGTCGGCCTAGGCTGGCTCTCCTGCTGGCGGTCCTGAAGCCCCTTTCGTCGCGACAAGCATTTTCGAGTGTTCGGGAACAAACAGGCTTTCGGGAAGCGCCCAGTCCATCCAGACCTGCCGATGGGCAATCAGCCAGCGGCCATCGACTCGCCGATAGCGATCCACGTAATAGCCGCAGTGGTCCAGTCCAAGGTCCGTCACCATCAAGTAGTAGACGCGGCCTTTCGCATGGGCATCGTCCACGAGGTCGATCTGGGTTGTCGTGATGTGATGCCTGCGAAATCGCGGGGCAGGCGCAACCGGCGCCGACTGCCAGGCGCTTTCGAGGTATTGCCTGATTTCCTGCAACCCGACACAAGAAAATACCGCGGACTCGTGCACGGCATCCTCGCAAAATGTTCCGACGAATGCTGCAAGGTCGCGTCGGTCACCCGCTATATTGTATCGAGCGACGGTGTCCTCGATGTGAACACGGGCAATGATTGCATCATCGGACATTTTCTTTCCAGTCCTCAAACAGTTCGCGGGCGCGCGAGCGAATGGCAAATTACAAGCTGCCCGCCGCGTACGTTCACCGCTTCGCTGCCCTTGAACGGAGCGGGAAAAGTGCTGCGGCACGAACTCCCACTGGTTGCTTGACCGGCTTGCGTCGGTCACGCCGGCGCGAAGCGGTACATTACGAAATCCTCGCTCGGAATTTCCTCGTAGACAATCTTCATGCGCATGCCGATGTGCAGGTCTTCCGGGTTCATCCCGGTGGTATTGCCGAGGATCACAAGTGAGCGCGGTCGCTCGGGCAATTCGAGCAGGACCGTGCCGTAAGGCTCCTTGCCGAACGTCGGCGGACCGCGATGAACTACCGAGAATGTCATCACCGTGCCGTGACCAGCGATCTTCGTCCAGGTCAGGTCTTCCGACAGGCAGGTGCGGCACGCAGGATAGGGCACCCAGTTCCAGTCACCGCAATTGTTGCATTTGGGCACGAGAAATTCATGGCGGGCGATGCCTTCCCAGAACGGCTCGTTCTGCGGTTCCTTCATCGGCAGCGGGCGGAGATATGGTTCGATTTCCACGGTCATCTCCTTCAATCCCGCGCGAGCACGGCGACGCCCGCAAGGCCGTGCACCGAGGCGCCCTGCGCCAGCGATACCCCGATCTTCGGATCCTTCACCTGGCGCGCACCGCACTCGCCGCGCAATTGCCGGACCACCTCGATCGTATGCATCCCGCTGGGATTGCCGTTGTGACTGTTGGCCAGCAGGCCGCCGTCGGTGTTGGACGGCATATTGCCGTCGAGCCACAGGTGCCCCTCGTGCATGTAGTCCGCGCCTTCGCCGAGCTTGCAGAAGCCCATTTCCTCAAGGTTTCGCACCACGGTGATGGCGAAGCAGTCGTACAAGCCGGCAACGTCGATGTCGTCATGGGTGATGCCCGCTTGGCCGAAGGCGATTTCGGTCGCCCGTTTGACCGCCGCGCCTTTCGGATCGTTCCAGGGCGCGGTGATCGTCTGGTAGCCGTCGGTATACATTGCTTCCGCGCCGCCGATCACCCAGATCGGTTTGGTCTTGCAATCGCGCGCGATTTCCTCTGAGGCCACAACGATGGCATAGCCGCCGTCGTTGTCGAGCGAGCACTCGAACAGGTGAAGTGGGCTGGCTATCATGCGCGAGGCATAGACGTCCTCTATCGTGATCGGCCCGCGCGAGCCCATCAGCGAGGCCGGATTGAGCATCGCGTTCTCGCGCATCTTCACCGGATATTCGGCGAAGTAATCCCGCTCGGCCTTGAACTCGTGAAGATAGAGCTGCGTCCACATCGCGTACCACACCGACATGTAGGCGCCGTGCACGAGGAACATCCAGTCCTTCACCCGTGGCGCGCGGTCGAGCATCTTGAGCTGGCGCGGACCGTTGGGATTGTTGGCATTGCCGAAGTAGATGACCACGACATTGGCAAGGCCGGTCTCGATCGCCGAAGCCGCCTTTGCCACCCCTCCGGAGGCATTGCCGATGCTCATGTAGGTGATCGGGTGGCCGCCAAGCTGCTCGGTCCAGGCCATGTGCAAGCTGATCGGCGTGTCGTAGTCCATCGGGATCAGGCCATCGACCTGCGTGTGCGACAGACCCGCCTCGGCCAGCGCTCCCTTGATCGCCTCAAGCTCGAGCGACCAGATCGAGCGCTCCAGCCCGCGCGCCTGCTCGGTAGCATAGACACCGACAATGGCGGCCTTGCGTTTCTGACCGGTCAATTCTGGTCCTTCCCTGTTTGACGCGATTGATAAGCCCGCGGTGTTGATTCTGCCGCATCCAGAAGCGACCCAAGTCGGGGGGATTATAGTTCTCATGGTTTCTGGCACGGTCAAGTGGGTGGACGGTGTTCTTTCTGTTTTGCTGCAGATGCGGGTCTCGGCAGTGGGATGCCCTTGTTTGGCAGTCGAGTTAGCTAGGCTGAATGCTTGCGAACTCAAACGGTCTGCTGATGAGGCCTAACTCACGTTCAGGTCGCCAAACTCGACCGTCCTCAGGAGGCTCCACATGTGGGTGCCGCTGAAGGGGTTCATAACCGCCGAGCGGTTGTGCTTGGTCCAGTAGTAGTTCTGGGCCCGCGGGTCGCTCCAGACCTTGCGGCGGTTGGCTTCGTCGACTTGCTCTGCGAAGCGCCAGTAGGCCTCCTCCGTTACGTCGACCGCGCGCTTGTTCTCGATGATGAGCTTTTCGATGCATTGCAGCGCATAAAGCGTCACCATCTCGTGGAAGGAAGCCACGGTCAGCGCGCCATTGGAGTTCGGCCCATAGATCGACCACAGGTTGGGAAAGCCCGACACCATGCAGCAGCGGTAGGCGCGCGCGCCGCCATCGGCCCAGTAGTCCTCAATCGACCTGCCGTTCCGGCCGATGATCTTCATTGGATAGAGGTACTCGGTGGCGTGGAAGCCGGTAGCGTAGACGATCACGTCGACGTCGTGCTGGACGCCTTCCTTGTCCCTGATCCCGGTGGCGTTGACCGTGTCGATCCCGCCGGTCACCAGAGTGACGTTATCGCGCTGGATGGCGTCGAGGATGCTGTATTCCGGATCGACGATGATCGGCCGCGCCGAGAAATAGGGGTGCGGCGGCGTCATGACCTGGAGGAGGTTGGAATCGCCGAGCTTTGACTTTAGGAAATCCATGGCTCTCTCGCGCTGCTGCGCGTTCGCCAGGCTACGCGAATGCGGATCCTTGAAATCAGGATCGATCTCGGTCACGTGCGAGAAATCGCCCCCGATCGCCGTGCGCAGGCGCATGAAGTTCGTGTAGTAAGGCAGATTGCGGTCGAGCCAGCCGACCTGCGCCGGAAACGGCGAGCGATAACCGGGGGAGGGCGTCACCCACTGCGGCGTGCGCTGGAACACCGTCACGTGCTGCGCCTCGAGCGCCAGCTCGGGGATCATCTGGTAGCCGGTGGCCCCCGTACCGATCACCGCAACGCGCTTGCCGCGCAGATCGGTACCCTCTGGCCAGCGGGAAGTATGCCATGAGGGCCCCTTGAACGTCTCGTGGCCCTCGACGGTGCCGATATTGGGCCGGTTGAGGAAGCCGACCGCGGTGATCACGGCGTTGGACCGGATCGTGCGCTCGCCGTCTGGCCCGGTGATGTGGATGTCCCACATCGCATCGTCCTCGTTCCAGGTCAGCGAGTGGACCTCGGTGTTGAACTGGATGTCGCCGCGCAGGTCGAAATTGTCCGCGACCCAGTCGAAATAGCGCTGGTTCTCGGATTGCGGACAATAGGGGTTGGGATAGCCGAAATCGACGCCGAAGATATGGGTGTATGAGCGGCTGGGCGTGTCGACCCGCGCCCCGGGATAGCGGTTTTCGTGCCAAGTGCCGCCGACACCGCCATTCTTTTCGATGACCGTGAAAGGGATGCCGGCCCGCTTGAGCTGGAGCGCGGCGTTAAGTCCGCCCATCCCGGAACCGATCACCGTGACGGAGAATCCATCGCGCGCGGCCGGGTCCTTACCGTCGCTCCAGTCGAGAGAGCGTGCCCACGGGTCCAGCGCCAGCTCTTCGGCGTACATCTGTATGTGCTCGTCCTCGATCGGCTGGCCCCAGGTGACCCGGATGCTGTCGTGGAGACGCTCTTCCGGTCCGGGCCCGACGGGGCCGCCGCCGGCGTCGCGGTAGCCCTTCAGGTATTCCGCCGCTTTGCGCCGCAGGAACTCGGCCACCTCCGGATTGGCCGGAGCGGGCATGGGTATGGCCGACCGCGCCATCATGGTCAGTTCGGTGTTGGCGATCTCGGGATCGCCGGTCAGTTGATAGATCAGCCCGCGAAGCACCATCGGGTCGGCGAATTGAACGGCGTCGTCGATGAATTCGTCGCTTGCCTCAAGCAGTTCATGCCGGATCGGCCCTGACATCTCGTTCATCGCCGGTACTCTCCCCATCTTTTGCTTGTTGCGATTCGATCAAACGACGAAAACGTTCGCCAGTGTGCAAGTAAGTCCGCACGAGCAACCCATCACCTCAGGGCAGGTTCGTTGGACAAACCTGCCGAACAAACCTGGCGATGGCAACACTGGTTTCGGCCATTAAGTGAATGCACAACCTGCTGAATGAACGATCGGTTCTGACGGCCAATTTCCGGACAGCGAATGTTCAGTGCCGGCGTTCCATCGTTCGTGCAGAAAAGCTGGGGCAGTTCAGGTGCGGTCCCCTCACTCAAATATGCGGCCAGTTCGGTCAGGCATGTCCGATGACGACAATCAACGGATCGCCCCGCACTCCATCGGACAGTGCCCTGATTTCGATGCTGCTAAAGCCAGCGCCGTCCAGATAGAACTTGATGAGCGCTGCGTGCCCCTGCAGATCGAGTGAACGCCAGATGGCGACTGCCTTGGTGGGAAAGCAGCGATTGGAATAGCTGACGATGAAGGGCGAGCCGGGTTTGAGAACCCGGCGAACCTGCTCGAAGACCTCGATCGGCTTTTGGAGATACTGCACGCTCACACAGCACAGCACAGCATCGATGCTGTCGTTTTCGAGCGGCAGCACGGGTTCGGGCGTCAGCGGATACGCTTGGCGAACCACGCAGGACACACGCCGCCGATCAGCAGGCAATACGTGTGCGCGAGGTTCCCGCCGCAATATGGAAGCTGGTGACCAGCCCGGGCCTGGGCATGATCTTCCTCGCCACCGCCCTGACCTCGATGATCAGCATCGGGACCATTGCCTGGTGGGCGTCGTTCATGATCCGCCTGCACGGTCTCAACCTTGCGACCGTCGGCGTGATTTCCATGTTCACGCAAGGCTTCAACGGCATGAAGATGGCCCCGCCGATGATGTAGCTGGTCAGCACCCAACCGATCGAATCGTTGGACGCTCCGAGGCTGACCTTCATGTGCGGAAGCGCGACATTGGCGATGGTCGGATCGAGGAACTGGGCGATCGATATGACCATCACCGAGAGGAGCAGCAGCCCCCGGTGTTTGGTTTCAAGAAGGGGCTTGTCCAGGGCTTCGGGCGGGCCGATCCCCGCGCTGTCCGCTGACGCCGCTTGTGACATCTACAGATTGTGCCAGAACCGGCTGACCCAGCAAATTGCTGCCTGCCCCGATTCCTGACTGGACATTCGACCCCGACCTTGCCTTGAGAGCATCCTGCCAGCACGGTTGACTGGCGAAACTGCTAGATTGCATAGGCCCGCTCGTCGGACAAGAACTGGAAGTTCAATGAAATCTCTAGGTGCCTTCCAGATTCCAACGGGCAGTGCATTGATAGCCCTTGTTCTGGCGGCTGGTTGCACCTCGGTGCCTGATGTCGGCCCCAAGCCAGAAGTGCGAGCGGCGCAAAGCATCGAGGCGGAACAATCGCTCCCGAGTACCGATGCCGCCGCCTGGCCCGACGACCAATGGTGGAAGCAATACGGCGATCAGCAGCTCGACACCCTCATCGCCGAAGCGCTTGCCAAATCTCCTGACGTGGCGGCGGCGGCTGCACGGTTTCGCAGAGCGTCGGGCGCAGCGCTGGAAGCAGGCAGTGCGCGGCTGCCCAGTATCGACGCAAATGCATCGGCTTACGAGGACCGGCGCAGCTTGAACAACGGGTTCTCGGACGAGATTAGGCGCTTCCTCCCTAGCGGCTGGCGCAGTGGCGGTGACGTTTCGGTCAGCGGCGGATTCGATCTCGACTTGTGGGGTCGCAACCGCGCCGCGCATGCTGCCGCCACTTCGGACGAACGCGCCGCGGCGCTCGACCTGATGGAAGCCCGGCTGATGCTCGCGTCCGCAATCGCCTTTGCTTATTTCGATCTTGGCCAGCTCACCGCGCAGCGCGGCTTGAGCCAGTCGTCGCTCGACGTGCGCCTTTCGAGCCGCGAACTTGTTTCGATGCGGCTGAAGAATGGACTGGAGATGCGAGGAAGCCTGCGGCAGGCCGACGCACAGGTCGCCCGGGCCCGCGCCGATCTCGAAGCCGCCGATGCGAGGACCCTGCTGCGCAGATACCAGATCGCTGCACTTCTGGGAGCAGGCCCGGACCGCGGCCTTACCATATCACCGCCGGACATCGCGGCTGCAAAACCGCTCGGGCTTCCCGCCGGGGTCACGACCGAACTTGTCGCTCGCAGGCCAGATATCGTGGCGGCCAGAGAACGGGTCGAGGCTGCAGCGCAGCGGATCAAAGTCGCCAGAGCGGATTTCTTCCCGGCGATCCGGCTCGAAGCGCTGATCGGTTTGCAGTCGATCGGTCTTTCGAGCCTGCTAGAATCGGATTCGGCCTATGGCCGCGCTGGACCGGCGGTAAACCTGCCGATCTTTCATGGCGGAGCCTTGCGGGGCCGCTACCGTGTCAGCCGCGCCACTTACGATGAGGCTGTTGCTAATTACGATGCCACCGTGGTCGGTGCCTATCGCGAGGTGGCGGAAATCATGACCCGGCGCGCAAGTCTCGCAAGCCGGCTCGCGCTGGCGCGCGATGCAGTCGGTGCGTTGGACGACGCTTACAAGATCGCGATGCTGCGCTACAGGGGCGGGCTTTCTGGCTATTCGGAAGCGCTTACCGCTGAGGACCGGCTGCTCGATGCCCGCCGTACCGCGTCCGATCTCGAAACCGAAGCTCGTGGGCTGGATATAGAATTGATCCGTGCGCTCGGCGGCGGGTTCCGGACAGATGGCGATACGCCTGCCAAGGAAATGATCGATGGCTGATGATACTGCCGACGGGGCTGAGCAGCACGTCGATGCCAACCGGGCGATGCAGGCGGCCAAACGCCGGCTGTGGCTGACGCGTCTGGCGATGGTGATCGCCGCAGCGGCGGTTATATATCTGGCGTGGTACTTGCTGTTCGGGCGCAATCACGTTTCCACCGACAACGCCTACGTGAGCGCAGAGCTGGCGCAGGTCACCCCGCAAATTTCGGCAAAGGTGCTGGAAGTCAGGGTCAAGGACACCCAGCACGTGTCGCGAAGCGAAGTTCTGGTCGTTCTCGATCCTTCCGCCGCCCGCATTGCGGTGGCCGAGGCCAATGCACAGCTTGCCGAAGCGAGGCGGAGATTTCGTCAGTCGGTGGCGAACACCGGATCGCTGTCAGCAAGGATAGCGTCGCGCAGCGCCGAAATTGCCAGCGCGCAGGCTCAGCTTGGCGCGGCACAGGCCGAATTCGAGAAGGCGCGGATCGACCTGCGGCGGCGCGAGGCGCTGGCGGGGAGCGGCGCGGTGTCGGGTGAAGAGCTCACCAGCGCGCGCAGGGCATTGGCAAATGCGCAAGCCGCGCTTGTGACTGCCCGCTCGGGCATTGCGCTCGCGCAGGCCAACCGCACATCTGCCCAAGGCGATTTTGCTGCGTCCCAGGCATTGACCCAAGGCTCCACGGTAGAGACCGATCCCGGCGTGATGGCGGCCAAGGCGAGGCTGGACGACGCGCAGCTCGATCTCGACAACACGGTTATCCGCGCGCCGATCGGCGGCGTGGTTGTCAAGCGCATGGTCCAGATCGGCCAGCGCGTCGAAATGGGCAAGCCGATCCTTGCGATTGTGCCGCTCGACAAGGTCTACATCGACGCCAATTTCAAGGAAAGCCAGCTACGGCGAGTCAAGGTCGGCATGCCGGCGACGGTGACGGCGGACATCTATGGCAGCAGCGTTACGTACCACGGCAAGGTCGCGGGCCTTTCCGGAGGAACCGGCGCATCGATGTCGCTGATCCCCGCCCAGAACGCCACCGGCAACTGGATCAAGGTGGTGCAGCGCCTGCCGGTGCGGATCGAACTCGATCCGAAGGAACTGGCCGATCATCCGCTGCGCGTGGGCCTCTCGGCCGAAGTCGAAATCGACCTTTCGGGCGACTGAGCGATGGCGAGCCTGCCGCCCCCTGCCGAACAACCGATGCTGTCCGGCAGGGCCAAGGTCATCGCTGCCCTTGTCCTGGCGCTGAGCAATTTCATCGTTGTTCTCGACATGACCGTCGCCAACGTCTCCATCCCGCATATCGCGGGCAGCATCGGCATATCGCTGCATCAGGGCACCTGGGTGATCACATCCTACACGGTCGCCGAGGCGCTGAGCGTGCCGCTGACGGGCTGGCTGGCGATGCGTTTCGGCACGGTCCGGATGTATGCCGTGTGCATGACCGGTTTTGGCGTGTTCTCGCTGCTTTGCGGCCTGTCGCAAACCTTGGAAATGATCGTGCTCGCCCGTATCGGGCAGGGGCTTTGCGGCGGTTTGCTGATGCCGCTTTCGCAAACGCTGCTGTTCGCGACTTTTCCGGGCGAAGAACGGGGCAAGGCGATCCTGCTCACGGCGACGACCACGCTGCTCGGTCCGGCGCTGGGACCGAACGTCGGCGGCTTCATCAGCGATACGTTCAGCTGGCACTGGGTGTTCTTCATCAACGTGCCGCTCGTCCTGATCTGCGTTCCCACGGTGACGCGGCTGCTCGGATCGAGCGAAACGCAAAGGCGCAAGGTGCCGATTGACGCGATCGGGCTGGCGCTCATGGTGCTGTGGATCGGAAGCCTGCAGTTCCTGCTCGATAGCGGGCGCGACCGGGGCTGGTTCGGCGATCCCGTCATCGTCGTGCTGGCAGTCCTGGCCGCGATCGGCTTCGCGGCATTCCTGATCTGGGAACTGACTGAAGAGCACCCCATCGTTGATCTTCGGGTGTTCCGGTACCCCGGGTTCTTCTTTGGCCTTATGACCCTTTCGTTATGCTTCGGGTCATATTTTGCGAGCATCGTCGTGATCCCGCAATGGCTGCAAAGCTATCAAGGCTATCCCGCGATGCTGTCGGGATTCATCGTTTCCTGCACGGCGATCGCGGCCATCACGACCTCGCAGATTTCAGGCAAGGCGCTGGCAAGGGGCGTCGATCCCAGGTTGCTGGTTTCAGTCGCGGTCGGGTGGCTGGGCTGCATGGCGCTCGTGCGTTCTAACTGGACCAACCAGGCCGACTTCTGGACGCTGGTCGCGCCGCAGCTGATCCAGGGCTTCGGCATGTCGTTCTTCATGATGCCGCTCACCGCCATTTCCTATGCCCATGTGCCGCAGCACGACATCGCATCGGCAACCGGCCTGCAGAATTCGGTCCGCACGCTGTTTGTCGGATTTTCGACGGCCGCCGCGCTCACGATCTGGGATAACACGCAGCAATCGGCGAGGGTCGAGATCGCGGGCAATCTGCAGCCTGCAGAAACGATGGATACGCTGACGCGAAGCGGCTTCTCGGCCGAGCAGGCGACGCAGATGATTTCCTCTCTGGTTGAAAGGGAGGCGGTCATGGTCGCGGTCGACTATGTGTTTCTGATAACGGCCGTGATCTTCTTCATAGGTTCAGCAGTCGTCTGGCTCGCGCCGCGGCCCGGTACGGGCGGGCGGAATTAGTGCTATGAGCATCGAATGAAAGCCGAGAACTCGAAAGTCCTGATCATCGCGCTGGCAGCCAATGTCGGTATCGCGGCTGCCAAATTTGGCGCGGCCGCGATCACCGGCTCCTCGGCCATGCTGACCGAAGGCGTTCACAGCCTGGTCGACAGCACCAACCAGCTTTTGCTGATGTACGGCCAGAAACGTGCAGCGAAGCCTGCCGATGCCATGCATCCCGCCGGCTATGGCCGCGAGATATATTTCTGGAGCTTTGTCGTGGCGCTGCTCGTGTTCGCGCTGGGTGCCGGTGTCTCGGTCTACGAGGGGATCGTCCATATTCTTGAGCCCGAACCGGCCGTCGCTCCGCTGGTGGCTTACGGAGTGCTGGGAATCGCTTTCCTCCTCGAAGGCGGGTCGACGTTCGCTGCCTTCCGCCAATTCGATGCTGCGCGCGGCCGCCAATCGTGGTGGCAGGCACTAACCTCCACCAAGGACGCCACGACGGTGATCGTGCTGCTGGAGAACGGGGCGGCAATGCTCGGCATCGTTCTGGCAGCAATCGGGCTTGGCGCCTCACAGCTTACCGGCGACCCGCGCTTCGACGGCGCCGCCTCGATCCTGATCGGTGTGCTGCTAGGGTGCGTCGCGATCTTCCTTGCCCGCGAGGCGAAGGGCCTGCTGATTGGAGAGGCTGCCGATCCCGAGCTCATTGCCGGCATCCGCCGCTCGGTGGCGCGCGAAGGCGTCATGGGCATCGGCGAGATCATGACGATACACAATGCTCCCGAGCAGATCATCGTCGCCGTCAATGTGGATTTCGACAATCGCATGACCGCCGGCGATGTCGAGCGGATTATCGACGAGATGGAGAAGGGCCTTCAGGCCGAATTCCCAAGCCTCTACCGCGTCTATGTCCGGCCGCACGAGGATGCGGGGATCAAGTTCGGGTCGGGCAGGGGTCTTTCGGGCGATGCGCGTGTTGCCTCGGATTAGACCGATGCCGCGCGCCGCTGCGCTTCTTCAAAGGGCACTGGATCGATTGTCCCGGCAGGGCTAGGAAAGCCTGTGACCATCGCGGATATTCCCATGCCTCTGCAGGCCGGCTTGTGGGGCTTGCTGAGCGGGTCCGCGCTGCTGATCGGCGCGGTGATCGCTTACCTTGTGGCGCTTCCGCAGCGGTTGATCGCCGGCATCATGGCGATAGGCGCCGGGGTGCTGATCTCCGCGGTCGCGTTCGAACTGATGGACGTTGCCTACAAGCAGGGCGGGTTCGCCGCCACGGCGGGCGGATTTCTGGGCGGCGCAGCAATCTACACCGCGGCCAATGCCGTAATCACGCGGCGCGGCGGCAAACACCGCAAGCGATCTGGCTCCAATGCCGAGCAAAGCCAGGATCACACATCAAGCGGATCGAGCCTTGCGATCGCGGCGGGCGCGCTCATCGACGGGATACCCGAATCGGTGGTGATCGGAATCAGCCTTCTCGATGGCGGGGCGGTCAGCCTGGTGACGGTGGCGGCGGTGTTCCTCTCGAACGTCCCGGAAGGCCTCGCCAGTGCTGCGGGGATGAAGAAGGCAGGGCGCGGGCCGGGCTATATCTTCAGCGTGTGGGGCGGGATCGCTCTGATATCCGCCATCGCGGCGCTGCTCGGTAACCTCTTGCTGAGTGGAAGCAGCCCGCAGATCATCGCCGCCACCACCGCGATGGCTGCCGGCGGCATCCTCGCGATGCTTGTCGATACCATGATTCCCGAGGCGACCGAGCAGTCCCACGAATTCTCCGGGCTGATCGCGGTAACCGGCTTCCTGCTTGCCTTCACGCTTTCGAAGCTGGCGGGGTAGTCGCCTCGACGGCCAGCGATTTGGGCCAGTCGTCGGGCGCAATAACCGGCAGCGCAGCGAGCTGTTCGCCGGTCAGAGAGGCTGCGACGCCTTCATGCGTGAAGGTCAGCGCTTCGGGGCCGAGTGCATGGAGCCGTTCGCCGACTCCGCCGACCCCGCCCTCGGACACCACTACGTAATTCAGCCGGGCATCGCCGCAGTCCGCCATGGCATCGACGATCGTGCCGATTGTCTCGCCATTGCTGCCGACGAGCTTGGATCCCGGCATGGCACCGACTGCAAACAGAGTGGGGACGCGTGCCCGGGCGCTGCGGTCGGCGGCCTTCGCACCGCCGTCGTCGTACTTGGCCTGACGTCCGAGCCATCGCCACACGCCTACCACGTTGACGAGTGTGAGGAACCCGTTGGTCAGCAGCAGATTGGTCTGACCCGAGCTGATGCCGACAATCGACCATGTGACCGAGCCGACTACAAAGACCACGAAGCCCCAGCCGGTCACGCGCGAACCGAGGTTGGCAGCGGTCATCATAGCGGCGATCATCGTCGCCGCAGGCGCGATCCAGCCAGCGATTTCCGCGATCATCGGCGCACGTTCCTGATTGCCATCTTGGTCTCACAATGTTGCGGATATGCCGAACTGCGAAAAATCCCGCCGCCGAGCGGGAGAATTGCCTACCGAGAGCCGCACGCCGGAAGAAATAATCCACGGAAGCGGCAGGAGTTCCAATCCGGAACGGTCAGTGATGTCCTTGATCGGCAAGCTGGACATTCCATAGCCGCTGGTGTCCGGGAATTGGGGATTCGCATTTGCAGGGAATGCAGAACCTTTGCTGCGCCGCCTTTCAACCGGACCTATAGCGGCATAGGTTCGTTTTCGTGGTCGATGGAAGCATTTGACCTTTTGCAGGACGCAGCGATGGCAATCGACGAGAAATTGGCGGGATACGAAGGTGCGCTGGCCGGTGAGCCTGCCACTCACGCGAACGAAGCAGGCGCAACCCAGGTGCCTGCCGCATCGGTTCCCGAAATGAAGAGCCTGCTGGGGATCGCGGTCGCAGCGGTCGTGATCGGCGCGCTCTATTTCGCGCAGGACGTGCTGATCCCCATCACCCTGGCGGTGATGCTCTCGTTCCTGCTTTCGCCGCTGGTGCAAGGGCTCCAGCGGTCGCGGGTTGCCCGTGCGCCCGCGGTTATCATCACCGTATTGCTGGCGCTCGGCGTGATCGGCATGGTCGGGACCCTGATCGCCAGCCAGGCCGCCACCCTCTCGGCCGATGCACCGCAATATGCGCAGACGATCGAGCGCAAGCTCCAGGGGATCCGCTCGGTGGCGGCCGATCGCCTCGGCACGGTGATGCGCGAACTGGGCAGTTCCAGGCCGCCAGTTGCCGCGCCCCGCGCCATCCCGTCCGAAACCGGCGCGGTGGGACCTGACCGTGCGCTTATCGCTCCCGGCTCAGACGTAGCCGAGACGCGCCCGGTGCTGGTCGAGATGGCGCCGCCAGAAACGTCGCCGTTCGAAGTCGCGCGAACAATTCTCGCGCCCATCATCGGACCGCTTGAAACGCTCATCATCGTGCTGGTGGTTGCGATCTTCGTGCTGCTTCAGAAAGAAGACCTGCGCGACCGCTTCATCAGGCTGTTCGGATCCGGCGACCTCCACCGCACCACTCTGGCGATGGACGAGGCAGGCGAGCGGCTCAGCCGCTATTTTCTCGCGCAGCTTGCGATCAATACCGCCTTCGGGATCGTCATCGGGCTCGGACTCTGGGCGATCGGCATCCCGGCCGCGGGGCTATGGGGGATACTGGCCGGCCTGCTGCGCTTTGTCCCTTACATTGGCTCATTCCTGGCGGCAGTCGCGCCAATCGCGCTGGGCGCAGCGATCGATCCGGGCTGGTCGCTCGCGATCTATGCGGGCCTCCTGTTCGTCGTTGTCGAGCCGCTGGTAGGCTACGTCGTCGAGCCGCTTCTCTATGGCCACTCGACCGGGCTGTCTCCGGTATCGGTGATCATCGCGGCGGTTTTCTGGACATGGATATGGGGTCCGATCGGGCTGATCATATCGACGCCCCTGACCCTGTGCCTGGTGGTGCTGGGCAGGCACGTCAAATCGCTGGAGGTGTTCGACGTGCTGCTTGGGGATCGTCCGGCCCTGTCGAATGTCGAGACTTTCTACCAGCGTCTCCTTGCCGACAATCCCGACGAAGCGCTGGCGCAGGCGGAGACGGTGCTGACCGACAACGAATTGGTGGACTATTACGACGAGATCGCCGTTCCCGGCCTCAGGCTTGCGGTGGATGATGTGGCGCGCGGCACACTGGGTCCCGATCGCTGCGCGCGGATGCTGCGCTCGATGCTTTCGGTGATTGGCGATCTGGAGGATTTCTCGAAGCCGAGCGCGGGCACGCAAGGCATCGCGGACACCGCGGCTCTGGGCACGGTCGCTTGCGTTGCCGGGCGGGGGCCGTTCGATAAGGCTGCCGCGGTAATGCTCGCCCAGTTGCTCGACCAGCGCGGCATTGCCACGCGCGTAATTTCGCATCGCGCCGCATCGCGCGAAGCGGCGGGTTCGCTCAATCTTTCAGACGTTGCCGTGGTGGCAGTTAGTTCGCTGGAATTGTCGGGCTCACCCGCGCACCTGCGTTACCTGATCAGGCGGCTCAAGGCGCGCGCGCCGGAAGCCGCGATCGTCGTTGGTCCCTGGCCGGAAACCGAGCCGGTTCTGACCGATGCAGATTTGCAGCGCACCTTGGGCGCAAGCGAATATGCTGCCTCGCTTGGCGCGGCTGTTGATCGGTCGCTCGCGCATATTAGCAGCGTTCGCCAAGGGTCTCCGGAGGGGAGTCCAGGCAGCGCTGAAGCGCTTGGCTAATCGTCATAGACTCCGCTCGAATCCATGGTGCTCGCCGACCGGCCAATTTCAAGCGCCGCTGATTTGCTGTATGGCTAGTGAAACCGCGAAGCAAAGCGCGGGCCGGGAGAGATGAAAATGGGCGAGACAATGATACGCGGCGGGCTGGTCGCCGACGGAGATGGCGAGGCGCCGCGCCGCGCCGACGTGCGTTTCAGGGACGGCGTCATCACCGAGGTTGCCGGAGAGCTCGAACCGCTGCCCGGAGAAGAGATCGTCGACGCGGCTGGTCTGCTCGTCACCCCTGGCTTCGTCGATGTGCACACCCATTTCGACGGGCAGGCAACGTGGGACAGCCAGCTTGCCCCTTCATGCTGGCACGGCGTCACCACCGTGGTGATGGGCAATTGCGGCGTCGGCTTTGCGCCGGTGCGACCGGGGCAGCAGGACAAGCTGATCGAGCTCATGGAAGGCGTCGAGGATATTCCCGGCACCGCGCTTCATGAAGGCATGAGCTGGGGCTGGGAGACCTTCGGCGAATATCTCGATGCGCTCGGCGAACGGCGCTGGATGGTCGATGCCGGCACGCAGGTTCCGCATGCTGCCGTGCGCGCCTATGTGATGGGGGACCGCGCCAGTTCGCAGGCGGCGACCGGCGACGAAATCACGCAGATGCAGGCCATCGTGCGCGAAGGCATCGAGGCCGGCGCGCTCGGCGTTTCGACCAGCCGGATGCTGGCGCACCGCACCAGCAGGGGCGAGGTGGTGCCCGGCACCTTCGCGCAGGAGGATGAACTGGAAGCGCTGGCTGCGGTGCTGAAGGAACTGGGCCGCGGCGTGTTCGAAGTGGTGCCGCGCGGCATGGACGGCGAAATCTCGGTCGAGGCTCATGCAGAGATCGACTGGATGGCGCAAATCGCCAGCAAGACCGGCCGCCCGGTGGTGTTCTCGCTGGTGCAGACGCACACCGAGACCGAACGCTGGCGCACCTATCTGGAACGAGCGGCGCAACTGCAGGCGCAGGGTGTGCCCATCTTTCCCGAAGTCGCTTCCCGATCGACCGGCATCATATTCGGTCTGCAGAGCGAGTTCACCCCGTTCTCGCATCGCCCGACTTACGCCGCGCTCGAAAAGCTGCCTCTGCCCGAGCGGCTGGCGGAAATGCGCAGGCCCGAGGTTCGCGCAAAGATACTGTCCGAGCCGACCGGGCGCTACCGCTCGCAGGCCCAGCAGGACATGCACACCAATTTCGCGAACATGTACCGGCTCGCCAACCCGATCGACTGGGAGCCGGCGCGCAGCGAAACCATCACCGCGCTGGCTCATGAGGCGGGCGTTGAGCCGCAGGCCTATCTCTACGACTACATGCTCGGCGATGAAGGCCGCAACCTGATCCTCTATCCCTATACAAACTACACCAGCGGCACGATGAACGAGGTGTACGATATGCTGACGCACCCCGCCTCGCGCTTCGGTCTGGGCGATGCCGGCGCGCATTGCGGCATCGCCTGCGACGCGGGCAGCACGACGCTGGCGCTGGCGTTCTGGACCCGCGACCGCGACAAGGGCCCGCGCATCGATCTCGGCAAGGCGGTGCGCATGCTGACGCGTGATACCGCAGAGCTTTACGGCCTCAACGATCGCGGCCGGATCGCGCCGGGATACCGCGCCGATTTCAACCTGATCGACTATGATCGGCTGGAATTGCTGCTGCCGCACATGGTCTGGGACTTGCCGACCGGCGCAAGGCGGGTCATGCAGCGCGCCAAGGGCTATGTCGCGACATTTGTTGCCGGGGTGCAGACGATCGCCAATGACGAGGCAACCGGCGCGCTCCCCGGCCGCCTGATCCGGGCAGCGCGGTGATCACGGCCGGATAGCGCCGGGGTCGTCGGGCGACCAGCCCATCGCGTCGAAGGCCATCTGCTTGGCGCGGTCCATGTCGTAGCGCATGCGCGTGACGATGTTCTGGGCGTAAAGCCCGCCGCCAGACAGCAGCAGCCCGGCATATTTCGAACCGCCCTGCGCGCTGGTCGTCAAGTCGTGGACCGCGTGGAACAGCCGGGTGCGATAGGCGCCGTCGATCGATTGCTTGGTGCCCATGTACTTGCGCACCAGATGGCCGATGTCCTCGTTCTCGATATCGCGCATCGAGGGTGCGGTGATCGCCGAGCCGCCCGCGATATCGAGCAAGTGGCGCACCATCAGCATGTAATTCGCCGCGCCGTGATACTTGCCGGCGTTGGTATAGATCTCGCTGGGGGCGAGCACTCCGCTCTCCAGCTTGGCCGCGTGCATCATCGAGGCTTCAAGGCTGGCGCGCAGCAAGGTGGCGTGAATCACCATCTCGGAAATCTTGGTCTTGATATGCTCGACCCGCTCGAGCCCGTTGGCCTCCGCGATGAGCTGCGCGAGGCCCACCATCACGTCGAAACCGTCGCACATCGAGATCATCGAGCTGGTGCGCACCCACAGGCCCAGCGAATGGGCAAAGGTCGCCGCCTGTTTGACCTCGCCGTCGAGGAAGATGCGCTCTTGCGGGACGAACACGTCGTCGAAGATCACGAAGCCCTGCGGCACCGCGCGCTGGTTGGCGAAGGGAAAGTCGCGCGGGTCGGAGCCTTCGGGCGGCGCGCCGTTGAGCACGTTGACGATCGAGACGCCCGGCGCGTTGACCGGCACGGCGCAGGCGATGGCATAATCCTCCTCACCCGGCTTCATCGCCTTGGTAGGAATTACCATGAGCTCGTGGCTCGATGCCGCAAGCGAGATGTGCAGCTTCGCGCCGCGGATCACCACGCCATCGGGCCTGCGCTCGACGACGCGCAGGTAGGCGTCCTTGTCGTCTTGCTGCGAAGGCGGCTTCGAGCGGTCGCCCTTGGCATCGGTGATGCATTCGGCGATGCGCCAGTCCTTCGCGCGCACTTCGCGCACATAGGCCTGCACCGCTTCGCTTGCCGAGGGACGCACCTCGGCGATGCGGTCCGCCGCGGTGAGCAGCGTCATCAGCGAGGAATAGGTGGTGTGCGTGGCGCTGTCGACGTGCAGGCTGGCGTGCTCGCGCATCCCCTCTACCGTGGTGGGCGGGGTGAAGAACGCCTCGCGCGCCGCCGGATCGGCCTCGAAACGGTCATAGGTGTGCCGGGTGCGCTCGATGTTGGGCGCGAAGTCGGGGTGCGCGGCAAGATCGCTTACCTTCTCGCCGCGCGCGTAGACGCTGCGCCCGTCATCGAGCGAGGCGACATATGCCTTGCCGTCCATGCGTGAATTTCCTCCCTTGATTGTGCCGCCGCACTTGTGGCGTCAGGTCCTGCCGCCGTCCAGCCCGATAAGCGGCCAGTGTTTCGTTACACATATGCGGGTACTTGCAGGAACGACGCGGCGACCAGCGTCAGCGCGGCTTTCCCGGGCCGATCAGTCCTGCTAGGCGCGCGCCATGCTCAACATCAGCAATATCACGGTTCGTCTCGGCGGACGGACGATCATCGACGACGCAAGCGTCAACCTGCCGCCGCGCGGGCGCATCGGCCTGATCGGACGCAATGGCGCGGGCAAATCGACCCTGGTGCGGGTGATCGCCGGGATGCTCGAGGCCGATGGCGGCTCGGTGTCGATGCCGCGCGGCAGCCGGCTGGGCTACATCGCGCAGGAAGCGCCGAGCGGCAACGCCACCCCGTTCGAGACCGTGCTGGCCGCCGATACCGAGCGCGCCGCGCTGATGACCGAAAGCGAGAGCGGCGCCGATCCGCACCGCCTCGCCGAAATCCATGAGCGGCTGATCGCCATCGAAGCCCATTCGGCGCCTTCGCGCGCTGCCCGTATCCTCGTCGGGCTTGGGTTCGACGAGGAAGCACAGCACCGTTCGCTGGAAAGCTTTTCAGGCGGGTGGCGAATGCGGGTTGCGCTGGCTGCGCTGCTGTTCTCGCAGCCCGATCTGCTGCTGCTCGACGAGCCCAGCAACCACCTCGATCTCGAAGCGGTGATGTGGCTGGAGGATTTCCTGCGCTCCTACCCGGCGACCATCGTGCTGGTCAGCCACGAGCGCGATTTCCTCAACAACGTGGTCAACCATATCCTGCACCTTTCGGGCGGGAAGCTGACGCTTTATCCCGGCGGCTATGACGCCTTCGAGCGCCAGCGCGCCGAGCGGCAGCTGCAGATCGCCTCGGCCCGGGCGAAGCAGCAGGCTCAGAGGGATCGCCTGAAAGACTATGTCGCGCGCAATTCGGCCCGCGCGTCGACCGCCAAGCAGGCGCAGTCGCGCGCCAAGGCGCTGGCAAAGATGCAGCCCATCGCCGAACTGATCGACGATCCTTCGCTGAGCTTCGATTTCCCCAATCCCGATGAACTTCGCCCGCCGATGATCACGCTCGATCTGGCGTCGGTCGGCTATGGCGAGACGCCGGTGCTCCGGCGGCTCAACCTGCGGCTCGATCCCGACGACCGGATTGCCCTGCTCGGACGCAACGGCAACGGCAAGACCACGCTGGCGCGCCTGCTCGCCGCGCAGCTCGCGCCCATGGAAGGCGAGATGAATGTCAGCCCCCGGATGCGCGTCGGCTATTTCACGCAGTACCAGGTCGAGGAACTGTCTGCCTCGGAGACACCGCTGCAGCATATGACTATGGCGATGACCGGAGCCAATCCGGGCGCGGTGCGCGGGCAGCTTGGCCGGTTCGGATTTTCCGGTCCGAAGGCGACGACCGAAGTGGGCAAGCTGTCAGGCGGCGAGCGGGCGCGGCTGGCGCTGGCGCTGATCACCCGCGATGCGCCGCACATGCTCATCCTCGACGAGCCGACCAACCACCTTGATGTCGATTCGCGCGAAGCGCTGGTCCAGGCGCTGAACGCCTATACAGGCGCGGTGCTGATCATCAGCCATGACCGCCACATGCTCGAGATGACTGCCGATCGGCTGGTGCTGGTCGACGAGGGCACGGCCCGCGAATTCGACGGCTCGGTCGATGATTACATCGCGTTCGTGCTTGCCAAGGATCCGGCATCGCCGCGCAAGGAAAATGGCGAGGGCGCGCGCGGCGTCAACAAGAAGGACCAGCGCAAGGCCGCCGCCGAGGCCCGCGAAAAGGGGCAGGACCTGCGCAAGCGCGCGCGCCGCGCCGAAGCCGCGCTTGAGGAGCTCACTACGCAGCGCGGCGCCATAGACCGCGCGATGTTCGATCCGGCGTCGGCCGAACCGGCTCTTGCCAAGCTGACCATGACCGAACTGATGAAGCGCCGCGCCGAGATCGAATCCCAGATTGAAGTGGCAGAGGTGGCCTGGCTCGAAGCCAGCGAAGCGCTCGAAGCGATCACGGCCTGAAGCACACAATCAAAGCGCGCGCGGCTCGATCGCGCGAAGATCCGCCATCGCCGGGGCGACGAGCCGTTCCAGCCAGCCAGCCGGGTCGGCGCTTTCGGCCGAGACCATCACCGCCGCGACCCCCAGATCGGCCAGTTCCCGCGCGCCGTTCGACACGTCCGCCGGGGTCCAGCCCGGCTGCGGGTGGAGGAATGCAGTAACTTCGATCTCGCGGATGTCGCGGCCCACAGTGTCGCAGTGCCGCCGCAGAACTTCGATCTTGTGGGCGAGCACATCGGCATCGCCGAACACGTTGCAGGCATCGGCATATTGCGCGACGAGGCGCAGCGTCTTCTTCTCGCCGCTGCCGCCGATCATGATCCTCGGGCACGGCTGCGAGACCGGTTCGGGCACGCACAGCGTTTCGGCGAGCTGGTAATGCTTGCCCGCATAGGGTCCGTTGTCGCTGCTCCACATCTGCAGGCATATCTGAAGCGCTTCTTCGAGCCGCTCGAACCGTTCCGCCAGCGGCGGGAACGGCACGCCAAGACCAAGATGCTCGCGCTCGTACCAGGCCGCGCCGATGCCGAGCTCGCCGCGCCCCTGCGACAACACGTCGAGCGTCGTCACGATCTTGGCGAGCAGGCCGGGATGGCGATAAGTCACCCCGGTGACCAGCAGGCGCAGCCGCAGGCGCTCGGTCACGCCCGCGATGAAGCCAAGCGCGGTATAGCCTTCGAGCATGGGATCCTCGGGTGCACCGGCGAAATCGATCTGGAAATAGTGGTCCATGAACGAAAGCGCGCGCACGCCAATCGCCTCGGCAGTGCGGGCAAGTCGCGTCACGCCGGGTCCGATTGCGGCGGAACCGCCCGGCCAATCGAACCTGGTGACGTGAAGATCGAGTTCCATGCGTTGTTCCTTCGGATGCCGAAATGCCTTGCTTCGCGGGTTTGCCGGCAGTTTCTGCGCAGATTCGCCGGAAGTCAAAGGCCTCGCGAATGGCCGGACGATTGACACTTCACGGTTCTGCAGCGAGTCAGCGTTTCATGAACCCGATCCGCCAGCATGCCCGCGTCCTGACTGCCTCGCTCGCTGGCACGGCGGTGGAATTCTATGATTTCTATATCTACGCCACCGCCGCCGCGCTGGTGTTCGGGCCGCTGTTCTTTCCCGAGCAAAGCCCTGCCGCGCAGCTCGCGCTTTCGTTCCTGACCTTCGGTATCGCCTTCTTTGCGCGGCCAGTAGGCGCTGTGGTGTTCGGGCATTTCGGCGACCGCATCGGCCGCAAGTCGACACTGGTCGCATCGCTGCTGCTGATGGGCGGCTCGACGCTGGCCATCGCGTTCCTGCCGACTTACGCGCAGGCCGGATGGATCGCGCCCGCGCTCTTATGCCTGATGCGCTTCGGGCAAGGCTTCGGTCTCGGCGGTGAGTGGGGCGGCGCGGCGCTGCTGGCGGTGGAAAACGCGCCAAAGGGTTGGGAGGCGCGCTTCGGTTCGGCCCCGCAATTCGGCGCGCCGGTGGGTTTCCTCGCTGCCAACGGGCTGTTCCTTGTGCTCGGCCTGTGGCTGTCCGACGCGGACTTCCGGGCCTGGGGCTGGCGCGTGCCCTTCCTGCTGAGCGCGCTGCTGGTCGGCCTGGGCCTTTGGGTGCGGCTGAGGATCAGCGAGACGCCGCAGTTCCGGCAGGCTCTTGAGCGCGGGCCTCCGCCCAAGGTGCCGCTCACCCGGCTGCTGGCGGACCATACTGGCACGCTGCTGGCGGGAACCGCAGGCGCGGTCGCCTGCTTCGCGATCTTCTACCTCGCCACCGCCTACGCGCTGGCGCAGGGCACCGGCGTGCTGGGCCATTCGCGCGAGGCGTTCCTCGGCGTGCAACTGGCAGCGAACACTTTCCTTGCGCTTGGAATCGCAGTCGCGGCCGTGCTGGCCGACAGGAAGGGCGCGCGCCGGACGCTGCTGCTGGGCGCGGTGGCGACCGTGGTGCTGGGTTTGGTGTTCGGACCGGGGCTGTCGGCACCATCGCTGTGGACCGTCTTCGCGACACTCTCCGCGGCGCTGTTCGTCATGGGCTTTGTCTACGGGCCGCTCGGCGCATGGCTGCCGACGCTGTTCCCGCCGCTGGTGCGCTATTCGGGCGTCTCGGTGGCGTTCAACCTTGGCGGCATTATCGGCGGCGCGCTGACGCCGTTCGCGGCGCAGGCGATGGCCGCATCGGGGCAGGGCCTCTACGCGGGGCTGTTGATCAGTGCGGCGGGCGTGCTGACGCTGATCGGGCTGCTCGCGGCGAAGCCCAGCTCGGGTGCAGCGCCATGATGCTTCGCGCGCTTTCGTTCGTCCTGCTGCTGGCGATTGCCGGATGGTCCCCGGCGCAGGCGCAAACGCGCGGACCGCTGGTGCTCGCTGCGGCCAGCCTGCAGGAGGCGCTGAGCGAGGCCGCACGAAGCTGGGCTTCGCGCAAACATGCCAAGCCGGTCGTTTCCTTTGCCGCCTCCTCGGCGCTTGCGCGGCAGATAGAGGCTGGCGCGCCAGCGGACCTGTTCATCTCGGCCGACGAGGAATGGATGGACCATGTCGCGGGCAAGCGGCTGGTGCGTGCAAAGACGCGCGTCTCGTTCCTCTCGAACCAGCTGGTGCTGATCGCCCCCGCTACCAGCAAATCGCGCCTTGCCGTTGCACGCAAGTTCCCGCTCGCCCGCGCGCTTGGAAGCAGTCGCCTTGCCATAGCCGATCCCGATTCGGTTCCGGCGGGCAAATACGCCAAGGCCGCGCTGACCAGTCTCGGCGTCTGGCCTTCGGTTGAAGGCAAACTGGCGCGCGGTGAGAATGTGCGCGCGGCGCTGGCGCTGGTGGAGCGCGGCGAAGCGCCGTTCGGCATTGTCTACGCGACCGACGCCAAGGCCTCGAAAAAGGTGCGCGTTGTCGGGGTGTTTCCCGCCAGCAGCCATCCGCCGATCACTTATCCGGTCGCCGTGCTGCGCTCGTCGAGGCATCCCGAAGCGGAAGCGTTCCGCCGCTTCCTCATCTCGCGCGCGGGCAAGGCGGTGTTCGCCCGCTACGGGTTCACCGCAAGTTGAGGCGGCTGGCGTGATGTTCACCGCCGATGAGTGGGAGGTCGTGCGCTTGTCGCTCAAGGTCAGCGCGGTCGCGGTGGGCCTGACCCTGCCCGTTGCCTTCGCGCTGGCCTGGCTGCTGGCGCGCGGCAGGTTTCACGGCAAGGTGCTGGTCGACGCCTTGGTGCACCTGCCGCTGGTGCTGCCGCCGGTGGTGACCGGATGGCTGCTGCTCATCATGTTCGGCGCCAACGGCCCGGCGGGACGCTGGCTGAGCGAATGGCTGGGCCTCACCTTCATGTTCCGCTGGACCGGGGCGGCGCTGGCGGCGGCGGTCATGGCGCTGCCGCTGATGGTGCGCGCGATGCGCCTGTCGATCGAGGCGGTGGACAAGCGGCTTGAGGATGCCGCCGCAACGCTCGGCGCTTCGCCTGCGCGCGTATTCGCGACGATCACTCTGCCGCTCGCGGTGCCGGGCCTGCTGGCAGGCGCGGTGCTGGGCTTCGCGCGCTCGATCGGCGAATTTGGCGCGACGATCACCTTCGTTTCGAACATTCCGGGCGAAACCCGCACCTTGCCGCTGGCGATATACGGCGCCTTGCAGGTTCCAGGCGGCGAAGCGCAAGTGACGCGGCTCTCGCTGATCGCAGTCGCATTGTCGCTCGCCGCGCTGGTCGTGTCCGAAGTGCTGGTGCGGCGCTCGGGGCAGGGCAGGGGGAACTCGGGAAGCGGCTGCCATGTCCTTTGAGGTCCGCGTCGAGCGACGGCTTGGTGAGCGCATGATCCGCGCCGATTTTGCCGCGCCCGGCGGGCTGACCGCGCTGTTCGGCCCATCGGGCGCGGGCAAGACCTCGGTGCTCAACATGGTCGCCGGTCTGCTGAAGCCCGACGAGGGCCGCGTCGCGGTCGGCGGCGAAGTGCTGTTCGACAGCGGCGCGGGCATCGACGTGCCGGTCCGGCATCGCCGATCAGGCTATGTTTTTCAGGACGGACGCCTGTTCCTGCACCGCCGGGTGCGCGACAATCTACTCTATGGCTGGAAGCTGGCCGAGCCCGAGGCGCGCTGGATGACGCTTGAACAGGCGACCGACTTCCTCGGGATCGGCCACCTGCTCGAGCGCTGGCCGCGCACGCTATCAGGCGGCGAGGCGCAGCGCGTCGCGATCGGCCGGGCGCTGCTATCGGCTCCGCGCGTTCTGCTGATGGACGAGCCGCTCGCCTCGCTCGATGCGCCGCGCCGCGAGGAGATCATGCAGGTGATCGAGCGCCTGCGCGACGAACTGGCGCTGCCGATCCTCTATGTCAGCCACGATCGCAGCGAAGTCGACCGGCTGGCCTCGCAGGTCATTGAACTCATCGGATAGCAAGGCTGTTGCAAGGCGCGACCTTGCGCGTGATACTTGCGTGAGTCGCCATAAAGGCGAAGCAGGAGAGGAACCCGCAGATGCTCGTCGAGCCCCATCCCATCAATGGCATGGAATATGCCGATCTCGGTGACGGCCTGGTCAAGGTTACCGATCACAAGTCGGGCCGGTGGGGCAAGTTCCGCTATGACGGGGTGTGGCTCGAAGGCGAGATCAACCATGCCGATCCGCACTTCCTGCTGTTCATCGGCGGCCCCAAGCTGCCGCCCGAGATGGACATCTTCTACGCCATGGCGCCGTTGCCGCTCGAGCCCAGGGAAAAGCCTGCTGCACTTGAGGCGCCTGTGAATGGCCTGCGCGGAACGCCGACCGAACGCTCGGTGCTGATGTATGTCGGCGATCCCGGCGTGGAGACCGACAAGGGCATGCGCTCATCGGCCTTTGTCGACATGCATTATATCCTCGAGAATGACCGCAGGCCCGAGCTGATCCCCGACGTTTACCGGCTCGAAAACCCGATGCACGGCGGACCGGCGAAGATCCCGACCGACCGCTTTCACGAGCAGCGGTTCCACGATCTCGAGGTCGAGCGGATCTGGAAGAAAACCTGGCAGATGGTCTGCCGCGAGGACGATATTCCCACGGTTGGCGATTATCACGTCTACGAGATCGCGCACCTTTCCTACATCGTCGTGCGCTCGGGCGAGAACGAGTTCAAGGCGCACCAGAACGTGTGCCTGCATCGCGGCCGCCTGCTTTGCGACCGCCACGGCAAGGGCGCGCGCGAATTTCGCTGCCCCTATCACGGCTGGAGCTGGAAGCTCGACGGCAGCCTGAAGGAAATCACAACCGAATGGGACTTTCCCGGCGTGCGCGAGGATGCAGCCCAGCTTCCCGCCGCGCAGGTGGCGACCTGGGGCGGCTTCGTGTTCATCAATCCCGATCCCGAAGCCGAGCCTCTGGAGGACTTCCTCGGCCCGGTGATGCTCGCGCATTACAAGAAGTTCCGCATGGAGGACCGCTACAAGCAGGCGCACGTCCAGCGGGTGATCAAGTGCAACTGGAAGGTCGTGATGGAAGCCTTCATGGAGGGCTACCACGTCATCGGCACGCACCCGCAGATCATGGTGGCGGGCGGCGGCGATTCGGCCGACATCCGCTATGACGTGTTCGGCAACTGGGGCAGGGCGCAGCATATCAGCGCCGGGACTGCCAGCCCGCAGCGCGGCCGCTATATAACCAAGGAAGAGGCGCTCGCCCAGTTCCAGGCATCGGCGGATTTCAACCGCGAATTCCTGCGCGGCATCATCGGCGACGAGGTCGAGGAGTTCTCCGATGTCGAGATCAACGACCAGGCGTTTTGCGACGTGTTCCCCAACTTCCATCCGTGGGCGGGCTGGGCGCGGATCGTGTTCCGGTTCCGGCCCAATGGCAGCGATCCCGATTCGGCGATCATGGACGCGATGCTGCTTGCGCCGTGGCCCAAGGATACCCCCAAGCCCGCGCCGGCCGCGATCCGTTACCTGGGGCCGGACGATTCGTGGTGCGATGCGCCCGAACTCGCCATGCTGGCCCGGATCATCGACCAGGACTGCCTCAACCTGCCCAAGGTGCAGGCGGGGCTGAAACTGAAGCAGCCGCCATACATCTGGTACTCGGCTTACCAGGAGGGCAAGATCCGCCACTTCCACGAGAATTACGAAAAGTGGATGGGACTGAGCGGCGAGACCCCCTGATCGAGGGCTGCTGAATCGCCGCTCGGGTTACGCGCCATTGCGGGAGCGGCCTGCAGTGCCTATTGAAAGGCGATGCCCGGAGACATTCTCGACAACAAGGGACGCGGCGAAGTGTCGTGGTCCTGGCCTGCCATCCACCGCGAAGCCCGCCTGTTTGCTGCGATTAGCGGAGCCGCCTGCATAATTGCGGCGCTGCTGGCCTGGGAGACGCTGGCTTGGCCGCTTGGCCTGCTGACGATCTGCATCGCCGCCTTCTTCCGCGATCCCCGGCGAACCACGCCGCGTGACGAGCGTTTCATCGTGGCCCCGGCCGACGGGCTGGTGACACTGATCCAGCAGGTGCCGCCGCCGCGCGAGCTGTCTTTCGATGACGGCAGCGGCGCGGCCGTGCTGTCCAGCGATCCGGTCACGCGCGTGTCCATTTTCATGAGCGTGTTCGACGTGCACATCAACCGCGCGCCGATCGGCGGCGCAGTGCGCAAGGTGATCTACATTCCCGGCAAGTTCGTGAATGCCGATCTCGACAAGGCGAGCGAAGATAACGAGCGACAGCACATCCTCATCGAGCGCAGCGACGGGCTAGCGATCTGCTTCACTCAGATCGCCGGGCTGGTGGCGCGGCGGATCGTGCCGTTCGTCAAGCCGGGTGATATCGTCGCCGCCGGGCAGCGCGTCGGCCTGATACGGTTTGGCAGCCGGGTCGATGTCTACTTGCCCAAGGGCACCGCGCCGCGCGTGCTGATGGGCCAGAAGGTCGTTGCGGGCGAGACAGTGCTGGCACAGATCGGCCTGGACGAAACGATCGAAGGCGTGGCGCAGTGACCGGCGAAGTGCCCCCGCGCGGTTTGCGCAGAGGCGTTCCCAAGGGGCTGACGCTGCGCGCGCTGGTGCCCAATGCGATCACCGCTGCGGCGCTTTGCGCGGGCCTTACCGGCATCCGCTTCGCCATCACCGGCGATTTCCGCATGGCGGTGGCCGCTGTCATCATTGCCGGCGTGCTTGACGGCATCGACGGGCGGATCGCGCGGCTGCTAAAGGCGCAGTCACACTTCGGCGCAGAGCTCGACAGCCTGGCGGACAACGTTTCGTTCGGCGTGGCCCCAGCTCTGGTGCTGTTCATGTGGTCTTTGCAGGACGTACCCCGCTTCGGCTGGTTCGCCGCACTGGCTTTCGCCGTGTGCATGGCGCTGCGGCTGGCACGCTACAATGCGCGCATCGACTTGCCGGAAGAACCGCGCAAGCAGGCCGGTTTCCTCACCGGCGTACCCGCGCCGGTCGGCGCTGGTCTGGCGTTCCTGCCGATGTATCTTTCATTCGTGACCGAGCGGCCGGAGTTTTCCGACCCGCGACTGGTCGGACCGTGGCTGGTCGCGATTGCCTTCTTGGCGATTTCGAGCCTGCCGACGCTGAGCTGGGCCAAGCTGCGACCCCGCCGCAGCCTGCGGCTGGGAATGATCGGCGTGGCAGGGCTGCTGGTCGCCGCGTTGCTGACCGAGCCGTGGCTGGCGCTGATCGCGATCTGCGCGATCTATCTCACGCTGATCCCGGTGGGCATGATTGCCTATGCCCGCGTCAAGCGGCGGCGCGCAGCGCGCCAGATGCCGCCAGGTCCGGACGCCTGAATTCGCCGCGTAGCACCTGCGCCGCGCGCGTGACCTCAAGGCTGATCGTTGTGACGCGCAGTTCGTTTTCCTCGGGAAGATAATTGGCCGCTTGGCGCAGCGCGCACACTGCGGGCCAATATGCCCGCAGCGTGGCCGAGATGGTTGCAACCGCAAAGCCCGCGCCGGCGGCGAACAGTGCTGCGATCAGAAGGGTCATCGTCATTGCCGCGTCTCCAATCCTTGAGCCTGGCAAGCTGTGCACAGGCTGTGGACCACTTGTGGAAAACCGAGAGTTGTTCTACAAACGTTCCAGACACCCTTTGTTCTTTATTTGTTCCAAGGTGTCAAGCCCGTTTTTTCATCGGCAAAGCCATCCGAACCGGCATCGAGCGATTTGAGGCTGGATTCGCGGCCGCTTTGGCGCTAAGGGCCCTCCCGCTAAGCCCGGCAACGTCATTTCGGCGGCGGCGCGCTTGGCAAATCCACACGGGATGCACAGACATACCGGTGCCGCAGCGGTAGTGATCCGCACGGTTCCAGCATCCCGGAGGTTTAACCGGAAAGGAAATGATTATGGCGGCCCCTGTCGTCACCATGCAGCAATTGATTGAGGCCGGCGCGCACTTCGGCCACCAGACTCACCGCTGGAACCCGCGGATGAAGCCTTATATCTTCGGGGCTCGCAACGGCGTTCATATCATCGACCTGTCGCAGTCCGTGCCGCTGTTCGCGCGCGCGCTCGAATTCATCGCCGCGACCGTTCAGGCCGGCGGCAAGGTGCTGTTCGTCGGCACCAAGCGCCAGGCGCAGGAGCCGATTGCGCAGTCCGCGCGCGCCTGCGGCCAGCATTTCGTCAACCATCGCTGGCTGGGCGGCATGCTCACCAACTGGAAGACGATCAGCCAGTCGATCAAGCGCCTCAAGAACCTTGAGGAACAACTTTCGGGTGACACTGCGGGCCTTACCAAGAAGGAGGTGCTCCAGCTCACCCGCGAGCGCGACAAGCTCGAGCTTTCGCTGGGCGGCATTCGCGACATGGGCGGCATTCCCGACGTGATGTTCGTCATCGACGCCAACAAGGAAGAGCTCGCGATCAAGGAAGCCAACGTGCTTGGCATCCCGGTCGTCGCGATCCTCGATTCGAACGTCGATCCGCACGGCATCGCCTTCCCGATCCCGGGCAACGACGATGCCAGCCGCGCGATCCGCCTCTATTGCGACGCGGTTCGCGAAGCCGCGACCAAGGGCGGCCGCGAACAGATGGCCGCCACCGGCATCGACATGGGCGCGCTTGACGAGCCCGAACAGGAGGTCGCTCTGGTCGGAGAAGCTCCCGCCGTCGAAGCTCCTGCTGCGGAAATGCCTGCGGTCGATGCGCCCGCCGAGGACGCGGCGCAGGCCTGACGACCTGCCGGGAGCCGCAAGGCTCCCCCCTGTGGTCATCCAAATGAAGCATCGGCGGGCCAGTGGCTCGCCGGGCTCTTCCAGATTGAAGGATTGTGATCATGGCTTACACAGCCGCTGACGTTAAGAAGCTGCGCGAAAAGACCGGCGCGGGCATGATGGATTGCAAGAAGGCGCTCGACGAGACTGACGGCGATTTCGCCGCCGCCGAGGATGCGCTGCGCGTCAAGGGCCTTGCGGCTGCCGCCAAGAAATCGAGCCGCACCGCTGCCGAGGGCCTGGTCGGCGTTGCCGTTGTATCTGACCGGAATCGGGGCACGCGCGGGGTTGCCGTCGAGGTCAATTCCGAGACCGACTTCGTCGCCAAGAACGACCAATTCCAGGACTTCGTGCGCAACACCACGCAGGTCGCGCTTGGTGCGGCTTCTGACGACGTCGAGGCGCTGAAGGCTGCGGCCTATCCGGCGGGCGGCACCGTGGGCGAAGTGCTCACCAACAATGTCGCCACCATCGGCGAGAACCAGCAGATCCGCCGGATGAAGACCGTGACGGTCTCCGGCGGCGTGATCGTGCCTTATGTGCACAATGCCGCCGCGCCGAACCTCGGCAAGATCGGCGTGCTCGTCGCGCTCGAGAGCGAAGGCGGCGCTGGCGACATGGGCAAGCTGGAAGATCTCGGCAAGCAGATCGCGATGCACATCGCCGCAGCTTTCCCGATGGCGCTGACCGCCGAGGATCTCGATCCCGAGCTGATCGAGCGCGAGCGCAAGGTCGCTGCCGAAAAGGCTGCCGAAAGCGGCAAGCCCGCCGAGGTCCAGGCCAAGATGGTCGACGGCGCGGTCGCCAAGTTCGCCAAGGAGAACGCCCTGCTCAGCCAGGTGTTCGTCATGGATAACAAGACGCCGATCGCCCAGGTGGTCGAGCAGGCGGGCAAGGATGTGGGCGCCAAGGTCGTGCTCAAGGACTATGTCCGCTTCCAGCTCGGCGAAGGCATCGAGAAGGAAGCAAGCGATTTCGCCGCCGAGGTTGCGGCTGCCGTCGCTGGCTGATCGACAGCGACTACCCATAAGGATAAGCAAGGGCCGGGGGCATCAGCCTTCCGGCCCTTTCCTTTGGCGGCGTGCATTCGCGGCATGCAGCAATCGTTTCCCTATTCGCGCATTTGCTGACACGCTGCCGGCGGGCAGGCAGCAAACAGGGGCGAAAGAATGGGGCATGAACCGGGCGCGGGCTGGATCCTCGCCGAAAGTCGGCGGCTCCGGCTGTTCACGCTGTTCATCCTCTACGTGGCCCAGGGCGTTCCGATCGGCCTGTTCTGGTTCGCGATTCCCGCCTGGATGGCGGCTCAGGGCGCGAGCGCAGCCGATGTCGGCTACGTGCTGGGACTGACCGCGCTGCCCTGGACCCTGAAACTGGTGAACGGCTTCATCATGGACCGCTACACCTTCCTGCCGATGGGGCGCAGGCGCGTGTGGATCATCGGCGCGCAGATGATGATGATCCTCCTCATGGGGCTGGCCGCGCTCGTCGGGCCGAAGCACGATGACATCGCCCTGCTCGCCGCAATCGGCTTTCTCGTCAACATGGCGACCACGTTCCAGGACGTTGCCGTCGATGGCCTCGCGGTCGACATCATGGAGGAGGACGAGCGCGCGCGCGGCAGCGGCATGATGTTCGGCGGCCAGGCGATCGGCGCGGCGCTGGCCACATCGTTCACCGGGATGGCAATGGCAAGGCTGGGGCCGGCGGCGGCTTACCTGATTTCGGCCGGCTTCGTCGGGCTGATAACGCTTTACGTGGTCTGGCTGCGCGAGCGGCCGGGCGAGGGGCGCTTGCCCTGGTCTGCGGGCAGGGTTCATCCGCGCAATGCCCGGGTCCATGTCGGCGCCTGGTGGCCGATCATCACTACCACGTGCCGCTCGCTGATTGCACCAGCCAGCCTCCTGTGGATTCCGGTGCAACTTGCTACGGGCTTTCACTACGGCGTGCTCACCGGCGCGACTCCGCTGATTGGCGCGGGCGAACTGGGCTGGAGCGAGGCTCAGGTAACCGGGCTGGTCGGGGCAGGCCAGATCGCCGCCGGGATCGCCGGGCTGACGCTGGGCGGCTGGATCGGCGACCGGTTTGGCGCAAGGAAGGCCAGCATTGCCGTTCTGATAGCGTTCCTGGCCCTCAACGGCACGATGATCGCCTTGACCTCGCTGTGGAGTGACTTGCTGGTCTACCGCGGCTTCGTGTTCGGCTGGCTGGTCCTCGATACGCTGATCACCGTGGTGTCGCAGCCGATTTCGATGCGGTTGTGCGACCCGCGCGTCGCGGCGACGCAGTTCACCATCTACATGGCGATCTCGAACTTCGGGATCACCATGGGCGCGTGGGTGCTTGGCGCCAGCTCCGCGCTCGGCGGATTGCCGGTGGTGTTCGTGGCGGTGGTGACGTGGCATGCGCTCGCGCTGCTGCTTATGATCGTGGTGCGCTATCCCGGCGGCGAGGTTGTGACAGCAAGCGTCGCGCGCCAGCTTGCCGAGGGAGAAGGTCCGGAGCCCGTGCTTAATTGAACCTAAGCGACAGGCGGCCTGCGGTGCCAGTGACCTGCGAGCGGGGGTGAGGCCGGGGCTTAATAGGAAGGGATGCGCCGCGAAAGCATCGAGCGAAAAATTGGGGAACCGGCTTTTTCGCGACCACGATGCGACCACAAAGACGGCCCGGCCAGCCAATGGGCTGCCGGGGTTGCCAAGGACGAACGACCGGCGCGGGGTTGCCGCATTTCTTGCCCGGACTCGACGACGCTTTGGGTAGGTTACGTGAGTAAGAAGTCGCGTCGAGATTTGATGCCACCGGCCGAGGGCTCCCGCTCCAGCTAGAGATGCGACGGAACGGAGCCATATCGTGGTGGTCAGCCTTTGCGAACGTTCGGCTTGCCTGCCGGGACGCCCGCGCCGGTCGTTTCCCGCGCGCGAAGGCCGAAGCGCCCGCCGCGAGATGGCCGTCCGACGCGCCTGCAGCCGCAGCGGACGCGGGGGTATATGCAAACAGTTGGTCTGTAGGAAAATGGTTTTTTGCTGCGGCGGGATCGCTGCTTCGTCACCCCGGCGTAGGCCGGGGGCCGGCAAATGCGCGAAGGCCGCTATGGGGCCGCGCGCTACAACCTCAAACCGCTCGCCTATTATCCTCATCCCAGCGAGGGGACCGAGCGGGCCAAGGCCATGCTCGCCGAGATCGAAGGTAAGCCGGACAAGCCGACCAGCCCGCGCTGAACCTAACTCCGCATCGACATCCCCGCGTCGACCGAGATGATCTGCCCGTTGATCCACTCGCCGTCGCTAGACATCAGCATCGCGACCATCGCCGCGATGTCATCGCCGGTGCCAACCCGCGGGCTTTTCATCGCCATCTTGTACAGGTCCATCTGCGGAAAATCCTCCGGCAGGATCGCGCCGGGCGCGACCGCGTTGCAGCGAATTCCCGCCTTGCCCCAAGTGGCCGCCAGATGGCGCACCAGCTGGTTTATCCCCGCCTTGGACACCGCATAGGCGACGCGGATCGGTTCCGCGGCGTGGGCCGCGCCCGAACTGGTCAGCACGATGGCCCCGTCGCCTGCCTCGATCATCGCGGGCAGGGCGCGCTTCACGCAGGCAAGGTGCCCGGTGAGGTTGGTGCGCAGGGTCAGCTCCCATGCCTCGATGTCGATATCGAGCGCGCCAAGATCGCGCTCGTACATCAGCTTGAGTGCCGCGCCGTTGCCGTGCATGCGCAGGATCGGCCCCAGCCGCTTTTCCGCTTCGGTGAAGGCGGCATCGATGGAATCGTGATCGGCGAGATCGAGGTACATGGCATGCGCCTCACCCCCGGCCTCGACAATGCCCTTCGCGACAGCCGAGGCGGCCGCCTCGTCGATGTCGGTGACGAACACGCGCGCGCCTTCGCTTGCCAGCCTTCGGCATGCCGCGGTGCCGAGCCGCCCTGCGCCTCCCGCAACGAAAACGGCTTGTCCTTCGAGTCTGCGCATGGTCCCTCCTAGCGGACCGGATCGTGCGTCCGGCATGGCGCGGTTGTAGCGGTGTCTGCCCGCGACGCAATTCCAACTGGGCGCTTGGCATTCGAACTTCGCGCTTCTAATGCGTGGCCTCCACAAACGCGCCGGGACCGCCCCTTTCATGAGCCTGCCAGAGATGAAACGCGTCCTCCTGAAGCTCTCGGGCGAGGTCCTGATGGGCGCGCAGGACTATGGCATCGATCCCGAATTCGTCACCGAGCTGGCCAGGGAAGTGAAGGCAGCCAAGGATACCGGCCTCGAAATCTGCCTCGTGATCGGCGGCGGCAACATCTTTCGCGGCATGGCCGGCGCGGCCAAGGGCATGGACCGCGCTCAGGCCGACTACATGGGCATGCTCGCCACGGTGATGAACGCGCTGGCGATGCAAAGCGCGCTCGAACAGCTTGGCGTTCCCACCCGCGTGCAATCGGCGATCGAGATGGACAAGGTGTGCGAGCCGGTGATCCGCCGCCGTGCCGAGCGGCATCTGGAGAAGGGCCGCATCGTGATCTTCGCGGCCGGTGTCGGCGCGCCCTATTTCACCACCGATTCGGGTGCGGCGCTGCGCGCTGCGGAAATGCGCTGCGACGCCCTGTTCAAGGGCACCAGCGTCGACGGCGTCTACGACAGCGATCCGAAGAAAAATCCGCAGGCGAAGCGTTACGATACAGTCGATTACGACACGGTGCTCGCCGGTAATCTCAAGGTGATGGACGCAAGCGCGGTCGCCTTGTGCCGCGACAATGCCATTCCCATCGTGGTGTTCTCGATCCGCGAGCGGGGCAACCTCGCCAAGGTGCTTTCGGGCACCGGCGTGCAGACGATAGTCCAGGAGGAGGCTTGATATGGCCAAATATGACAAGGCCGATCTCGAACGGCGCATGGAAGGCGCGGTGGAATCGCTGAAGAGCGACTTTTCCGGCCTGCGCACGGGCCGCGCCAACACCACCTTGCTCGATCCGGTAACAGTCGAGGTTTACGGCGCGATGATGCCGCTCAACCAGGTCGCTTCGATTTCCGCGCCCGAGCCGCGCATGCTTTCGGTGCAGGTGTGGGACAAGTCGAACGTGCTGCCGGTCGAAAAGGCGATCCGCTCGGCCGGGCTGGGACTCAACCCGATCAGCGACGGCACCACGCTGCGCCTGCCGATCCCCGACCTTACGCAGGAGCGGCGCAAGGAACTGGCCAAGCTTGCCGGGACCTACGCCGAGAACGCGCGCATTGCGATCCGCAACGTGCGGCGTGATGGCAACGAATCGCTCAAGGAAGACGAGAAGAAGAAGGAAATGTCCGAGGACGAGCGCAAGCGCGGCGAGGATGAAGTCCAGAAGCTGACGGATCGCATGATCAAGGCGATCGACGAGGAGCTGGCGCGCAAGGAAAAGGACATCATGGCGCAGTGAGCGTGCCTGCCGCCAAGACCGGTGGACCGGGCGAAGCCCAGGCCCGCCATGTGGCGATCATCATGGATGGCAACGGGCGCTGGGCCAAGAAGCGCCGCATGCCGCGCGCCTTCGGCCACCAGAAGGGTGTCGAGGCGGTGCGTGCGCTGGTGCGCGGGGCGCAGGGGCTCGGTCTCGAAGTGCTCACGCTATACGCCTTCTCGACCGAGAACTGGCGGCGGCCCGAAGACGAGATTTCCGATCTGATGGGGCTGATGGAGCGCTTCATCCTGTCCGACCTCGAAGAGATGGCGGGCAACAACATCCGTCTCAAGATCATCGGCGATTACAAGGCCTTCAAGGGAGAACTTGTTGACCTGATCGAAGGCGCGCTGACGCGAACAGCCGCCAACACCGGCACGACGATCGCAGTCGCGCTCAATTACGGATCGATGGACGAGATCGCGCGCGCGGCGACCAAGGCGGCAGCCGAAGGGCCAATCACGCCCGAGACTATCGCCCGGCATCTCGATACCGCCGACTTGCCGCCGCTCGATCTGCTGATCCGCACCTCGGGCGAGGAGCGGCTTTCCAACTTCCTCCTGTGGCAGGCCGCTTATGCCGAGCTGTGGTTCACCGACGTGCTGTGGCCCGATTTCACTGCCGACCATCTCAAGCAGGCGATGCAGGATTTTGCCACCCGCGAGCGCCGTTATGGCGGACGCTGAGCCGCGCCCCAATTCGGACCTCGCCACGCGCACGATGAGCGCGCTGGTGATGCTCGCGGTTTCCGGTTTCGCGCTGTGGGCGGGCGGCATGGCCTGGATGGTGTTCGTGCTCGTCATCGGCATCGGCGTGTGGTTCGAATGGAGCGGGCTTTGCCTGAAGATGTATCCGCCGGGCGGCAAGCGGACCGTGTGGCGCTATGGCGGCGCGGTCTATTGCGGGATAGCCTGCGCGGTGCTTCTGGCGCTGCGCGACATGCCGGAGGGCATGTACACGGTACTGATGATCGTCGGCGCGGTGATCGGCACCGATATCGGCGCCTATATATTCGGGCGCACGATCGGTGGGCCGAAGATCGCACCGAGGATCAGCCCCTCCAAGACCTGGGCTGGGCTTCTGGGCGGGATGACTGGCGCCACGCTTGTGATAGTTCTGATGACTTATCTGGAAATGCGCCAATCTTTTGATCTGGAGGGCGGATTTGCAACGTCGCGGTCCTGCCCTTCCCTGGCATCCGAGCTGCCTGTGCTAGTGGTATCCGGGATAGTGCTGGCCATTCTCGCCCAGGCCGGCGACTTTTTTCAAAGCTGGATGAAGCGCAAGGCGGGGGTCAAGGATTCGGGCAACCTGCTACCCGGTCACGGCGGGCTGTTCGACAGGGTGGATGGTCTGCTATTGGTGCTGGTAGTGACGGGAAATCTCATCCTCCTTTCCGAGCTGGCAGGCGGCCTGTGAGCCCACGCTCCATCTCGATCCTCGGCGCGACCGGTTCGGTCGGCGCATCCACGCTCGACCTGATCGCGCGCGAGCCGGGACGCTGGCGCGTGATCGCGCTCACCGCCAATAGCAACGCGGAGCAGCTTGCGCGCCTCGCAAAGCAGTTCCGGCCCGAGATCGCGGTGCTTGCAGACGAGAGCAAACTGACGGAATTGCGCGATCTGCTTGCCGGAACCGGGATCGCGTGCGCCGGCGGAGAGGCCGCGCTGATTGAGGCTGCTTCGCGCCCCGCCGACCTGACGCTCTCGGCGATTGTCGGCTGCGCGGGGCTTGCGCCGACCATGGCGGCAATCGAGCAGGGCGGGACCGTCGCGCTCGCCAACAAGGAATCGCTGGTCTCGGCGGGCGAGGTTCTGACCAGGGCCGTCGCCAAGCACGGCGCAACCTTGCTTCCCACCGATTCCGAACACAACGCGATCTTCCAGTGCCTTGCCGGAAACGACATGACGCAGGTGCGCAAGATCACGCTGACCGCCAGCGGCGGCCCGTTCCGCGAATGGTCGTTCGAGCAGATGCAGGCGGCAAGGCCCGAGCAGGCATTGAAGCATCCCAACTGGTCGATGGGAGACAAGATCACCATCGATTCGGCGACGATGATGAACAAGGGCCTTGAACTGATCGAGGCGCATCATCTGTTCCCGGTCGGGCTTGAGCGCCTCGCGATCATCATTCACCCGCAGTCGGTGGTCCATTCGATGGTCGAATACCGTGACGGCTCGACCCTGGCGCAGCTTGGCCCGGCCGATATGCGCGTGCCGATCGCCTCGTGCCTCGCCTGGCCGCAGCGCATGGATACGCCGTGCGAACCGCTCGATCTCGCGCGGCTGGGCAGCTTGAGCTTCGAGCTTCCCGACGAAGAGCGCTTCCCCGCAACCCGGCTGGCCCGGCAGGCGGCAGAGGCGGGCGGGGCGATCCCGGCAGTGCTCAACGCCGCCAACGAGGTCGCGGTCGCGGCGTTCCTTGGCGGTAGGATCGGCTTCACCCGCATCGCCGACCATGTCGAGGCGACGCTTTCGTGCTATGCTCCGCCAGCGCCGGCCTGCCTGGCGGATGTGCTGGCGGTCGATGCCGAAGCCCGCCACAAGGCGCGCAGCCTTACGGAGATTGCCTCCCTTGCTTGATTCGCCCTCGATCCTGACGACGCTGTTCGCGTTCTTCCTGGTGCTTGGCCCGCTGATCGTGGTTCACGAGCTGGGGCACTATCTGGTCGGGCGGTTGTTCGGGGTGAAGGCAGACGCCTTCGCGGTCGGCTTCGGCAAGGAGCTGGCGGGCTGGACCGACCGGCGCGGCACGCGCTGGAAGCTGTGCGCGCTGCCTCTGGGCGGTTATGTCCAGTTCGCCGGCGACATGAACCCGGCGAGCGCGCCCGGCCCGGTCGATGAAAGCCTGACCCCGGCCGAACGCGCGCAGATTTTCCAGTTCAAGCCCTTGTGGCAGCGCGCGCTGATCGTGCTCGCCGGGCCGCTCACCAACCTGCTGTTCGCCGTCGCGGTATTCGCCGCGTTCAACCTCGCTTACGGGCGGATCGTCGCCTCGACCGAGGTAGCGAGCCTGGCACAGGGTTCCGCCGCGCAGCAGGCCGGGCTCAAGGTCGGCGACCGGATCGTCGCGATCGACGGCGAGAAGGTGGACGAGTTCACCGACATTCCGCCGCTGGTGGTGCCTTTCCCGAACCGCACGGTCCAGGTGGCGGCCAAACGCGACGGGCGCGAATTCGTCGTGCCGATCAGGATCGCCGAAGTCATCATGACTGACAGGTTCGGCAACGAATCGCGCATCGGGCGGCTCGGCGTCGGTGCGGGCAAGGTCGATATAGTGAAGGTCGGCCCGGTCCAGGCGGTGGCGCTCGGCTTCCGCCAGTCGTTTGGCATCATGCGGATGATGGCGACCGGGATCGGCCAGATCTTCTCAGGCGAACGCTCGGTCAGGGAATTGGGCGGCCCGGTCAAGATCGCCAAATATTCTGGTGAGCAGTTCAGCCTCGGCTGGTCGGCGTTCGTCAGCTTCGTGGCGCTGATCTCGATTAACTTGGCATTCATCAACTTGCTGCCAATCCCCGCGCTCGATGGTGGACACCTCGCCTTCTATGCCGCCGAAGCGGTGCGGCGCAGGCCGCTGGGGGTCCGCAGCCAGGAATGGGCGGTTCGCACGGGCATCGCGCTCGTGCTTGCGCTCATGGTGTTCGTCACCTTCAACGACATCGCCTCGCTGCCTATTTTCGGGGGATAGCCTTGCGTTCCGTAGCCGTCACGGAACGCTTCGCGGGATTGACCGCTTGATTGCATCTGCCCCATCGGGCAGAGGGCGGCTTTCGTTTCGCGATGGATCGTGCTGACGGCACTTTTGCGCTGCTTGCAGCACCCTGACAGGAATTGACACCGCATATGATGGGAAGGGATATGGTTCGCAGCTTGGACGTGCGCCGCGCATCCTCAATGGCGGCGATGCTGCTCGGCACCACCATGCTTGCCGGGCTGCCTGACCAGGCTCTGGCGCAGGACACGCAGGAGGCTCAGCCTGCCGCCGCCACGCCTGCCGCGACCGCCGCAGATGCTCCCGTCGCCGCCGCGCCGCAGGGCGAGACGATCCGCGCAATGCGCGTCACCGGCAACCAGCGGCTCGAGGCGCAGACCATTCTGTCCTACATCCGGCTGCGCATCGGCCAAGAGTGGTCGAGCGCCGCCGCCGACCAGGCGCTCAAGGATCTTTACGCCACCGAACTGCTCGCTTCGGCGCAGATCCGCAACGAAGGCGGCACTGTCGTCATCGAGGTGCAGGAAAACCCGGTCGTCAACCGCATCATCCTTGAAGGCAACAAGCGCATCAAGGACGAGAAGATCTTCCCCGAGATCAAGGTTGCGCCGCGCCAGATCTTCACGCGCTCGAAGGTGCGCGCCGACGTTTCCCGGATCATCGAGCTCTACAAGCGCCAGGGCCGCTTCGCCGCCACGGTCGAGCCCAAGATGGTGATGCTCGAGCAGAACCGCGTCGATATCGTCTTCGAGATCGTCGAGGGCGACAAGTCCAAGGTCCGCCAGATCAACATCATCGGCAACGACACGTTCGACGATGGCAAGCTGCGCGGCGAGATGGTCACCAAGCAGACCGGTCTGACCAAGATTTTCTCGTCGGCCACCAGCTACGACCCCGATCGCATGGCTTTCGACCAGCAGAAGCTGCGCCAGTTCTACCTGACGCAGGGCTATGCCGATTTCCGCGTGGTCTCCGCCGTTGCCGAACTGACGCCCGACAAGCGCGATTTCATCATCACCTATGTCGTCGAGGAGGGTGACCGCTACAAGTTCGGCGACATCACCGTCGACAGCCAGCTGCGCGATTTCGACGGCGAGGCGCTGGCCAAGAACATGCCGATGAAGAAGGGCGACTGGTACAACGCCAAGATGGTGGAAGACACCATCGAGGGGCTGAACGAGACCGCCGGAACCTTCGGCTATGCCTTTGCCGACGTGCGTCCGCGCTATGACCGCAGCAAGGAAAACCTGACGATGGGCCTGGCCTTCGTCATCGCCGAGGCGCCGCGCGTCTATGTCGAATCGATCGACATCAACGGCAACACCCTGACGCAGGACAAGGTCATCCGCCGCGAGTTCCGCATCGGCGAGGGCGACGCCTTCAACTCGCTGCAGGTCAAGCGTTCGACCAACCGCATCAATTCGCTGGGCTACTTCCAGGAAAAGTTCGAGATCGAGCAGAAGCCGGGCAGCACGCCCGACCGCATCAGGCTCGAGGCCAATGTCGAGGAAAAGCCGACCGGCGAACTTCAGCTTTCCGCCGGCTTCTCGAGCATCGAAAGCTTCATCTTCCAGGCTTCGGTGCGCCAGCGCAATTTCCGCGGCCGGGGACAGACGGTCGGCCTGTCGGGCAGCTATTCACGCTATACCAAGAGCGTCGAGGCCAGCTTCACCGAACCCTACCTGTTCGACAAGAACGTTTCGGTGGGCTTCGACATCTACCGGCGCGACCTGCGCAGCTTCCGCTTTCTCACCAGCGACCGCGACCGCACTTACCAGCAGGCCACAACCGGCTTCCAGCTGCGCGCCGGGCTTGCGATCACCGAATATCTGACCGGCGTTGCGCGCTATACGCTCAACTACGACGACATCACGCTTGACCGCAGCCAGTTCTTCTTCGACTTCGACGGCGACGGCGTGGAAACCTGCGAACCGATCCTGGCCGGACGCTATCTGTGCGAGGCAATCGGCAAGCGCACCAGTTCGATCCTCGGTGTCTCGATCATCTACGACCGGCTCGACAACCGGATCAGGCCGACCAAAGGTCTGACGGCATCGATCAGCGCGGACTATGCGGGGCTTGGCGGTTCGGTGAAATATGGCCGGATACGCGGCAATGCGGCGAATTACTGGCCGCTGGGCGGTGGTTTCATCTTCTCGGTGCAGGGTGAAGGCGGCATCATCAAGTCGTTCGACAATAGCGGCGATGTCGTCACCGGGATCGACGATGTACGGCTGACCGACCGCTTCTATCTCGGCGAGCCGCAGATCCGCGGCTTCGACATTCGCGGCGTCGGGCCGCGCGTTCTGCGCTATCCCTATGTCGACGACGACAACAACCCGGCGACTCCCTCCGTGCTGTCGTCCGAGCGCAACCAGTCCACCGACGATGCGCTGGGCGGCAAGTATTATTACATGGCGCGCGCCGAACTGGAGATTCCGCTGGGTTCGGGCGCGCGAGAAATGGGTCTGCGGCCCTCGGTGTTCATCGACGCGGGTTCGGTGTGGGGCATCCGCAATCCCGCCACCATCGACACCGGTCCGGGCGGAGTGTTCCTGCCTACGCGCGACGAGCAGGGCAGGGCGCTGTTCACCCAGATCGACGCCGCCTCGGTCGTAAGCGGGGTTTGCACGCCCAGCGCGACTTCGACCGTGACCAATCCGGTCAATCCCAATCCGCCCTCCTGCCTCACCTCTCCGGCAAACTCGGCGCTCGGCAACAGCTTCGCCTTCAAGGAAGTCTACCTCGGCGACACCTGGAAGCCGCGCTTGTCGATCGGCATCGGCGTCAACTGGAATTCGCCGTTCGGTCCTTTCCGGATCGACTTTTCAAAGGTCCTCCTCAAACGCGAGGGGGACGATACCAAGGCCTTCACTTTCAACGTGGGAACCCAGTTCTGATGAATATTTTCCTGAAATCCGCTGCGGCGGCTGCCCTCATGATCGGCACGGCCGGTGTTCAGCCGGCCATGGCGCAATCCGCAACCGGCACCCTGATCCAGGGCCTCGCGATCGCCAATCTCGATGCGGTGGTGGTCAATTCGAACGCCTTCAAGACCGCCGACCAACAGCGCGGCGTTACCTACAAGCCGCAGATCGACCGGGCCGAGGCGCGCCGCAACCAGCTTGAAGCGCAGCTCAAGCCGCTTGCCGAAAAGTTCGAGAAGGATCGCGCCGCGCCCAATGCGAACCAGCAGGCGCTGGCCCAGCAGGCCGCGACCATCCAGCAGATCCAGCAGCAGGGCCAGCAGGAACTGCAGAACCTGATCGCGCCGGTCGCGATGTCGCGCGCTTACGTCACCGAGCAGGTGCAGGACAAGCTTGACCAGGCGATCAAGAACGCCATGGCCAAGAAGAAAATCAGCCTGCTGATCGGGCCTGACGCGGTGCTGGCGGTCAACAACAACGCCTACAACCTCAACCAGGACATCCTGAACGAGCTCAACACGCTGCTGCCTTCGGCGCAGCTTGTGCCGCCCACCGGCTGGGAACCGCGCGAACTGCGCGAGGCCCGCGCCCAGCAGGCCGCTGCCGCCGGTCAGCAGCCCGCTGCTGCTGCCACGACGACGACCCCGCCAGCCGGCCGCTAAGTCAGCGAACGGGGCAGGGCGATGAGCGAGGAAAAGGCCGCGTCAGACGGCGCGTTTGTCTATGACACGGCGAAGATCCTCGCCGCTCTGCCTCATCGCTACCCGATGCTGCTCGTCGACCGGGTGGTTTCGCTTGATCTTGGTGAGCGGATCCACGCGGTCAAGGCGGTCAGCTTCAACGAGCCGTTCTTCCAGGGCCATTTCCCCGGCGCGCCGATCATGCCCGGCGTTCTGCAGATCGAGGCGCTGGCGCAGGCCGCCGGTATCCTCGCGGTCGAGACGCTGGAATTGGCCGGAACCGGCAAGCTCGTCTATTTCATGGGGATCGAACAGGCCAAGTTCCGCAAGCCGGTGACGCCGGGTGTGCTGCTCGATCTCGAAGCCAAGTTCACGCAGATTCGCGGACGGGTCTGCAAGGTTGCTGGGCGAGCCTCGGTCGATGGCGCGACGACCTGCGACGTGCAGTTCACCGCGATGATCGCGGACGGCTGAGACCTGCTGGACAAATCCCGGCGCTGCCGCTATGCGCGCCGCTTCCGATGACAGGCCGGTCGGAACCGGCCAGACAGAGAGTTACCGACATGAAGGCCGATACCCACCCCGATTACCACATGATCACTGTGCAGATGACCGACGGTACCACGTTCCAGACGCGCTCCACCTGGGGCAGCGAAGGCGATACGCTGGTGCTCGAGATCGATCCGACCTCGCACCCGGCATGGACCGGCGGCAATCAGCGCGTGAGCGAAGGCGGCCGCGTCGCCCAGTTCAACAAGCGTTTCGGCGGTCTTTCGCTCAAGAAGTGATCTTCTGGACTGTTGACTGAAAAAAGGCGGTTCTGCGGAGCCGCCTTTTTTCGTTTGCGATCACCGTGTCAGAACGGCGCGTCCATCAGGTCGTGCCACTCGCTGTATTCGGCCGGGATCGGACGCAGGAACTCCATGCCCGCCGCGCCTTCGCGCACCCAGCGCACGATCGCCGGCAAGGCCTCGCCGTTCTCGATACGGATCGCAACGAAGCCGCCAACCCTGAGCCACGCCTGATCGGCCTGGATCCGGCAGCCATGCATCGATACTTCGGCCAGCAGCACCTTGGCGCTGTCGCCCCGGGCATTCTCGATATGCGCGTCGAACCAGGTCGCGAAGCGTGGCTCGCGCCTGCGATTGCGCGCCGCGCTCGATTTGTCGATCTCGGGGATGTTATCGAGCCGCGCCAGCTTGACGGTCATGGTTTTGTCCTTGTCGTGCGCCCGGGCAGTGCTGTTCGTCCTGCCGGATAAGAGTAAACCGCGCGTGTCGCGCGATGCTTAACAGGGGCAGTTAGCGAAACTTTACCATGGCATGCCTTGCTGCGATCATTCGTTGCTCGCGCAAGCTGGGGCTTGGACAGTTCGGTGGCGTCTTTGCATGGAACAGGGCAAACACTCTCGCATACGAAGCTGGCAGCAAGGAGATTCCCGCCATGAAGAAATCGATGCTCATTCCCTTGGGAATTCTTGCCTCTCTGGCGGGCGCGGGTGCTCTCGCACAGCCGTCGCAACCGGCGCAGGCCGCGGATTTGGTCAGCGTCGCCCTGATCGGCGCGCAAGGCCAGACACTGGGCACGGCGACCCTCGAGCAGACGCCCGCCGGCGTGCTGATCTCGGTTTCGGCGAGCGGAATCGCCGCAGGCGAGCACGCCTTCCATGTCCACGAAAAGGGCCTGTGCGATGCCGCGGGCGGTTTCGCCTCTGCGGGCGGCCACTTTGCTCCCGGCGGCACGGCGCACGGCTATCGCGACGCCAAGGGCCATCACGCCGGCGACATGCCGAACCTGTTCGCTGCCGCCGATGGCAAACTGCAGGCGCAGGTTCTCAACAACGCCGTCACGCTGGGCGAGACCGGCGCGGGCGCGCTGTTCGATGCCAATGGTTCGGCGCTGGTAATCCACGGCGGCGCGGACGACTTTGCCACCCAGCCTTCCGGGGCGGCGGGGACTCGCCTGGCCTGCGCGGTGATCGCTGCACCGCGGTAAAAAAGCGCCGTGAAACGAAATTGCGCGAGGCGGCTGTACCGGCACGATTTTGCTTCCCAATGCGGCCTTCCTGTGCAAGAGCGCGCACCCGCGTCACTCCCTGCTTGCGGGCGGGATTGGCGTTGCCTAACAGCGCGTCTTTCAGCACGCGCTGGCAGTGTGGCGATCGTAGCTCAGTTGGTTAGAGCGCCGGTTTGTGGTACCGGAGGTCGTGGGTTCGAACCCCATCGGTCGCCCCATTCTCGCTATCATGCGTGCCTGTTCCAGCAGAAAGGACGAGCCGCGTGACCGCGTTCTGGACCACCCCCGATTTTGACGAGCACGAACGTGTGGAGCTCGTCCACGACTGCGCCAGCGGCCTCACCGCGATTGTCGCGATCCACTCCAGCCATCTCGGCCCCGGGGCGGGCGGCACCCGCTTCTGGCACTATCCCGATCCGGCCATGGCGATGCGCGACGCGCTGCGCCTGTCGCGCGGGATGAGCTACAAGAACGCCATGGCCGGCCTGCCGATGGGCGGCGGCAAGGCGGTGATCCTCGCCAATGCCGCGCGCGACAAGACCCCGGCGATGATGGCGGCCTTCGGCGACGCGATCGAGGCGCTGCGCGGAGCCTATGTCACCGCAGAGGACGTCGGCATGTCCGAAGCCGACATGGCCGCGATTGCCGCGCGCACCAGCTATGTCACCGGTCTGCCTGCAGCAGGCGCGGGCGGCAAGGGCGGCGATCCGGGGCCGCATACCTCGCGCGGCGTATTCCTTGGCGTGAAGGAAGCCGTGCGGGTCGGTCTCGGCAAGGACAGCCTGGCCGGCGTCCACGTCGCCGTGCAGGGCACGGGCAGCGTCGGTGGCGGGCTGGCGCGGCATCTTGCCGCCGAAGGTGCGCGGCTGACGCTCGCCGACGTCGACGAAGCGCGCGCGGCAAAGCTGGCGGCGGAGCTGGGCGGCGTCGCGGTGCCAGCCGATGCGATCATGGACACCGAATGCGACGTGTTCAGCCCCTGCGCGCTGGGCGCGATCCTCGATGACGAAGGGATTGAACGGCTTCGCGCGCCGGTCGTCGCGGGCGGGGCCAACAACCAGCTCGCCCGCGCCGAGCACGGTGATATCCTGGCCGGGCGCGGCGTGCTCTATGCGCCCGACTATGTCATCAACGCGGGCGGGATCATTGCGGTGACGCACGAATATCTCGCGCGGCGTGATGGCACCGTTCTGGATATCGGCAAGACCCATGCCGCGGTCGACGCTATTCGGGGCAGGCTCGCCCGGATCTGGGAGACCGCGCGCGCAGAGGGAAGCGCCCCGTCGCGCGTCGCCGATGCCATGGCACAGCGGTTGATCGGTCGCGGTTAGCGACAATTCGCGCCTTTGCTTCGCGGGTCGCTCCCGTTAGAGGAGCCACCATGCACCGCCTGGCCAACCCAGCCCGCTTCCTGCGCATTGCGCGCTGGCTGACGCCTGCCTTTCTGCTGTCGGGCCTGGTGCTTGCGGGGCTGGCGCTTGGCTGGGGGCTGACACGAGTCGCGCCCGATCACCTGATGGGCGAAACGGTGCGCATCCTGTTCATTCACGTCCCGGCCGCCTGGCTGGGCATGGCGGGGTGGATGACCATTGCCGGGGCCAGCTTGGCCGAACTGGCCTGGCGCCATCCACTTGCGGGCATCGCGGCGCGCGCAGCGGCGGTTCCGGGCGCGGTGTTCACCGCGATCTGTCTTGCCACCGGATCGATCTGGGGGCGGCCCACCTGGGGAACCTGGTGGGTGTGGGACGGGCGGCTGACCAGCATGCTGGTGCTGTTGTTCCTCTATTTCGGCTATATCGCCTTGGCCGACGCTGCCGCGAAGCAGGGCGAGGGCCGGGCCCGCGTAGCGGCGATCTTCGGCCTCGTGGGCGCGATCAACGTGCCGATCATCAACCGCTCGGTGGTGTGGTGGAACTCGCTTCACCAGCCGCCTTCGATCACCATGGGCGGCTCGTCGATCGATGCGAGCTACCTCGTACCCTTGCTCGCCGCTACCTTGGGTTCTTCGCTGATTTTCGCTGGCGTGGTGCTGGCGCGGATGCGCGCGCTGCTGGCCGACCAGCAAGCCGAGGCGCGGCTGCGGCGCAAGGCGATGGCGGCCGCCTGATGCGCGAGGCGCTCGATCCCTGGAACTTCGTCATCGCGGCCTTTGCGATCGGCATTGGCGGCACGCTCGCCATGGTAGCGTGGTCGTGGCTGACGATGCGCCGAGCCGAAGCGCGGCGCGATGCGACCAGGCAGGATCGGGCGCGCGAGTTGTGAGCACGATAAAGCCAAAGCATCAAAGGCTGGTGTTGCTGGTGATCGCGCTGGCGGTGCTGGCGGGGGCGGCCCTGCTTGCAGCCTGGGCGCTGCGCAATCAGGCGAGCTACTTCTACGTGCCGAGCGAAATCGTCGCGAGCCCGCCCGAGCCCGGCCGCGCAGTGCGGCTGGGCGGAATGGTCGAGAAAGGCTCGCTGAGGACACAGGCTGACGGCGTGACGCTGATGTTCGTGGTCGGAGACGGCAAGGCGCGGGTTCCGGTGCGGTTTTCCGGGATCGCGCCCTCGCTGTTCGTCGAAGGCTCGGGCGTGGTCGCCGAAGGGAAGATGCGCGCGGACGGCACTTTCGTCGCCGACAACCTGCTCGCCAAGCACGATGAGAACTATGTCCCGCGCGAACTCGAGGACATGGACCAGCATCAGGCCAGGCAGGTGGTGAGCGAAACGCGATGATCGCAGAACTCGGCCTTGCCGCGCTGTGGCTCGCCGCCTCGCTCGCCGCGCTGCAATTACTGGCGGGCGCGCTGGCGGTTGCCGGCAAGGGCGGGGACATGGCCGGACTGGTCCGCCCGGCTGCGGTGGTGCAGGGTCTGCTGGCGTTGATGTCATTCGCCGCGCTGATCCTCCTGTTCGCGCGGACCGATCTTTCGGTCCTGCTGGTCGCGACCAATTCGCATTCAGCCAAGCCGCTGGTGTTCAAGATTGCGGGCGCCTGGGGCAATCATGAAGGCTCGATGTTGCTGTGGGTGACGGTGATGGGCCTTGCGGGCGGCTTCGTGGCGCTGATCGATCGCCGCCTGCCCGAGCGCACCATGCTTGCGACCCTGGCTGCGCAGGCCTTCGTAAGCCTCGGATTCTACGGCTTTTTGCTGATGTCGTCAAACCCTTTTGCGCGGCTCGATCCGGCGGCGGCTGAGGGCGCGGGGCTCAACCCGCTGCTTCAGGATATCGGCCTCGCCTTCCATCCGCCCACGCTTTACCTTGGCTATGTCGGCTTGTCGGTGGCTTTCAGCTTTGCGGTTGGCGCGCTGATCACGCGCGAGGTCGGGCCGCTGTTCGCCAGAGCGATGCGGCCATGGGTATTGGGCGCGTGGATATTCCTGACGCTGGGCATCACCGCGGGTTCCTACTGGGCTTATTACGAACTGGGGTGGGGCGGCTGGTGGTTCTGGGACCCGGTTGAAAATGCATCCTTGATGCCGTGGCTGGCGGCGACCGCGCTGCTGCATTCAGTCAGCGTGCTCGCCTCGCGCGACGCGCTTCGCACCTGGACAGTGATGCTGGGCGTGGTCGCCTTCTCGATGTCGATGATCGGCACCTTCCTCGTGCGCTCGGGCATCCTTACTTCGGTTCATGCCTTTGCCGTCGATCCCGAACGCGGCGCCTTCATCCTCGTGCTGCTGGCGATCTACATCGGCGGCGCGCTGGTGCTGTTCGGGCTCAACGCCGCGAGCATTTCGGAAGGCAAGCGCTTCTCGGTCGTCAGCCGCGAGGGCGCGCTGGTGGTCAACAACGTGATGCTTAGCGCGATCCTTGGGGTGGTGCTGTTCGGCACGCTCTATCCGCTGGTGACCGAGGCGTTCGACACCCGCGTTTCCGTCGGCCCGCCCTATTTCAACCCCGTGAGCGCGGTGTTCTTCGTGCCCATGGCGCTTGTCCTGATGGCGGGGCCGTTGCTGCGCTGGCGGCAGGATAATGCGGGCCGCCTGGGGAGGCCGCTGATTATTGCCGCGCTGGCCATGATGGCTGCGCTGCTCGCCTTTGTCCTGCTGGGCGGCGGCGGGACGCTTGCGCTGATCGGCTTTGTGCTGGCGGGCGGACTTGCTGCCGCCAGCGTGATGCCGCTGAAAGGCCGTAACCTGCGGCGCACGCCGCTCGCGGTATGGGGCATGGTCGTGGCCCATTTCGGGGTCGCGGTGGCGCTTGCGGGGATGGCCTGCGAAAGCGCCTTCTCGGTCGAAAAGCTGGTCGCGGTGCGCATAGGCGAGAGCGTCGTAGTCGGACCTTGGCGCGTGGTCCTTCGCGGCGTCGAGCCGGTGGCCGGGCCGAACTGGACCGCGCTTGAGGCCGATATGACCGCATCCTATCAAGACTCCGCGACGGTCGCGGTGCGCCCGCAGGCGCGCAGCTTCTGGTCGCCGCCGCAGCAGACCTCGGAGGCTGCCTTGGTCACGCACCGTTTCGGCCAGTTATACGCCGTGCTGGGCGAGGCGGCGGAGGGCGGGCGCTGGCAATTGCGGCTGTGGTGGAAGCCGTTCGTCACGCTGATCTGGCTGGGCGGCTTGCTGATCGCGCTGGGCGGCCTGCTGGCGCTGACAAGCCGCGTCGCCTTCGACATGCGGCGCGGCTTTGCGCGGCGGCGCATCGTCATGCGGCGAGAGGATACGGGCCGGTGAGCGTGCCTCCTCCCCTCGAGCCGCGCCGCGCATCGCCGTGGGCCTTGTGGTTGCCGCTGATCCTGTTCGCGGGCTTCCTGGCCCTCGTGATCCATGGCCTGACCCGGCCCGGATCGACCGAGGTTGAAAGCGCGATGGTGGGCAAACCGCTTCCCGCTTTTGCTCTCGAGCCTGCGGTGTTCGACCGGCCAGGCCTCGCCACCGCCGATTTCAAGGTGGGCAAGCCGCGCCTGCTCAACATCTTCGCAAGCTGGTGCGTGCCCTGCGCGATCGAAGCGCCGCAGCTTGAAAGCCTGCGCCGCGAAGGCGTGGCCATTGACGGGATTGCCATCCGCGACCGCCGCGAGGATGTCGCCGCGTTCCTCGCGCGCAACGGCAATCCTTTCGCGCGGATCGGCAAAGATGACGTCAGCGCGGTACAGCTTGCCCTGGGTTCGTCGGGCGTGCCGGAAAGTTTCGTCATCGATGGCAAGGGCGTGATCCGTTACCAGCATATCGGCGTGATCCGCGCCGAAGACCTGCCGCTGATCCGCGAAAAGCTGGAGGAGGCGCAATGAGGTTGCTCGCATGCCTGCTGGCGCTCTGGTTCGCCGCGCCCGCCGCTGCGCAGGATTCGATGCCACCCGCGCCCTGGGCCTATCGCCAGCTCGACGATCCGGCGCAGGAGGCGCGCGCGCAGGCGCTGATGGAAACCCTGCGCTGCCTCAAGTGCCAGAGCCAGTCGATTGCCGATTCGGACGCGCCGATGGCGGGAGACATGCGCAGCCAGGTGCGCCAGCGGATTGCAGCGGGCGAAGATCCCGAAGCGATCCGAAGCTGGCTCATCGAGCGCTACGGCGACTATGTGAGTTACACACCGCGTCTGACAAGCCTCACCTGGCCGCTGTTCGCGATGCCGCTGGTCCTGCTCGCGCTGGTCATGCTGCTGCTGCGCCGCCGTTTGCGCAAGGGAGACAGCGCATGACCTGGCTGGCGGTCTGCCTGCTGGCGCTTGCGGCGTTCGCCATGCTGGCCTTGTGGCTCAAGGCGCCGCGCGGCGGGTGGACCATGCTGGGTGCGACGCTGCTGCTCGGCCTTGCCGGCTACGGCGTGCAAGGCTCGCCCGGCCAAGTGGGAGCGCCGCGCATCTATGCGCCGCAACCCGATGCCGATCCAGCTTTCTCGATCAAGGCGCGCGGCCTGCTCGACGAAAGCGACATTCCGCCCAACAACCAGTGGATCGTGATCGCCGACGCCATGACCCGGAACGGCCAGCACGCCGATGCCGCCAAGGTGCTGCTCGGCGCGCTCGACGACAATCCCCGGAACGCGCAGGCGTGGCTGGCGCTAGGCAATGCGCTGGTCGCTCATGCGGACGGCTTGCTTACCCCGGCTGCGCTCCATGCCTATGACCGCGCCGCCCAGGCCGCGCCGAAGAGCCCAGGACCGCCCTATTTCCTCGGCCTCGCGTTGGCGCAGTCGGGCCGCTTCGCCGAGGCGCGGGACCTGTGGTCTGGCCTGCTCGCACGCACGCCGGACAAGGCGCCGTGGCGCGAAATGCTTGCCGAACAGCTGGCGCGGCTCGACCTGCTGATCGCCGCTCAAGCCAGAGAAACGACAGCCAGATGACTCCCGTTGCCGCCCCCTTGCCATGCTGCTAAGCGGCTCGACTATCGGCCGGCGAGTCCGGCCTGTGACGGGGCGCACGAATGAGTGATACTTTGTCTTCGGACGAGCTTGCCTCGCATATTCCAGAGCATGGGCACCAGCATCATGGCGGCCTTGCCAAGCTGGCGCTGGGCGCGATTGGCATCGTCTTCGGCGACATCGGCACCAGCCCGATCTATGCTTTTCGCGAAACCTTCGCCTCGCACCACGGCGCGCCGGGCATTCAAGTCGATCCGGTTCACATCCACGGGGTGCTGAGCCTGGTGTTCTGGTCGATGATGATCGTGGTGACGTTCAAATACGTGCTGACGATCATGAAGGCCGACAACAAGGGCGAGGGCGGCAGCCTTGCCCTGCTTGCGCTGATCAACCGCAAGTCCGAAGGCGCTTCGTGGACCGGACCGTTCATCCTGCTCGGCGTGTTCGCCACGGCGCTGTTCTACGGCGATTCGATGATCACCCCGGCCATGTCGGTGCTTTCGGCGACCGAGGGCCTGCAATACGTCCATTCCGGCTTCAAGGACTGGATTGTTCCGATTGCCGTGGCGATCCTGTTCGGCCTGTTCGCGATCCAGGCGCGCGGCACGGCGCGGGTGGGCAACCTGTTCGGGCCGATCATGCTGGTCTATTTCCTCGCCCTGGCGGTGATGGGCGTGATGCATCTGGTGGTGATGCCGCAGATCATTTTGGCGACGATCAATCCGCTTAACGCGGTCAACTTCTTCATTACCGACGGTTTCCGCGCTTTCGTGGCGATGGGTTCGGTCGTGCTGGCGGTGACCGGTGCCGAGGCGCTCTATGCCGACATGGGCCACTTCGGCCGCAAGCCGATCGGGGTGAGCTGGATGGCTTTCGTGCTGCCCGCCCTGATGCTCAACTACATGGGGCAAGGCGCGATGGTGCTCTCGCTCGATCCTGCCGGGGCGGCAGAGGTGATCAAGGATCCGTTCTTCCTGATGATCCCCGAGGTGGTCCGCATCCCGGTGATCTTCCTTGCGCTCGCTGCGACTATCATCGCCAGCCAGGCGGTGATCTCCGGCGCCTTCTCGCTCACCCAGCAGGCAGTGCAACTCGGCTTCCTGCCGCGCATGCAGATCAAGCACACCAGCGCCTCGGCGGCGGGGCAGATCTACATTCCGGTGATCAACTGGGGGCTGATGGTCATGGTCATCATCCTCGTGCTGTTCTTCGGCTCGTCGAGCAAGCTCGCCGCCGCTTACGGCATCGCGGTGACCGGCGCGATGTTCATCGATACGATCCTGCTGGCCGCCGTGCTCATCAGCCTGTGGCACTGGCCGGTGTGGAAGGCGATGCCTCTGGTGGCGATCTTCATCGTGGTCGACATGGCCTATCTCGGCGCGAACCTCATCAAGGTGCCCGATGGCGGCTGGGTGCCGCTGGCGATGGGCATGGGAATTTTCACGCTGCTGACCACCTGGGGCAAGGGCCGCCAGCTGATGCGCGACCGGATGACCGAATCAGCGCTGCCGCTCGACGTTTTCGCCAAGAGCGCGCATGGCAGCGCCGCGCGGGTGCCGGGCACCGCGATCTTCATGGCGTCGAGCAACGTCGGGGTGCCTTCCGCGCTGCTTCACAACATCAAGCACAACAAGGTGCTGCACGAGCGCGTGGTAGTGCTCACCATCGACGTTCAGGACGTGCCTTATGTCGAGCAGCAGGACCGCATCGAAGTCTTCGCGCTGGGCGAGGGCTTCTTCCGCATGACCATGCGATACGGCTTCATGGAAGAGACCGACATTCCCGGAACCCTGTCGGGGACCGAACTGTGCGGCGCGCCGTTCGAGATGATGAAGACCAGCTTCTTCCTTTCGCGTCAGACCCTGCTCGCCTCGGACAAGCCCGGCATGGCGATCTGGCGCGAAAAGCTATTCAGCTGGATGATGCGCAACGCCGCCAGCGCGATGGAGTTCTTCGGGCTGCCGACCAACCGCGTGGTCGAACTGGGCAGCCAGGTCGAAATCTGACGTTCCAAACCTCGGCGCAGGCCTGCCGCGAACCATCGGCCTCATCGCTCGTTATCCGTGTCATCGTTTCATCTGACGCGGGAGCACGGCGCATGACCAAGTTCGGCTACAAGCTGATGACCGAGGAACACGGACCCAAGGCGCTGGTCGAGAATGCCGTCCGCGCCGAGCAGGCCGGGTTCGACTTCGTCTCGATCTCGGATCATTTCCATCCGTGGCTGGAATCGCAGGGCCATTCGCCGTTCGCCTGGAGCGTGCTGGGCGCGATCGCCCATGCGACCAGCAAGATCGGCATCTGCACCGGCCTGACCTGCCCGATCATCCGCTATCATCCCGCCATCATCGCGCAGGCTGCAGCCACCATCGCAGTGATGAGCGACGGCCGCTTCACCCTCGCCGTCGGCGCAGGCGAGCGGCTTAACGAGCATGTCGTTGGCGCCGCCTGGCCCCCGATCCCGCAGCGCCACGAGATGCTTGGCGAGGCGATCGAAATCTGCCGCAAGCTATGGTCGGGCAAGATCGTCAATTACAGCGGCGCCTATTTCGATGTCGATCATGCGCAGCTCTACGACGCGCCGGAGAACGACATCGACGTGATTGTCGGCGTCAGCGGCGAACACTCGGTCGCGCTGGCCGCAGCGCACGATGCAGGGATGATGGCGACCGATGCCGATGCACAGCTTGTCGCAAAGTTCCGCGAGCAGGCCGGCGATGGGGCTGCGGTTTACGGCGAATGTTCGCTCGCCTGGGCCGAAAGCGAACAGGCCGGGCTTGAACTGGCGCGTGAACGGTTCAGCTTCGGCGCGCTGGGCTGGGACGTGAACAGCGAACTCAAGAGCGTTGCCGGCTTCGAGGCAGCGACGAAATTCGTGAAGATCGAGGACTTGGCCGAACACACGTCAGCGGGGCCGGACGCCGAGACCCACCTCAAGGCGGTGCGCGAATTCGTCGATGCCGGGTTTGTCCACGTGGTCCTGCTCGGAATGGGCGAGGACCAGGCCGGGTTCATCGACTTCTGCCGCGACAAATTGCTGCCCGAATTGCGCGGGGGTTAGGTGAACTGACTGCGAGGGGAGCCGCCGACTGCGACGCCCCCGCAGTCAGGCTTGAATCAGCCCAGGTTCGCGCTGACCATGCAGTAAAGCATCGGCAGCGAGAGCAGCAGGTTGGTGCGGCTCGCGGCCAGAGCGCGCGGACGCAGCTTGGCCTTTTCCTCGTCGGTTGCGCCCGGAACGATGTTCAGGATCTTGCGCTGTGCCGGCCAGATGATGAACCACACGTTGAACGCCATGATCAGCGCCAGCCACATGCCGAGGCCGATCAGGTTGATTCCGTCAGCGCCTTCGCCGCCGAAGGTCAGCGCCTGTGCGCCGTAGCCGTTGTGGAAGGCGATAAGCAGGCCGAGGATCACAGTGATCAGCGCTGCCCAGCGGAAGAAGAAGAACACCTTGGGTGCGATATGGTTGTTGATCGCGCCGGTCTGTTCGGCCGGGATCGAAGGCATGGTCGGCACCTGGACGAAGTTCAGGTAATAGAGCAGGCCGATCCACAGCACACCGAAGAACGCGTGAAGCCAGCGGAATACGTCGTCCGTCACCGCCTTGGCGCCCGTGCCGGTCCAGCCGGTAAAGCTTGCAATCACCACGATCGCGGCGATCAATCCGACCACCAGCACCAGATGCAGGTTTCCGAAGAATTTTGCCATTTCATCCCCCTCTCAAGATTCGGGTCGCGGGCTTGTCCCGCAGGGCCTTTCCCCGTTCGAAGGGAAAGGAAGCCCCGGTTATGCCGTCAAAATCCCCGCTTGTCACATGCGATTGCGGTTTGTGCACGCAATTCGCGGGACCTTCACTCGGGCGGAATCTCGCTCAGCGCTTCCTCGGCCTCGTCCTCGGACATGCCATTGCGCATCAGCATCGGGATCTGCGCGAAGGTGAACAGGAAGGTGAGCGGCAGGAACACCCACAGCTTGGCGGTGATCCAGGTACCGAACTGGCCGTTCGCCTCGTTGAACATGGCACGCAGCACCTCGTTCATGCCTGCGAGCAGCAAGAAGAAGAACGCCCAGTTGCGCGACAGAAGCAGCCAGCCGCGCTCGGTCAGCCCCTCGAAGGCGGAGCCGAACACCATCTTGACCAGCGACACATTGCGCAGCCAGCCGATCAGCAGCGACAGGCCGAAGAACAGGTAGATCACGGTCGGCTTGATCTGGATCCAGAACGAATCCTGAAAGATCACCGTCAGCGAGCCGAAGAACACGATCAGCCCTGTTGACAGCCACAGCATCGGCGAGATGTGGCCCAGCTTCCATTTGGAGACGATCAAGGCGATCACGGCGGCGACCACGAAGGCGGCGGTGGACCTGACAACGGCCAGCACGCTGCCTACCGCATCGGCATCGTCGGCGGGCGAATAGTAGCGATAAACCGCGAAGAACACGAGGATCGGGCCGTAATCGACCGCAAGATTGATCCAGCCCGATTTAGGTTTGCTGTCTTCGGCCATCACGCCACTCCCGCTATGACGCGCGCGACCAGGTCGGGATCGAAGGGGCGCAGGTCGTCGATGGTCTCGCCTACGCCGATGGCATGAATCGGCAAGCCGTACTGCTCCGCCGCCGCGACCAGCACGCCGCCGCGCGCGGTGCCGTCGAGCTTGGTCATGATGAGGCCGGTGACCCCCGCCACTTCCTTGAACACCTCGATCTGGGCGAGCGCGTTCTGGCCATTGGTGGCATCGAGCACCAGCACAACGTCGTGCGGCGCTTCGGGATTGATGCGGCCGAGGACGCGGCGGATCTTGGCCAGCTCGTCCATCAGTTCGCGCTTGTTCTGCAGCCGTCCGGCGGTATCGACGATCAGCGCATCGATGCCCTGATCGGTTGCGGCCTTGACTGCGTCGAAGACGACGCTGGCCGGATCGCCCCCTTCCGGCCCCTTGATCACCGGCACGCCGATCCGATCGGCCCAGACCGCAAGCTGGCCGATGGCGGCGGCGCGGAAGGTGTCGCCTGCGGCCAGCATCACCGAATAGTCCTGCTCCTGGAACAAGTGAGCGAGCTTGGCGATGGTCGTGGTCTTGCCCGAACCGTTCACCCCGATGACCAGGATCACCTGCGGACGCGGAAAGGCGACCACGTCGAGCGGCTTGGCTACGGGGCGCAGAATGTCGGCGATCTCGCGCGCCACCACTTCCATGATCGCGCGGTGATCGGCGTCGCGGTCGAATCGCTCGTCGGCCAGCCGCTCGCGGATGCGCGAGGCTGCACGCGGGCCGAGGTCCGAGGTGATCAGCGCGTCCTCGATGTCGTCCAATTGCGCATCGGTGAGGCGCGTTTTGGCGACGATGCCCGACAGGTTATCGGTCAACCGCTCGGAGGTCTTGCGAAAGCCCCCGAACAGCCGGTCGGACCAGCTTGCCGTGCCGGTTTGGTCGCTCATGCCAGCATTCCGTCCGCGATCCGGCTGGGGATGATAGTCACCACTTCGCCGGCTGCGCAATCATCGGGCAGGAACACCGGCGCGAAGTTTTCTGCATGACCGGTGCCGTCGCGTTCGCCGAGCACGGAGAGCGGCTTGCCCAGCATCGAGGCCAGCCATTCCTGCCGCTGACGCGCCACCGCTTCGCGAAGCTGCGCCGCGCGCGCCTTTACCGCAGCGGGACCGACTTGCGGCATCCTTGCGGCGGGGGTTCCGGGGCGCGGGGAGAAGGGAAAGACGTGGCCGTGAACCACGCCGAGTTCGGCGATGATCGAAAGGTTGCTGGCGTGCATCGCCTCGTCCTCGGTCGGGAATCCGGCGATCAGGTCCGCGCCCAGCCCGAGATCGGGGCGGTGCGCGCGCAGCTGCCCGACCAACCGCACGGCATCGCCGCGCGTATGGCGCCGCTTCATACGCTTTAGGATCATGTCGTCGCCCGATTGCAGCGAGAGGTGGACATGCGGCATCATCCGCCGCTCGTGCGCGAGCAATTCGAACAGCGCATCGTCGAGTTCCGCCCCGTCGATGGAGGAAAGCCGCAGGCGGGGCAGGGCCGGGAAGGCCGCCAGCACCGCTTCGCACAGCGCGCCGAGCCTTGGCGCACCTGGCAGGTCCGCGCCCCAGCTTGTGAGATCGACGCCGGTAAGCACAATCTCGCTAACGCCGCTGGCCAGGTGGCGTTCCGCCTCGCGCAGCACCTCGCCCACGCCGAGCGAGCGGCTTGCGCCGCGCCCTTGCGGGATCACACAGAAGGTGCAGGCATGGTCGCAGCCGTTCTGGACCGGCACGAATGCGCGGGTGTACATATTCTTCGCGAGTCCCTGCGAAGGCAGGGACCTCGAAGTGTCTCGCGGTTGCGGTGCCAGGTCCCTGCCTTCGCAGGGACTCACGTTCCAGCTGCGCCAGTCGAGCTTCGCATCATTGGCGACCACGCCATCGACCTCGGGCATCGCCGTGATCGCCGCGCGTTCGACTTCGGCGGCGCATCCGGTGACGAGCAGCCGGGCCTGGGGGTTGGCGCGGCGGGCGCGGCGGATGGTCTGGCGGGTCTGGCGCACGGCTTCGCTGGTCACGGCGCAGGAGTTGACCACGACGAGATCGTCCGCGCCCGCGAGCATCGCGCGCATTTCCTCAGATTCGGAAAGGTTGAGCCTGCACCCTAGCGACAGCACCTGCGCGCTCATTGCGCGATGCCGTAATCGGCGGGGTCGAAAGAGCCGCGAAAGCTTTCGGCCGCAGGGCCGGTCATGACTATCCGGTCGTCCTGGCCCCAGGCGATGACCAGCGCGCCGCCGGGCAGGGCGACCGTGACCGGGCTGTCCGCAAGGCCGCGCCGGATCGCGGCGACCGTGGTGGCGCAGGCCCCGGTGCCGCAGGCACGGGTTTCGCCTGCGCCGCGTTCCCATACCCGCAGGCGGATGCGCGAGCGGTCAACCACTGTCGCCACATTGACGTTGATCCGCTCGGGGAAGACCGGGTCGGTCTCGATCATCGGACCCAGCCGGGCGAGGTCGACTGCATCGCAATCGTCGATGAAGAACACCGCGTGCGGATTGCCGACATTCACGCCGATGGGGCGGACGAGCTCTTCCCAAGCGAGCGGCATGGGGTGCGTATCCATCGGGTAAGCGAGCGGGATCTGCTCCCAGTCGAAGCGCGGCACGCCCATGTCGACCGACACGCTGCTGTCCGATGGACTTGTGGCGATCAATCCGCCCGATGTCTCGATCCGTGCGGGCCGCCCGTGCAGCAGGCCGACCGCGCGCGCGGCGTTGCCGCAAGCCTCGACCTCGCCGCCGTCGGCATTGAAGATGCGCATGCGGAAATCGGCAGCCTGTGATGGCTCCAGCACGATCAACTGATCGCAGCCGATGCCGGTGTGGCGATCGGCCAGTGCTGCGGCCTGCGCGCTGGTGAGCGCTGGTATAAGCTCGGCGCGCCCGTCGAGCACGACGAAATCGTTGCCCAGGCCGTGCATCTTGGTGAACGCGATCCGCATGGGCCGCGATCTAGGTGTTAGCGGCTGCCGCGTCTAGCCTTGCGCGGCGCGCTGCGTGTCGCCGCCTTGCGGTTGATCGGCAATCTGCGGCTGGTCCTTGCCGATGTCGGCATCGCCAGCCGTTCCAAGCAGGCCCAGTTCGTCCAGCCACGCCCGCGTATCGCTTGCCGAGCTGGGCTTGCCGTAGAGATAGCCTTGGCCGCGCAGTTCGCCGTAGCCGCGAAGCTGCTCGAGCACGGCGTGCGATTCGATTCCTTCGGCGGTGATCGGCAGGCCCAGGCCCTTGCCCAGCATGGCGATCGATTCGACGATGGCGGCGTTGTCTTCGCTGCGGTCGATGTCGCTCACGAAGCTGCGGTCGATCTTGATGCGATCGAAGTTGAGCTGGCTAAGCTGGCCGAGCGAATTGAAGCCGGTGCCGAAATCGTCGAGGCTGACTCGCACGCCCTGATTGCGCAGGCTGGCGATCAGTGAACAGACCTGGACGATGTCCTCGTGCACGCAGCTTTCGGTAATCTCGATTTCGAGGCGGCCGGGCGGGAAATTGGCCGAGACGAGCAACTTGAGTAGGCGCTGCGAGAACCACTGATCGCGAAGCTGCACCGGCGAGATATTTACCGCGAGCGTCAGGTGCGGCGCCCACTGGCGCGCGTCTTCCAGCGCGGCGGCGATGAGCTGTTCCGACAGTTCGGTGATGAGGCCCACTTCTTCGGCGATGGGAATGAACAGATCGGGCAGCACCAGGCCGAATTCGGGCGAATCCCAGCGGGCGAGCATCTCGAACCCGGTCAACTGGCCGGTCGCGACGTCGATCTGGCGCTCGTAATAGGGCACGAACTCGCCCTTTTCGAGCCCGCTGCGCATGCCGGCCTCGATACGCTCGCGAAAGCGCAATTCGTCGGCCATGAATTCCTCGAACCAGAAGTAGCTGTTTCGTCCCTGCCGCTTGGCGTGATACATCGCCACGTCGGCCATATCGAGCATGTGCTGCGCGTCGATCTGTCCGTCCTGCGCATGGCAAAGCACGTCGGCGCGGGTAATGCCGATCGAAGCCGTGATCTCGACCTTGAAGCCTTGCACCGCGATTGGCTGGCTGATCGCCTCGACCAAGCTGGCGGCGACCGTGTCGATCGCTTCGGGCCTGGCAGGATCGAAGCTCATCGCGCAGGCGAATTCATCGCCGCCGACCCGCGAGACCAGCGCGCCGGTTGGCACGGCGGCGGCAATCCGCTGCGCGCATTCCACCAGGATGAGATCGCCGATGCCGTGGCCCCTGCGGTCGTTCACCTGCTTGAAGTTGTCGAGATCGATCATCATGATCGCGGCATTGCTCGATCCCTGATCGGAATTCGCGATAAGGTCATGCAGCGCAAGTCCGAAGCTGCGGCGATTGAGCGTTCCGGTGAGCGGGTCGGTTTCGGCGAGCGTGCGTGCCTGCTGCTCGGCGCGGCGGCGTTCGGCCACTTCGCTCGACAGTTCATTGTAGCGCCGCCAGCCGAAGATGATGAGCGCGACGTTGAGCACCAGCGCATTGACCAGCGCACTGTCGGGACCGATGCCGTAGCCGGCGAAGGCGCGGATCACCGACGGCACGACGGCGCTGCCGGTCCCCACGAACATGATGATAGCTGCAGCGGCGATGCCGAGTGCGAGGATATCGCGTTCCGCCGCGCGGACCCGTCCCCCGTTGCGCGAATTTTGCGCGTCTGGTGCTGGCGCTTTCATCGGCGGTCAGGCCCCCTTTTGTCTGCCGCCGGTTTGCGCCACTCGTCGTGAAGATTGCGTTAAATCGCCTAGGGAAACTTTATTTGAGGTTAACAGGTCGGGTCAGGTTACCAGCCCGATTTCGCGCAGGCGTTCCTGCAGGAATTCGTCTGCGGTAACCGGCTGGGGATAGCGATCGGGATGCTGCGCGTCGATGCAGCCGGGCAGGGTGCGGATCGTGAAATCGCTGCGCAGGTGTACAAAGAACGGCATCGAGTAGCGGCTGTAGCGCGCGCGCTCGCCTTGCGGGTTGCGCACCCGGTGCGTTGTCGATGGCAGCGCGTGATTGGTCAGCCGCTGCAGCATGTCCCCGATGTTGACGACCAGCGCGCCCTCGGGCGGATTGACGCCGTGCCATGCGCCGTCCTTGCCGAGCAGTTCGAGCCCCGCCTCCTCGGCGCCGAGCAAAAGGGTGATGAGGTTGATGTCCTCGTGCGGACCGGCGCGCAGCGCGCCTGCCGGATCGCCTGACAGCGGCCGATAATGCGCGAGGCGCAGCACCGAGTTGCCGTCGCGGCAAGCATGCTCGAACCAGTCGGCTTGCAGTCCCAATCCGGCGGCAATGCGCTGCAGCAGCAGATCGCCCACCCGGTCGAATTCGGCATAGAGTTTGGCGAAAACCTCGTGAAATTCGGGTGGATGTTCGGGCCAGACATTGGGAGGCATCGAACCAGCAAGGGAGTGGCTTGGCGGCAAATCGCGGCCGACGTGCCAGAATTCCTTGAGATCGTGGACCAATGCGTCCTTCGCGATCTCCGTGCCGAACGGTGTGTAGCCGCGCGCGCCGCCGCCGCCGGCAATGAAATAGCGGCGCTTTTCCGCCTCGGGCAGCGCGAAGAATTCGCGGCAAAGCTGCCAGCCGCGCGCGATCAGCGCGGCATCGATGCCGTGGCCGCGCACCACGGCGAAACCATGCTCGCGGAAACTTGCGTCCAGATCGCCGGCAAGGCGTTCCGGCGCGTCGTCAAGGCTGAGAACGGGGATAGCGGCCTGGGTCATGGTGGCGGCCTTCGGGCAAGGTCGTTATGGGAGCGGGACAAGCAATCATCAGGCAAAGGCGATCGATGAGCAAGAGCTACTGGCTAATGAAGAGCGAGCCTGACGCCTACGGCTGGGACGATCTTGTCGCGGAAGGCGAGGGCACCTGGGACGGCGTGCGCAATTACCGCGCACGCAATAACCTTGCCGCGATGAAGCAGGGCGACGAGGCGTTTTTTTACCACTCCAACGTGGGCAAGGAGATTGTCGGCGTAGTGCGGATCAGCAAGGCGGGCCTCGCCGATCCGACCGATACGACGGGCACCTGGGCGGCGGTGAAGGTCAAGCCGGTGCGCAAGCTCAAGCGCCCGGTGACTCTCAAGGAGATCAAGGCTGACCCGGCGCTTGCGGCGACCGAGCTGCTCACGCTTTCGCGGCTTTCGGTGGCGGCAGTGACGCCCGAGGAATGGAATTACATCCTCGAGCTTTCGAAGAAGAAGGCGGTCTGATCCGCTGCCGGCGAAAAGGATTGGCGCGCGCGCTGTCCCGCATCGGGAAACCGCGGTCTTGGGCGTGGCGCGAGGGTAAACAGCGGCTTAACGCCGGGCCATGATCAGAAAACGTCGTTCGCTCGTCCTGACCAACGAGGCCGCCCGCCATCCTTTTCGCGCCAGCCTGCCCGTTGCAGTGGCCATGCCGCGCCAGCAAACCGGTTGGCATCGGTTGACGATCAGCGACGTGCGCGATTTCGCGGCCGCCTTTACCGCGACCTTCGTCGCCGTATCGCTATTTATCGGCTGAACATTTCAGGCGGGTGCGGCTGCCGCCTGCTCTGCCTGCCACAGCAGCCTCCCCAGCCAGGCTGCCCCCAGGCACATCAGCGCCACCAGCAATAGCTGCTCGATTATCGGGACGCCCATCGCCGACAGTCCCACCGCGATAAGCGAGCCGATCACCATCGCGCCCGAATTGACGATGTTGTTGGCCGCGATCGTGCGCGCGGTCTGCGACTTATCGACGAAGGTGGTCAGGAACGCATAAAGCGGGACCACGAACATGCCGCCGGCCACCGCGATCAGCAGCAGCATCAAGAGCAGCAAGTCCGCCAGCGGATGGCTGATGAAGGTGGAAACATCCATCAGTTCGGGGCCGGTCTGCTGGCTCCACACCCGGCACAGGATCTGGAACAGCACGATGAACACGGCCATCGCGATCACCGAAGCGGGCGAATAGCGCGCCGAAACCGTGCCCTTGAGCAGCGCGTTGATCGCAATCGATCCGATCGCGACGCCGACCGAGAACATCACCAGAAACAGGCTTGCCACCTCCTTGCTGGCGGACAGCACGTTCTTGGCAAGCGGCGGGAACTGGATGAACAGGATCGCGCCGATGGTCCAGAAGAAGCTGATCGCCAGGATCGCAAGGAACACGCGGTTGTCGTCCATGGTGCGCCGCACCACCGTCCACGACGAGCGTATCACGTTGTAGTCAAGCGGTTCTGGCGTGTCCTGCGGCGGTGCGGGCGGCACCTGCCGCCCGGTCAGGTAGCCGAGCACTGCCAGCACGATGACACAGGCCGCCGAATGAACGACCGAAATCCATCCGGCCAGGATCGTGCCTGCCAGGATCGCGATATAGGTTCCCGCCTCGACCAGGCCGGTGCCCGCCAGCACCTTGTCGCGTTCCAGATGCTGCGGCAGGATCGCATATTTGATCGGGCCGAAGAATGTCGAGTGCACGCCCATCGCGAACAGCGCGAGCAGCATAAGCGGAATTGCCAGTTTCTCGACCGCGACGCCTTCCCAAGCCAGCGCCAGCCCCGCGCCGCCAACCAACATGATGCCGATCTCGCACAGCTTGACCACGCGGATGATCCTCGCCTTGTCTCGCATGTCGGCAAGCTGCCCGGCCAGCGCCGAAAGCAGGAAGAACGGGATCACGAAGACCGCCGATGCGATGGCGCTGAACCGCGCTTCCTCTGTCTCGGAATTGTAAACCGAGTAGACTACGAAGAGCACCATCGCGTTCTTGAACAGGTTGTCGTTGAACGCGCCGAGCAATTGGGTGACGAACAGGGGCAGGAAACGCCGCGATTTTAGCAGTGCGGTCGATGTGGTCATTCGCGGCTATCCTCTCTGGCGCGCAGCCTTAGCTGCTAAGGATGAAGGGTAAAAGACGTGCGCATCTTTTTCCCGGGCAGGTTCGCGGCTATGGCGCTTGCACGATGCTGACCCTGCCTAACCTTCTGACCCTGTCGCGGATCGTGACCGTGCCCCTGCTGGCGCTGTTCCTGTGGTGGCCGGGATGGGAACTGGGCTACGGCATTGCCTTCGTGATTTACTGCCTGATGGGCGTGACTGACTATTTCGACGGCTATCTCGCCCGCGCGCGCGGCGCAGTTTCCCGGCTCGGCATATTTCTCGATCCGATCGCCGACAAGATCATGGTCGCTGCCGTCATCCTCGTGCTGACCGCGCAAGGCGTGCTGCGCGGCCCCTATGTGGGCGATGCCCATGTCATCGCCGGCCTCATCATCCTGGTGCGCGAGATCGCGGTGTCTGGCCTGCGCGAATTTCTCGCGCCGCTTCGCGTTTCGATGCCGGTTTCGCAGCTCGCCAAGTGGAAGACCGCTTTCCAGATGATCTCGCTGGGGGCGCTGATCCTGGGCAAGGCGACGCCCTGGTGGGTCGTTTCGATCCAGGGCTACACGATCAACCTTCCGCATACTGTCGGCCTGACGACGCTGTGGGCTGCCGCAATCCTGACGCTTATCACGGGATGGGATTACCTCAGGGTCGGCCTGAAGCACATGGATTGATTAGCCAAGCAGGGGGGAGCCGATGGCCGAAAAGACAGCCTTCGTGACCGGTGCCAGCCGGGGGATCGGCAAGGCGATCGCGCTTCGGCTTGCGCGCGGCGGCTATGACGTGGCGATCACCGCCCGCTCGCTTCAAGAAGGCGAAGAGCGCGAGCATTCCTCCAGCATGGGCCGCTCGGACACCTCCCCGCTGCCGGGCAGCCTCACGACGACGGCGCGCGAGATCGAAACATTGGGCAGGCGCGCGCTAATCCGTCGGGCTGACCTCCTCGATTTCGCATCGCTGGAGGCCGCGGCCCGGCGCACGCTGGAGGAATGGGGCAGGATCGACCTCGTGGTTCACAACGGACGCTATGTCGGGCCGGGCCTCAAGGACTTCACGCTCGATACGCCCGTCGAGATCCTCGAACGTCACGTCAGGGCCAATGGCATCGCGCCGTTCGTGCTCAATCAGGTGTTCCTGCCCGCCATGCTCGAGCAGGGCGGCGGAACGGTGATCTATGTCACCAGCAATGCCGCTTACCGACGCCCCTTCGCCAATGTCGAGAAGGGCGGCTGGGGCATCTCCTACGCGATGTCCAAGGCAGCGGGCCACTCCATCGCTGGCGTGCTGTCGAAGGAATATGCCGACCGCGGCCTGCGCGCCTTCAACCTCGAGCCGGGCGCAACCTTGACCGAGCGCATCGCCAAGGAAATGGCGCGGCCGGGCTATGATGCGCTGGTCTGGGAATCGCCGGATTTCACCGCCGAAGCTGCCTTCTGGCTCGCCACTGCCCCCGAGGCCGATGCGCTTAACGGCAAAAGCATGCAGGCCAAGGAGCTATGCCGCGAGCATGGCCTGATGCCGACTGATTAGACCACTGTTGTCGCATCGCTTTCTGCGAAAAACCGGTTCCCACTTTTTCGCGCGATGCTTTACCGCTGTCGGTAATAGCCGAACGGTTCGTCTGCATATTCCAGCATCTTGATCAGGCGTTCGTCGCGCTGCGGCGGCTGGGTGAATTCCGGACCCCACCGCGTGCCATACTCATAGGTGTGGACCACTTCTCCGGAGAATCCTTCCGGCGGCCGCTGGGCGGCAAGATGGACCATCGGCGAGCCCCAGTAATCGATGTCGGGCTGGCGGCCGTCCCGCATGTAATATTCGGCGTGGCCGGGGCTGATCGCGTTCACCGCGACGCCGTCCTGAGCGAACTCGACGCCGCAATAAGTCGTGAGGCGCTCGAGCGCGGCCTTGGTGACGGCATAAGTCGGGAAGCCGTGCGCTTTTGCGCCCTGCTTCGAGGGCCGGGCGCCGAGCGTGGTGAGATTGACGATCGCGCCGCCGCCGTCCTGCTTCAGGTACGGCATGGCGGCTTCCATGAAATGGTAATTGCCAAGCACGTTGATGCGGAACGAATTTTCCCACTCCTCGTCGCTGATGCCGAGCGCGGGGAACTTGCTCGTGACACCCCAGACGGCGTTGTTGACCAGCGCGTCGAGCCGTCCGTATCGCTCAACGCAGGTCGCCACCGCAGCCGCAATCGTCGCCTTGTCCATCATGTCGACCTTGCAGGCCGATATATCGATGCCTTCGGCCTTGGCAGTCGCCACCAGTTCGGCAAGCGAGCCGATGACCTGCGGATCGCCCTCCACGGTGCGCGCGGTCGCCAGCACTTTCGCGCCCGCCCTCGCCAGCGCCAGGGCATAGATGCGCCCGATCCCGCGGCTCGCGCCGGAAACAATGGCGGCGGTTCCCGATAGGTCGTTGGGCGGCTGGTAAGTCATGGCGTTCCTCTCCTGAGCATTTTTTACCCCGTGCGCAGTTCCTCCGCCAGCAGGCGGAATTCGTCGCCGCGCGGGCTGTTCCTGCGCCAGACCAGCGAGATCTCGCGGTTGGCGTTATCCGATTTGAGCGGTCGTGCGACCACGTTTGTGCCGTTGAGGATGCCTGCATCAAGCGCCATTTCGGGAAGCATCGTCAGGCCAAGTCCATTGTCGACCATTTGCACCAGAGTGTGCAGGCTGGTGCCGATCATCGCCGCGCTGGCGCGCAGTTCGGGCCGGTTGCAGGCGGCAAGCGCATGGTCCTTGAGGCAATGCCCGTCTTCCAGGAGCAGCAGCCGGTTCTCGTCGATCAGCGAGGGCAGAACTTCGGCGGGCGGATCGCGCGGCCAATCCTTGCCCGAGAAGAATTCCTTGGGAAAGGCGACGAAGAAGGCGTCGAGTTCGATCGTCTCCTTTTCCACTTCGCCGGTGGGATAGGGCAGGGCAAGCAGCACGCAGTCGGCGCGCCCGTGATGGAGCGATTCCATCGCCTGCGCGCTGGTCTCCTCGCGCAGGAACAGCTTGAGGTTGGGCCGCTCGCGCCGCAACCGCGGCAGCATCTTGGGCAAGAGGAACGGTGCGATGGTGGGGATGACGCTCATCCGCACCTCGCCCGAAAGCGGCTGGCCCGCCGACTGGACAAGATCGGACAACTGCTCGGTTTCGCGCAGGATGCGGTGCGCGCGGTCGACCACCGCATTGCCCAGCGGGGTGAAGCGCACTGCGCGCTTGGTGCGCTCGACCAAGGTCACGCCAAGCAGGACCTCGAGATCGCGCAGACCCGCCGACAGGGTCGACTGCGAGACGTAGCAGGCCTCCGCCGCGCGGCCGAAATGGCCGTGCTCGTGCAGTGAGACGAGATACTGGAGCTGCTTGAGTGTGGGCTGGTAGACGGTCATTGCCGATCAGGGTTCCGATCGATCACGATGCGTCGGAGACCGCGTCAACCACATCGTCAACATGCGTCATCTTCAGCTTGCCGCCCACCACGGCGAAGGCCAGCTTGCCTTCGACGAGGTCGAGCGCGTCGTGGCCGAACTGATCGAAACGCCAGCCCTCGAGCATCGGCAAGCCCTTGCGCACTCCGGCGGCGAGCTGTTCAAGCTCTTCGCTGCGCGCCAGCAGCCGGGCGGCAACGTCGATCTCGCGCGCGCGGATTTTCAGCAAGAGCTTGAGCAGGTCGGCGACCAGCGCGCCTTCCTTGCCCAGCGGCGCGCCGCGCGCGGTGCGCGGCGGCAGTTCCTCGTCGGCGAGCGGCCTGGACCTGGCCAGCGTCTCCATCAGGCGCCTGCCGATTTCGTTGTCCTTCCAGCCCTGTGACAAGCCGCGCACCTTGGCGAGATCGGCCTGGTCCTTGGGCGGATGGCTGGCGATGTCGGCCAGCGTCTCGTCGCGGACGATACGCCCGCGCGGGATGTCCTTGTCCTGCGCTTCGAGCTCGCGCCACTCGGCCAGCGCCTTGAGCCGCCCGAGCATCGCCGGGTTGCGGCCCGCCGCCTTGATCCGCCGCCAGGACAGCGTGGGATCGTTGCGGTAATTTTCGGGATCGGCCAGCTTTTCCATCTCGGCGTCAAGCCATTCGCCTCGGCCGGTCTTGACCAGCTTTTTCAGGATACGGGGGAAAATATCCGCAAGGTAAGTGACGTCACCGATGGCATATTCGATCTGCCGCTCGGTCAGCGGTCGGCGCGACCAGTCGGTAAACCGCGCGCCCTTGTCGATCACCTTGCCCAGCCAAGATTCGACGAGGTTGGAATAGCCGATCTGTTCCGACTGGCTGATCGCCATCATCGCGATCTGCGTATCGAAGATCGGATGCGGGGTGCGGCCAGTGAAATTGAAGATGATCTCAACGTCCTGCCCGCCCGCGTGGAAGACCTTGAGCACGTCCTCGTTGTTGGTGAGCAATTCAAGCAGCGGGGTCATGTCGAGCCCCTGGGCGAGCGGATCAATTGCCGCCGCCTCGTTCTCGTCGGCGACCTGCACCAGGCAAAGCTCGGGATAGTAGGTGTTCTCGCGCATGAATTCGGTATCGACCGCGACGAATTGCGAGCGCGACAGGCGGGAGCACAAAGCCGCCAGCTCGTCGCTGGAGGTAATCAGCGGGTGAATCTTCATAAGACAGGCGCGTTACGCCTAACCCGCCTGCACTTCAACGGCGCGTGAGCAATTTGCCCAACCAGGCGGCGAAACGGGCCAGCAGACCGGGATTGACGCGCTCGGGAGCCTCTTTGACTTGTGAGGTGCGTATCCTCGCGCGGATCGAATGGGTCGCCGGTGCATGTGACGGCAAGCTGGGCCTCGCAGTTCGACCGAAGGGCAGGTCGGCCGCGTGGTCATGCCAGGGCATCGCCGTGTCGCCGTGCTCGCGCTTGTCGGCATCGGGCCGGGGAGCGGCTGCAGGCGGATCGGGCAATTTGGTCGCCCAGGCGGGCGGCTGCCATGCCGCAGGCGCGGGTGAGTGCTCTTCGCCGAGTTCGCGGCGCAGGACTTCGAGCGATACAGCAGGCTCGTCGATCTGCGCGTCTGCCAGCGCGGCATCTTCGGCATCTGCGGCCGGTTCCTCGGCAGGCATGGTTTCGACGGGAAATTCGGGTTCGTCGAACAGGTCCGCAAGCGCCTCGTCTCTGGCGGCGTCGTCAACAGGATCTTCTATCTGCGCGACGATTTCAGATTCAGGCTCGGGTTCAGCTTCGGGTTCGGTTTCCGGCGCCGCCTCGAATTCCTGGACGGCCTCCAGTTCGGGTTCGAACTCTAACTCCGGCTCTAAATCCGGCTCGTTGCGGAATTCCGAGGCGTCGGGAAGGAAGCGCGAGATATCCACCGAATCCGGCTCGAACGCGGCCTGGGCGACCAGATCGTCGGCCATGCCGAGCGGGTTATGCGCATCGTCGCCATCGAGCACGAGCGCCATCTTCTTGGCCGACGCGCGATGCGCGCCAATCCCGGCAATATCGAGCAGCGACCCGGCTTCGGCTTCTTCGGCCTCGACATCGTCGTAGCTAGGCGCGCTCTGGTGCTCGACCACCTGCAATGCGCCATCGTCGAGATATTCGTCGCAGGTCATCACTGGCGCATCGAAAAACGGATAGGCGTCGGAATTGACCAGCAGGATCGCCATCGGGCGCGGCAGGCCCAGTTCGATCACCGCGCGCCGCGCCGCCTGCCAGACCATGACGCCCAGATAGCACGCGCCGATTGCGCCCGCACGGATCAGCTCGGGGTCGGGGCGCTCGCTTGCGGCGACTTCGTTCTCAAGCCGGATGATCGCGCCGTAGAGATCGTCGATCCCTTCGATCGACAAGGTGTCGTCGATCCGGTCGTGGTCGCCTTGCCATTCGCAGCCGAACGAGGAGTATCCCTCGAGCAGGTCGGCGCGGTCGGTTTCCGAAAAGGGAAAGGTCGCGTCGGGATAATAGCTGGTGGCGAGCGGCGGCTTGAGATTGCCCTTGGCGTCGGGTTCGAGACCCAGATCTTCGGGATCGCCGATGCCGATGCCGATCGCGGTGATCGGAATCGTCGGGCGCGAATATTCCTCGACCCTCGCGGTAAGCCGGTCCCAGCCGCCGAGATTGATCTGTTCGGGGCTCAGTTCGAGCAGCCGGGCGGGCAGGGTCTTGCCTTCACCCGCGCATTCGGGGAGCAGCTTGCGTAGCTGTTCGACCGCCTCGTCGGCGCGGCCGTTCCTAAGCATGATCTCGATCGAGCGGCGGAAGGCGTGCTCTTCCATTCCGTCGATGATGATTTCCTCAGGCAAGGGCCAAACTCCGGTAGTGCTGCATTCTGGACCTTAGCCGACAAAGGTTGACCAGCGGTTACGCTGCGGCAAAACCCTGCAAGGCTTGTGCGGGGCCCATACAGGCCCTAGGGGCACGCCACTTATCGACAACAGCCCGAAACCCCGGTGATTTGCACATGACCCATCCGTATCGCAGCCACACTTGCGCCGCCCTGAGCGCCGGCGAAGTTGGCCAGACCGTCCGCCTGTCAGGCTGGGTTCACCGCAAGCGCGATCATGGCGGCGTGCTGTTTGTCGATCTGCGCGATCATTACGGCATCACCCAGATCGTTGCCGACGAGGACAGCCCGGCCCTCAAGCTGCTCGATTCCCTGCGGGTCGAGAGCGTCGTCACCATCGACGGCGAGGTGAAGGCGCGCAGCGCCGCGACAGTCAATCCCAACCTCGGCACCGGCGAGATCGAGGTCTACGCGCGCGGCGCGACAGTGCAGTCGCGGGCTGACGAGCTGCCGATGCCGGTCGCCGGAGAGCAGGAATACCCCGAGGATATCCGCCTCAAGTACCGCTTTCTCGATCTGCGGCGCGAGAGCGTGCACGCCAACATGGTGCTGCGCAGCAAGGTGATTTCATCGCTGCGCCGCCGGATGACCGATCAGGGCTTCATGGAAATCCAGACCCCGATCCTGACCGCGAGTTCGCCCGAGGGCGCGCGCGACTATCTGGTGCCCAGCCGTGTCCATCCCGGCAAGTTCTATGCGCTGCCGCAGGCTCCGCAGATGTTCAAGCAGCTGCTGATGGTCGCCGGTTTCGACCGCTATTTCCAGATTGCGCCGTGTTTCCGCGACGAGGATGCGCGTGCCGATCGCTCCCCAGGCGAGTTCTACCAGCTCGACTTCGAGATGAGCTTCGTCACGCAGGACGATGTGTTCAATGCGATCGAGCCGGTGCTGTCGGGCGTGTTCGAGGAATTCTCGCAAGGCAAAAGCGTGACGCCTGCGGGCCAGTATCCGCGCATACCCTTTGCCGAAGCCATGCTGAAATACGGTTCGGACAAGCCCGACCTGCGCAATCCCTTGGTGATTTCCGATGTCACCGCGCATTTTACGTCCTCGGGCTTCGGCCTGTTCGAGAAGATCGTCGGTGGCGGCGGCAAAGTCCGCGCGATCCCCGCGCCCGCGACCGCCGACAAGAGCCGCAAGTTCTTCGACGACATGAACGACTGGGCGCGATCGGAAGGCTTTGCGGGCCTCGGTTATGTCACGCGCAAGGCCGGCGAATTCGGCGGTCCGATCGCCAAGAACCACGGCCCCGAGAACATGGAAAAGATCTACGCCGAGCTTGGCCTCGGGCCGGATGACGGCCTGTTTTTCGCGGCGGGCAAGGAAGGCGATGCAGCCAAGCTGGCAGGCGCCGCACGCAGCCGCGTGGGCGAAGAGCTGGGCCTGATCGAGCAGGGCTGCTTCAAGTTCTGCTGGGTGGTCGATTTCCCGATGTTCGAATACGACGACGAGGCCAAGAAAATCGACTTCAGCCACAATCCGTTCTCGATGCCGCAGGGCGAGCTGGAAGCGCTGGAGACGATGGACCCGCTCGATATCAAGGCGTGGCAATACGACATCGTTTGCAACGGCGTGGAGCTGTCGTCGGGCGCGATCCGGAACCACCGGCCCGAGATCATGTACAAGGCCTTCGAGATCGCGGGCTATTCGCAGGACGAGGTCGATGCCAACTTCTCCGGCATGATCAATGCCTTCAAATTCGGCGCGCCTCCCCACGGCGGTTCCGCGCCGGGCGTGGACCGCATCGTCATGCTCATCGCCGAGGAACCGAACCTGCGCGAAGTTGTTGTTTTCCCCATGAACCAGAAGGCCGAAGACCTGATGATGGGCGCGCCCTCCGCAGTAACCGCCAAGCAGCTTCGCGAACTTAGCCTGCGGGTCGTCGAGCCGCAAAAACAGTGAGCGCACAGGGCGCAGCGGCTTGCCAGCGCCCGCATGGGCGACTAGGGCAACCCTCGATTTCCAATAGCCGTTGAGAAGGGGCTGAAACATGAGCGATACCGCAGAGCGGGTAAAGAAGATCGTCGTCGAGCATCTGGGCGCGGAAGCCGACAAGGTGACCGAGGATGCCAGCTTCATCGATGATCTTGGCGCAGACAGCCTCGACATCGTCGAGCTGGTCATGGCTTTCGAGGAAGAGTTCGGCGTGGAAATCCCCGACGACGCCGCCGAGAAGATCAGCACCGTCAACGACGCGATCAAATACATCGACGAGAACAAGGGCTAGGGTCCGACCTCGCATATCCCTTTGGCCCTGAGCTTGTCGACGCCAGCCCTGCACGGCCGGCCATTCCGGCCAGCCCAGGGGGGCTGTCCTTTCCCGCCGCCATGCGCGATGTGAGGGACTGGGTTTCGACAGGCTCAGCCCGAAAGGGTCTGGGCCTGTTGCTTATTCGGAGAACTGCATGCGCCGCGTAGTCGTAACCGGTCTCGGTCTTGTCACTCCCCTTGGCGCTGACGTCGAGACGACTTGGCGCAACCTGATCGCCGGCAAGTCCGGTGCGGGGCCGATCACGCGCTTCGATGCCTCCGACCAGAAATGCCGGATCGCCTGCGAGGTGAAGCCTGCCGACCATGAATGGGGCTTCGATCCCAACCAGCGGGTCGATCACAAGGTCCAGCGTCAGGTCGATCCGTTCATCATCTACGGTATCGATGCGGCAGGCCAGGCGCTCGAAGACGCAGGCCTCACCGAAATGAGCGAGGAGGACCGCCTGCGCGCGGGCTGCTCGATCGGCTCGGGCATCGGCGGCCTTCCCGGCATCGAGAGCGAATCGCTGGTCCTGCACGAAAAGGGACCGAGCCGGGTTTCCCCGCACTTCGTCCACGGGCGGCTGATCAACCTGATTTCGGGCCAGGTTTCGATCAAGTACGGGCTGATGGGGCCGAACCACGCAGTCGTCACCGCCTGCTCGACCGGCGCGCATTCGATCGGCGATGCGGCGCGGATGATCCGGGACGACGATGCCGACGTGATGCTCGCGGGCGGGGCCGAAGGCACGATCTGCCCGATCGGGATCGCCGGGTTTGCCCAGGCGCGCGCTCTCTCCACCGCCTTCAACGACGAGCCGCAGCGCGCCAGCCGTCCCTACGATCAGGCCCGCGACGGCTTTGTCATGGGTGAGGGCGCGGGCGTGGTCGTGCTCGAGGAATATGAGCATGCCAAGGCGCGCGGCGCGAAGATCTATGCCGAAGTGGTCGGCTACGGCCTCTCGGGCGACGCCTATCACGTCACCGCGCCGCACCCCGAAGGTTCGGGCGCATTCCGCGCGATGCAGATGGCGCTCAAGAAGGCGGGCATGACGCCATCCGACATTGACTATATCAACGCTCACGGCACCTCGACCCCGATGGGCGACGAGCTCGAACTGGGCGCGGTGCGCCGCCTGTTCGGCGATGCGATCTCCACCGTTTCGATGAGCAGCACCAAGTCCGCCATCGGTCATCTGCTGGGCGGCGCGGGTGCGGTCGAATCGATCTTCTGCATGCTGGCGCTGCGCGACCAGATCGTTCCGCCGACGCTCAATCTCGATAACCCGAGCGATGGCTGCGCGGGGGTCGATCTGGTTCCGTGGAAGGCCAAGGAGCGCAAGGTCGAGGCCGTGCTCAACAACAGCTTCGGCTTCGGCGGCACCAACGCAAGCCTCGTGATGCGCAAGATCGAGGCATGACCCAGCGCCGCAAGGCGATTGCGGCCGGGCTCGCGGCGCTGGCCTTGCTGGCCGCGGCCCTGTTCCTGTTTGGCGGCTGGTTCGGTTCGGGGCCGCTCGAGAAGGACCGCACTTTCGTCGTCTCGACTGGCGACAGCCTGGGCGCGGTGGCGCAAAGGCTGGAGAAGGAGGGGATAATCTCCTCCGCCGGCTCGTTCTCGCTGCGCGCGCGGCTGTTCGGCGGAGGCTCGCCGATCAAGGCGGGCGAGTTCCTGATCCCCGCCGGTGCTAGCGCATCGCGCGTGCTGTCGATCATCCAGAGCGACGACGTTATCCGCCGGCTGGTCACGATCCCTGAAGGCATGCCGTCGATTATGGTACGCGAACGGCTGATGGCGCAGCCGCAATTGACCGGCGACATTCCGATTCCTGCCGAAGGCTCGGTCCTGCCCAATAGCTACGATTTCGAACGCGGCGAGACCCGCGAGGCGGTGCTGCGGCGGATGCAGACCGCGATGAGCACCACCCTGGCCGAAGCCTGGGCCAAGCGGGCGCCGGGCAGCGTGGTCAAGACCGCGCAGGAGGCCGTGGTGCTCGCCTCGATCGTCGAAAAGGAAACCGGCAAGCCGTCAGAGCGGCGGATGGTAGCCGGGCTCTATTCCAATCGCGTGCGCAAGGGGATGCTGCTCCAGGCCGATCCCACGATCATCTATCCGATCACGCAAGGCAAGCCGCTGGGCCGCCGTATTCGCCAGTCCGAAATCCAGGCGGTGAACGGCTACAATACCTATACCATGACCGGGCTGCCGAAGGGGCCGATCACCAATCCGGGCAAGGCGTCGATCGAGGCGGTGCTCAATCCGGCCAGAACCGGCGCGCTCTACATGGTGGCTGACGGGAGCGGCGGGCACCAGTTTTCGGAAACGCTGGAACAGCACAACGCCGCGGTTGAAAAGTGGTTTGCGATCCGCCGCGCGCGCGGCGAAATGTGACGAGAACACGCAGAGAGAGGATTTGGCGATGAAACTTGGAATGACCCTTCCGGTCATGGAGCCGGACCTCAACCGCGAACTGCTGCGTTCCTGGGTGGAGGCCATCGACCAAGGCGCTTATCAGTCGCTCGCCTTCGGTGAACGCATCATTTTCGACAATCCCGATGCGGCGGTAATGCTCGGCGCCGCCGCTGCCTGGACCCAGCGGGTCGAGATCGTCACGACCATTTTTGTCGCCCAGCTTCACAATCCGGTGATGCTCGCCAAGCAGATCGCCACTGCCGACATGCTCTGCAGCGGTCGGCTGACGGTCGGCCTTGGCATTGGCGGGCGCGAGGAAGACTATAAGGCTGCGGGCGCCGATTTCGCCACGCACAAGAACTCCGATCTCGGGCACCGGGTGGAGACCATGCGCCGCGTGTGGGCGGGCGAAGCGATCGTGGACATGGCAGACCGGCGGGTCGGACCGCCTCCGGTGCAGCAGGGCGGCCCGAAGCTACTGGCCGGAGCCATGGGTCCCAAGTCGATTGCCCTGGCATCGCACTGGTCGGACGGGCTGTGCGGGATGAGCTTCGGCCCCGACCCCCAGGAAATCTCTGCGACTTTCGATATGGCGCGCAAGGCCTGGGCGGAAGCTGGCAGGCCTGCGCCGCATCTCGGCACGTCGTTCTGGTTTGCGCTCGATGAAGATGGCGGACGTGCGCAGCTCGATACGCACCTCAAGCGCTACTTCACCTGGGTTGATCCGGCGGCGCGCGACGCGATTGCGGCCTCTGCCGGATTTGCCGGCTCGGCGCAGGATCTCAAGGACATGCTCCGCCGCATCGAGGATACCGGCGCCGACGAGGTACAGCTAATTCCGACCGGCTCGGGCCTCGATCAGGTTCACAGGATTGCCGACGCGATGGGATAAAGCGCGCCCGGTCTCGCGCTCACTTTCAGCGGTAAAACCGATCACAAAATCCGTTTCAATCGTTTTGATCGATGAAACGTCTGCGCCTACGTGCCGTTGCAGCAACAGCACACAGGAGCACCCGCATCATGATCGGCCGAACCATTCCCGACGTCACTCTGAAAACCCGTGTCCGCGACGAGAGCATCGGCGGACCCAACCCGTTCCGCTGGCAAGACCTCAAGGTCCGCGATGAATTTCGCGGCAAGAAGGTCGTCGTCTTTTCGCTGCCCGGCGCGTTTACCCCGACCTGCAGCAACGAGCAGTGCCCGAATTTCGACCGCCTTTACGACGAGTTTCGCGACCTTGGTATCGACGAGGTTTACTGCGTCGCGGTCAACGATGCTTTCGTCATGTACCAGTGGAGCCAGCACCTCGGCCTGAAGAACATCAAGCTGCTGCCCGACGGCTCGGGTGCGTTCACCCGGCGAATGGGCATGCTGATCAACAAGGATCATCTCGGGTTCGGCATGCGCAGCTGGCGCTATGCGATGGTCGTCGATGACAATCGCGTGACCGAATGGTTCGAAGAGCCCGGCATCAACGATGTCGGCGCGGACGAGGACCCTTACGGCGCCACGTCGCCCGAAAAGCTGCTCGAGGCGTTGAAGGCAAAGCTCAAGGTCTCGGCCTGACTGGCTGCGCGCCGGTATTTCCCAGGTTCGGGTAGTCCGGCGCGCGCTTGTTGCTTAGGCGGCGAGCATCTTCCTTTCCTGAAAGATCACCTGCAGGCCATGCGTGTTAGACGGGCGGATCACCATTTGCTTGTGAATCGCCAGCGGGCCATGCGCGCCGAAATCGTGCTCCCACTGAATTTCGAACCCGTTCGCCAGCACATGCGCGCGCGCCAGTTCGAAATCGTTTACGTCCCACACCACGGTGAAGACATGCTCGCCCTTGTCGGCGAGCAGCCTGCCGATCTTGTCCTCGCCGTTCGTCGGGTGGACGAGTTCGAGGCCCAGATTCCAGTCGACCCGGCAATCGAGCGGCCTGCTGGCGGCATCGATGTCACGCTCGAAATCGAGCTGTCCGGCGAACAGCTTGCGGTATGTTGCTTCGGCGGCGTCTGCGTCTGAAACCAGCAGTTCGGCGCGTTGCAGGCCGAGCACTTCGAGCCCCGGCTTCGTGACCCGGGGTTCGCTCTCGCCAGCCTTGAGGCGGCGCTCCTGGAAGATCACCATCATTCCATGCGTATTGCCGGGCTCGACCACCAATTGCTTGTGGACCTCGACCTCGGGCTTGGCAGAATAGTCTCCCTCGTAGCGGATCCCGAACCCGCTGGAGAGGACATGATCGCGCGCAGCATCGATGCTGTCGACGTCCCAGACCACGCAAAAGATGTGCTCGCCCTTTGCTTCGAGCAGCTGCCCCGGCAGGAACCGGGAATCCATCGGGTGCACCAGTTCGAGGCCGTGCGGGTAATTGACCCGGCAGTCCTGCGGGCGGCCGTGCACGGCGCTATCGCCCGCAAAACGACCTCCGTTGAACAGCAGCTCGAATGTCGCCTGCGCTGCGTCCGGATCGCTGACAAGCAGCTCCACCCGGTTCAATCCCAGTATCTTCATCGCGGCGCTCTCCCGGTCGCTCTCTCGTGGACATTCGAACATGTCACTGCCAACCAGTGCAGTAAATTCAAATCGGGAGGGATGCCAGATCATGACCACGCGCACGCTTGACGGACAATCCGCGCTCGTCACCGGCGGAGCGGGCGGCTTTGGCCTTGCCTGCGCCATGCTGCTGGTCCGCGACGGCGCGGCGGTGACGCTGATGGGCCGCACCGCACAATCGCTTGAGGCCGCAAAGGCAGAGCTGCTGACCGCCTATCCCGGGGCGTCGGTCCAGACATTCGCCGGCGATGCGATGAGCGAGGCCGATGTCGGCGCGGCAATGGACCTCGCCGCATCGGGACAGCAACGCTTCAGCATCGTCGTTGCGACCGTCGGCGGAAGCCGCTCGCGCGGATTTGCCGATACCGACGCCGATGCTTTCATGGACACCGTCGCCTACAATGTGCGCTCGGCCTATATCGCGATCCGCGAAGGCATCGGGCGCATCGAGCGTGACGGCGCCTTCGCCTTCATCTCCTCGACCGCAGCAGCCATCCCCTTTGACGGGATGCCCGGATATTGCGCGGGCAAGGCGGCGCTCGATCATCTGGTGCGCGCCGCCGCTCACGAACTGGGTCATCTTGGTCACCGCTTCAATGCGGTCAGGCCCGGCTTGACGCGGACGGGAGCGACGCCGGGCCTGTTTTCCAATCCGGAAATGATGAAGCGCTTCACCGTGCGCATTCCGCTGGGCCGCGCCGGCGAGCCCGAGGAAGTTGCGCAGGCGATCCGCTTTCTGGTCGGACCGGAAGGATCGTGGACCACCGGGCAGAGTTTTGCGGTCGATGGAGGCAACGAGCTGCGCGGTGCGCCCGATATGTCAGCGCGGTAAGGCGTCGATCTGGTCGGACGACATCCCGAACGCCGCCAGCGTTTCTTCCAGTCCCGGCGATTCGCGCGGCTCTGCGGGCGTGCGCGAGAAACGCGGTGCGGGATTGGGCACCGCGCCTTGCAGCTTGGGACGGAAGGCCTCGCGCGCCGCGAAATGCGGGTGTGAGGGCGCTTCTGCCAGATCCAGCACCGGGGTGAGGCAGGTTTCGACGTCCTTCAGCCGCTCCATCCAGCCGTCGCGGGTGTCCTCGGCGAAGATGGCCGCCAGTCGCGCGCCCATCCATTCCCAGTTTGCCGGATCGGACGAGGCCACCGTGCCGAATTCTTCGAAACCCAGCGCATCGCCGATGGTCTTGCGGAACTTGATCTCGGTCGAACCCAAGGCCAGCCACTTGCCGTCCTTGCACCGGTACAGCCGGTAGAACGGCGCTGCCCCATCGAGCATGTTCGAGCGGCGCTCTGGCTTCCACGCGCCCATGGCGTACATTTCGTGGACCATCGAGCCGATCAGGTTGATCCCGTCGATCATCGCGATGTCGAGCACCTGTCCCTTGCCCGAGCGTCCAGTTTCCAGCAGCGCGGCGAGCACGCCGGTGAGGCACAGCATGGTGCCGCCCGCAAAATCGCCCATCAGGTTCAAGGGAAACACCGGCTCGTCCCTAGTGCCCATCGCCGAAAGCAGGCCGGTGAGCGCGAGATAGTTGAGATCGTGCCCCGGCGCTTTCGCCGAGGGGCCGGTCTGGCCCCATCCGGTCATCCGTCCGTAGATCAGCCGCGGGTTGGCGGCCGTGCAGACCTCCGGGCCAAGGCCGAGCCGCTCCATCACGCCGGGCCGGTAGCCTTCGAGCAGCACGTCGGCACCGCGCACGAGATCGATCACGACCTCGCTCGCGCCCTCCTGCTTGAGATCGAGCACGAGGGTGGGCCGATTGCCTTGATGCATCCCGCCGGGGTTCTTGCGGTCAGGACCGGCGGGGCGATCGATGCGGACGATCGTCGCGCCCATTTCGGCCAGCGTGTTGCAGGCGAGCGGCAGCGGACCGACCGCCGGCATCTCGACGATCTTGATCCCGGTGAGCGGCCCGCTCATTCGCCTGTTTCCCGCAAGGCGATGGAGCCCGAGCTCGCCAGCGCCGCGATCCTGACCTCGTCATAGCCGAGCAGTTCGGCCAGAACCTCACCGGTGTGCTGGCCCAGCAAAGGCGCGGCGACCGGGGCATTGCCCGGCGTTTCGCTCAGCCGATAGGGATGCGCGATCGAAGGCACCGTGCCCGCTGTCGGGTGAGGCAGGGCATGCACAAGGTTCATCTCCTGCGTGTAGTCGCAGGTCAGCGCCTCGCCGGGCGAGCGCACTATGCCGCAAGGGATCGCGACCGCTTTGAATTTCTCCGACCAATAGGCGCTGGTCTGGCTGGCGATCACCGGGCGGAACAGCTCGAGCAGCGCCTCGCCGTTCCGCATCCGGCCCATGAAGCTCGAAAACCGCTCGTCCTCGATCCATTCGGGATGGCCGCAGGCCCGCGCCAGGTTTCCGAAGGCCTTGTCGTTGTGCGTGGTGATGACGATCGACCCGTCGGCAGTGTCGAATTCGCCGCGCGGGCCGGAGTTCTGGCGCGGGGTCAGCATGGGGTCGCTGCCAGAGGCGAGGTATTCGTAGCCCTTGTAGGAAAGGTTAGCCAGCGCGGTGTCGTACATGGCGATGTCAACATGCTGGCCCCTGCCGCTGGCATTGCGGGCGTGGAGTGCGGCAAGAATGCCGATGGCGGCGTTCATGCCCGCAGTGGTGTCGGTATAGGGCACTGCGCCGAGCACCGGCTTCGAGTTCGGCAGCGAATTGAGCCAGTGAACGCCAGCCTCCGCCGCCACGACCGAATCGAAGCCCGCCGCATCGGCATGGCTGCCTATCCGCCCGTAGCCCGAGATCGAGCAATAGATCAGGCGCGGAAAGCGGTCCTTGATGCTCGCATAGTCGAGGCCGAAGCGCTTCATCACCTTGGTGGTGAAATTCTCGACCAGAACATCCGCCGTCCCGATCAGATCGAGCACCACAGCGCGCCCTTCCTCGCTGCGCATGTCGACCGCGACGCTCTTCTTGTTGCGGTTGATCGACAGGTAGAAGTAGCTCTCGCCGCCCAGCGCCGGATTGGCGGGGGCAATGCGGGTATCGTCGCCCTTGCCCGGATCCTCGACCTTGATGATCTCCGCGCCAAGATCGCCGAGGATCTGCGTGCCGAATGGGCCTGACAGCATCCGGCTGAAATCGACTACGCGAATGCCGGTGAGCGCAGCCTTGCCTTCGTTGGCATGGGGTACGCGGTCGGGGACGGAAACGGGGCCTCGGGGCATCTGAATTTCTCCTCGCGTTGGACATTGCGAAGGTTCGGTCAAATCCGCAACCCAATTGAATTAGCGGAATCGCCTTGAGCGGGTGCCGTGCATCTGGAATGGTGGCACTCCTGTAATGGAGGGAGCGATGCACGATCTGGCGATCACCGGCGGCACTGTCATCGACGGGACGGGATCGGTGCGGTTTGCGGCCAATGTCTATGTCACTGGCGGGCGCATCTCGGGGGTATCTGCCGGGCATCAGGACGCGCGCGAGGTGATCGACGCTTCGGGCCTGATCGTCTCGCCGGGCTTTCTCGACGTGCACACCCATTACGATGCGCAGGCGCTGTGGGATCCAACGCTGAGCCCGTCATCGTTCCACGGCGTCACCACGGTGTTCGGCGGCTTCTGCGGCTTTTCGATTGCGCCGCTCACGCCGGAGACCGCGCCTTACCTGATGCCGATGCTCGCGCGAGTCGAGGGCATGCCGCTGGAATCACTGGAAGCAGGCGTGCCGTGGGATTGGGAGAGCTTCGGCGACTATCTCGGCAAGCTTGAGGGCAAGCTGGCGATCAACGCCGGGTTCCTGTGCGGCCATTCGGCGCTGCGCCGCAAGGTGATGGGGACGCGCGCGGTGGGCAGCGAGGCCACGCAGGCCGAGGTCGACACGATGAAGGCCTTGCTGCGCGAGGCGATTTCGCAAGGCGCGCTCGGCTTTTCGACCAGCCTTTCGGAGACCCATTTTGACGGCAATGCCGATCCGGTCCCCTCGCGCCACGCCAGCATGGACGAGATCCTGCAGCTCTTTGCCGTGCTGCCCGAGTTCGAGGGCACAATCGCCGAGATCGCGCCGCCCAGCCTCAACTTCACGCCCGAGACTTACGAGATCCTCACCGATGTGTCGCTGGCGGCGCGACGACCAGTCAACTGGAACCTGATGAGCCTGTCGCAGCTCACGCCCGAAGAGTACGAGAGGGTGGATATGCAGCTTGGCGCCAGCGATCACGCGGCGGCCAGGGGCGCGCGGGTGGTGGGCCTGACCCTGCCGCAGACGCCGCGCACGCGGGTCAACTTCATCACCGGCACCTTGCTGAACTCGATGCCCGAATGGGGCGCGCTGTTCAAATTGCCGATCGAGGAACGCAAGGCGGCATTGCTCGATCCGGCTTGGCGCGAGAGGCTGAAAGCGGGCGCGGCCTCGATGTCCGGGATTATGGCCAGTATGGGCAACTTCGGCGCGATGAAGGTCGCCTCGGTGCATTCGCAGGCGAACCGGGCCTACGAAGGGCGGCTGGTGGACGAGATTGCCGCCGAGCAGGGCCGCGAGGCCTTCGACATGTTCGTCGCCATTGCGCTCACCGACGATCTCAGGACCGTGTTCATGCCCGGATACAAGGCCGACAAGGACGAGGCCTTCCCCGAACGCGCCAAGCTGTGGCTCGACGAGCGCACCGTGGTCGGCGGCAGCGACGCGGGCGCGCATCTCGACATGATCGATACTTTCGCGATCACCACCGAACTGATCGGCTCGGGCGCAAGGCAGCACGGCGCGGTGAGCCTGGAAGAGGCGGTGCATCAGGTGACGCTCAAGCCCGCGACATTCATGGGGCTCAAGGACCGGGGCCGGATCGCCGAGGGCTGGCATGCCGATCTGGTGCTGTTCGATCCCGACAGCATCGGCGTGGGCGAGACCTACATGCGCGAAGACCTGCCCGGCGGCGGTGCGCGCCTTTACGCGGATGCCAAAGGCATCGAGCGGGTGATTGTCGGCGGCACCGAGATCATCCGCAATGGGACATGGACCGGGGCGACACCCGGCGCGATCCTCAAGCCCGGCGAGGCGACGCGCACTGTGCCAATCCCGGCGGACAGCAAGGATGCAGATCATGCCTGACGCTCTGACCGGCCTCGACCTGCCGCAGGGCGTCACGCTCACTCATCTGCAACCCACCATCGGCACCGAGGTGGCGGGGCTGGACCTGTGCACCGAACTGGACACTGAAACCGTCGCATTTCTGCGTTCGCTGTGGCTGAGGCGCAAGGTGCTTCTGTTCCGCGACCAGCCCTTGAGCGAGGAACAGCATGTCCGTTTCGGCAGATATTTCGGCCCGCTCGATGCGCTGCCGCGTCCGTCCGGATCCGAGCAGGAATGGCCCGAACTGCTGGTGATCAAGCGCGACGGATCGGACAATTCCGAAAGCGAGGCATTCTTCCACCAGGACGTGCCCTATGCCAACCCGCCGGTGGCGGGCGCCATCGCGCTGATGAAGAAGTGCCCCGGCATCGGCGGCGACACGATCATCGCCGATATGACGGCGGCTTACCATCGGCTCTCGCCGTGGCTCAAGGTGGCCATCGAGGGCATGCAGGGCATCCACCGCTTCGACCTCGGCATCGTGCTGCACAACGCCAATGTCACCGAGGAACTGATCGCCAAGTTCATGCAGAAGTATCCGCCCAAGACCTATCCCTTGGTGCAGACGCATCGCGAGACCGGCGAGAAGGTGCTCTACGTCAGCCAGTCCTACACCCATGCGATAAAGGGCCTGCCGCGCGACGAAAGCTATGCGCTGATCAAGCTGCTCTCGGACCGCGCGCGGGTTCCCGAGAACCAGTGCCGCGTCTCGTGGCAGGAGAACACGGTCGTGATGTGGGACAACCGCTCCACTCAGCATTACGCCGCGTTCGACTACCCCGGCCACTTCCGCCACCTCCAGCGCGTCACCGTGCTCGATACCGAGCCGTGGCCGGGGACCTCGCTCTGACATGGCGAAACTGCCGCCCGAGCCTGCGCTCGAACCCGATCTGCCGATCGTCGATCCGCACCATCATCTGTGGCTGGAAACGCCTGCCGATACGGCGTCAAGGCAAGGCGACGAGAATCCGTTCAACCATGTCCGCCGCGAGATCCCGCGCTACCTGTTCGATGAACTGCACGAGGACCTGACCAAGGGCCATAACGTGATCGCCACGGTCTATGCCGAGTGCGGATCGATGTACCGCGCCGATCCGGCAGACCCAATGCGGGTGGTAGGCGAGGTCGAATTCGCAAACGGCGTTGCGGCGATGTACGCCAGCGGACGCTTTGGGCCGATGCGCGCCTGCACCGGGATCGTCGGCTATGCCGAACTGATGCTGGGCGGCGCGGTGCGCGACGTGCTCGAAGCACAGATCGCGGCGGGGGGAGGGCGCTTCAAGGGCATTCGCAACCACCTCACTCACGATCCGCATGTGCCGATGTTTGCGCACGGCAACCCGGCGCTGATGGCTGAGCCGAAATTCCGCGAGGGGTTCGCGGTGCTGGGCGATCTTGGCCTTACCTACGATGCATGGCTGCTGGAGCCGCAAATACCTCAGCTGGCCGAACTGGCGCGCGCCTTCCCCGATCAGCCGATCGTGCTCGATCACACCGGCGCGCCGCTGGGCGTCGGACATTACTCAGGGCGGCGCGAGGAGGTGTTCGCGAGGTGGAAGGCGAATATCGCCGGGCTCGCCACGTGCGAGAACGTGTTCATCAAGCTCGGCGGGCTGGGCATGCCAATCAACGGCTTTCCCTCGTTCCGGAAGGACCCTCCCGCATCGTCCGAACAACTCGCCCGCGAATGGCGGCCATGGTTCGAGACCGCGATCGAGGCGTTCGGCGCGCGCCGCTGCATGTTCGAGAGCAATTACCCGACCGACGGCGGCTCGGGCAGCTATTCCGCACTGTGGAATGCGTTCAAGCGGGTCTGCGCCAATACATCTGCGGACGAAAAGGCGGACCTGTTTGCACAGACGGCTTCGCGGTTCTACGGCTTGGATATCGAATAGCTGTACGAAGACGGGCGGAGAGCGAAGAATGAGGACGAGAGTGGCCGGGCTCACTATTGCCTTGCTTGCCCTGTCGACACCCTCGTTCGCGGCCGAGCCTGCCCCGCTGAGCGCCTATGGCGATCTGCCGAGCGTGGAAAGCGTGGCGATCTCGCACGACGGCAAGCGCATCGCCGCAGTCAGCCGCATCAAGCAAGACAGGAAACTGCTTGTCACAGAGAACGGCGCGCTGATTTCGGTCACGCCGATCCTGGATATGAAGGTTCGCAGGCTCGATTGGGTGGGCGACGACATCATCGTCCTTGAAAAGAGCGACTCCTACGATCTTCCGCAGGGATTTACGGCGAGAAAGGCCGAATTGTTCAGCACGATCGCGCTCAATCTGACGACGAAACAGCGCAATTACGTGTTCGCCGATACGCCCTGGCTCAGCAAGGCCGTGTTCGGTAGCTATGGCCTGCGCAAGATCGAGGGGCGCTGGAAAGGCTTCTACGCCGGCATCAAATACAAGCGGAGCCCGGACCGGACCGGCTGGGAGTTCGATCACGGTAGGCCCTTCCTTTACGCGGTCGATCTGGAGAGCAATCAGGTCAGGGAGGTCGGCGACGCGGCAAAGGAGAACCAATCGCGCGACTGGTTGGTCGATACGCAGGGCAATGTCGTTGCTACATTCGACCTTGCGGAGAGCGGGGCCTGGTCGCTCCGCAACAAGGCGGGCAGAGAGATCGCGCGCGGCGCCGATCCGATGGGCAACGTCGGCCTGATCTCGTTCGGACGGACGGGCGATACCGCGCTGTACAGCCTGGCCGACAGCCAGGCAGGTATGACCCGGTGGTTCGAGGTGCCGCTCGCGGGCGGTCCGGCGAGCGAACCGATGGCGAATGCCACGCCCGATGCCCTGTTGATAAGCCAGACCGATTCCACCCTGCTCGGCTATCTCGCGTTCGACGGCGGAAAGACCAAGCCGGTCCTGTTCGATCCGCGCCTGCAAAAGATTTTCAGCGCGGTTTACCGCGCCTTTCCCAAGCTCGACGCCACGATCGTCGATTCCACCCCCGATTACAGCAAGTTCATCGTCCTGACGCGCGGCAACCGCGAAAGCGGTACCTATTACTCCATCGACATGACGCACTCGCGTGCGGACCCCATCGGATACGAAAGGCCGCTGATCCATCCAGATATGGTCGGCCCTGTGTCCACCGTGGAATACATGGCAGGCGACGGTCTTGCCCTTGACGGCATCCTGACCCTGCCGCCGGGCATCGCGGCCAAGAACCTGCCGGTGATCATGCTGCCGCATGGCGGGCCGTCGTCGCATGACGTCGAAACCTTCAATTGGTGGGCACAGGCTTTCGCCTCGCGCGGCTATGCGGTGTCCCAGCCCAACTTTCGCGGCTCCACCAATCGCGACATGGCGTTTCGCATGGCCGGCGACGGTCAGTGGGGACGCAAGATGCAAACTGACATTTCGGACGGGCTGGCCGAACTCGTGAAGCGCGGCATTGCAGATCCCACGCGCGCCTGCATCATGGGCGCTAGCTACGGAGGTTATGCCGCTCTTGCTGGGGTCACCCTGCAGCGCGCGCTTTACCGCTGCGCGGTGGCCGTCGCGCCTGTAAGCGATCTCCAGGACATGTACTGGCTGGACTACACCGAGAGCGGCATGAACAAGATGGCTCGCCGCAACTATCTCGAAGCCTTGGGAGACAGATCGAAATTTGCCGAAGTGTCTCCGCGCCGACATGCGCAAAGTGCCGATGCGCCAATCCTGCTGATCCATGGCAAGGACGATACGGTGGTGGCCTACAACCAGTCCACCCGGATGGCGGAGGCGCTCGCAGCCGCGGGGAAACCGTTCGAGCTGGTCACGCTGAGCGAAGAGGATCACTGGCTCTCGAAGGCTGCGACCCGCAAGCAGATGCTGGAGGAAGCGATGCGCTTCGTCCAGAAGCACAACCCTGCGAATTAGCCTGACGGCTGCTCCATCGCGGCTATGCGCTCCTCGCGCAGGCGGCTGCGCCTTGCCTTGCCCATTTCGTCGCGAAGCGGCTCCGCAGTGAACTCGATCGTTCGCGGCAGCTTGTAGGCGACCAGTTGCTCCCGCGCGAAATCGATCAAATCTGCAGCGCTTGCCGCAGCGCCTTGTTCGAGCCTGACAATGGCATGGACGCGGGCGCCAAGATCCGCGTCGGGCAAGCCGATCACGATTGCTTCTGCAACCCTTTCGTGCCCGAGCAGCGCCGATTCCACTTCGGCTGGATAGACATTGCGCCCGCCCGACAGGATCAGGTCGGTGCGGCGGTCGGCGATGTAGAGGAACCCCTCTTCGTCCACCCAACCGAAATCGCCGAAGCTTTCGAACCCGTCGGGCAGTCGCCGCGATTGCGCCCCGACATAGTGATAGGTCGATTGGTCGGGCGAGACGCCATTGCGGCGCATGTAAACCTCGCCCACTTCGCCGGGGGGCAGGGCTTCGCCGTTTTCGCTGCGGACGAGGATTTCGCCGCCGACACATTTGCCCACCGAGCCGCGATGCGTCAGCCAGTCGGTTCCGCTGATTTGCGTCGTCGCAAAGCCTTCCGAGCCGCCGTAAATTTCCCAGATGCGCTCCGCGCCGAGCCAGTCCATCCAGAACTGCTTGAGCGAAGGCGGCATCGGCGCCGCCGTGTGCCACACGGCTTCGAGCGAGGAAACGTCGCGGCTATCCAGCACCGGTCGCGGCAGCCGGGCCACCCGGTTCATCGTCGTCGGCACCAGTGTCACCCACTGCGCGCGGTATCGCTCGACCAGATTGAGGAACAGCTCGGCGTCGAACTTCTCCATGCCGACGACCGAACAGCCCTTCAGCAGGCCGATGTGCGCGGTGGCGAAGGGGAAGTTGTGATAGAGCGGACCCGCGTTGAGCAGAACGCCGTCGTCCGGAATGCCCAGCTGGTTGAACACCGCCCCGTCCAGTTTCGCCGGGCCATGATCGACGATCAGCTTGGGCCTGCCGGTCGAGCCTCCCGAGGTCATCACTTTCCAGCACGGTGAGAGCCGGGTTTCGAGCGGGGACCCGTCAGGGTGGTCGCTGCCGAACTCGGGAGGCAGTGCGCCAAGCGCCTCGCGCAAGGCGGGATCGGCGGCAATCACCGCACGAGGCTCGGCAAGCTCGAGGATCGATTCCAGTTCGGCCCTCGGCAGCCTGGCCGAAACCATGGTCGGGGTTGCACCCAGCTTCCACAGCGCAAAGGTCAGCTCGAAAAGGGCATTGCAGTTAGGCAGGGCGAGCACGACCCGGTCACCCAAGCCGATCCCGGCAGACGCCAAGGCATGCGCGCGGCGGCGCACCCGGTCGGCGAGAGCGCCCCAGGTGAGCACGTCCTCGCCGTGCCGGATGGCCCACCTGTCCGCGCCAAGGCGAGCCGCCTGGGCTTCGGGCAAGTCGCCCAGCAGCATTTCAGCCATGGTCTGCCCCGGACCCGGTTGCCGGATCAGTGCAGACCGACCACCTCATACGCCTCGCCGCGCAATTCCCGGCGGGTCTTGAGCAGCAACGGCGCGCGCGCATCTTCGGGGATCTCGTCGGCGGTCACCGGCTTGGCCACGTCCTTGGGCATCACAGCCAGCTTGGCCGCCAGCGGCATGAGCGCTTCCATGTCGAAATTGTAGAGCTTGGCCGCGTTACCGCCGAGCATGGCGCGAACCTCGTCCTCGGGCAGGTCGTGGAACGCCACCCGCATCGCCATGCGCGAATCCGGATAGGTGCCTTCGAGGTGCGGATAGTCGCTGCCCCACAGCACATGTTCGACGCCCAGTTCATAGCGCCCGTCGATCTCGTTGCGGCCAGGGAAACTCGCCCCGTAATAGCAGTTGCGCTTGGCATAGAAGCTGGGGGATTCGGGCAGGACGTCGGCATCGTCGAAGTGCAGTTCGCCGGCGTTGCCGTGCTTCATCGAGCGCCAGATGCCGTCCATGCCTTCAAGCACCGGCAGCACCCAGTCGCAGCCGGCCTCGGTGACGATGAAGCGCAGCTTGGGGAAACGCTCGAACACGCCGCCCCAGATCAGGCTTTTGAAATTGCGCTGCGAGAAGAACATCATCTCGTTGAACCATAGCGCCATCGAACCCGGGTGCTTGCCGTAGTCGGGCGCGCCGCCGCCGGAGTGCTGGTTCACGGTGATGTCATGGTCCTGGATCGCAGCCCAGAGCCGGTCGTATTCGCGGCTCATGAGCGGAGGAACCACGTTCCACATGTCGTCGGGCGGCGATGGCAGCAGCACGCCGCCGCGAAGATTGTTCTTCGCCACCCATTCGACCGTCTTGATCGCATCGTCGATATCGTTGAGGTGCATCAGTGCAATGCCCGCCCGCCGCTCGGGCGCTTCGTCGCAGAAGTCCTTCAGCCAGCGGTTGTGGGCCTGTGCGCCCGCCAGTTGCAATTCGTAGACTTCGGGCTTGGGCGGCGGCGAGAGGTGGAAGGCGGCCGGATAGAACGGCGGCACGGTGTTGGGAAAGATGATCTCGCCGCAGGTGCCGTCAGCATCGAGATCGGCAAGGCGAACCTCGGTTTCCCAGTTCTTGTGCTTCTTCGACTGCAAGGCCATCATGCCGCTCTTGCGGCCCGAGCGGAACTCGTCGAACTGATCGCGGTACTTGGGATCGAGATATTCGCGGTAGGTCGCGTGGTTCGCCCCGGCATGCGAATCTGCGGTGATGCAGATATAAGGCTCGTCGGAATAGGTTTGGGTCATCGTCTCCATCCTCTTGAAGTGTTGTCTGTCTGCCTCATTCCATCTGCAGGGACATTGCGGTCAGTCGCCCGGCAGAGTCAATTTTTCGCGTTCTGCGCTTCCTTCATCCATTCGGGAAAATCGATCGGCGGGTGAGGCAGCTTGGTGATGCCTTTTTCCGCGAGCAGGGCGTCGAAGCCCTCCGGATCGGCCGCCCACGAACGCGGATCGCCGAACCACACCTCGAACATCTCGACGCCTTCGGGGCCGGCGACCAGAGGCCCGAGCGCCGAACCTTCATCGAGGGTGATGTGCATTCCCGGCGTGCACAGCTGGTCGCCGCACATCATCGAACCGCTCATCACATAGATGACGTGATGGCTGTTGTGCCCGTGCTTGTGGACGATCATGCCGGGCTCGTAGCGGCCCACCAGCGTCATGCATTTGGGGCTGACCTCGAGCCACTTTTCCCAGACGGAAACGCGCTTGTCGCCGTGCGTCTGGGCGCGGACCTCGCGCCAGTCTTCGCCGTCCATGTGCCGGAAACGCGGGCCCGGAACGTCCATTTTGCCGCTCATGCTCGGTGTTCTCCTCTGTTCCCGGCCATTAGTCAGGCCGGGGTGACCACCACGCCGGGCAGCCTGCCGGTGAGTTCGCCATCGAGCACGATCGGCTGGCCATTGACCACGGTGGCGTAAACGCCCTTGCCGTAAGCCTTGTAGCGCCCGACGCCGCCGGGAAGATCGCGCACGAAATCCTTCCGGAGCGGGCCAATCTCGTCCTCGTCGAACACCATGATATCGGCCCATCCGCCAACCCGAAGCGTCCCGCGATCGTGGAAGCCGAGGATCCCGGCGGGAACCTGCGTGATCTGGCGCACGCCTTCTTCCAGCGAGACGACCTTGCGCTCGCGCACCCAGACGCCGAGGAAATAGCTCGACCAGTCAGCCTGATCGTCCTTGGCCAGATGCGCGCCGCCGTCCGAGGTGCCGATCAGCATGCGAGGATCGGTCATCGTCGCGGCGACCGAGGCGTCCCATTCCGGCCCCGTCATGCGCCAGCGCAGTTTGGTGGCGAAATCGTCGGCCAGGGCAAGGTCGAGCGCGAAATCGCCCGGGGCCTTGCCCGCTTCCTCGGCAAGCTGCGCTATCGAGCGGTTCTGGTGCTTGTCCTCGGGAAGCGAGGGCGAACTTTCGACGAAAACCACCGGCCACTGCGGCGGCGGGATGATCGTCCCCTTGGACGGATCGGTGTTCGGATTCTCGATCCCGAAACGCATTTCCTCGCGCGCCTTGGGATCTTGCAGAAGCGCGCGCCGCTCCTCGATCGGCATGCGCGTCATCGTGTGCCACAGACCGCAGGCCTGCCAGTGGTGGTTCGTCTCGTCGAAGGCCACCTGGCGGTCGAACGGACGGGCGATCAGCATCGAATAGAACGGGGTGCCGGCCTCCTGCGCCTCGTCGAGTCGCTCCTTGGCCGCTTCCCAGCCCGATCCGGGCACGTCGATCTTGCTCTTGCCGCCAAGACCCTGGACGACCACGGGCATGCCGCTCACCTTGGCGAGCGCGACGATCATGTCGTGATCCTCGCTCGATTGGCCGCGGATGGTGCCTTCGGGCAGGAAGCAGATCGAGCCGCTGCCCGCCTTGCCCGCCGCTTCGGCCAGCGCGAGCAGTTCCTCGCGGCTGGCGAGGCGCGATGGCACCGGGCGGTTCTGCATGTCGAGGTGAGTGCCGAGCAGCGAGGTCGAGAAGCCTGCCGCGCCGGCGCGCATGGCTGCCGAGACGATCTCGCACATTTGCGCGATCTCCTCGTCAGTCGCCGCGCGCTGCCACGCCACTTCGCCCATCACCCAGCGGCGCACGTTGGAATGGCCGACGTAACAGGCGAAATTTATGCCAAGATTTCCGCGCAGTACGGTCAGGAACTCATCGAAAGTCTCGAACTTGTCGAAGCGCACGCCGTTAAGCGCGATCGGGTCCATGTCCTCGACGCGGGCGAAAATGTTCTTGATGTAGTCGCGGTCGGCCGCGCGCACCGGGGCTGCGGAAAACCCGCAGTTGCCGGCCAGCACCGTGGTCACGCCGTGGAAGCACGACATCGTCGCATAGGGATCGAAAGTGATCTGCGGATCGTAATGGGTGTGCGCATCGACGATGCCGGGGGCGACGATCCTGCCGGTGGCGTCGATCTCTTCCTTGGCGGTGTCGCCGTCGAGCCGCGCCATGCGCGCGACCTTGCCGTCCTTGATGCCGACATCGATGCGTCGCCGGGGAAGGCCGGTTCCATCGACGACGGTGCCGCCGCGCACGATCAGGTCGTATTCCATCGCTCATCCCGCCTTTGATTGTCGTTTCCGCGAAAGCTATCGGCGTGCTGCCGAATCGGAAGCGTCAATGATCCGCATTCGCGCAATCCATATTTACGGAACATGCAAGGCAGAGTCACGGACGTGTTGACTCACACGGCGCGAAAGCAGAGCCTCCCGTCCCTGTACCGCCCGATTGCGCTATGCGCGCGACACTGCGGAACGTGAGGATCTCGAAAGGAGCAACAGCCATGCAACTGGTCGATGCCGATGCGCATGTGAACCCCATCCCGACCTTCTGGGATGAATATCTGCCCAAGAAATTTGCCGGTCGCGGGCCCAAGTTCGTCGCTGGCGGCCCGGGCGACAAGACCGACTTCATGGAGTTCGAGGGCACCCGCAAGCCGATCAACGTGCAATCGGCGACCTCGGGACAGGGCAAGAAATTCAAGACCGAAGGCACGATGGACCTGCTGCTGCCGGGCAACTGGGAACCGGCGAAGCGGCTCGAGGACATGGACAAGGACGGCGTCGAGACGGCGGTGATGTATGGCGGCGGGCCGCTGGGCACTGCCGACAACGAGCTCTATCTCGCCAGCTTCGAGGCCTACAACAACTGGCTCGCTGATTTCTGCTCCTACGCGCCGGGCCGACTGGTCGGCGCGGCCTATCTGCCGATGCAAGACGTCAACGAATCGATCCGCATGGCCAAGGATGCCGCAAAGCGCGGTCACCGTGCGGTCAACATTCCCGCCTTTCCGCAGTCCGGCCCGATCGTGGGTGGCGGCTTCGGCGCGCAGGTGCTGGCCTTGACCGGCGATCCCGAAGGCAAGCTGCAATACGATGATCCGCATTTCGATCCGTTCTGGAAAACCTGCGTCGATCACAATCTTGCGGTCACCATTCATCTTGGCGCGCGCGTCGCCCGGCCGGGCATGATGAAATTCATGCCGCATCTGGTGATGAGCAAGCTGACCATGGCCGAGCCTATTGCGATCATGCTGTTTGGCGGCGTGTTCGACCGCTTCCCGGAGCTGCGCTATGGTTCGATCGAAAGCGGCTCGGGCTGGGTAGCGTTCGTCGCCGAATACATGGACGGCATCATGGACACCCAGTCGCACTGGCTGAACCTCAAGCTTGACTTGAGGCCGAGCGAATATTTCGACCGCAACATCTACACTTCCTTCATCCGCGACCGCGAAGGCATCCGCAACCGCAACCTGCCGGGCGGCAAGAACATGATGTGGTCGACCGACTATCCTCATTCGGAGACGACCTGGCCCGAATCGCAGGCTTACAAGGACTTCCAGTTCGCAGGCGTGCCCGAAGACGAGATCACGCCGATCGTGCGGGACAACGCGCGACGTTTCTACGGGCTGGACTGATCGCAGTGGCGGGCGAGGCTGCGCTGGATGCAGAAAACGCGGAGATGATCCGCGAAGAAGGGCGCGCGGGCGGTTTCGTCATCACCCGCGCCGCCGATGCCGAGCCGATGAAGCCGAGGAAGCCACGGGGCTTTGCCGATCCGGCAACGATGCTCCACCCGGCAACGCTGCGTGGCCTCCAGCAGATGCGCGAGGACAGCGGTCCGCCCGGCGCGGCGGCGATGGTGCTGTTCAGCAGCGAGACGATGCATGTCTCCTATGCCTGGTTCAAGAGCGGCTACCCGCTGCCGCTGCACTCGCACGATGCCGACTGCTATTATCTGATCGTCGGCGGCTCGATGAAGGTGGGCACCAAGGTGCTGGGCAAGGGCGACGGGGTGATGATCCCGGCCGGCGCGCCCTACACGGTCACGCCGCTGGACGAAGGCGTCGAGTTCATCGAGTTTCGCAATAGCGAGGACTACGACACCAACTTCCGCTCGAAGAGCAATACCTACTGGGACCGGATCGCCGAGACGCGCAAGGCGCACGCGGCAGTGTGGGCTGAGGAGCCGCAGCCGGTGGGCTTCATTCCGGTGCCTGGCGCAACCAAACGAAATCCGTAATTACGGAAAAATGCGCCGGTGCGGAGCAATGCTTGCCGCACGCTCAAGGCGCGGAATAGGCTTGGCGAGAGAGAGCTAAAAAGCTGAGAGGATCCTGACATGGAACTAGGCCTGCTTTACGAATTCGACTGCCCGCAGCCGTGGGCCGGGGAACACCCCTGGGGACAGCGCGAGGCCGAGCGAAAAATCTATCCCGATTCGATCGCGCAGATCTGCCTGGCCGACAAGATGGGCTTCGAGGCCGTCTGGCTGGTCGAGCACCACTTCCGTGAAAACCGCTCGCACATGCCGTGCAACGACGTTGTGCTTGGTGCACTTTCGCAGATCACCGAACGCATCAAGCTGGGCTTCGGCGTTGTCCTGATGCCGCATGAGTTCATCCATCCCGCCCGCGTTGCCGAGAAAGTGGCTACGGTCGACGTGTTGTCTAGGGGCAGGGCGATCTGGGGGATGGGCCGCTCGACACCGATGGAACAGCTCGCATTCGGAGTCGATATTCCCAACAGCAAGGAAAAGATGAAGGCTGCGGCGCGCACCGTTGTCGGCATGTGGGAGCAGGAAGTCTATTCGGAGGACTCCGAATACCTCAAGTTCCCGCCGCGCATGATACTGCCCAAGCCTTACCAGTATCCGCATCCCCCGGCGTGGATGGCGGCGTCTTCTGAATCGAGCGCGGTCATGGCGGGGGAGAACGGTTGCGGTCTCCTGTGCTTCTCGATCATGCAGCCGCTCACCCGGCTCAAGGAGATCATCGACGCCTACCACAAGGCGCAGGAAACCGCCGTGCCGCTTACCAGCGTGCATACCAACAAGGTTGGCGTCTACACACTGGTCCACTGCGCCGAGAGCCGTGACAGCTTTGAGACCGATCGGGTGTGGGAATCGATGTGGTGGTGGTACAAGGGTCTCGCCGAGTTCCACCTAAAGTGGGAAATGGCGCATCTTTCAGAAGAGCAGCAGAAGGCGGCCTTCCCGGTGCTTGAAGCACAGCGCAAGGGCGAGTTCGACGTCACCATGTTCGACCGCGAGGACATGGTCATAGTCGGCACTCCAGATGAATGCCTGCAGAAGCTCGCGCGTTATGATGAAATCGGCGTCGATCAGGTGCTGTGCTATATCAACTTCGGCTACCTGCCGCACAGCGCGGTGATGAAGTCGATCGAGTTGCTTGGCACCTATGTGATCCCTGAGCTCCAGAAGATGGGCAAGAACGGGGTCGCCAACAGCCTGACCGCCGGGATCAGGCAGGCCGAGAAATCGATTACCGGAAAGAACTGGGCAAAGACGCCCGAAGCCCCTGTGGGAGGATGAATAGATGGACCTTACTATCGATCAATTGATGGACCTGAAGGGCAAGCGTGTCCTGATCGTCGGCGGCGGGCAGGGCAACGGCGAGGCAACCGCCCATGTCCTCGCCACATTCGGAGCCAATGTCGCGATCCTCGACCTCGAGCTCGACCGGGCGCAGAAGGTCGCCAAGGACCTCGAGGCGCGAGGCGTCTCGTCCTATGCGCTTAGCTGCGACGTGCTGGTCGAGGCAGAACTGGTCGCCGCGATCGAGAAGGCCGATACCGAGTTCGGCCCGCTTGACGGCATGGTCTGCATCATCGGCATGGCCGGCTGGGCGCAGATCACCGACATGACCACCGAAATCTGGGACCTCGATCACCAGCGCAACCTAAGGTATTTCTTCTGGGCGGCGCGAGAATTCGCCAAGCGGGTGATCGCGCGCGGCGGCAAGGCGAATATCTGCGCGCTGGCATCGATCGATGGTATTCGCGGCTCGGCGGTTCACGCCTCCTACGGCGCGGCCAAGGCTGGGCTGATCCATCTCGCCAAGACCATGTCGGTCGAATGGGCGGGCAGGGGCATCCGGGTGAATATCGTCGCCCCCGGCTCGATCATTACCCCGCGTATTCCCGAGAACGATCCTGCTTCCGAGCAGAACATGAACGCGCATGTGCCGATGCAGCGCCGGGGCAAGACCCTCGAGATTGCCAAGGCGGTCTGTTTCTTCATGTCGGACCTGTCGTCCTTCGTCACCGGGCAGGTGCTGGCGGTCGACGGCGGCTATACTGCGAATGGCTGGCCGGGCATGATGGAAACCATGAGCCGGATCCCTGTCGGCGGGACCATGGGGGTTGATAACTGACGATTATTCCCCTCCCGCTTGCGGGAGGGGATGGGGGTGGGTTCTGTTTGGGCTTTCTTAAGTGCGACATCCTGCCCACCCCGCTGCGACTAGCGTCCCCGGAACAGGTCCGGGGTCGCAAGTCTCACTGCCCCTCCCCTAAAGGGGAAGGGTGAGAAGGTCTTATTGTGCCTGCCCGAACCAGCGCGCGATGCCTTCGCGCAACAGGCCCGCGAATTCGTCGTGACGCTTGCGGATCACCGTCATCGGACCGGCAAGCCCGACCACGGCTGGTACGCGCAGTCCTTGCGCGGGCAGCGCCATGGCCATCGAGCCCATGCCTCCGTCCATCGCTGCCGGACCCACCGCGAAGCCTTCCTCGCGGATGCGGTGCGCCATCTCGACCAGCGGCTGCAGGTCGCTTTCGTCGATCCGCGCGCGGTGCGCGAGCCGCAGCACGGCCTCGTCGTCGAGAGTGGCGAGATAGGCGCTGCCGATCGCCGATCCGATGATCGACACCTGGAGCCCGCGCTCGGGCATGCGCACGTCGCCGGGCACGGTCGGAATTTCGGCATCGACGATCTGCATGAACAGGTCGTTGGGCGTGGTCACCGTCACCACCAGCCCCGTTTGCTGGTGCAATTCCTCGATAAGCTTGCGCAGCCGTCCGTCGGCGCCGTAGCTCTCGACGATCCAGGCGCTGAATTCGGCGAGCCGCGGCGAGGGCAGGTAGGTCTTGGCGCGCGCGTCGAACACCAGATGCGCCGAATCCACCATGGTCTTGAGCAACTGGTTGGTTGTCGAGCTGTGCATGTCAAGCGAGCGCGAAATCTCGATTGCGCGCAACGGACGGTGAACCCTGCCGAACAGTTCGAGCACGTCGAGCGCGCGGGTCGCCGAACGCGATGAGCTTCGCCGTTCTGCCGGTCGCTTGACGCGCACCGCCAGATGGCCGCCGCTGCCGGGGCGGGGCACGATAATGCTCACGCCGGATTGGTCCTCATCTTGTGTTCTCTCCTGCAGAGAACATGGACCAAGCCGCGGCGCGCGGCAACAGGCACTGGCCTAGCGCGTGTGGTCGAGATAATCCGGATCGCGCTGGAATGAGATCGAGCGGCTTTGCGCTTCCATGAAGCCGGCATCGACGATGATGTTCTGGCCGGTGACGGCGCGCGCTGCGTCGCTGGCGAGATAGCCGAAGGCTTCGGCGATATCGCGCCCTTCTATCACCATGCCCAGCGGAGCGCGGCTCGCCAGAACCTGACGCGCCGCTTCTTCGCCGCCGAACATCTTCTCGGTCATCGGCGTCAGCGTATAGCCCGGCGCGACCCCGTTCACGCGGATGCGGTGCTGGGCAAGATCGTTCGCCGAAGCGCGGATCAGGCCAGTAAGCCCGTGCTTTGCGGCGATATAGGGATGACCGCCGACCGCACGCTGGCCCGAAATGCTAGTCGTCATCAGGATCGCACCGCCGGTCCCGGCCTCGATCATCGCGCGCGCCGCGTGCTTGACCCCGTAAAAGCACGAGTTGAGCACGATATCGACCGTCCTCTTCCAGTCCTCGGCAGTAATGTCGGTAATCGGGCCGAGCGCGCCTGCCTGCGCGGCGTTGTTGACGATCGCATCGATCCTGCCGCAGTCCTTGACCGCGCGTTCGACCAGCGCGGCGACCTGTTCCTCGCTGGTGACGTCGGCGGCCTGGAACAGCCCGCCAAGTTCCTGCGCCAGTTCGCTCGCCGGTCCTTCGCGCAGGTCGGAGGCGAGCACGCGGAATCCGTCTTCCGCCAGCCGCCTGACGATGGCCTGGCCAATGCCGCCGGCCGCTCCGGTCACGACTGCCACTTTGCCTGCGCTTTTCTGAACCATGTGCCTCGCCCTCTCCAAGTTGCGTCCCGCCGTGCGTTCTTGCACATGGCGCATAATGCATTAGGCGTCAGCGATACGTCTAACCAATTGAACCATGCAAGAGGGAAGCAGCATGTCCGAAACAGTGCGGTATGAAATCGTCGAGGATTGGATCGCCAAGGTCACCATCGACCGGCCGGAAAAGCGCAATGCCGTCAATGTCGAAGTTGCGCAGGGCATGGCCGATGCGGTTCGTCGCAGCGAAGCCGACGACGCAGTGCGGATTGTCGTGCTGTGCTCGTCGGGCGGAGAGGTATTCTGCGCCGGGGCCGACCTGAAGGCAGTGTCCGAAGGGCGCGGCCTGGAGCTGTACGTCGATGGCTTCGGCTTCGGCGGATTTGTAGAGGCCAAACGGCGCAAGCCGTGGATCGCGGCGATTGGCGGACAGGCATTGGCGGGCGGCATGGAAATTGCGCTCGCCTGCGACATGATCGTGGCCGGCGAGGAAGCGAAGTTCGGCCTGCCCGAGTCGAAGCGCGGCCTGCTCGCGGGCGCCGGCGGGGTCAGCCGGCTTGCCAAGGTCATTCCGCGCAATGTCGCCACCGAGATCATCGTCACCGGCGATCCGATCACGGCTGCGCGCGCTTATGAGATCGGCCTGCTCAACCGCGTCGTGCCCACCGGACAGCATATCGAGGGCGCGCTGGCGCTTGCCCGCGCCATCGCGGTCAATGCGCCGCTGGCGGTGCAGGGCGGGCTGGCGCTCGCCAAGCAGGCTATCGACCTTTCTGACGAAGACGGCATGCGCGCGGGCGACGCGGCGATCGCCAGCTTGCGCGGCACCGAAGACTGGCAGGAGGGTCCGCTGGCTTTTGTCGAAAAGCGCGCGCCGGTCTGGAAGGGCCGCTGAAGTGGCCGGCAGCGACCTTGCCGCCTTCTTTACGCCGCGCAACATCGCGCTGGTCGGCGCATCGGATCGTTCGGCCTGGAGCCAGATGGTCGCCGCCTGCTTCGATCTGTTCGGCCACACCGGCAAGCTTTACGCGGTCAATCGCGGCGGCAAGGAAGCGCACGGCTTTCCCGGCTACACAAGCTGCACCGAGATTCCCGAAAAGGTCGACGCGGCGTTTGTCTATGTTCCGGCCGCCGCCGTGGTCGAAGCGCTGCACGACTGCGCCAAGGCGGGAATCCGCAATGCGGTGATCCTCAGCTCGGGCTTCGCCGAGGCGGGAGAGGAAGGCGCGGCGATGCAGGAGGAGGTCGCCCGCACCGCGCGCGAACTTGGCATCCGCTTTCTCGGGCCCAATTCGATGGGTTTTGCCAATCTTGCCCACGGCAGCGTGATGACGTCTATCAAGTCGCGCAAGCCTGTGCGCAAGGGGCGGCTCGCGATCGTCTCGCAATCGGGTGCGCTGGTGAACGAGATGGGCAAGGTTGCCCATATCAACGGCATCGGCATCGCCTTCATGGGTGCGACCGGCAACGAGGCAGGGCTTTCGATCACCGATCTGCTCGAATATCTCGTCGAGGACGAGGCTGTCGGCGCGATCTGCATATATTCCGAAGGCATCCGCGATCATGCCCGGTTCATGGCAGCTGCGTCGCGGGCGCGCGACCTCCGGAAGCCGATTGTGCTGCTCAAGCTGGGCCGCTCCGAAGTTTCGGGCGCGATTGCCAAGGCGCATACCGGTTCGCTGATCGGCGATGACGGCGTGTTCGATGCGATGTGCCGCAAGACCGGCGTCATCCGCTGTTCCTCGCTCGAGGAAGTGATCGCCACGGCCAACTTGCTCGGCACCACCGGCCCGATCGATCCGCCGCGCATTGCGCTGTGCTCGATTTCGGGCGGAGCCTGCGCGCTGCTTGCCGATCTGGCGCACGAATACGGCCTCGACGTGGTTCCCTATGCGCCCGAGACGCAGGAGGCGCTGGCGAAAGTGTTGCCTTCGTTCGCATCGACGCTCAATCCGCTCGATACGACCGGGGTGCTCGTCCAGCAGCCCGAGTTATGGCAGGAAGTGATCCCGATCCTGGCGCGAGATGCAAACACCGGTCTGGTCATCGTTTCGCAGCCGCTGCCCAATGTCGATACCGAACTGGCGACGCTGACCAGCACGATCGAGGCGATCACAGCAGGCTTTCACGCGGCAAACCATCCCGCGATCATCGTCGATTTCTGCATGCAGACGCGCTCGGCAGAGCAGCTTGAGCTGTTGGGGCGGTTCGGCGTTGAGCTGCCGATGCCGGGCTTGCTGATCACGGTGCGCGCGCTTGCCAACCTGCAGAACTGGTCGAAAGCGCTTGCCCGGCCGATGGTGCAGCGCGCCTTGCCCGAACCAACCGGCGAGCGCCCGGTTGGAGAGCGCGAAACGCTCGCCTTCCTAGACAAGCATGGCGTTCCGGTGATCCCGGCGCGGCTGGTCACCAGCGCCTCGGAAGCCAGCGAAGCGGCGTTAGCACTGGGCGGGCCGGTCGCCTGCAAGATCGCCTCGCCCGATATTGCCCACAAGACCGAGGCAGGCGGAGTGAAGCTCGGAGTCGATCCTGCCGATGCCGCCGACGCCTTTGAGGCCATCGTTGCTTCGGCCCGCGTTTATGACGCCACCGCTCGAATTGAGGGTGTGCTGATCGCGCCAATGCGAAGCGGCGGCACCGAACTGATCGTCGGTGTGTCGAACGATCCCGAATGGGGGCTGGCGATTACCGTGGGCGCGGGCGGCGTGCTTACCGAAGTGCTGGGAGACAGCCAGACCCGGCTCCTGCCGATCGACGAGGCCGAGGCGCACGACATGGTGCTCTCGCTGAAGAGCGCCAAGCTGCTTCAGGGATTTCGCGGAAGCCCGCCTGCCGACATGGACGCATTGGCCCGCGCGATCGTCGCGATCGGCGATGCCGCCGCCGCGCTCGGGCCGGACCTTGCCGCGCTCGAGGTCAATCCGCTCAGGGTCGCAGGCACGGAGATCGAAGCGCTCGACGCGCTGGCGATCTGGAGTGGTGGCTGAAGTTCAGGAAATCGCCATTTTCTTGGCGCTTGGCTTTCGGCCAGTGCTGAGCAGCGAGCCGTAGGGCTGGGATTCAACCACCTTCACAGGCTCCGGGTCGAGCATCTTCAGCGCGGCTTCCTTGGCGGCTATCGCGGTCTCCTGAGCGCGTGAGGCCGCATCGGCGCTTTCCTCCGGTGGCGGAACATAGCAGCGCATCCGTTCGAACACCGGAAGCGGCAGTTCCTTGTCGAACTCGATCCCGCAAATCTCATCCTTGCTGCGCCGGACGGTGGCGGTGAATTCGTCGCAACCCTCGGGGAACAGTCGCAGTGCCTGCCCGAAATGAAGCGGAAAGCCGACGCTGCGCGCAAGGCAGGCGCGCTCGGACAAGTCGAGCAGTTCGATCTCGATCGGAATGCCGTCGAGCGTCCGGCACGGACACCGCAGCCTGATTTCCGAGCGCCTTCGGTAGCGATCGTCGTCCATCGAGCACCCCAGCCAAGTCAATTCCCAGATCAGGGACGATACGCAGGGCTTGTCAACAATGCGTAAACGTGCCGGGCAGCGCCCGATGCGCAATCACACTTCGGACTTTACATGCTAATATTGCATATTTAATCTTCCCTGATTGAAATGTTGTCGTTAAGGGCGCTCTCCATGTCCAAGAAGCTTCTCCTTGTTCCTGCCGCTCTTGCCTGGCTGGCCTTACCAGCGCTTGGTGCGCATGTGATGTTCAGCCAGAGCCCGGTTGCTCACCAGATCCGTCCGACGGCGGCGCATGCGCAATTCGCTACACTCGGACAGGGATCGCTCGGGCAGAAGCGAGAGGCTGCCGTGATCGCGGCAACACGGCGCTATGTCGGAGCACACCCCGATGCGCCCGCTGCCATGCGCGAGGGCCGCGAGCTGGCGCCGGTCGATGTGCTCAACGCCGATCTGGCTTCGCAGCATGTGGATTTCCGCGTCAGGGCGGTGAAGGGCATCCGCGCGCAATTCTACGAAGTGATGAGCTGACGAACTTATAACCGGCGGCCGATCCTGGCTTGCACCGGGGATGGGCCTTGGCCTCTGCCTGCGCTATCAGGCCGGACAATGACGATCAGGATCATCCAGTGGGCGACCGGCGCTGTCGGGCTGCCGCAGCTTCGCGCCGTGCTCGATACCCCCGGTTACGAGCTGGCCGGCCTGTTCGTTTACAGCGCGGACAAGGCGGGACAGGACGCGGGCATGCTTGCCGGGCGCGAGCCGGTCGGCGTGCTCGCCACCACTGACAAGGCCGCGATCCTCGGCCTTGAAGCGGACATTGTGCTCCACGCCGCGAGCAAGGGCTTTGCCGAGAACTCCAACACCGATGACATTGTCGCGCTGCTCGAAACGGGCAAGAGCGTGATCACCACCACGACTTACAATCACCTCGCTACCTACGATCCAGCGGTGAAGGCCCGGATCGAGGCGGCCTGCGCCAAGTCCGGCGCGCGCTTTCATGCGGCGGGAGAGCATCCCGGCTTCATGCTGGAGCGGCTGGCGGTGAGCCTCACCGCGCTGTCGCAGCGGGTCGACAAGATTACCGTGCAGGAACTGGTCGATTGCTCGCGCATCAGGGAAGAGGCCATGCTCGTCTCGCTGATGGGCATGGGCAAGCAGCCCGAGGAAATCTCGGCGCAATCGCCGATGTTCCGGGCGGTGTCGGTGCAATACGAGCAGGCGCTGGCCGCCGCGGCGGACCAGCTCGGCGTGACGGTCGACCGGATCGAATCCGACGTGCGGGTCGCGGCGGTCGACCACGATACGCTGGTTGCCTGCGGCGTGCTGCCGGCGGGCAGCGTGGTCGGTCAGATCATGCGCTGGACGGCATTCGTGGAGGGCCAGCCGCGCCTCGTCTGCGAGGAATACTGGACGGCGGCGAACGACATTCCCGACTGGGGCTTCACGCTCGACGGCCATTTCCTGGTGCGCGTGATAATCGAGGGCGTGCCCAGTATGAAGCTCGACCTTGTGATCGAGAACGGCTCGCCCGAGGACTACGAAGGCAGCGCGGGCGGGCACATAGCCGTCGCCATGACGGCGGTGCGGGCGATCCCTTATGTGCTGGCGGCAAATCCCGGCGTCGTCGTGCCCCGAATATTCGGCGCATACCGCTGGCCTTCGTCCGAGATTCCCGGAGGCGCGCTTCACGCTTGACAATCGAAATCACGTTCCATATTTCTATAAATATAGAAATGTGGAATACTAGCGATGCAATCTGATTTGGTCATCCGCGCCCTGGCGGCGCTGGCGCAGGTACATCGTCTCGCGGCCTTCAGGCTGCTGGTGCAGGCCGGGCCGGAAGGAATGCCGGCGGGCGCTTTGGCGCAGGCCTTGGCGGTCCCCGCCTCCTCGATGAGCTTTCATCTCGCGCAGCTCGCCAATGCCGGACTGGTGACGCAGCGGCGCCATAGCCGCTCGATCGTCTATTCGGCCGATTACGCCGCGATGGGCGGGTTGATGGCCTATCTCATGGAAAACTGCTGCGGCGGCGAGGCATGTGTGCCTGCGCCGTCCTGCACCCCTCAAATTTCCGAAGCAAAGGATGTCGCATGAAACGCTTTCACGTTCATGTCGGGGTCGCCGACCTCGATGCCTCGATCGCTTTCTATTCAGGCCTGTTCGGCACCGCGCCGAGCGTGACCAAGCCCGACTACGCCAAATGGATGCTCGACGATCCGCGTGTCAACTTTGCGGTCTCGCAAAAGTGCGGGGCCGAAAAGGGCGTGGAGCACCTTGGCCTGCAGGTCGATGACGGCAGCGAACTTGCCGAGGTTTACGGCCGCCTCAAGGCGGCGGGCGCTCCCGTGCTTGAAGAAGGCGAGACCACCTGCTGCTACGCCAAGTCGGAAAAGAGCTGGATCGCCGATCCCGACGGGGTCGTGTGGGAGGCATTCCTCACGCACGGCGACAGCACGGTCTACGGCGAGAGCCCGGACTTTGCGGACCTGCAACAAGAGCAGGGCGCCTGACGATGGCTACACTTGCGCTTGAAGAGCCGCGCGCGCGGCTTTCGTTCCTCGACCGGTATCTGACGCTGTGGATTTTCGCGGCGATGGCGCTGGGCATCGCGCTGGGCTCGCTCGCGCCGGCCGTGCCTAGGGCGCTCGATGCGATGTCGGTGGGCTCGACCAGCGTGCCCATCGCGGTGGGCCTGATCCTGATGATGTTCCCGCCGCTCGCCAAGGTTCGCTACGAGGAACTGGGCGAGGTGTTCCGCGACGGCAAGGTGCTGGCGCTTTCCTTCGTGCTGTGCTGGATCGTCGCCCCGCTGTTCATGTTCGCGCTGGCCGCGCTGCTGCTGCCCGACAAGCCGGACTATTTCACCGGACTGATCCTGATCGGCATCGCGCCTTGCATCGCCATGGTGCTGGTTTGGAACCAGTTGGCGAAGGGCAGCCCCGAGTACGTGACCGGGCTGGTTGCCTTCAATTCGCTGTTCCAGATCGTCTTTTACGTGCCTTACGCCTGGTTCTACCTCACCGTGCTGCCGCCGATGTTCGGGCTTGGCACGCAGGTCGTGGACATCGATTTCGGCACGGTGGCCAGGGCGGTACTGACCTACCTGGGCGTGCCGTTCCTTGCCGGGTTCCTCGTTCGCCGCACTCTGGTCCGCGCGCGCGGGGCCGAATGGTACGAGAGCCGGTTCCTGCCCGCGATCTGCCCGATCACCTTGGCCGCTCTGCTGTTCACGATCGTTGCCATGTTCAGCCTGAAGGGCGGGGAGATCCTTGCCCTGCCATTCGACGCGCTGCGCATTGCCTTGCCGCTGGTGATATTCTTCGCGGCGATGTTCGTGCTCGCCTTCGCGGCCGGGCGGGCCTTGGGCGTGAACTATGCGCGCACGACTTCGCTTTCGTTCACTGCCGCATCGAACAATTTCGAACTTGCCATCGCGGTTGCCATCGCCGCCTTTGGCCTCGCATCGCCAGTTGCCTTTGCGGCGGTGATCGGCCCGCTGGTCGAGGTTCCGGTGCTGATCCTGCTGGTCAATCTTGCCTTGTGGTTCAAACGCCATTGGTTTGCGGAGGCGGGCTGAGAGGCTACCAGTGCTTGCGCCCGCGAACCGACGGGTCGAAGCGAATCGGCGGGAGAGGATGGCATGGACAGGCAGGACGAGGGCTCCGTCAGCGGCGGCCGCGCACCGGAATCCGCGACGCTGGATGCGCTCATCGTCGGCGCAGGTTTTGCCGGGCTCGCTGCGCTTTACCGGCTGCGCGACGAACGCGGCCATTCGGTCCGGCTGATCGAAGCCGCCGATGGCCCCGGCGGCGTGTGGTACTGGAACGCCTATCCCGGCGCGCGCTGCGACGTCGAAAGCCTGCAATATGCGCTGTCCTTTTCGGACGAGCTTTCGCAGGAATGGAACTGGACCGAGCGGTTTGCGCTCCAAGGCGAGATCCGCGCCTACATCGACCACGTGGTCGAGCGTTTCGACATTGCGAAGGACATGCGCTTCGGCACGCGGGTGATCAAGGCGCACTGGGATGAGGGGAGCGCGCGCTGGAGGGTCGAAACCGACCGGGGCGACCGTTATGAAGTGCGTTACCTGATCATGGCGACCGGGCCGCTTTCCACTCCCTATATTCCGTCATGGCCCGGGCAGGACCGCTTCGGGGGTGAGATCTATCACACCGGACGCTGGCCGCACCGCCCGGTCGATTTCACCGGAAAGCGGGTGGCGGTGATCGGCACCGGCTCGTCGGGGGTCCAGGCCGCGACCGAGATCGGCAAGACCGCTGCGAATCTTTACGTGATGCAGCGCACCGCGCACCATATCGTGCCCGCCGCCAACCGTCCGATGCACGAGGGCGAGCAGGAAGCGGTCAAGGCGCAGTACGCGCATTTGCGGCTCTCCTGGCTGATGACTCCTGCCGGAATGAGCTGGCGTACCCTGCCATCGGACGAAGTGATTGTCACCGGCGAGGAATCGGCGCTGGATGTCAGCGCGGAAGAGCGCGACGCCGCTTTCGAGCGTGCGTGGAACTACGGCGGCACCGCCTTCCACCGCGCCTTCAACGACCTGCTGACCGACGAACGCGCCAGCGCGCTCGCCAACGATTTCCTCGAACGCAAGATCGCCTCGATCGTCGATGATCCCGAGACTGCGCGCCTGCTCACCCCTCGCCAGTATTACGGCAGCAAGCGGCTGATCCTCGATTCGGGCTACTACGCGATGTTCAACCGGCCCGAGGTGGAACTAATCGACGTCAAGGCCGATCCGATCGAGGCGTTCACCTCCAGAGGCGTGCGTACTGCCAAGGGGGAATACGAAGTGGACGTGATCGTCTGCGCGACCGGCTACGATGCGCTCACCGGTTCATTGGACCGGATCGACATTCGGGGGCGAGGCGGCGCGAGCCTGAAGGAGGCATGGTCAGGCGGACCGCGTTCCTATCTTGGCGTGATGGTCCGGGGATTTCCCAACCTGTTCATCGTGTCCGGCCCGCAAAGTCCGTCCGCGCTCGCCAATGTGCTGGTTGCCAACGAATATCAGGTTGGCTGGATCGCAGATCTGATCGATTACCTATGCAGCAAAGCCGTGCGCACAATCGACGTCGACAGCGAAGCCCAGGAAAGCTGGGTGCAGCGCGTCAACCAGCTCGGCGAGGCGAGCATCTATACCAAGGGCGCGAACTGGTATTGGGGCGCGAATGTCGAGGGCAAGTCGCCGACATTCTTGTGCTACATCGGTTTCGGAGACTACGTCGAGCGCTGCGAGGCCATTACGGCGCAAGGATACCCCGGCTTCGTGCTCGATGGTAGCAGCCTAAGCGCGGGCGTGGAGGTCGCTGGCGCAGGAACGTGAATCTTTACCAAGAGCGCCAGCACTCCAAACCTCAAAGCGAAGGAAGCGGTCAGGCCGCAGCCGATAAGGATTTGTCCTCACCAGGCCCATTGGCGATCGTGCGAAGCTGCGCGAACAGCAGGTCAAGCGCATCGCCTTCCATCACGAAGTCGTGGCGGGAATCAGGAAGTTGTCCGCCTGTAGGACTGTACGGACTTGCGGGACATCTTTCATGCTGCTGACTGGCAGCCAGGAGGATGGATCCAATGACCAAGGAAGACCGCGATATTCAGCGCAAGCTCTAAGTGCTGCGCCATGCTGAGAAGACTGGCCATGTGGCCAGGA